>CAYTSO010000042.1:0-2596 GCA_964440545.1 uncultured Candidatus Saccharibacteria bacterium | reverse complement strand
TTGCCATTTTATTCAGCTCGACAAACCGCAAAAATCAAAAGAATACAAAAACTGGAGCGACTTTGTGAAAAAGAACCCGGGGAAAGTGAAGTGATAAATCAGATATTTGCTTCAACATTTGAAACCCGCAGCAACGCATCCGCAATCAGAAAAAACATCATTAACAGATACAAAAGGTTGAGCTTGAGAAAAGTCGGGCGCACTGCAAATTCCTTTTGCGAAAACATCGCAATCGATAGCGAAAAAAGCAGGTAAAATGTATAAAACAAAAGCACGAACATTAAAATTGAGTTGCTGAAAACAAAAAAAATAACGAGCAAGGCGGCAGCAATTGTGGTAAAAATCCATGTGCAGGTAATCCGTTTGAGTTGTCCATCGTTAAAAATCTGGTTTAAACTGGGGAGGCCAGCCAGTTTGTACTGGTCGCCAAACATTAAAAGTAAAAGCCAGAAATGCGGGATTTGCCCGATAAAGAAAAATGAAGCCACAATTAAAATAATTTCTGAAGTCAGGCTTCCCCCGGCGCCGGCCCATCCAATCAACGGTGGCAAAGCGCCCACCATCGAACCCGGAATAACGGCAAAGGCAGTTACTTTTTTTAATGGAGTGTAAACCAAATTATACGAAAACAGCGTAACCCAACTTAAAATTAAAGCCATCACCGGATTTGATAAAATCAAAATTACAGAGCCTACAGCGGCAAAACCAACGGCAACGGCAAGCGCCCCGTTTCTGCTGATTTTACCCGAGGGAATTGGCCGGTTTTTGGTGCGGGGCATTTTGGCGTCAATATCGCTTTCCTGCCAGTGGTTGAGCGCTCCCGAACTGCACGACATAAAAAAAACGCCTAAAGCCAAAAGCCAGCCCTGTGCATGGATATCGCCGGTAAACATGATGTAACCGGTAAGCGCAGATAAAGAAACGGGCAAAGAAATACGTACTTTGCCCAGTTCAGCTATAATTTTAAATTTTGATTTCAAAATTTTTATTGTACCGTTTTCAGGTACTCAATAATGTTTGCAATATCATCTTCCGAAAGTTGTCCCTGGTACGAAACCATAAGTCCTTTCATAAATCCTTCAACAACGTCGGCATTGGGATCGTAAATTGAGCGAGTGATATAATCTTCGTCAACCGTTACCTTCCGGGTTTCCTTACCTGTTACCACGGTATGTTCAGCTCCCCAGATTCCCTTGAAGCTCGGGCCTACCAGTTTAGTTCCGTCAAGCGAATGACAGGCAAAGCAACCTATGTTTTGCATAATCCGTTTTCCTGTAGCAGTTGGCGAATCGCTATCGGCAGCAGCCACTTTTGTTGTATCTGCCATAAACGACTGAAAAGCGCTGTCTTCCATCACTTTTACATACGAATACATGTATGAATGCTGTAACCCGCAATATTCGGCGCAATAAAGTTCAAAGATTCCTTCCCGCTGAGGCTCAAACCACATAAAGTTATTTTCCTTGTTGGGAACCATATCCTGTTTAACGCGGAACGCCGGAATGTACAAGCTATGCAAAACATCCATCGCCACCAGGTTCAGTTTAACCGGTTTATCCTTGGGCAAATACAAGGTGTCAGTACGTTTGCCATTTTCGTATTCAAAACTAAAATTCCACATTCTGCCGTAAACGGTAACTTCCATGGCATCTTTCGGCGCTTTGGTCATTGGTTTCCAGCCTGCCCATCCATAGTAAAACATAACCATTGTTAAAAGAAACGGAACAACTGTCCAAATAATTTCGAGTGATGTGCTGCCATGAATTTGTGTAGCTACCGGGTTTCGTTTACGGTTGTACCTGTAAATAAAATAAATCATTACAACCGTTAATCCAACCAGGAAAAAGAAAGAAATTCCCAAAACTATAAGAAATGCGGTATCAACTCCCTGTACAAAATTAGATGCTTGTGTAACTTCCGGACTATACATAATTATCGGTATAAATAATCTAAAAACGTTATTACTATCACTACAAAAAATATGGCAAATACAAAAATGACCATTGCAACAATATATTTTTTGTCATATTTCAGGTGCATAAAATAGGTTAGTACGAGGTATGTTTTTACACAGGCAAAAAGAAGCGCTGCTGCAACCGTAAACTCACCCAGCTCGATACTTATAATACCAATTGATGCAAAGGTTAAACCCAATAAGGCCAGTAATACAAATAAATAAACCCGGTAAGGAACAATATGATGTTTTTCTTCTGACATATTTCTTTTTTTTAGTGAATTAAATAAAATAAAGGGAACAGGAAAATCCAGATAAGGTCAACCAAATGCCAGTATAAACCCGCGTTTTCGAGCAGGACTGCCCTGTTTTCATTAACTGTTCCTTTCTGAATGCGGACTACAGCAAATAAAATAATAATAAGCCCAATAATAATGTGAAGCGCGTGCAGTCCGGTCATTACAAAGTACAAACCGAAGAAAAGTATTTCTCCCTGGCTGAACTCGTTTAACATTTGCTCAGAACCAGGCCAGATTCCATGAGAAAATTTTGTTCCCCATTCAAAATACTTGTTCACCAAAAACACTACTCCAATAATAATCGTGACAGCAAGTAACCCCAGGGTTGCCCCTTTCTTTTTAA
>CAYTSO010000041.1:0-2689 GCA_964440545.1 uncultured Candidatus Saccharibacteria bacterium | reverse complement strand
AAAATTAAATGCTCTTTAAATAATTTGTTTAAGCGCCCGCCCGAGCAATATTGCAACTAATCGCGGTTAAGTGTTTTTTCTGCAAGAAAAAATGCCGAAGCGAAGCGTAGGCACAGTATGACGAAGGCTGTCGTAATATTTATATATCTTGAGATTTGATTATTTGATATGCGATCAGCAATTATTGTAATTGATATGTTAAATGATTTTTTTGATAGAAACAAAAATCTACAAGGTATTAAAATTGAATTATGTACTTCAATCAATGAATTAGTTGATATTGGAAGAAAAAAAGATATTCCTATAATCTGGGTTAGACAAGAATTTAAATCAGATTTATCAGATGCATTTTTAGTGATGAAAAAGAGAAATCAATCAATTACAATAGAAGGCACAAAAGGATCTCAAATACTTAGTGAATTAAATGTAAGTAAAGATGATAAAATAATTGTAAAAAAGAGGTATAGTGCTTTTTTCAAAACATCTTTAAATGAAATTCTCAATAAATTAAAAATTGATACTCTGATTCTTGCAGGTATTAACACACATGCTTGCATAAGAACTGCAGCTATTGATGCGTATCAAAATGACTATGAAGTAATCATTGCAAAAGATTGTATTAATTCCTGGGACAAAAAGCATCATAAAATAACTCTAGAATATCTTAAAGGTTCTATGGGAATACGTGTTTTATCAAATAATCAAATTAAGCGAGAAATTTCTTAAAGGCTGCCGAGTAATATTGAGTATAATCGCTGTTATGCTCTTTGACTATACAAAGTGGGGTCAAACTTTGTCCGAAGAGTTCGTTCGGCGGCCGTTAAGCAGTTAGAAAGATTTATTAAATTTGGCAGGTTCTATCAATTCGTGCCGCTAAATTAAAATAAAAAGTATTATATACCCTTTTTTCATAAACTAAAATAGGTAATTTTTATGGATCTTGCAGAAACTGAAGAGCAGCTTAAAAAAGCTAAAGGTAAGGAAAAAAAAGAGCTCAAACTATTAGTAAGAGATTTTTATGAATTAAAAGTTTTGTTTAAATTAATTAAGGATGCTGAAGAAGAAAAATCCAAAGGCAACAACAAAGAAGTTGAATCCAGCATCAGGAAAATTCTAAGAAAACTTCGTGGAGGCATTACTGGAAGCGAAGAAAGAATAGAGCGGCGTATGGCCCGCAACTATAGCCAAATGAAGGGTTTAGTCCTAGGTGCTGAGAAGTACCTCGCTAAAATTTACCCTCATGAAGTGCAGGGCATAAATAAACTTTTGAGCCAGGCAGAGGTGTACAACGCAGATTTGGAAAAATTAGGCTCCAGAGGCGGAGAAATTGAGTGTAAATTAAAAGATGCTAAAAAAGATCCAGCTAAGCTGGATGCTGCTTTTGAAGATTTAAAAAGCGCATTGATGGATGTTCAATCTTTTGAAGAAGTAATCACCCAATTGCTTCAAAAGACAAAGGAGATTTTGTCGAAATTAGAAGGAATGAATTTCAAAAATGTGGGCGGGGCACAATATACCACTCAGGCTAAAATAGAATTGTTTGCAGACAGCAGCTATATCACAAAGTGGAGCAAGGAACAAAGAATACTGCTCCAAAACGCTAGGCAAATGTCTAAATCTATCTCATTCCCGAACTTGCCCGCTAGTTTTTCTGCTGAATTGAGGGAGCTAATGGGGATATACCAAGAAAGTTATAGGCGTTTTGAAAAAGAGGTTGATCTAAATCAGGTAAGATTACGCGCAAAGATGGATAGGCTTTACGAGCAAAAATTTGAAAAAACAATTAAGAAAATGAAAATTCCTGTAGGTGATAAAAATTTTGACCCTAAAAAAATTGAGGGGTATTTGGGCAGGGGGGCCAATGGTTATGCTTTTATGATAGATGTAGGTGGGAAAAAATATGCTGCCAAATTTGGCAGCGTTGCACAGCTTAACATGGAGGTGAAAGAGCTGCAAAAAGGAAAAGGAGTATCCAACCTGTCCCAATTAGTTACTTATTCATTTGAAGATTCTGTAACCATTATGGAGCTTTTGCTAGGAAAAAATATTTCTGAATTTAATTTGGATACACAACCAAGGTATACTGATGCTGAATTAGCGCAATTAATCGGAACAATAGATAAAATGAGTAAAAAGGGACTAAATTTAGATCCTAAAGCCTCAAATTTTATGTACACCCCTAAAAAAGGGTTTTCAATATTGGATTATCACATCGCTCAATCACGTGATAGTGCTGGTATGACCATAATAAGTGTAATAAGAGCTTTAACTTGTGCGAGATACAATAATAGTTATTATACTCATTTCCAAATAGTGGATATTCTTTCAAGAATTCTCCATATCCTGAAAAAGAGATTTCCCCTTCTTTTTACTGAGGTCTTAAGACTAAATAACGAAGCTAAATTAGATTCAAGAAGCAGTTCATACGGAGTAGGCTTTTTTAATAAGCAAAATCTTTTGGAATGGGCCAAAGAAGATTCTAAAGCATTTCCAGATGCAAAAGAAAAAGAGGAAGCAGTCAGGTCAAGAGTTGCAGATATTGAGGCGTTGGGCTTTTTCTAAGTTCCAGCCTGCCGTATGCTCTTCTTTCAAGGCGTTTGAAAAGCATTCTTTTACCTCGTTTTCTTTCATCCCTTTTTCATCTCTTTTGCAAGCTTGATAAACTTTTCCTGCCCGAAAAGCACAGCTC
>CAYTSO010000040.1:0-2713 GCA_964440545.1 uncultured Candidatus Saccharibacteria bacterium | reverse complement strand
CCATGTAGCAGTTGATCGCGTACAGACCCTGCGCCACGGCGCCGGAACGGTCTATGTTCGCTTTTTCCGCGATGACGATCTTCTTGTCCTTGCCCCAGAAGCGCGCTTCAAAGGCCGCCCCGGTACCGCCGAGGCCAGCACCCGCGACCAGGATGTCGATGTTGTCTTCTACGATCGTTTTGTAGGCCATCAGTAGTACACCCCTGCTTTCATTTTGAGCCCGGCGGATGCCAGCGTATGAATGTCACCGTCATCCATGCGGATATACTTCGGCTCGTTGAACAGCAACTGGCTGTCACGCTGCTCCTGGGTGGGCCCGGCCGCGTCCTTCAGTTTTGGAATGGCCGTGCCCCAGGGTTTGGTCGTAATCGGCGCCAGCAGGTTCAGGTCGGTTTCACCGTTGCGGGACTTGATGCGCCAGGCGATGACACCCTTTTCCTCATCACGAATGACGCGTACCGAGTGTCCCAGTGGGGCGAAGTCGGCATAGCCACGAACATCGATGGCATTCTGGGGGCAGGCTTTGACACAGGAGTAGCACTCCCAGCACATGTTGGGCTCGATGTTGTAGGCGCGGCGCGTGGTCGGATCGATGTGCATGATGTCCGAAGGGCAGATATCAACGCAGTGTCCACAGCCGTCACAACGGGTCATGTATACGAAAGTAGGCATATTGGGCTTCTCTCAGAAATTCTGGTCTTTGAAACGGCTCAGTAGTGGCTGGGTGCCTCGCGCTTGATGCCAAGGCCCATGTTGGGCGGGTTTATGCCCAGGTATTCCGGGATATCCGGATACCTTGCATGTACGGCAGGATCCGTCAAATCGGGTATTTCCGGCAGATTCTCGCGTGAACCGTCGGCTTTGGTCACCCGCTTATGGAAAGCCGCGGCCGGTTTGAAGAACATGTGCGCGAACTTGGACCACAGCACCGTGCCGAACAGCACCGTGGCGGCGGCGATGAACAGGACGAAGAAGAAGGTCGCCCCGAACACGGACCAGAGCAGCGCGAACGTGGTGGTCGCGAGCAGCGCGAGGATGAACAGGTCGGCCCGCACCACGCGGTACCAGGGATGGCCCTCGGCCGAGACGTCGACCCGGATGAAGAGCCAGAACCAGTAGCCGCCGATGCACACCATCAGCGCGCCGACGTGCCAGAGCACGGGCAGGATGGCGGGGGCGGCGGATTCGGCATAGCCGAAGATCAGGATGGCGGTGGTGACGACGAACAGCACGAAACCGTACATCCCCAGGAGATGCGCCACCCGGCGGCGCTGGTTGCAGAACTCGCCCGAGGCCAGCACGTCGACCGCCAGGGTCTTGACCGCGATGACGACTTTCTCGCCTCCGGAGACCTGCCGGCGGGCGCTTTTCTTCTGCTTCTCGGTGTTCTCGAAAAAGTACTTCGCGCTCTTCTTGTGCAGGGTGTCCAGCAGCGTGCCGCCCGCGACCAGGATCACCATGGCGATCACGTAAACCTGCATCGCAAGGGGAGATATGAGTCCCGCAAGCTCGGAAAATGGATTGCTTGTGAACATGAAATCGGGTCTCCTCAGGGGTTATTCAGCGAATCGGTGATGGGCAGAACGCTTCCATTTGCAGCTCATTGAACCTAACATTACGATTTTCTAATGTAGAAGTATCTCAGCGGCTAACAGAAAATACAACCGTTGGCGTCAAGTGACCCCCCAATAGAGGCACCGAAGGCAAGATCATGTTGGAACTCCCGAATTGCCCGTTCTGCGGCGAGCCCGATTTCGTCATCGAGAACGAACTGGCCCTGGCCCACTTCGACAGCTACCCGGTCAGCGCCGGCCATTGCCTGGTCACCCCGCGCCGGCATGTCGCTGAATACTTTCAGGCGACGGCCGCGGAAAAAGCAGCCATCTGGGAACTGGTGGATGAATTGAAGCCCATCATCGATCGCCAGTTCAGCCCGGACGGCTACAACATCGGCGTCAACGTCGGCGCGGCGGCCGGCCAGTCGATACCGCATCTTCATATCCACCTGATCCCGCGGTACCTGGGCGACGTCGAGAACCCGAAGGGCGGCGTGCGCGGCGTCATCCCGCACAAGCAGAAATACGTACGGAAAACGTAAGGAGACAAACATCGTGTCAAAACTGGTAGAACCCCATGGCGGCAACGGCCTCAAGGCGCTGCTGGCCCCGCAGACCGAGCGCGCCGGCGAACTGGCGCGGGCCCGCGGATTGACCCAGGTGCCGATGACCAGCCGCGAGGTCTCCGACCTGCTGATGCTGGCCATGGGCGCCTACACGCCGCTCGACGGCTTCATGAGCGAAACGGACTGGCGCGGCTCCTGTCTCGACATGAAGCTGGCGAACGGCGTCTTCTGGCCGATCCCGATCACGCTGTCCTGCGAGCGGTCCCTGGCCGACCGCATCCACGCCGAAGAAGAAGTCGCGCTGGTCGACGGGGAGAGCGGCGAGATTCTCGCCATCATGGAAGTCACGGAGCAATACGCGCCGGACAAGGCGCTGGAATGCCAGCACGTCTACCGGACCACGGACGCCGCCCATCCCGGCGTGCAGAAAGTGCTGGCGCAGGGCGAGATCAACCTGGCCGGTCGGGTCACCTGCCTGGCGGAAGGCGAGTACCCGGCGAAGTATCCGAACCTGTACCTGCGCCCGGCCGAGGCGCGCGCCCTGTTCCTGGAAAACGGCTGGTCGACGGTGGCCGCGTTCCAGACCCGCAA
>CAYTSO010000039.1:0-2782 GCA_964440545.1 uncultured Candidatus Saccharibacteria bacterium | reverse complement strand
CACAGAAGACTCTGCCGCTGGTCTTCCGTGAACTGCTGGAGGTGGATGAGAGCGGAACCGCCGCGCGCAAACGCGCCCTGCTTGAGCGCGTGGAACGAGACGAAGCCAGCCGTGAATTGGTGGAGGCGTTGGTGAAGGCGCGCCTGTTGGTGACTTCCCGCAGCGCGAACGACCAGGCGTTGGTGGAGGTGGCGCATGAGGCGCTCTTCCGCAGTTGGCCCAAATTGAAGGACTGGATCGAAGAGACACAGGATGATCATATCCTCCTGCGTCAGGTGCGAACCGCTGCTGACTGGTGGGACAAGCATGAGCGCCAACCAGAATTCCTGTGGCCCGATGAACGCTTGCAACCGGTCTATGCCATGCAAAGCAGATTGACACCAAGCTTGAACAAAACCGACCAGGAATTCATCCGTTTGGAAGCAGCTCGCCTCCTAGAAGAAATCGAAGATCCAACTACATCCCATGATCGCCGTTCTGCAATTGGAGAGAGGCTAAACGCGTTGGGTGATCCTCGATCTGGAGTTGGATTAGTGCATGACATCCTCCCTCTAGTTGTAGATGAAGAAGAGCATTGGATTCCAAATGCACTTGAAAACAGAGAAACAAGGCTTTGGGGAGATAAAACAGAACATGAAGGCTTACCAGATATTGTCTGGTTATTCGTAGAAGGCGGAAAAATTCCAATCTTACAAAAAACATTCACAGTACCAGCATTCTATATTTCCAAATTCCCGATCACGTGCAAACAATTCCAAGCCTTCGTAGATTCACCAGATGGATTTAAAGATCCCCGTTGGTGGAATGGGTTAGCGGCTGATAAAGGTCATAAATGTAAACCTAGCGAACAAAGGTTCAAGTTTGACAACCACCCGCTGCACCGCGTATCCTGGTATGACGCTGTTGCATTTTGCCATTGGTTGAATAGCCGCCTGAATTGGGCAATCATCCCTCATAAATTGACATCAAAAACTCTAGACGATTTTACTGGACTCCGCCTCCCAACTGAATGGGAATGGCAGTGGGCCGCGACTGGAGGACATCCGGATCAAGAATATCCATGGGGAACGACGTGGGACGGCAACAAGGCTAACACATCAGAGAGTGGCTTATCCCGTACAACAGCAGTAGGTATGTATCCGGCAGGTGCAGCTCGCTGTGGGGCTTTAGATATGAGTGGCAATATCTCTGACTGGTGTCTAAACCAACATCGAAACATGGGAAACATTGGACTAGGTGGTAGTACCACTCGGGTATTGCGCGGTGGCTCATGGCGTAGCAATCGAAATCTAGCACATACTAGCCATCGTGACTTCGACTTACCAAGCTACCGTCTCGATCGCGGTGGTTTTCGAGTTGTTGTACGTTCTCCTTCTCTATGAAGCATTACTCACTTTGTTGAGGCTGCTTCCGATAAGTAAGATGTTGTATTTGCTGAGTTTACCAAGACTGTTATCAGAATGGATGTGATCGTCAAATAAGTTGTTGATGGTGTAAAGCTTTCATCATCCACCCAACTGGCCTTGCGTTGTCATGGCGACCCCTGCTGGCTTGGCTTATGGTTATGCCTGGCGCAAGAGCGAAAAGATCACCGTGTCAGCCATCACTCATACGAGAGTGAGTTTCATTTGGGGTGTGATCTTCCGGACGTAGAAGAGGGGATGGGGGTTATAGAGACCGGTGTTCCAGCAAACCAGTGATCAGCGTAACATTACGAAATACCTCTTTTTGGGGTGTTCAGTGGTTTACACGGAGGGAGCACCAACAACCAAACGAAAACCACTGGTGTTGAAACGGTTGAACGGTTTGAGATAAAGACGGAAGGTTGTACGAGCAGAGTTCTGATACTTGCCCCACGCGCCGCCACGCACCACCCGGATAGCACCTCCGCCTAATCCGACCTTCGCAGGATTGCCATATTGATTCAAACACCACTCCCAAACGTTTCCGCTCATATCCATGACACCATAAGGCGAGGCTCCGTTAGGGAAAATACCCACTGCACTGGTCTGCTCGATTCCCGTCTCTTCTGTGTTTACCTTTGCCCAATCAAATTTGTTTGGATATGGATAATCTATTTCCCACCGTGATCGTATCGCAAGCCAATTTTACACGATGGGTTGACGGGCGGCATTTTGAATTAACATCAATCCCACCAGTGATCCTTCATCAGATGGGCGGCATAGGCCTGCCCGGCGATATCCGAGCCAAACCTCGAATACCGCAGTTCGTTCGCCAAGGCAGGCGTTTCCAGTGTTGTATGCCGGGGATGCTTCACGTGATAAATTTGGGAGGCAGACCTCATTGCCTGACACGAATGGTGCACTTCCTTTGGGATGCGGAAGGCGTCATGCCAGCAACTCCAGCCAAGGGTGGATGCTGACTTGATTCGATTGGAGGATTGCGCATAACAAGTGCCACCCTCCAAAAACCTAATGAGAGGGGATACCTGTCCAGCAGGAATCCAGCTGAATGATCTTGTAGGCACATTCCCTCCAGGCAGGCACGCCCAGCAATGCAGAACCCAGGGGGGCAAAATGTTCCAGCGCCAGCAGGAAGGATCTTCGGCTTTGCAGATTGGAGGAACGCAGGATTTTGTCGGCCAGTTTTCGCTGCTGGGCGGTATTATTCAGTTTGACTGCCGCAATCCCGGCCGCCTCAATGGTTTGCAAGTCCAAATTCTCATTGACAAACCTGGCGATCTCATCATACCTGTTCGGTGTCGAGCTGCTGACCGCCAAATAGATCTGTACCGCTGGCTTGTGCTGGTGGGCGGGAAGCA
>CAYTSO010000038.1:0-2824 GCA_964440545.1 uncultured Candidatus Saccharibacteria bacterium | reverse complement strand
CGAACAGCTCGGACAGCCGCCGCTGGAAGGCCCCGACCCTGGCCTCCTCGTCGACGATCTCGATCACCAGCGACAGGTCGGCGGAGAGGTCGAGGATCTTGGTGGTGCGGATGCGGGCGGTGGCGCCAAAGCCGAGCACGCCTTTCAGCACGGTGGCGCCGGCCAGCCCGGCCGCGCGGGCTTCCTTGACGATGGCTTCGTACAGCGGCAGGTGGCCGAGCTTGTCGCTCTCGCCGATGAAGATGCGCAGCAAAACAGCCTGTCCCTTGATTTCCATGGCTTACCTCAGGATCGCTGCGCTGAGCAGCAGGCCCAGCGCGAAGGCCAGTCCAGCCCCGACCAGCGTGGCGGCGAAGTAGCTGGACGCGAAGAAATACTCCTTGTCCTGCACGAACTGGCCGAGTTCGTAGACGAAGGAGGACATCGTGGTGAAGCCGCCGCAGAAGCCGGTGGCCAGCAACAGGCGCAACTCGGTCGACAGCAGTTCCGTCCGGCCCGAGCCGGCGACCAGCCCGATGACCAGGCAGCCCGCCAGGTTCGAGATCAACGTGCCCCAGGGGAGGCTGAAGGCCGAAACGTTCTGGGTCAGCAGCGTCAGGGCGTAGCGGCTGACGCCGCCGACCAGGCTGCCGATTCCGACCAGCAGGAATGAACTCAATGCTTGCACCGGGCCGAATGTAGCAGAAAATGTCTGCGTGCCCCACGGGGTTTATGCTGGAGGAATCACGCATGAGCCGTGCCCGAGTGCCGCCGCCACGACGGCCGCCGCGCAGTGAATTCGGCCGCTTCTGGGGGCTCGACCCCCGGATCACCTATCTGAACCACGGCTCCTACGGCGCCTGTCCGGCCGCCGTCCTCGCGGAGCAGGCGCGGCTGCGGGCGATGCTGGAAGCCGACCCGATGGCGTTTTTCCATGAACGCGGTCCGCTGTTGTGGCGGCAGGCCCTGCACTGCCTGGCCGATTTCGTCCACGCCGATCCGGCCGGCATGGCCTTCGTGAGCAATGCCACGAGCGGCGTCAACACCGTGCTGCGCAGCCTGGCCCTGGCGCCCGGCGACGAGATCATCGTTTCCGACCACGCCTACCAGGCCTGCCGCAACGCGATCGACTACGTGTGCACGCGCTCCGGCGCCCGGCCGGTGGTCGTGGCCATCCCGTTCCCGGTCGCATCCCCGGAGCCCATCGTCGAGGGTTTTCTGCGGGCCGTGAGCGGGCGCAGCCGGCTGGCCCTGGTCGACACGGTCACCAGCCCCACGGCGCTGCGCATGCCTTTCGAGCGGCTGACGCACGAGTTGCAGGGGCGCGGAGTGGACGTGCTGATCGACGGCGCGCACGGCCCCGGCCTGCTGCCGCTGGACCTCGGCGCCCTGGACGCGGCTTATGTCACGGGCAACTGCCACAAGTGGCTGTGCACTCCCAAGGGTTCCGGTTTCCTCCATGTGCGCGCGGACCGGCGCGAGTCGCTCGAGCCATTGACGATCAGCCACGGCTACTCCGCGGCGGTGCCCCCGGCCGGGCGCTTCCGCATGGAGTTCGACTGGCAGGGCACCCGGGACCCGACGCCGTGGCTGTGCATACCGATGGCCATCGAGCACGTCGGCGGCATGCTGCCGGGCGGCTGGGACGCCGTGATGGCGCGCAACCATGCGCTGGCCCTGAGCGCGCGCGGCATACTCTGCGACGCGCTGGGAACCCGGGAGGTGCTGGCCGAGTCCCTGCTGACCGCCATGGTGACCCTGCCGCTGCGGACCGCGGAGCAGGAGGCCAACGCGAACTACGCCAACCATCCGCTGACGGAAAAGCTGCATGCCGAATACGGAATCCGGGCGGTGGTCTTTCCCTGGCCGCCGCACCGGGCGCTCTACCTGCGGGTCTCGGCGGCGCTGTACAACTCGGAGGAGGAATTCCGTTACCTGGCGGACGCTCTGGCCAAACTGGGGGTCGCGGGCTAGGCTGGCGCCGGCGGGCTAGGCTGGCGCCGGCGGGTCTTCGCGCACGAAGCTCCAGGCCAGCGTGGACAGCGCCAGGCTGGCGGCCGAGACGGCGAAAATGACGGACTTGTCGGCGGCGCGGCTGACGATCAGCGCCACGCCGAGGCTGACCACCAGCTGGGGCAGCACCACGGACAGGTTGAACAGGCCCATGAACAGGCCCATGCGCGCCTGGCTGACCTTCTGCGAGACGATGGCGAAGGGCAGGCTGACGATGGCGGCCCAGCCGATGCCGACCACGGCCATCAGCAGGTAGAGTTGGAGCGGGGTCGCGGCGAAGAAATACAGGCCGACGTAGCCGGTGGTCATGAACGCCAGGCACCCGGCGTGGGTTTTCACCCGCCCGACGCGGAGCGCGATGGGCATCAGCAGCAAGGCCGGCAGCGCGGCCCCCACCGCGTTGAGCACCAGGAAGCTGGTCGAACCGACGCGCCCCAGGTCGAGGTCGCCGAGGCCCGGCATCCGCTGCTGCAGGAAAGCGATCAGGAACACGAAGGTGGTCTGGATGCCCACCCAGCTGAAGGAATGCGCCGCGATCACCTTGCGGAATGCGGCTAGGCCATTGCCGTTTTCCTTCTCCAGCAGCGCCTGCACGACCAGGGCGACGGTCACCACGCCGCAGGCGATCTCCGCGTAGTACGAGTCCGGCTGGATGCCCGCCAGCCGCCGCCCCATCGCGTAGACGTCGTACGCCAGGAAGGCCCACAGCGGGCGGATGGCGAGCAGGATGCCGAGCAGCGAATCTTCCTTGCGTGCAACGGATGCGCCCGGCGGCGCGTCCGTCGCTGATTCCTCCGCGGCGTGCTCGCGCGGCTCGGTGATGAACAGTGGC
>CAYTSO010000037.1:0-2947 GCA_964440545.1 uncultured Candidatus Saccharibacteria bacterium | reverse complement strand
AAATTGGCGATCATCTTGTGGAGGGAACGGTGGTTATCGTCCTGGCTCCGCATGTAATCGCCCTCTGGATAGTAGGCTGGCATGGGATTATCCGTTGAGGCTGACGACAATCTTGCGCTTCAGCCGGGTGGCATCATCCCCCGGGAGCGGCCGGTTGCCCTCGGGAAAGGAACAGGCGACATAGCCGGCGCTGTCGTAGGCGATGTCGGCAATCTTCCGCAGGGACCGCAGCTCGTCATCCTGCGAACTCGCCGTGTTGTTTTCCGGTAACCAGGTTGGCATATCGTCGACCCTTTCAGTTAGGACCCTATCACGTTAAAGTTGGGCGGGCAATCCTTCATTCCTTCTTGGCGTTCACCTCGCCCCGCATCCGGACCCGGAGCGCATTCCGGGACAGTTGTGTCTGCTTTTCGACCACGTCACTCACCCACTCTTTGGCCTGCCCCGCGGGCATTTTCTGGAACGCCTCAAAGTTGTTCTGGAGGAACGACTTGATTCGTTGCCCGCTGTCTTTCACGAGCCAGTAGTAGTCGTCCGTGGAAATCTGGTAGGATTCGCCGTCGATCACGATGTACTTGGCCGGGTAAGATAGCCAGGCCCGCTTCTTAACGATGGTCTTCCAGAGCGGGTCATCCTTTTCCGTGCCGACGAACCGTTGCATCCCGTAGCGGGCGGCGCCTTCGGCGACGATGGGGTCCCCGAGCCGGTTTATCATCGGCTGCAGGAGCTTGCCTCGGGCGAACGGAACATCGCGCGCCAACCGCTCCAGCATGTCGTCGGCCTGGTAATAGGTCGGGTCCCAGATCCGGTTCATCCAGCGGAGAAAGGCCGGGAGAACCAAGCCGGTGGCGGTTCGTGCCGGAATATCCATTGCGGCTTTCAGATCCGGTTCTCCTTGGTTGCCTCGGAGAGCCTCGATGAAATCGTTGAACCCGGTCAAAAAGGATTGCTCAAAGATTGTCGATGGGGCCAGCATCAGGGTGGTGGCAACCCGGGTGCCCAGCTCCCGCTGGTTCATCTTTGTGTACCGTTGAGCGTCCCGCACGTTTCCCACGATAGCCAGCGGCATTGCCAGCGGAGTGTTCAGGTAGCGGTAGAACTTGCCTTTGTACTCGATGGAGTAGGGCTGCGCCCCTGTGTTGAGCCAGGATTTGCGCGCGTCCCCACGCGGTCCTCGCCCGTGGATCTTGAGCTTATCTTCCTGGCCTTCGGTAGCTTTGTCCCAGATGTAAAGGGCGATCATCGCTCCTGTCCCCAAAGCTGCCCGGGCTCGCATCCGGATGGCGTCTTCCCCGACGAAATCCCGCACGTATTTTCCCGGCAAATCTTTGATCCCATACCGGCCCGACCCAAACCATTTTCGGGCAAACCCAAGCGGGGTGTAGTTTAGCTGCGCATTCAGCACGTTGGCCACGATCCGGGCAAACGGCACCACCGCGCGGAACGGAGGGAACATGGTTGCGAACCGGCTAAATCCGTCTGCCACAACCCCCACCACCCCGTAGGGCTGCTCGTTGAACGTCGCTTCCAGCCCGAACTCTTTCGCGGCTTCCCGGACCTCTCCCGGCAGGCGGTTCTCCAGAATCTCGTCCGCACGCCGCTTCTGGTCGGTCCCGGTCAGGCCCTCTTTTTTGGCCTGCTCCAGCGCGGCCTTGTAATCCGCCGCGGTGCCCGTCACCCGGTTGACCTCTTCCCGCAGGGCTTTGCCTCGGAGCCCCCGGCGGTGCGCGTCTTTCCAAACGGACAACCGGACCATCGCGCTTTCGGCGCCCTTGAAGTTGAACATATCCGCCGCGGTCATCCCGCGCCCGACGAACTTCCCGACGGACAACGCCCGCGCCCACCAGGGATCTTTCGGGCCGATCTGCTCCAGGGTCATTGGGGTGAAGATGCCGCCCTCGCGCCGGCTGTAGTCGCCCTTCAGGAAGATCGCCTTGGCCTCGCGCGCCCCCTTCATAAACCCCTCGGCGTATCCCTTTGCCAGCTGGAGCGGGACCGCTATCGGGTTCCGGTAAAGGGCAGCGACGGTGGACCCGAGATCGGCCATCGTGTTGAGTGCGGCGGACACGAGGTTAACCACCTGAGTCGGGGGACCGGAGAGGATGGAGGCATACCACCACCCGGTCATAATGTCGAACACGTCCTTGCCGCCCTTCTCGCGCAGCTCCCGGCTGATCTCGGCCATGATCCGGGAATACTCGAAGTCACGGGCAAACCCTTCCGGCAGCTTTTGGGCAGCCTCGACCTTGGCCATTATGGTTTTGGCAAAGGCTTGGTTCACTTCCGGAACCTTCAGAATCTTGGCCACTTCGCTCCCGAGAAACTCCTCGAACAGCAAGGGTTCTTTGGAGAGATCGACCAGTTTGGACAAGTTCGTGTCCAACAGCTTCCGGATTTCGCGGGTCTTGGCGGGAAAGGTTTTGAGCTGCTGGGCCTTTTCGGCGGTTCCTTTGCTGGCGAACTCCGGCTTGGAAATCTCGTCCACCAGCGCATCAATTTCCGTCGCCGGCTTGGCCAGCTTTTGCGTCTGGATCCGGTTTACCCGGCGGACGTAATCCTTGAGCACGCCCTCGGGGGTGAGGGCGCTCCAGGTGCGGAACGCCTGGACACCGCGACCCATGAGGGTGCCCCGCTCGGCGATGGTTTCGACCGTGTCCAAGATCCGGTCCCGCATGGCGTTCTCGGCGGCGGTATCGCCTTTGGCGGCGTATTCCTTGGCCAGCGCGTCCAGCCGCTTGGTGATGTTCAGGGAGCCGACCACCTTCTCCTCCATCGCCAGCAGCGGGTCGTCGGACTTGATCCGGTTCAGGAACCCGTCGATCCCCTCCCGCTCGATCATCGTGTTGACCGCGGTATTCGTCTCCTGGTTACTGCGCGGGTCGTAGTATTCATTGCCTAGAGCCTTGCGCGTCTCCGGCTGGATATCGGCGGAGTCCTTGACCCGGAC
>CAYTSO010000036.1:0-2959 GCA_964440545.1 uncultured Candidatus Saccharibacteria bacterium | reverse complement strand
GCTTCGAAGGCTCCGGCTATGAAACTGGCCAACCCATCGGCGCCGGTAATATCGTGGTGCACAAAGGCAAATAACATCAACACACGCTGACCTAAAAGGGGAGCGCCAGTTCTTGCTGGCGCTCCTTGGATATTTTTCAAACACGAAATAAGAATGCCGCTCCTCAAATCCATGAGGGGCGGCGTTCCGTTTAGCGGACAGCGCGCGCGGGACGTTCATCCAGCCGGGTCAACTCATCACCCGACAAAAAAGAAGCACTTCAGCCATTGATATTCCCCATCCCAAGACAAACCTTGCCGTTAGTTCGACCGAGTTTTGGCTAGGTAAATGTGATGAACATCAAATACTGGTGAAATTCTGTCATCTCCAACACGTTCAAAGCAAAATATCAATGCTTCTTACAATAGCTTAAGTAAATCCTTACTTCCAAAAGTAATTGGTTGGTATCGTTTGAACACAATTGCCAACCCTGGTAGGGGGCAAAGTCATGGATCTCATGCAACAAAATTTATATCCGTAAACGATCAAACCATTGAGGCGAATTACGATAGGATAAGAAGAGTGAATGCAAACATCCAAAATAGATGGCGGCAAGCAGCAATTGGATCGCGGGTTCGATAAAACATACTGATTCATGGAGTTCGCGACGCGTAACTAGTAAAGGGCTAATTATTATGAGGTGTTTTGTTCTAAAACAACAAAAAATCGACCCGTTTTGGGGTCGACTTTTTGTTATACTTTTGGCGGTCCCGACGGGGATCGTACCCGCAAAGCGTAACTATTTTCCTACTGACAATGAGTTGATTTTGCGTCTTTTTAGGTGTTATTCCTATAAAGACTTGCTCATTTTACGTGCGTACACTGAGACTGTCAAGCAATTGATGGCGGACTTGTTAAAAGTCGAGACAAATTTCCACCTCTGTCCACTCGTGTCACAATGAAAATACTTCTACTTCAAAAATCTGAGCGGATGGCCAAAGTAGCCAGTACACCGAGTTCAACGGAGCAGTTTTCTTTACCATCATATTGGTGGGCCTATTGACGCTGGCTGGAAAAAAGGATTGCCCGGAAGTGCTTACCGGGCAATCCAGAATCGGAATGAGCTTGCCGGTTTACTTCTTGAACTGGAACAGGGTAGTGAACATGTCGACGGTCCAGTTCCCGAACTTCAATGTCAGTTTCTTGCAGGAGTTAGCCCAGGTCTTATCCGTCTTCCAGTTGAGCTGGTAGTAGCCGTTACCCAGGTTTTGCAGCGAGGTTGTGCCAGTCGCGTAGGTTTCGATCGAGTCCACAGTCGCCTCGTTGGTGCAGTTGTATGCGCTGACGGACAGAGTGACGCTGGCAGGGTCGAGGTCGGTGACCGGGTTGCCAGAGGCATCGAGCAGCCGCCACTTGAGCGGGATCATCTGCCCCGCGGTGGCGCTGTTGAGCACGTTGCCCAGATCCACCGGGGATGTCAGACCAGTCGATATATACAGGCTAGAGATGGTCAACGTCCCGGAAGCCGTTCCCTGGTAGTTGGCGTCATTGACCGCCGCAACCACGGCGTAGCTGCCCACCGCGGAAGGCGGCGTGGTGGACCCGGCATAGGTGATGAGCACATTCAACCCGGTAGGATCGGTGGTAACCGTCACCGGCCTGGGGCTGCCGTTGAAAATTTGGATCAGGTTGGAGAGCGTGACGGTGGCCATCTTCTTGCTGACCGTCAGGGTGGCGGGGCTGGTGGTGGCGCTGCCTAATACGTTGCTGAAAACCGCCCGGTACTGGTACCCGTTCTGCGCAAGTGCAGCGCTGATGAACAGCGAAGTGCCGGTCTGCCCGTCGAGATCCGTCCAGGTCGCGCCCGCGTCCGTGCTGACCTGCCACTGCAGGCCGGGGGCCGGGGTGCCGCTGGCCGCGACGTTGAATTGAACGCTGTCACCGATTACAACGCTCTGGCTTTGCGGCTGAGTTGTGACGCTGGGGGTGGAACAGGTGGTGCCGCCGTCGCTGATGACCCAGCCGCGCGCCGCCAGGCTGGCACGGGCGGCTGCCGCGGCGCAGTACTGGCTGTTTCCGCCGTCGAAGTACACATTGGGCTGCACGGTCTGCGCCGACCAACCATTGAGCAGGGCGTCGTAGTTGGCGGTGGAGAGCGTCGCGCCGGTAAACATAAATTCAGCGTTTATCAAAGCACTGACGTTCCAGCCGCCGAGGTTCTGATTAAAGGCGCTGGCTGCGGCAAACATATAATCCATATTGGTCACCTTGCCGGTGTCCCAATTGTGAATATCCTGGTTGAAGGCAGTAGCGCCAGCGAACATATCCCACATACCGGTCACGGTGGCGGTGTTCCAATTGCCGATATCCTGGTTGAAGACAGTAGCGCCGGAGAACATCCCACCCATATTGGTTACTTTGGCGGTGTTCCAACTGCCGATGGGCTGGTTGAAGGCGCTGGCGCGGTAGAACATGGAATTCATATTCGTCACGTTGGCAGTGTTCCAACTGCCGATGGGCTGGTTGAAGGCGCTGGCGCCGGAGAACATGCCAGCCATATCGGTTACATTGGAAGTGTTCCAACTGCCGATGGGCTGGTTGAAGGCACGAGAGCTGAAGAACATCATCGTCATACCGGTAACGTTGGTGGTGTCCCAACTGCTGATGTTCTGGTTGAAGGCGTAGGCGCTAGAGAACATGGAATTCATATTCGTCACGTTGGCAGTGTTCCAACTGCCGATGGGCTGGTTGAAGGCGTAGGCGTCGCGGAACATGCCAGCCATATCGGTTACTTTGGCGGTGTTCCAACTGCCGATGGGCTGGTTGAAGGCGCTGGCGCCGGAGAACATGTAACTCATGTCGGTCACTGCCGAGAGGTCGGGGGCGTCGCTAGCTAGCACCGCCAGGTTGGCACAGCCAGAAAAAGCCTGATTCATCGAAGTCCACTTGCCCGTGCCCCACTGCTCGATGGTCAGCAGTT
>CAYTSO010000035.1:0-2965 GCA_964440545.1 uncultured Candidatus Saccharibacteria bacterium | reverse complement strand
CGGCAGGCCCACGGGCAGCGGAAACACCACGCCGATGCGGCGGCGCAGACCGTAGACGTTCCGCACTTTGCGGGTGTCCAGTCCGTTGAACGTGATGCGCCCCTCGACCCGCATGTGCGGATTGAACATGTCCATGCGGTTGACGGCCTTCAGGAACGAAGTCTTGCCGGCGTTGGCCGGTCCGATGATGCCGAAAATTTCGTGCTCCCGAACATCCAGCGTCACGCCCTCCAGCGCGGTCACGCCGCCGTAGCGGATGCCGAGGCCGCTGACGCCCAGCTTGACCCGGCGCTCCGTGCTGGCCGCGCCGGGCGATGCCGGTGCGCTGGTCACCATTTCTTCTTGCCCCGCAAGTACATGCGCAGCGCGATCGACAGGCTGTTCATCAGCAGCACGATGGAAATCAGCACCAGCGCCACGCCATAAGGCAGGTTTTCCGGCATGTCGGGCACCTGGGTCGAGACCACGAACAGGTGCAGCGACAGGGCCATGGTCTGGTCGAACACGCTCTGCGGCAGCAGCGGCAGGAAGAACGCCGCGCCGGTGAACATGATCGGCGCCGTCTCACCCGCGTTGCGCGAAACCTCCAGGATCACGCCGGTCAGGATGCCGGTAATCGCGTTCGGCAGGACCACGCGCCGGATCGTTTGCCAGCGGGTGGCGCCCATGTTCCAGCAGGCCTCGCGAAACGCCTCGGGCACCGCCTGCAGCGATTCGCGCGTCGCCACGATCACCACGGGCAGGGCCATGATGGCCAGGGTCAGGCTGGCGGCCAGGATGCTGGTGCCGAAGCGGAAGAAGATGACGAAGGCGCCGACGCCGAACAGGGCGTGCACGATCGACGGCACGCCGGCCAGGTTGATGATCGCCAGGTTGATGGCGCGCGTGAACCCGTTGTCCGGCGCGTATTCGCTCAGGTAGATCGCGGCCGCCACACCCAGCGGGACGCTGGCCAGCAGGGCGACCAGCACCAGCAGGATGGTTCCGAGCAGCGCCGGGAAAATGCCGCCGGCGGTCATGCCCTGCGTCGGGCCGGTAAACAGGAACTCGAAGGAGATGACCGGCGCGCCCTTCCAGAGCAAGGTGCCCATGATCAGGATCACCGGCAGCACCAGGATGGCGGTCATGCCGCCCAGGGCCAGGCGGAACAATCGTTGCGTGGTCTGGTTGCGGCGGTTGAGCGCGGTCGCTTCAAACATGGTGCTCATCCTTTGCGCACGCCGCGGACCACCAGGTCCGCCACCAGGTTGATGATGAAGGTCACGACGAACAGGAAGATGCCGATGGTGAACAGGGCCTGGTAATGCGTGGAGCCGGCGGCCGTCTCGCCGAGTTCCGCGGCGATCGTGGCCGTCAGCGCGCGCACCGAGTCGAACACGCTGGTCGGGATGTTGATGGAGTGACCGGTGGCCATCAGCACCGCCATGGTTTCGCCGAAACCGCGGCCGACGCCGAGCAGCACGGCCCCGAGCAGGCCGTTCTTGGCCGCCGGCAGCACGACTTTATAAATGACCTGCCAGCGCGTGGCGCCCATGGCCTCGGCGGCTTCGCGGTAGCGGTCGGGCACGGCCTTCAGCGCGTCTTCGGCGATCGAGGTCATGATCGGCGCCGCCATCAGGCCCAGGATGATGCCGGCGTTGAGAACGTTGAGGCCGACCGGCACGTCGAAGGTCTGGATGATCAGCGGGTTCATCATGGCCAGGCCGATGAATCCCCAGACCACCGAGGGAATGGCGGCCAGCAGCTCCACGGTGATCTTGAGAAACTCGCGCGTCTTGCCCGTCGCGAATTCGGCAATGAAGATGGCCGCGCCCAGCGAGAAGGGAATTGCGACCAGCATGGCCAGGCCGGTGACGCTGGCGGTGCCGGCGACCAGCGCCAGGATGCCGAATGTTTCGCGGGTCTGCGAGGTCGGGCGCCAGTTCTGCGAGAGGAAGAATTCGCGGAAACTGAATTCACCGACCAGGAAGCCGAAACCTTCCTTGGTGATGAATACGAAAATCCCGATGATGAAGACGATCGCCGAAATGCCGCCCAGAAAGACCAGCACCTGCACGACCTTGTCGATGTACCAGTCCCGGTTCAGGCGATCGAAATCCGGGTCCAGGCGCGTGGTGGCCTGCGGTGCTGGTTGCTCCATTCATTCAGCCCTGTTCCGGGGTTTCACCGGCCAACAGGGTGACCAGGTCGGTAATTTCGCGGCGCAGCGCCCGGTACTGCTCGGCGCGGTCGGCCCCGGCCGGGATGGACCAGTTGCGGGCCGAGGAATGGAACGGCACCTTGCTCACGTAGTCCGCAACCTTGCCGTTGATCGCGACCAGCACGACGTAGCTGGAAAAGTCATGGGCCAGGGCTTCCAGCGGCTCCGTCTCCAGGCCACTGTCGGGCAGGCCGGTGGTACCCAGGAACTCGAGCAGCTCCGGCGATGGTTTGTCGCTGCCGCCGGGCGTCGCCACCGTGAACTGCGCCGAGCCGGGAAAGCTGTGGCGGCCGATGGCGGTCGCCAGCTGGCCGAGGCCGGAACCGCGCTGGTCGAGGAACAGGATCGGGTAGACCTTGGGTATCTTGGCCACGCCGCGCACGGCGTACACGGTCTGGTCGCAGATGTTCTTGGCCTGGTCGGCCACGCGCTTGAACATGTTGAAGACCGTGAAGATCGCCATCATGGTCGGCGCGTCCATGCGGTCGTCCTCGGCGAACAGCTCGTCGTAGAAGCCCTCCATGCGGCCTTCCATGCGCTTGGCGGCCTGCATCAGGGCGATGGCGCGCTCGGCGTTGCCCTCGCGGAACGCCTGGCGGGAGCCGGCGAGAATCTCGATCGCATCGTCGGCCAGGCCGTCGATGCGGGAGG
The DNA here is from genome assembly GCA_964440545.1 of uncultured Candidatus Saccharibacteria bacterium. Taxonomy (GTDB): domain Bacteria; phylum Patescibacteriota; class Minisyncoccia; order Phycocordibacterales; family UBA9973; genus UBA9973. The sequence goes on along the minus strand of CAYTSO010000035.1, from coordinate 114 downwards.
AAAACCGGTCCGGCAGTGGCCCCTCGAGCTGCAGCGCCGCGCGGCAGATCGTGACGGCGGAATCGCCGACCCGCTCGAGGATGACATTGATGCGAATGGTCGAGGCCATTTCGC
>CAYTSO010000034.1:0-3136 GCA_964440545.1 uncultured Candidatus Saccharibacteria bacterium | reverse complement strand
TGTACCGCACTTGAAACAGACGGATCGGGAAACTTAACCTGCGGAAGCGATGATATAGGATCTGCAGGAACAAACTACTGGCAGTTAACTGCAGGCAGTGAAGCCATCACTCAATATAACACAACAATCGATGTATTAATCGGTGACACCGCAACAGGAAGTGCCGAATTTGCATTCAAAAATCTTGCAGGCGGTACCCCCACTCTCTCTTTGGGAGGAGGATCTGCTGCTGTCATTGACACGGTATCAAATGACAACCTGACAATCTCTCCAAACGGAACAGGGACTTTGATCCTTGATCCGACAGGTGCAGGAAGTGTTCAGATCGGAAGCGCCGATGTAACATCAACGACTATTGATTCCGTTGCCTTCTCCGTCGATGGAACATCTGCATCCAATGTTTCGGTAACGGAAGCAAACCTGACCCTTTCCACAATAACCTCAGGAACTCTTGCTCTGACTTCTGCAGGACTTGTTGACATGGATGCAGGAGCAAACCTTGATATTGATGTGACGGGGACATTCGACATGCTTTCAAGCAGTACTTTCTCAATCGACGGAACGGGAGCAAGCAACATCTCAGCCACATCCGGAGATCTGACTGTTTCAACAATAACATCGGGAAACGTGGTTCTTCTCGCTGATGACGATCTGAGGCTTCAATCCGACAATGATACCGATGACTATATATACCTTGATACAGCATCAAATATTCCCTACTTCTACTTTGAAACAGGCATGAGCAGTAATGATGCAGGGATAAGACTGTCTGCCTCCGATGACACGGGAGAACTTCAGTACAGAGATGAAAATTCGGCAGACTGGGTTTCTTTTGACTCCCTGATTAACGATACAAATTACTGGCAGCTGGGAACCGAAGGGATTGCACCGTATAATCTCACACTTGACACTTACTTTGGCGGTACCGCGTCAAACGCAGCTCAGCTGAGAATAGCCGGTATAGAAACAGCCGGCGGTAACATCCTGGACATCACATCCGATACCATTACAACGGGGACCGTTCTTGATCTGACCAACACAACCTTGACGACAGGAAAGCTATTGAATATTCAATCGACATCAACGGGACTAACAACGGGCAATCTCGGATACTTTGACTGGAGTCCAACCACTTGGGCTACTGCTTCAGGAGACCTTTTCAGCATCAACATCGGACAGTATGCGGATACCACCGGAAATCTCTTTGCAGTATATGACAACAGCACCGAACTTTTCTCAATCGACCCGGCAAAGATCACTTCCGCTTTGCCTCATGAATTTACATCCTCCGGAGACGTAAGTATGGCATATGATTTGATATTCACTAATCAGACCAGTTCGTCGATTGAAACAAAAGCGCCGTTCACCATCCTTGTCGGGGACAGCTATGAATCAAACAATCTAACTCTTTCAACATACAATTCGGGAAATATAATTCTTGATACGGGTTCAACCGCCGGCAAAGTATCGATCGGATCGGACGTTACTCCGACCGCTCTTCTTACGGTTGACAACACAAACACTTCGACAATGGGCAAAGCGGTTGCAATTTTTAATCAGGATGAATCTGAAGACATTTTAGCAGCTTCTGCATCCGGAACAACCGCATTCAAAATAAGTAATACGGGTGATGTGGTTCTCGGAGCAACCGCAGGGAATGACGATGACTATCTTTATTTTGACGACGGAAGTACGGAATATATTTCTTGGGACGACTCTCCCGGTGAGTTCGACATTTCCGATGATTTGAATATCGCACTTGATTTGATAGTCACAGGCGGGGATATCGATGTTTCGGGGGAAGCTGCCAATTTTGCAATAATAGATAATTCAACAACCGCCTTAACAATTGCGCAGGGATCTGACAATTACTTAACCTTCGATACTGGAGATTCTTCCGAATCATTGACCATTGGAAATTCCCTGACCAACATGAGCCTTGTTCTTGACAAAGGAGCATCGGGAAATATTACCCTTTCCGATTTCACTTCCTGTACCGCACTTGAAACAGACGGATCGGGAAACTTAACCTGCGGAAGCGATGCGGAAGGAACCAACTACTGGCAGCTTGGAACTGACGGACTTGCTCCTTCAAATATCGCATATGATCTTTACGTTGGCGGAACAGCTACACAGACTGCAACTTTTGCTGTTTTGGCAAATTCAGGAAACGTTTACGGTGATGGAGTATTTTCCTTCGGGGATACAACACCTGACGGAAATGCATATAACACAATCGGGACGGGAGATGCAGGCGGTGCAAATGTGACAGACGGATCCGATCTCTACATCACCGACTCACTTGAAATAGACGGAACGTTTTACCTTGGATCGGATGGTATAACCGACATAACTGGAAGCGGTCTGACAGTTGATACCGGAGCATTGTCGGTCAAAGTTCTTGATGCCTCCGATTCGGCAGGTCTTGCATCCTCCCGTTCTGGTCTTGAGTTTGGAGATACAGGGAGTAACGAACTGACACTTCTGCAAGGGTGTGACAATGGACAGGTCTTAAAATGGGACGAACCTAACGGAGAATGGGAGTGTGCCAGTGATGCAGGAGCAACATCGGCAATAATCAACGTTCAGAATAACGACGCTGCCATCGGAACAGATGTCGATACAATCGATTTTTCAACCGACTTTACACTTACTGCAGATCCTGCTAATGAAGCGAATGTATCCATAGCCGATGATATTCTCGATTACACCGAATTTGCATCAACACTTGATCTTGACGAAACAACGGAAACAAACTTAGGTAACTACAATTTTACTTTTGATCTTGACGGGACAGGCGATTTCATTTTGACCGATGGAGGAACTGCGTTTGCATCTTTTGACAGCGACGGAGGGATTGCATTTACTCCTCAGGGAACATCGGATATTACCTTTAATCTTGATGCCGATTCATTGTTTACTCTTGATTCAACAGTTACCAATGCCGATACTTTGATAATTTCTCCCAATAATACGGGTGCAGGAACATTTGCCGGAACTTTGACATCACAGGACCTTACCGCTGACGGCACATGGTATCTTCCCTCTTCGTACGGAGTGCTGGGACTTGCAAGTTCCGATTACTGGCAGCTTGGAACCGACGGACTTGCTCCTTCAAATATCGCATATGATCTTT
>CAYTSO010000033.1:0-3168 GCA_964440545.1 uncultured Candidatus Saccharibacteria bacterium | reverse complement strand
GCAGTTGTCAATTTAGGATTTGTCCTTGTCGGTTCTTATTTCCTCATCAAAGGAAAGGAAAATATCACAGTATGAGTTCTCCATTAATCTGGATTATCTTCCCTTTGATTTTTGCTGGATTCCTGTTAGTGACCAGTTCCAGGCGAGTACTCACCTGTGTTTTAGGTGCAACAATAGCACTTCTGCTGGCAGTTGTGGCTGTTATTTTTCCTGAATCATTCATAATCAAGACAGGAGTTTCAACATCTCAAGAAGTATCTGACACATTCCTGATCCTGGGAAGAAGTCTACAGATCAGCTATGAAAATTTACCTTTTGTTTCAATCATTTATTTTTTTTCAACTGCATGGATCGTTGGAAGTGGTTGGTTCAAGTTAAGTAAATTCTTTCCCTCTATCGCTCTTTCGATTACTGCTTTACTGATTGCTGCATTATCTGTTGAACCTTTCCTATACGCTGCATTACTGATCGAAATCATTGTGTTATTAACAATTCCGTTGCTGTCTCCTGCAAATGAAAAGACTTCCAACGGAGTTTTACGATACCTGGTCTTTCAATCTCTGGCAGTTCCGATAGTTTTGATCGCAGGGTGGCTCTTGACAGGTATTGAATCAGCACCATCAAACAGTCCTTTGACTAACCAGGCTACCATTGCTCTCATAATTGGCTTCCTTCTCTTATTAGCCATCATCCCATTTCATTCATGGTTGCCTATGATCGGCAGTTCATCCCATCCATGGGTGACAAGTTTCATTTTTACCCTTGTTCCCACCACCCTATTTATGATGTTGATCGCATTTCTTGACCGGTATGCCTGGCTCAGGTCCATTCCCTCACTTTATCCCACCATGCAACTTATAGGAACATTAATGATAGCAATGGGAGGTTTACTGGTCACTTTTCAGACCAACCAGGGAAAAGCATTCGGTTATTCAGTGATCATTGAAACTGGTTTTTCACTACTAGCCATTGGTTTAAACCCTCTGGGCGGATTAAACTGGTTCAGTATGTTGCTACTACCTCGCGCAGTTGGCTATTGGTTGTGGGCATTTTGTCTCGGTAAGATCAAAGAAACTTTCGGCAGTCTTGAGTTTGGAGATCTTCCCCCTATATTACATACTTATCCAATACTTGGTTCTGCCCTGATCGTTGCACAACTAAGTATTGCTGGGATCCCATTGTTGGCAAGTTTTCCCGTAAAACGTATGATTTGGTTTACCGCAGCTCAACCTGATCTTCTCAATGCATTATGGATATTTATCGGTAGCCTGGGTATCTACATATTCACCATCCGGGTTCTGATGCATTTCATGAAAGTGGATGAAACTCCAAAAGCATGGAAATTATCTGAAAAAACAAATTTTGTGATTCCGACAGCTATTGCATTTTTCTTTATCCTATTTATTGGTTTGCTCCCTCACCTCCTTCTTCCAGGACTTACAAAGATCATAGGCGCATTTACGAGATTTCCGATAATTCCTTAAATAAACTGGATGCGTTGCTGGTTACGCTTTGTTGCTCAACGCAAATAATTGATGCATTTACTTCATTACCTGTGTATAATCATAAAAACAAATAACATTATTAATAAATTTTAGGTGACCAATGATTGATGAACAAGATCTGTTAAACCAACTCGAAAAAAAAGTCCAATGGTTGGATGATGAACGAAGGAAAGATAAATCTGACCTGGCTTCCTTACTCAATCAGATTAAATCCTTGATATCTGAGAACACTTCATTGAGGCAGTCATTAAAGGAAACTGATGACCGCATTTCTGAATTGTCTATTAAATTATCTTCCTTTGAAAAATATGACGCCAGAATAGAGCGCATGCAAACTGATCTGACTAAAAAGATCAAAGAATCAGAAGAAAAATTAGATTCAGTTTCTGCAGAGCAAATTAAACGCTTTAAATTTGAATTGGAAAACGTCAATAAGGCTGTTACCAATTTGGTTCCTATATCCGGGTCGATCACTGATGTCCAAACCGAGCTTAAGTCTCACCAGGTTGAATTCACCCGATTGACACGTGCCATTGAAGAAGTCAAAGACAAAGTAACTTCAGTTGGACGCTTCGATGAAGATTACAAACGTTCCTTGCGCCTTATCGAAGAGTCAACCAGGCAGGATGCCAAGCGAATTTCTGACCTGCAGGGTGAGGTAATAGCTCAGCGAAAACGTCTTGAAGAAAATCGCAGTCGAATGGACCTGATTGGCGATAATTTTCGTCCCCTTGAGAACCGCATTAATGAGTTGCAAAACCTGGACAAGGAAAGAAGAGAAGCACAATCTGCATTTTTTGACCGTATCAATTTACAGATGATCGAACGAGACAAAGTATTCAAAGAATGGAACGAACGCTTCACAAGGATTGAAAATATCAATACCGATCTTGATTCTCAAATGGCAACTTTGGATAATACAAACAAAGTGGTAAATAAATCAGTTGCTGCTCTCGACGAGGTCACACAGCGTTTTGACAGGCGGATTAATGAGATCAGTGAGATCAACCGGTTAAATGATGAACGTTTCAGACAGGAATGGACCTCATTCAAAGTCGACGATCAAAAGCGTTGGACAAACTATGTTCTTGGACAGGAAGAGCAACATAGGGAATTAAATAGGGAATTAGAAAAATTTCAACCACAAATAGATGAATTAAGGACCGCCATCAAGGTTGTCCAGGATTCTCTGGAGCAAATTTCTCAAGAGTCAGTAAAACGATTCCAATCAATTCTTCGCACATACCAGGAATCCATCCTTACACACAACGAATTGGGTAAGCAACGCCCTTAAGGAAAAGGAATGTTTGTAATAGGCACAGCTGGTCATGTGGATCATGGCAAGTCTGCTCTGATCGCTGCCCTGTCCGGTATGCATCCTGACAGATTAAAGGAAGAAATTGAGCGGGAAATGACCATTGACCTGGGTTTTGCTTGGTTCACCCTCCCGCAAGGCGAAGTCCTCGGTGTGATCGATGTTCCAGGTCACCGGGACTTTATTGCCAACATGTTGGCTGGCATTGGAGGTATTGATGCAGTCCTCCTGGTTATTGCAGCGGATGAGGGGATGATGCCTCAAACCAGGGAGCACCTGGCGATCCTTGATCTGCTTAAGGTTTCTTCGGGTGTTGTTGTAATTAACAAGATCGACCTGGTCGAAGAC
>CAYTSO010000032.1:0-3430 GCA_964440545.1 uncultured Candidatus Saccharibacteria bacterium | reverse complement strand
GGTTTCTTCCCGGGAAATTTATGGATGGTTTACGAACTTCCCGGTGATGAAAAAGTACAGTTTTATCAGGAGGCGCTATTTTATCAGGTGGCAAAAACAATTGGTGAAATGGCAGTGGTTTTGGAAGGTAAAGTTGATGCCATTTTGCTCACCGGTGGCCTAGCATTCAATAAAAGTATTGAAGGATATATCAAAGAAAAGGCCGGTTTTATTGCCCCGGTTTATTTCTATCCCAGCGAAGAATAACTGGAAGCGCTTGCAATGAATGCCTTGCGTGTGGCGCGCGGCGAAGTTGAGCCAAAAGAGTATGAAGGGGAAAAATAAAATTTAATCCTGAAATTTTTCCTACAACGTTTTCAAAAATTCTTTTGGTGATTTTTTATGAATTTTTTTAAAACATTTGGTAAAATAAGAATGACTGTTAAATCCGGTTTTAAAAGCAACTTCGTCAATTGCGAAGTTTTTTGAGGCGAGAAGGGAAGTTGCTGTTTTTATTTTTACAATCATTATGTATTCTGAAGTTGTAACACCGGTTATTTGTTTTATTTTTCGGTGAAGCTGACTTCGGCTCATTCCAATTTCTTCGGCCATTTTTTCAACTGTAAAGTCTTCGTGTTCAATATTCTTTTCGATTGTTGAATTAATTTTATTCAAAAAATAATTATCCAGGTTTCCAACATCAATGGGTTGTTTCGAAATGAACTTGTGAATATAGCTTTCCTGAAGTGTTTTTCGCTGGGTTAAAAGATTTTTGATTTGTGCCAACAATACATTTTCGTCAAAAGGTTTTGCAAGATATGCATCGGCACCCTTTTCAAGCCCGGTGGCCATATTTTCGTTTGAAGATAATGCAGTAAGTAAAATTACTGGAATATGACTGGTTTCCATTTGCGATTTTATTTTCTGGCAAAATTCAAATCCATCCATTTCCGGCATCATTACATCCGAAATAGTAAGATCTATACTTTGTTTTTTTAACATCTCCAATCCCTGTTTTCCATTTTTGGCATACATTACCGAATAGAATTGCTCAAGGAAACGAACCATAAAATTCCGGAGTTCCTCGTTGTCTTCCACAATCAATATTCTTACCTCATTGGTATGTTTCTTAATTGGCAAGTTTGATTTTACAGGTACACTCCATGAATTTATGTTTTTAACTTTTTCATGGCTTTCGTATAATATTTTCTGTGCTTTTTGCCGGGCCGGAAGCTGCACCGAGAAAAGCGTTCCAGCACCCGGAGTGCTTTGTACAATAACTACTCCCCTATGAAGCAATGTGTACTCTTTACAAATATGTAAACCTATTCCGGTACTGTTTTTAATGGCTTTCTTTTGTTTGGCTTGTTCAAATCGTTCAAAAATGTTTGGAAGATCTTCGCTGTCAATTCCCTTTCCATTGTCAATAACCTGAATTTCTGCAAAGTTTTCATCTTCAAGTTTCCCGAAACTTAATTTATTCGAAAAATGATTGTTACCGGGTGCATGGTTATTAAAAAGCGCGACACTTATTTTACCATTCTCACGGATGAATTTAAATGCATTTGACAGCAGGTTATAAATAATTTTGTCCAGTTTTTCTGCATCTGCATCAATTACAAAATTTTCTTTATCGTGTTTAAAAGAAAGCTCAATATTTTTTGATTTTGCTTCTTCCGAAAAATTTAAAATTCGTTCGTTAATAAATTCAACCAATTCAATTTTTGAAATATTTAATTTAATTTGACCTTTTTCTAACTTTCTGAGGTCCATTATTTGATTAATTAACTCAAGTAAACGGTTTGTATTTCTTTTTATCGTATTTAGCAGGTTAAGTTGTTCTTCGTTCAAATTTTGGGCTTCAAGCAGTTTATTTACAGGCCAGTTTATTAATGTTAACGGGGTTCTGAATTCATGTGAAATATTTGTGAAAAACTTTAATTTCATTTCATGAAGTTCTTCTTCATGTTCACGTTCAATTTTTTCGATGGTTAATCTTTTTTTTAGTTTTATTCGTTCCATATAAAACTTAATAATAATGGCAACGATGGATAAAATAAGTAACAGATAAAAAATTACAGCCGAATCAGATTTATACCAAAACTTTTTAATCTCGATTGCCAGTCTTGCTGGATTTTCATTCCATACCCCATCATTATTTCCTGCTTTAACTTCAAAAATATATTTTCCCGGCGGAAGGTTAATAAAAGTTGCAGATCCACTATAATCCTCATCTATCCAATGATCTGAATAATTTACTAACCGATATTTAAACTTATTTTTTTCGGGTAATAAATAATTGTCGGTCGAAAAATGAAAATTCAATGTTGTTTCACCCGGGTGTAAAATAACTTCCTCAAAATTATTAATCGCGGTTTGATTAGGAATTATTTCCTTATTGTTTGCTTCAATACGAGTTATAAAAACATTGGGTGGCCTTTGATTTAGTTTTATTTTATTGGGCTCCAGCATACTAAAACCATTGGTTCCGCCAAAGTATAAGTTTGCATCCTTATCTTTAAAAATTGCATTAGGATTAAACAAATTTCCCTGAATTCTATCTGTAATATCAAATCTTCGGGATCTGTTTTCCTTGCTGTTATAAAGAATTAAACCATCATTACTTGTAATCCAGATATTATCTTCCCACCTTTTAATTATTCCATAAACGTCTTTTCCTTTTAGTAATCCATGCGCATCAAAATAACTTATCTTATCGGTTTTCGGATCATATATATTTATTCCACCAGAGCGGGTACCAATCCAGATTCTTCCATCAGACAATTCTGTAACAAAATAAAATGCCGAGCTTGTGGTTTTATGATTATTGGCAGCATGGTAGTTAAACTGAATTAATTTTCCCGAAGACAAATGAATTTTATACATACCGTTTAATGACCCAACCCATAAATTATTATTCGAATCAAGGGTCATGGTGCGAATATTTTCATTACTTAATTGTGAAAAAGGATATGCTTTTGATTTGTTACTAATCTGTTTTGTTTTGAAACTGAAAAAATTTATGCCGCCAAAGTTTGTACCTATCCAAATTCCTGAATCCGAAGCACACAATGCGTAAATACCCTGCGCCGAAACATGCTGTCCATCATCTTTTCCAACAGCAAACTGAATGAATTTTTCCATTCCTTTTGGACGGTAAAACAAGCCATTAAAAGCAGTTCCAACCCAAAGTCCATCCTGTTTATCGTTACATAATGTTTTTATATTTATTATTCTTTTTGATTCTGCTATTTCTATTTTTTGAAATGTTTTGGTTTTGAGGTCAAATTTATTTAATCCATTTATTTCAGTCCCAACAAATAAATCTCCATTTTGGGTTTGAACAAACGAACTTATCATGTTATTTGATATTGTTCCCGGCTCTTCCGAATGCCGGTAATTATTAAATTTATTATCGGCATGGTGCAAATAAGCTACACCTCCCGACCAG
>CAYTSO010000031.1:0-3637 GCA_964440545.1 uncultured Candidatus Saccharibacteria bacterium | reverse complement strand
TATATCTGCTTCAATCTTTTCGGCATTGCCTTCCAGCATACCAGTAACCCACTGCCGTAAATCATTGGTAGCGCGGTTTGGCGTGCCGGGCTTGCGTCCACCCGTCTTTGGTTTTCCTTTTTCAAACCCCATGTATTGTTCTATTTTGTTCTGTTTTAGAATGCGGGTTTCCAAAATGCAGGGTGCCGTTCAAATTTACCACTCCGGCAACCCTGCAAAAGGTACAACAAGAAGTTCTTTTTCAAAAGCCCCGGCAGGGGTAGGGGTTGCAAGCCCTTTTTCTTCCTGCCGGGCGTATGAATGAATGTAATCTTTATTCGGAAAACCAAGCGTGTACGGCTTCGAATTTTGCTTCGATGGGCGGCGTTCTTTTCAAAAAATCCTGCAATTCTTCGTAGTACGGCAGTTTTATCTTCGCCGAAAGCCATCGCTTCATTTCAGCGGCAAGGCGTTGGCCGGCTTCGAAGTCGTGCACCCTGTTGTGCGTTTGTACCAAGTGGTAGGCGCGCCAAAGTTCAACCGTCCCGTGTTCGGGAATTTGTTTTCCTTCCCGCATGAGGTTGACAATGTTCCCGAATGTTTGTTCAAAAATCCGGGCATCTGACAAAAGACTTTTTCCTTTGGAGCCGAACGCAGCGATAACAGCGTTTGACGGTTCAAATTGCGTTGTTGTCATTGTATAAATTTTTTGTGAGTGAAAAAAATTATGCTTCTACTTCCAGCCCCAGGCGTTCCACCAATGAAGTAACCAGTGGGTTAATTGCTGCCAGTGCTTCGAGTTCGTAACCTTCCAGGCGCTTCCTGGCTGCTTCCTGTTCTACATCATTCAGCCAGGGCCAGGGCAGCCCATCTACTTCCAGCACTTGGCCCCCATTGATTGATACTACCCGAATGCCTTCCGGCAATACCTGGGGCGCTTCCTGCTGTGGTGCCGGTGCCTGGGGTGCCGGTTCTTCCTGGGGCGCTTTATTCGCTCCCTGGCTGGCCTGTATTGCTTTGGGCCTGGGCAGTGGTGCCTTTGCGCTGCTGTGCAGCCGTTCCTTCCAGGTTAGCCCGTAATCCTTTGCAATATCAAAGAATGAAGCCAGGGTAACCGAAGAACGGGAATACTTAGCCAGGCATCGGGTGTATTCAGCATCGCATTTTCCGGCCCGGTAATCCGGGTGAAACTGGCTTACCCTGTGGAAGTACCCCCTGCCTGCTTCGCCGAATTCCTTAGCCAGGCCCAGGCCTATCTTAAACCAGTTGGTTATTCCCTGGGTAATATCAATCCTGCCAGCTTCGGCCTGTTGAATAACAGCTTCCACCTTTTGGGCTTCATTCCCTTGCACCCCAGGGCCTGCTGCCTTGTATCGGCATTGTTCCGGCTGGGATTCTTCCAGCAGGCTAAAGGCTTTGGCGCTGTGATTGAAGTATGCGGTTTCATCCCAGGAATAACCCCGAAGGCTGGCCACATTGCCCGGCTTATCATCTATGCGAATCCCCATCTTCAGGAAGGCGCTTTTCAGGGCCAGGAAGTGCTGCTTATGCTTATCCGGGTAAAGTATCGGCACCAATCCCCAAAAGCCCGTGCCGCTTACGGAAAGGCCCAGGTAGGCTATATTTTGCAGCCTGGCCAGTTGTGCCTTCAGTTCGGTATAATTGCCTATGTGGGTATTGTGTTCAAAATCAATATCCAACTGAAGCAGCCCAGAATGTTTGATAAGCCCGGCTTCTTCCCTTCGGCTGAATACCCCACTGGGCGTAATGGCTGGCAGCACAGCCTTCAAATTCTTCCGTTCTTCCTTTGTACCTGCTGCCCTAATCGCTTCCACCTGCTGGGCGTATTTATCCGAATGCAGCCAGGTTAGCAGGTTGATGTTCCTGGGGTGTTCGGTTTCGAAGTAGTTAGCCCAGGCGCTTACTTCCACATTCAGGCAGCTATTTTGATGTGTTGGATTCATGGCTTTGGCATTGAAAAAAAAAATGTTTTTTGGCCGTCACTTCGTCACTTCGTCACTTTTTCGGCAGAATACCACCTTACCGATATTGCGCTTATGGGTAGCAAATCCCAGCTTTTCCAGCCTTTCGGCAAAGGTTCGGATAGATACGGGCCTGAAGCCTGCTTCCTGGCTGAAGCTTTTGTATTCGCTGTATATCTGCTTCAATGCTACCCAATCCGGCCCTTCTTCGGCTGGCTGGTAGGTTTCATTCTTGCTATCCGGTTCTTCCAGGAACTGGGCCACTGAATCGGATTCCTTCCGGTATCGCTGAAGGGTTGCTTCCACTGCATCGCATGGGGTGAAATTCTGCTGCTGAAGTAGCCGTTCCAGGCCCCGCAGCACCCAGGCGAACACCCCAGGCAGTTCCTGTGCAATGATTTTCTTTGCCAGGTTCTTATCCTGCTGCCCTTCCGGTATCGTTACGCTGAAGGGCACAATAAGGAAGCGACGAAAGTAGGCTTCGCTTTGTTCGGTATCGGCCGGCAGTGTGTTTGCGTTGAACATTAACCGGGCGTACCCCTGCATAATGAAGGGATTCCCATATTTCAGCCGGGCCTGCACAGGTTCCCCACTGGCCAGCAGCTTAAACAAATCCCTGCCAATGGCCCCGGCGTTTATCTCACTGCCATAATTCAGTAGCTTATCCGCTATCATTGCCCTATTGTGTTCTTCTGCCAGGTTGGCCAGTGAATAGGCGCTTATGTTCGAAGGCCCCAGCAGGGCGCTAATTACATCGTAAAAAACGCTTTTCCCATTGGCCCCACTGCCATAAAGCAGCAGCACCTTTTCCAGCTTCAGCGAAGGAAGGAAGCAGTAGGCAATGTATTCTGCCAGTATCTTCTGCGTGCTTTCCTGGGGAAGTACCTGCTGAAGGTAGGCCTGAAATTTTGGGGCCTGGGCGTGCTGGCTGTATTCGAAGGGCAGGCAGTAGGTAAGAAAATCTTCGGCCCGGTGTTCCCGCAGCTTCGGCCCTTTGCCGTTAATTTCCAGGGTGCCATTAGCCAGATTTACCAGCACCTTATCCGGGTTGGCTTCCGGTTCTGGCAGGTTTGCCACTGCCAGGAACTGCTGCAAAAGTTTATGCTGGAATTCGTAATACCTGGCTTCCCGCTTGGAATATCCCATCTTCTGGGCAGCTTCAGCCATGAAGCCCTTCAGGGTATCCTTATCCACCTGCTGCCAGTGGGTGCCTGCATAGCAGTAAACGAAATCATATCGCTTTGCCAGGCCCCACTTCCGGGCTTTGGCAGCAGCCAGAACTTCATCAATGATTAATACAATGGCGTGCTTTTGCTTCAGTGGCTGCTTATCGTCATCTTCGAATTTAACCGGCTGCAAATGTTCCAGCAGTAGCTTCAGTACTTCCCGGCTTCCGTTCACTGGCTGGGCCTGTGGGGCCTGTGGGGTGCCGTTTGTGGGAAGTATGCATTCTTCCAGGCTATTCAAATCCAGCCCGGCGGGTATGTTTATTTGTATCGTATCCATTGCCAAAAATTGAAGGTGAAAAAATGTTAGGTACGCTGGTACTTCTTCCAGCCTTCGAAGGCCTGAAGCAGTTCTTCCCGGCGAAACTTCGGAATGCTGCCCAGGTAATGCTTTTGCAGTACCCCGGCTTTGCTCATGTTGTCAACCGTGCCCAGGGATACCCCCAGGAA
>CAYTSO010000030.1:0-3745 GCA_964440545.1 uncultured Candidatus Saccharibacteria bacterium | reverse complement strand
TGACGGGTTCGCACAATTACTCACCCATGTTGATCGTGGTCGTCGCGCTGGAGAGCCTCCTGTTCCTCGGGATCGGGTTGTGGCGCTTCAGCCGCGAGGAATTTTAGAAAAAAAGAAGGGGATGTTCACATGAATAAGATAACCGATTGGATCAAGCATCATCAAATCGCTGCCTTCTTCTTCATCACCTTCGCGATCACCTGGGGGTTGGGATTCTCTTATAACGCTGTATACAAGGGTCAGATCCCGCTGTTTCCACTGGCATTTGTGGCAACCTGCGGTCCTGCGCTGGCGGGGATCATCATCACAGCGGTATCCAACACTCAACCCAGGCAAGGGCATTCTGAGTTGCCTTCCTCGTGGCATGGGGTTTGTCTACGTTTGTGCTACTCGCCAATAGTGTCTTTATCACCAACACTCCCTTGTCTCCCGTCCTGGTCATGATTAGTGGGGATCGCCCTTTGGCGCTTCAGCCGGGAGGAGTTTTAGAACCATAAAGGAGTAGAAAAATGAACACAAACACTTTTCGTCCCTCTTTGCTACTGGCAATCGGATTGTCGATCGCGATTCTTGTCAGCCTTGGTGCGCCTTCGGCCGCAAGAGGGGAAACCCGGGATAAAAGTATGTCCCCGCCATTCACCTCCACAACCGGGGCCGATCCTGATGCCAAATTGGATGAAAAACTTACAATGTTCGAAGGATATCTCGAAGAAATGCGGCAGGAACTCGGGATTCCAGGGATGTCCGCGGCCATCGTCAAGGACCAGGAATTGATCTGGGCACAGGGCTTTGGATATGCCGATGTGGAAGCCGAACGCCCGGCAGCGCCAGATACGCCATACGAAATTGCATCTCTCACCAAAACCTTCAGCTCTACCATCTTGTTGCAACTGGTGGAACAGGGAAAAGTGAATCTGGACGACCCAGTTTCGAAATATGGCGTTTTTATCAAAAGCCCGGGCGTAATCCGCGTGAAACACCTGTTCGGCATGACGTCCCAGAGGGAGCCGGGCAGCGTCTTTATCTACAACGGGGACCGGTATGGCTTATTGCAGAAGGTGATCGAGCGCGCTTCCGGCCGCCCCTTCTCCGCCCTGGTGATCGAGACCATCCTGAATCCTTTGGGGATGAGCGACAGCATAGGGATCACGATGGTCGACCAACCCGCCTACGCCCACATCCGAGAGCGGCTCTCCATACCTTACGGGATGGATGGAACGTACTTTTCTCGGTTGAATGCCTCGGCTGGTCTGGTCAGCACTGCACCCGACCTGGCCAAATTCGACATCGCCCTGGACCAGGGTCAGCTGATCGGCCCGGAGGCCCGAGCCCTGGCCTTTACCGCCCAGGAATTGTCGTCGGGCGATCCCCCCGTCTACGGGCTGGGCTGGTTCGTCCAGGAATTCCAGGGCACAAAACTGGTCTGGGCTATTGGGTACGACTCCTTCTCCCACCTGTATGTGAAGTTTGTCGACCAGGGCTATACGCTGATCATCCTCACCAACTCTACGGCCCTGGGGGAATACGTCTGCGCATGCGACTCGAGCGTCATGCGCAGCCCGGCCGTATTGGCGTTCTACAAGCTGTTCCTCCGGGATATGGGATTGGACGACCAGGTCGATTGGAATGCCGATGAAGCGGCAATCACCCTCCAAGTGCAGGCTGCGCGCGAGGCCGGCAACCTGGAGATTGCCAAACAGGAACTGCTCGATCGCTATCTGACGTACCGGCTCAGCGGAAGAACGGCAGCGGCCCAGGAGTTGATCGCTACGTACACCCGCTCCTTTGTCACCGCCGCGCCCCCGGCCTTCACCGCCCAGTCCCCCCTGGTCCAGATCGAGCAGGTTGGCGACGACGCCTATGCCATCGTCGAGTTCACCCTGGAGCAGGATACCTCCGTAGATATCTATGCCGTGGGAGAATACTGGCAATACTTTATGGGGGTTATAGCGCAAGAGGTGGACTATGGGGGTATCGAGGACGTTTCCTCCGGGGAATTGATCTGGGAGATGACACCGGAGCGCGCTCTTCCCGCCGGGGGTTGCGTGGTCAACAGACAGGAGACCGACCGGATCGACCTCGCGGCCGGCACCTATCGCCTGCATTACCGCACCTCCACGGCCCATTCCTTCGATGACTGGTGGGAGTGCCTGCCTCCTGACAATCTCTTTTGGGGGATTGCCCTGTATCCTGTGAGAGGTGAGGTCAGCGTGACAACCAGGGACATCGTCCCCACGCCGCGGGATGAGCGGCTGGCCCCGATGTTGACCCCGGCGATCTCTAACCTGGAGTACGGCATCCTGTGGACATGCCTGGGGATCCTGCTCAGCGTGCTGGTCGCCGTGTCCGTGCTGCGCTGGCGGAAGAACAGCCGGGGCGGAGCCACCAACCGCGCTTGGCGCTGGGCGAGATTCGCCGGCTGGGTGGCCTGGGTCAACAGTCTCTTGTGCTCCCTGATCGCCCTGGCATTGATGAAGATGTCTGGCCTAGAGTTTTACGTCGAGAACCCGATTGTCCTGACATCCAGTAGTGAGCCAGCCCCATGGGTGTACGCCGGTATCTCTTACCTGTGCATCGCGCTGACAATCGTCCAGGCGGTCATGGCCGTCCTGGCCTGGAAGGGCAAGCAACGGTCATTGGCGGAACGGCTCTACTATTCCCTGGCTACCGTGGCGGCGGCAGGTTACCTGGTGCTGTTGGGCACCTGGGGCATGATCGCAGCCTTGTACTAAATGCGAATTGAAAGGATGGATGCCAGTATGTCCACATCATGTGTCATTGAAACTCACGAACTAAGCAAGACCTATAAGAAAGTTCAAGCGCTCCGTTCTTTGGATCTGAAGGTGCAACAGAATTCGATCTTCGGATTTCTGGATCCCAACGGCGCCGGGAAAACAACAACGATCAAGCTCATGCTTGGGTTGATCCGCCCGAGCGCTGGCAGTGCGACCCTCTTTGGGATGGATAGCATTAGCCAGAGTGTGGATATCCGTGCCCGCGTGGGTTACCTGCCACAGGAACCGCATTTCGATGAGCACATGACTGCCCGCCAAAGCCATTGAAGAACGAGTCAATGAGATGCTGGAGTTGGTTGACCTGACCGATAAAGCAGATCGCCCGATCAAGACCTTCTCTGTTTGATGGCATACCTGTTTGTGCTTGGTTCCCCGATCGACCGCGAGAACTTTCTCGGTCAGGAGATCATCGCCCAAGCCAACGCCTTCATCCCGCAAACAGTCATCGGGCCGTGGCGCTTCAGCCGCGAGGAATTTTAGTACAGGAGCAAGGAGGTTTCGATGATCAAACGAGAGGTAATTGAGGATGGATTAGTGGCAGATCTTTTCTATGATGTAGATCAGCCTAGGAACGCAATCATCATGTTGGGGGGATCCGAGGGAGGCAAGACCTGGAGCAGGATCAGGCAGCCTGTTGATTTGCTGGTTCAACGAGGCTATACCATTTTTTCCCTGGCATATTTCAAGGCTCCGGGTCTCCCCGGAACTCTGGAAGAGATTCCGCTTGAGTACTTTGAGAAAGCATTCGCCTGGTTATCTGCCCAGTCAGGGATTGTCGCTGACAAGGTTGCAATTCTTGGTGGATCGAAAGGTGCCGAAGCGGCTTTGTTGCTGGGCAGCCGGTATCCGCAGATCAAGACGATAGTCGCGTTCTCGCCAAGTTCTGTGGTATGGCAGGGCATCCCCAAGGGACGATTTGATCTTGGAAAAGCAGTTAAGTCCTCTTGGTC
>CAYTSO010000029.1:0-3928 GCA_964440545.1 uncultured Candidatus Saccharibacteria bacterium | reverse complement strand
GCAGTGCTGGCGCAGCAGGGCGTTGCTGAGCTGCGCGTTGGGCAGGCCGGCGCGCTCCAGCTGCACCTCGCGCGCGGCCACCACGCGGTGGCGCACCGCCGCGCTGCATTCGGGCGCTGGGCCCGCATGGCTGCCCGGGCCGCCTCCGGGGATGCGGTCCGGCCGCGCGACCTCGACGTGCAGGTCGATGCGGTCGAGCAAGGGGCCGGACAGCTTGCTGCGGTAGCGCTGGATCTGGTCGGCGCTGCAATGGCAGCGACCACTGCGGTCGCCGGCGTAGCCGCAAGGGCAGGGTCGCGTTGCCTTTTTGCCATTTGCCCGGGTTTCGCTTAAATCATTGATTTCTAAGCCTCATGATTTTGTGCCTATCTCCGTAGGAGATCACATTCGAAAAAGGCGGATACAACTCGGACTATTTCAGAGGGAGGCAGCGCAGCGGCTAGGAGTTGACCCTTCAACTGTGCTCAACTGGGAAAAGGGTCGCACAGAGCCGCCTGTACCGGCCATGCCGGCGATTATTCGGTTTTTGGGATACTGTCCCTTTCCCCCACCCGAAACGCTTTCTCAGCGGCTTCTCGCGAAGCGCCGTGAAATGGGCTGGTCAATCAAGGAGGCCGCGAAATTTGCTCATGTCGATCCTGCCACGTGGGCAAGCTGGGAGCATGGACGAATGCTTCTTTACCGCCGAAACCGCTTTCGGATCGCGAAACTGCTCGATTTGTCTCTCGATGCCCTGGACAAGGAAATGGCGGCGCGGTGGAGTGGATTGCACGGGGGAAATCAGTAGCCATTGTCGAGTTGACTTACAGCACCGAACCTTCGAGAAAACCGGGCGGCTCAGACTTCATTCAAACTTCAATGCACCGAGCATTACTTTTGTCCCCCACTCAGATGTTTTAAGGACAATTCAAGTATGTGTAGATACCAGGCGATTCCTCCCGCCTAGGTTCATTAGACAAAGCAATTGTGTGATGAGGGTCAATTGGTTAAGTGCAGCTGATTGATATGGGCAACCATGTGTCCGCCTAATCACAATTCTTGGCGGGTTTTCACGACTCAATACCTTTCAAGGAAACGAATCTCTGGGAAATCCCGGGCGGTTTAGTGGGAGAATTTTGTTAGTGTTCACACGTTAGCAATAAAGACATAGCGGAAAGCGGTTCTAAAGCTGTCCAAGTTACTTTCAACCGTATCCAGAGGACGACAAGCGACAGTACCCGTCACGCGCACTGTCCCATCATATCGAGGAATAGAGCTATGAAAGATCGGTTAGGAGAATTCAGTATTGGCCGCTTATCGCTCCGGTTATTGGGATTTGTGGCGATTTCGCTGTTTCTGAGTGCCTTGCCGGAGCAGGGTTTGACTCTCTCAATTGAAGTGCCGCTCGAGAAAATTGTCGTTGAATGCGATGCAATAGTCGTGGGTAAAGTTTTGAGTAGCAAGTCATACCGGCGTGAGCTGATAGGCCAAGACAAGTATGGGGTAGTGGTTTACCAAGAAATAGTGACTGATTTCCGCATTCAAGTTCGCGAAGTCCTCAAGGGAGAAAATATTGGACACCTGTTCACGATAACCAGCCAAGGAGGTCGAATCGGAGAAAAGGGACAATGGTCAAGCTATTCATTTGATATTCGCGAAGGTACAAATGTTGTTCTGTTCGCGAGTTTCGATTCAGAAAACGATGTTTGGTGGGGATACGAACAAAGCACAGGGGTGTTTGAAGCCAACGAAGTTGGGCCTGAGACTTTTCTAGAAGCGGTCTCTGAAACAGCACTCGTATCTGACGGCAAAGTCATTTCGCGACAAGAATACATGGCGAAAAGGAAGGCGCAATACACACTTTCCAACGTACGCCGAATCGTTGAAGGGGGCAAGTGACATGACCAAACCAATAACCAGTTTGGCGTCAATAGCCCTCTGGATATTGTGTCCAATCTGCGCGCAACCTTCTGACAGTATTCCGACAAATGCAAAAGTTGGATTTTGGGCCGCACTGCCTGCGAACATCACAGTGGGTACGGACTTGCCTAGGTATAATTTGAGCGACACGGAACGGTTCACAAGGGACGAGATTATTCGAATAGTGGATCTTTGGAACCTCGGCGAACTAGGACCCATTATTAACTACCAAGTCGACTGCGTTAAGGGGGACGAGGACGGACATTGTCCGGGCGATGAAGGAGGGGGTCAGATTGCGAACGGTAGGAGCGAACTGCATTTTAATTACTGGCCTCCCAATACGCCGACTTCGTATTTAGCCGTTGTCAAATACACAGATGTTTCCTTTCTGAACTGCGACTCCAGCAACAAGTGTGTGATGGAGATGCATGAGGTTAACGCCTTCATAAGACCAGACATCAGGTGGTTTGCTGCCACAATAAACTCTGTCACTGACTGCATCAGCAACGTACCGCAAGGGTTCATTCTTAATACAACTTTGGCGCATGAGATCGGCCATTTCTTGGGCAGCCCGCATATACTGAATAAAGGCGCATTGATGGAATACGGCAGGGATGAATGTGAAGACATCCCCATTACGGACGCAGATTGGTCGGTAATGAATCTTATATATGGCAACCCAAGTGTTGACGTTAGTATTAGTTTTCCAATTATGAACCAGGACCTATTCGCTGGTTATAGTTACGAATTTAGCGCATCAGCAGCATCAAGTACCTCTCAAACGCAGTCGACCGGCGGTAGTGGCCCTGACCTTTCCCCCTGACGCCTAACACGCTTCGCGCGAGTTTTCCGCTTAAACTGATGAAGAGGAGAACTCGAAATGACCAAACCCAAGCGACATTCACCTGAGCAGATCACGCGCATCCTGAAACTGCAGGAGGGCGGTTTGACCGTCGCCGAGATCTGTCGCCAAAACGGGATCGCCGAGCAAACATTCTATCGCTGGAAGTCCAAGTACGGTGGTCTGAATGCGTCCGACGTACAGCGCTTGAAGGCGCTCGACGAGGAGAACCGGCGCTTAAAGCAGCTGGTCGGCGAACAGGCGCTCGACATCCAGGCACTGAAGGCCGCTTTGGGCCAAAAGTACTGAGGCCCTCACAGAAACGGAAGGCCGTGAGGGCCATGCTCGACAACGCGGAGATCACCATTAAGCGATGCTGCGAACTGGTGGACCTGTCGCGCACGGCGTGGTATCGACCACCGCGTGACTCGGCGCAGAATCGGGCGCTGCGTGGTCGTATCCGGCAACTGGCCCATGAACGCCCTGCGTTTGGCTCGCCGCGCCTGACGATCCTGCTGCGGCGGGAGTT
Source organism: uncultured Candidatus Saccharibacteria bacterium (assembly GCA_964440545.1). GTDB lineage: Bacteria > Patescibacteriota > Minisyncoccia > Phycocordibacterales > UBA9973 > UBA9973. The sequence continues at coordinate 659 of CAYTSO010000029.1, read as the reverse complement.
CGGGGCGGTGAACCACAAGCGTGTAGAACGTCTGTACGCCGAAGAAAGCCTGCAACTGCCGCGCCGGCCCAAACGACGCCGGCGGGGTGTCAGTCGCCCACTGCCCCGGGTTGAGCCCACTGCACCCGGCCAGAGAGCCTCGATGGACTTCATGCACGATGTGCTGGCCGATGGCCGCCGCATCCGGTTGTTCACCCTGGTTGATGACTACTCGCGGGAATGCCTGGCGATCACCGTCGATACCTCGCTGAGCGGCCAGCGGGTCAGTCGCATCCTGGAGGCGCTGCGCCAGGCGGATCGTCTGCCCGGGACCCTGGTCTGCGACAACGGCACCGAGTTCACGTCCAAGGCCATGCTGAAGTGGTCGCTGGAAAAAGGCATCAAGCTGAACTTCATCGAGCCGGGCAAGCCGACCCAGAATGCGTACATCGAATCGTTCAACGGCAAGTTCCGCCACGAGTGCCTACGCCAGCACTGGTTCGCCTCTTTGCATGAAGCCCGTGAAGTGGTCGAAAGCTGGCGCCGGGACTACAACCAGGTGCGGCCGCACAGCTCACTGCAATATCGAACACCCAAGGAGGTTGTCCGAGCGCATCGGATAATCAAAAATCAACCCTTAACCTCGCACGACGCGTGTGTCCGCTGAGGGGGAAAGGTCA
>CAYTSO010000028.1:0-3996 GCA_964440545.1 uncultured Candidatus Saccharibacteria bacterium | reverse complement strand
GAAGCAATAGCTGATCGCGACGCTGCTTTGGCAGAGGCAGAGAAATACCGGTAAGCAATGACACAATGGCACAATGCCAACGGCGACGACACGCTAGCGGAAATTCACCACCAGCGGGCACGACAATCCGATAAGTCGGGGGTTCTACCCACTGCTGATCAACGCGCCGCTGGCGCGATCCGGGCGGTACTGCGAATCGCAGAGCAGGCGGTCGAGTTCCCTCTTCATCATGCCGTAGCACTCGCAGGCGCGTGATTCCAGCCCTTGCCGATCGACCACGGTGATATGTCCCCGCCGGTAGCGGATGAACCCGGACTGCTGCAAATTTCCGGCCGCTTCGGTAACGCTTTCACGGCGCACGCCCATCATGTTGGCCACCAGTTCCTGGGTCATGACCAGGTCGCGACCCGGCGCGCGGTCCAGCGCCAGCAGCAGTAAGCGGCAGAGTTGCTGGTCCACCGAATGGTGACGGTTGCAGGCCGCCGTCTGCGAGACCTGCGCGATCAGCGCCTGCGCATAGCGCAACAGCAGGCCTTGCATCACGCCGGGACGCTCGAACGCTGCCTCGAACACATGACGATCCAGGCGCCAGGCGTGGCCCGCCGTCTGCACAACCGCCGAGCTGGGCGTGGTGTCGCCACCCATGAACAGCGCGATGCCGACCACACCCTCATGCCCTACGCCGGCGATCTCGGCCGTGGACCCGTTGAGGGTCACGTAGTGCAGCGAAATCACTGCGCTGGTGGGAAAAATGGCATGGTGCATCTGCTGGTGCGGCTCGTAGAGCATATCCCCCAGGGCCAGCGTCACCGGCTCGAGATGCTCGGCCAGCAGATCGAACTCCGCGCTGGGCAGGGACGCCAGCAACTGGTTCTGGACGTGGCCACGCTTGGGCTCGCGATTCAGCACCGGCCGGCACTAAGCCAGGTTGCCGGCACGGGGGGTGACTTCCACGCCGATGCCGCGATAACCGATGAAGCGGCAGCCTTTGGTGAACATCGGTTCACCGCTGACGCGGTATTGCTGCAGGGAGCCGTCGGCGTTGACGCGGCTGAAGGTGAAGTCCAGGAACGGCTCTCGTGCCGCTATGGCGGCACGCAAGGTGGCGCGCTCGGCCTCGTTCCAGCCGCTGTCGTCCGCTGCGTCGGCTTCGGATTTGCCTTCCAGGGTGTCGACGCGGATGCCCAGCATCTCCATCACCGGGCCCGAAACCTTGGTAAAGCTGCCGCTCTCGTCCTGCTCCCAATACCAGTCCGAGGCCAGTTCGGTCAGGCTGCGATAACGGGCTTCGCTTTCGCGCAGCTCGGCCGTGCGTTGCTGTACCGTCTGCTCCAGCAGTTCGTTGTGCGCCTCGAGGCGGCGATACAGCAAGCGCACTTCGAGCATGTTGTGGATGCGCGTCTTGACCTCCAGCAGGTCGAAGGGCTTGCTGATGAAATCCCTGGCGCCGGCCAGCAGCGCCCGCAGCTTGTGCCCCGGCTGGGCCGTGAGCACGATCACCGGCAGGTAACTGTCGGCCAAGCCGGCCTGCAAGGCGGTCATCACCTGGAAGCCATCCATGACGGGGAGTTGCAGGTCGAGCAGTATCAGGTCGTAGTCGTTCTCGCGGTGCAGAGCGCAGACCTGCTGCGGGTCCATGGTCGAAGTCACGGCGGTGTAGCCGGCCTCACCCAGCAAGCGTTCGAGCAGGCGCACGTTGGCCTTCTGGTCGTCGACGATCAGGATGCGCGCTCCGAGGATGTCCTGTTCCGGAAGCCTCATGCGGCACCCCCGGCGTGCTCAGGGACGGTAGCGGAGGGGCGGGCGGGCGCGTGCTTCAACACCTGCGCCAGTGCCGCGTCGATGGTGTCCATGAACTCTCCTACCTTGATGGGCTTGGTGAGGTAACGGAAGAACCCGGCCTCCAGCCCCAATTCGATATCACGTGGCATGGCATTGGCGCTGAGCGCGATCACCGGAATGTGCGCCGTGGCCGGGTCATCCGCCAGGATGCGCAGGGCCGTGAAGCCACTGATGCCCGGCAGGTTGATGTCCATCAGAATGAGGTCGGGCAGGTGCGCACGCGCCATTTCAACCCCGAGCCGGCCATCGCGCGCGCTCAGCATCCGGACGTCGGGCCGCCGGGCGATCAGCCGCTCGACCAGCGTCAGATTGGCCGGGTTGTCTTCCACGCACAGCAGGGTGTGCAAGGCCGTCCCGGCCGGCGCCGGGGTAAGAGCCTTCGGCAAGGGTTCGAGCGGACCAATCACCGATTGCAGCTCGTCCGCAGCATCGAGCTCGAACCAGAACAGGCTGCCGACCCCGACGGTGCTTTCGGCGCCAATCGTCCCACCCATCAGTTCCACCAAGCGCTTGCTCACCACCAGGCCGATGCCGGTGCCCTCCTGCGCGCCCGCCTCCTGCCCAAGACGATTGAAGGGCTGGAACAACTGGTCCAGCTTGTCGGGCGCCAGGCCTTCGCCGGTATCCTGCACGCTGATGCGAATGCGGCCCGCCGCCGCCGCGCTGCAGCGCAGGTCCACCTGGCCGCCGACGCGGTTGTACTTGATGGCGTTGGACAGAAGATTCACCAGCACCTGCTTGACACGAGTGCGGTCGGCCCTGACCAGCCATGGCCCTGCCAGTGCGGGAAAGTGAACCTGGATGCCATCGCGCTGCGCCTGCGGCTCGATCATGGCCTGGCAGTCGGACAGCAACTCCACCAGCGACATGGGTTCAGGCGAAAGCGACAACCTGCCCGACTCGATGAGCGCGAGGTCCAGCACCTCGTTGATGAGCGCCAACAGGTACCAGCCGGCCTGCAGGATCTGCTCGATACTGTCCTGTTGTCCGGGCGTGGGTGGGGGTGTACCCGTCTCCATCAACTGCGCGAAGCCGAGAATCGCATTCAGCGGCGTGCGCAGTTCGTGGCTCATGGCAGAAAGAAAGTCGGATTTCGCCAGGTTCGCCCGTTCGGCGGCTTCCTTGGCGATCTGCAGCTCGAAGTGGCTTTCCCGCAGCACGCCATCCAGCCGCTTGCGTTCGGATTCGACCTGCTGACGCGCCGTGTTGTCAGTGCCGATCAGCAGGTAGCCGATGATGGCGCCGGCCGCATTCTGCAGGGCGGTGACCGAGACAACCGCAGGCAGGCGGCTTCCGTCCTTGCGAATGTAGGTCAGCTGATAGACATCCTCGATGCCGCGCCGCGCCTTGAACACCAGGGCGTCGAACCCTGGCGAGATGGGCGTGCCGAGTTCCAAGCTCAGGTCTTTGGCGCGCGCCAGCACTTCCCGGGGATCGGAGATGTCGGCCGGCGTGATGCGATTGACCACTTCTTTAGCCTCATAGCCCAGCATGCGCTCGGCCCCGACGTTGAAGATCTGGATTACACCCCGCTCGTCAGTGGCGATGCTGGAAAAAGTGGCGCTGTTGAAGATCGCGGTCTGCAGCGCCCCGGTCTTGAGGAGCGCCTTCTGTCGCTGGCGCTCGGTGACAACCCGGGTTGCCCGGGTGGTAACGGCAATCTGCGCGCCGTCTCCGGCTTCGGGCATGGCTGGTCTCCGCATTGGGTGGCGCCTGCTGCACAGCGGAGCATCCGCGTTGCACAGACCAGCGCACCATCGCACCCCCCTCGCGTGACCGTCTGTGCGCTACCCAACAGTCGCCGCTAAGCGAGCCAGCGCACGGACACTGCCCGGCAAGGGATACACCATGCGTCAACTGCGCAGCCATGAAGGCTCTTCCATCAACTCACCTGATTCAGAACAAGGAATACATCATGAAAAGAGAACTTCCCTACACTCGCCGCGGCAGAGGCTGTCGCCCTGGCACCGATGCCGTGAGCGCCCCGGGCAAGATGTCCGGCACACTGGTGACCAGCCTGCTGGCAGCGGCAATAGCATTGGCATTGCCGGCCACGGTACTGGCCCAGGATCAGGGTTGCGGTGGCTCGATCTCGATATCCACCGATCCCAACACCACCGCACCCAACCAGATTCCGTTCACCGGAGCCCCGCT
>CAYTSO010000027.1:0-4185 GCA_964440545.1 uncultured Candidatus Saccharibacteria bacterium | reverse complement strand
ACACCGCAAGAAAAAACTCGCTCAATTGGAACTTTTCACTCGTAACCTTGCGCTGTAATACTATTTACTGAGTTTTGAAAAAAGTATGTCCCAAAATCAGCTCGTTTTCTCTCTTGTTTTCGTCAAAATTTGAGACATTATTAATTCAAAAATCAGTAGTCTACGAAAAGGCAAAGAAAGTGTCTTTCTAGTCCACACAATCTATAATTTCTATTCCGTTTGCACCAGAAATGCACCCAAAGAGGAAAGGCACTCGGTTATTAATCTTACTTGTAAATTCGAATCCCCATTGGAGAACAGTTCATGCCACTCAATATATTGAGTGGCATATTACACCAAGATAACTTAACTCAAATTGTTAGCTTGAGATGAACATTGACAAAAATCTGTAACTCTTTTCAACAGCCTCATCAATCGAGAGCACAAAACCTAATTGGTAGTTTTCTTTATACTGAGAATCACCAACCGCATCGTGAACTGATATCAATAATTTATTAATTAGTGGTTTCATGTGAGCCTGATTTACAACACCAATGTTTTCCTGTATTGCAAAACTAGCCCCGAGGAGGGCTGCCGCTTGAAGGTGGTTCCCTTGAGTATGTGCAAGTTTCGCTGTGGCTTGGATGTATACCATCATCAACCATTTGGATCCAGTTTTTACCGCTAGCATGAGTCCTTTTTGCAGATGAGTTCGGGCTATATCGTACTTTCCCAATTCAATTAGTGCCCTCGCCAAGTTAGAGTATTGTATTGCTTCACGAAATTCATCTTCTATTTCTAATGCTAAATCAAGACACTCTTGGTAAGCATTCAGTGCTTTTATAAATTCATTTTTGCTGTAATAGATATTAGCGATTATGTTCAGTGCTTGAGCTTCACCAGGCCTATAATTAATATTTTTGAGCATATTCAGGGCTTCATAAATATTTTTTAGTACATCCAAATGCTGGTTAGATTGATTTGTAAGCAAGTTGTTTTTGTACAGGATTGAATAAGCTGCTCGTCTTGTTTGGCCTGTATTCTGACATAATGTTATAGCTTTGTCGAACCATTGGATGCTTTGTTCAATTTCCAAGGTCAGAGATGATTGAAAACCGGCTGCCCAAAAGATGCCCCCCTGTACATGAAGAGAGCTATCTTCATGATTTTCCAATGAAATTTGCACCCACTTACCAAATTCAAGGTGGTGATCATTCCTGAAATAAAAGAATGTCAGGGCAGCTACTAATCTCTGACCCAACTCTCGTGAGCTGCCAGAAAAAGACCATTCTAATGCTGCCCGTAAATTATCATGATCTGCTTCAAGGCGATTGAGCCATACGAGTTGTTCTTTTCCTCCGAATATTTGTGGTTCGATTTGTTCTGCCAACAGAACAAAATACTCAGCATGTTGGCGTTGGAATTGTTCGGCTTCACCTCGTAGATTTAAGCGCTCCAAAGCATATTCGCGCACAGTTTCGAGCATCCGGAAACGCGATTGACCTTCATGGTCTTCTCTTTGGGCGAGTAGGCTTTTGTCAAGGAGAGATTGGATACCTTCTGTTGCTTTAAGTGAAATCCCACCCATGCAAATCCCCTCAACTGCTTCGAGCCTACTTTGTCCTCCCAAGACAGCAAATCTTTCAAACAACAGTTGTTCCTGTTCATCAAGTAGATTGTAGCTCCATTCGATTGTGCGCCGAATGGTTTTTTGGCGAGGAGGGAGATTACTTGCTCCACCAGTTAGTGTGCCTAGGCGATCATCAAGTCGTTCGCATAATTTATCCGGTGTGAAAAGTCGAATGTATGAAGCTGCCAATTCAATTGCCAAAGGAAGCCCATCCAACTTATAGCAGATTTCAACAATGCTTGACGCATTATCCGCGGTCATGATGAAATCTGGCTTGACGGCGGCGGCGCGTTGTGTGAATAATGCGATTGCCCCGTATTTTGAGAGGGAGGCTGCGGTTTGTACGGAAGCCTGTTCCGGTAATTTTAAGGGGTTTATAGGATAGATACGCTCCCCATAGATTTTTAGAACTTCGCGACTGGTAACGAGTATGGATAAACCCGGAGCGGCTGACAATAGATCTCCAACCAGAGGGGCTGATTTGATGATATGTTCGTAATTATCCAGAACCAGCAGTAGTTCTCGCGAGGCCAGATAATTTTTCAGGGTTTCGTCAATATTTGTATTTGGTGAGTCTTTTAAATTAAACACCGAAGAGATCGTCGAAGGGATTAAATCCAAATTCGTGATAGCCGATAAATCCACAAACCATACACCGTCTTTATATGAATCCAGCATCCTGGACGCAATCTTCAGGGAAAGCCGTGTTTTGCCGATACCACCTGGTCCAATCAGCGTTAGGAAGCGAGTTGAAGATGTTAGTAGTTTTATTATCTCTTCAATTTCATGCTCCCGACCAATAAATGAGGCAATCTCAGCGGGTAAATTACTCTTTTTGCGAAGAGGGAGATTAGATTGAGCATCAAGCAATCCCAGTTTTCTGGCTAGATCTACAGCTTGTGTTCGGCTATGAACATCCAGTTTGATATAAATCCGTTTGTTATACCATTTGGATGTTTCGTATGTGATATTTAATTTTTGAGCGATGGCGCGATTAGACAAGCCAATCGCAATTAGTTGAAGTATTTCCAATTCCCGGGGGGTAAGTGTGTCAAACGAATTAATGTTATTCAGGTTATTTTCTCTTCATTATTGAATTGAGATAGTTCAGTTGCGCAAATTATCATAACTAATTTGTAGTGGGGATGTGAGTTTGATGGGAATCCCCCCTTTTTAGGGGGGGGATTCCCATCTCTTTCCTGATACGCTAAACCCAATTACAAATTCTTTATTTAATGGAGATTTATATGCCTAAGTTTGAGTTTTCTCTTTATCGTGAAATATTTCGAAATCAATCTTTTCGCTTGTATTGGCCAGGGTTTACTTTGTCTTTTGTGGGTGACACGATGACTCGAGTTGCCTTAACTTGGTATGTATATGAATTAACCAATTCTGCACGCGCCTTGGGCATGTTAACTTTAGTATATCTTGGTCCAGTGGTAATTGGTGGATTATTTGCTGGCGTTTTGCTCGACAAGTTTGGACGACGGAGGGTGATGTTCATAGACAATGTGTTTCGTGGCGCGATAGTTTTATTGATTCCCGTTCTTCATTGGTTAGGTCAACTTGTATTATGGCATATTTATATTGTGGCTGGGATTTATGGTTTGTTGATGATGATTACGGCTGCGGGAGGCCCATCTTTGGTACCTTCAATGGTGTCAAAGAAACACCTGGAGACAGCCAACGCCCTTGAGGTGTTGGGCTTGACCGTTGGAAGCGTAATCGGTGCGCCGATTGCAGGTTTTTTGATAAACCGCATTGGAGCGATTAATATAATCATGATCGATGCACTAACCTATTTCTTATTTGCTGCTTCCCTGGCGGCTGTGCGTATCATACCTAAAGATAATTCTGAAGTAGAGAAAAAAAAATCTATCATTGTAAATAAGCATAACTTAAGAGATGCAGTTCGGTTATTGGTCGCTAATAAAGTCCTGCTTTCTACCACCTTGATATATGCCATCGGTAATCTAAGTTATGGAATGATGTTTGTGTGGCTGCCCATATATTCCAACCAAGTATCCGGTGGAGGATCGGAACTTTATGGCATTTTGTTGGGCGCGATTTCTGTTGGCCAGGTACTAGGAGCGGTTTTAGCTGGGGGAGTTACGTTTTCAATCACCCTGGGAATGGCAATTATTGTGGCAAATATTCTGGCTGGAATTGTGTTGCTAGTTCCGCTTTTTGGCTCAATGAGCAGTTTATTAGTTGGATTAAGTTTGCTTTTTTATGGATTCTTCGACGCACCGTTGACAGCTTGGGCACAAACGCTACGTATGAAAATTATTCCTGAGCCAATGAGGGGACGCACCTTTGCTCTGTTACGTACAATCATGTATGGCGCTCAGCCAGCAGGGGGGGCTTTAGCAGGCATAATTATGCCTTTGGTAAATATCACGACCATTGTTGGTCTTTCAGCAATATTTTTAATTATTCCTGGTCTGGTTGGAGTCTGGATTTCGGAATTGCGGGAGGCAAGGTAGTTGGTATTAATATAAAAATGAGGTGGAAGGAACCCACCAAAGACCTACCTACTTTTATACCTAGGTACAGTTTAACCTTAACCCACTAGT
>CAYTSO010000026.1:0-4268 GCA_964440545.1 uncultured Candidatus Saccharibacteria bacterium | reverse complement strand
TACTTCTGTTCTGCGAAGGACTTGTCTTCTTCCCCTAATTATTGAGAAGATACTATTACTCGAGTGTTGTATTTTGGGTTTCAAAACCTTACATATGCAAGAAAAATGCCAGATTTACACAATCTTTGTGACATATTCCTGCAAAGTGTCAACTTTTCTGCGCAATTTTGCCATCAGCGGTTAAAAATACAACTATCGAGTATATAAGAGTGTTTATTCCTCAAGTGCAAAAAATAAAGGCTGATCAGGATTATTTCTTTTTGTTTTCATTCAGTTTTCGCCACTTTGAAGGCGGTCGAAACACAACAATAATTATCACTAATAGAATTCCTATAATAAAGTACCCAACCAGATTCTCGTACCTGGTCAGTGAAGAGGGAGAACTGTTGAAATTTACCGGAGTGGGAGCCTGTGTTGGAAGTTCCGGGGTCTCTGATATTTCCTCAAACATGAAATCCCCGGTATGGGTTGGGATCAAAACCGGTTGATGTGTTGGAATTTCACCCAATCTTTCCAAGGATCGGGCCGTACTCATTATGTCGTTCTTCAAGGCACCACTGAAATCCTGATAATTGACTAAAATCGTCAGAAACTGTTTTCCACGCAAATCGATTTCAGCAGAAAGCAAGGACGGCATCACTTGCTTATTAACATTCAATTTATTGGGTTCCTGATGCGCCCAACGAGAACCATCCCATCTGTGATTCGTAACAATTATATTGTCATTTTCATCAACTTGAATAAAATGAATATTCCCTATACCGTCCATGACGGCATCGACCAGACTGCTGGAACTTTTTCCTGAAACAGCTACGACTTCAGGAACATTCCAGGACACCCCGCCGTCCATGGAAAATTGATGCATGTTGACAAGTTCGGTCTGTCTTTTTTCCTGCCATAATCTGTGAACCACCGTTTGCCCGTAACTAAAGATCTTGCTCCAAACCACAGTTTGATCGCTAACCGATTCGGGCTCGCTCCATGTCATGCCACCGTTTGATGATTGAGAATAATTCAACCCAAGCGACTGACGCCGTCTGCCTTGCAGGGAGTATTGATTAAAAAGCATATGTAGGCGACCATCACCAGTAAGAGCCAGTTGGGGAGCATCCACCAAATCCCAAGCGGCGGCACTGGCATCGAAAATCTGAATCGGTTGGGACCATGTCTGGCCGCCATCCACCGATTCAACAAGATATATTCCTCGATCTTCATTGATTGGAACTGCATAAGCGATAACAATCCTGCCCGAGTCATCCACAAGGATGTCGGGAGAACTGTTCATTTGTGAGACAGATGGTATGTATACCGGATTCTCCCACTCAAAGGCCCGATTTGCACCAAGCGAATTTGCCCAACTGAATAACATATCGCCGCTCATCCCATCCACCCATACAACGAGTAATCGCTCTGACAATTCAATACCGGTTGCCATCTGCAAGGGCAGATCATTTACTCCCGAAGCTACAGTAACAGGACTCGACCAAGTTTCCTCATTCCACCTGGCATATTGGATATTTGAGCGAAAATTACCACCTTCTGCCAATGACGATTGAATCCAGAGAGCATGTATATTATTTTCACCATCTGCAACAGTAGACAGATCACTGACATCGACCTGTAAACATGAAATATATCTTCCATTATCCTGACACATCTCACTTGTGCTTGTGAGGACGGCCGGCGATGACCATTGTTCAGAAGTGGGGAACCAATCACTCAAGGCACCAAGGGGGCGCGATGCAAACCATATGTCTTTACCTTTTCCGATATCACAACCAACCGATAAAAGGCTTTGGTTGTGAACAGATACTGTTTGACATCCAAGGATAACGCTGTCAAGTGTGACCGGATTTAGAAAGCTAGATATTTCATTCGCCGGCAGAACAGCACCCCAAGCAGAGCCATTCCATGCGGTAAAAGAGATATCTTCCGAAGAATCGAACATAACCACAGAAAAATTCTCGCTACTCCCCACAAACTGGACCCTTTGAGGGCACACGGAAAAATCATCAAACACTTTCAAGGGCTGCTGAAGTGCGTCACCGCCTCCTACAAACTGCTGGCTATACTGTGTACACCCTCCTCCAGGAGTTCCGACCTGCCAAACTAGTAAAACATCATCCCCATTAACATTAATATCAACATTGAAAGGAATATTGGCGCCAGTAACATCCTCTGGGCCGCTCAACTGTTCCGCAGTACTCCATAGATTTCCTCCATCAGTCGAATGGGACAACAGGATTCTTTTTTGGGGACGATCATCCCAGACAATGTAGACATTTTTCGTATCGATGTTATCAGCTACCGCCAGATGCACATTGGCATCACCGGGCGTCAAGGTCCGAAAGTAGGAAGATGAATAGATTTGTTGAATGGGCAACCAGCTTGTTCCTGTCCATTGTCTATAGAAAACCCCGGCTAAATCCGGTTGTTCACTAAAGTTACTCAGATACACGAGATGCAGTTCACCTTGCAAATTTATCTGTACATCAAAGGCCAGTACAGAATCTGCCAACTTTCCAATCCCGGTCCAAGAAGTTGGCGCATCCAAATTCGATGAAACTGTTTTCCCATAATATAGTGCATTCTCATCGTCCAGCCAAAAACCGTATATGGATTGACTTTGACCAGCTACAAATATCGGCTGATTCTCCTGCTCTATTGAAAACGGATAATCTACGTTTTGCGGAGCCTTCCAATTCACACCGTCTTCACTCATCGTATATTTGTATCCGTCAAACTCATCAATCCAAATTATATGAATAACACCTTCTGAATCGACAACCATCACTGGATCTGTCGAGGCTCCAGACAACGACAAATTTACCGGCTCAGACCAATCCTGATCAGTTTGTGCATCAGTTTCTGGAATGGCAAAAAAGAGCGTTATTGTTATCAGCAGGATTGATATAAATAAATTAATTAGATATTTTTTGTTTTTCATTTCTTTTACTCGATCAATATTAATGGTCAACATCATTCATGTATATCAACATCACGGCCGCATTCACAGAAAGATCGCCCCGGTCTTGTGTACTCCACCACCATTGGTATACATCCAATTCTTCCAGAGCTTCAGGGATTGGAGAAAGATAGGGAAGAGCCATTTCAAATTCACCAAGCCAAATGTAACTATATGCAAGATTTTTTATAATACCTCTATGATTGGGCATTTGCATATGTGCCGTCTCAAGGTATCCAACAGCAGATGTAAAGTCGCGACGCAACATCGAGATCATGCCAAGGCGTTGATTTGCCGTCCGATTAGATGGATCAAATTGCGCGGCGGAACGAAGCGTTCTTTCCGCCACGCTAAGTTCTGGAAGAATATCTTCTCCAATCCATCCAGCATTCGGAAAGTCTTTTAACTCCACTTTTGCCATTTGAACTGCACCAATATTTGCATACCAGATCCCTCGAATCTGCTTGAGATTGATCAAAGTAATAAGCACCAAAATAACTGCAACGGCTCGAACCCCCCAGAAATAAAACCTGCCCCAAGTTATTACCCTGTTCCGTCCAGATACATTCACGGACCAGCCAACAAGAAAAAGTGAAAGCATACTTCCTGCACCGTTATATAAATAATCATCAACCATGCCATGTACAAAAGCAACAATCAAAGAAAATAGAACAACAAAATTAATTACCCTGTCTTCCTTATCCCGTGCGATTGAATTCGAGACCACCCATAAACTTGCAAGATAAAGGATCATGAAGGACAAGCCCCCCAAAAGACCCTGCTCAATCCCAACATCCAAAAAAAGATTATGGCTGTTGAGCAAAAAAAAGTAGGGAATGCCCAATATATATTGAGAAAATAATCCCGGAAACGAACCCAATCCACCTCCTGCGATTGGATAATCATTCAACAAATAAAGACTTCTTTCAAACAACTCTAATCGACTTCCATTTCCATAGTAATTATCTCCCGAAAAGATACTGCCCGAACTTGCCGGCCCTACATATAGGAATATGACAACCGCACATACATAAATCAAAAGCAGGATAGGAAAAACCGCTTCTTTCTTAATCTGGAATCTGACACCTATCCATTGGACCGATCGCCACAATAACCACCCCCCCACCCCACAGGCAACAGCAAAGAAAATCCCGCGCGAAGTCGCCATCATGAGAGCGAAACCGGCAAGCCCCAAACCGAGAACGACTACCAGTATAAAAAAAGTGGGGATTTTCGAATTCCTTTTTTGATAATCCCACAATGGATGAATAATGAACGGAACTGTAATCGCGATCATTCCCGC
>CAYTSO010000025.1:0-4743 GCA_964440545.1 uncultured Candidatus Saccharibacteria bacterium | reverse complement strand
CCGCCCATAAACGGAACAAGCATGGCAATTGTAATGGTAAGCAAACCAAAGAAAATGCTTGCCAGTTTAGCAATAACCATCAGTCTTTTTCCTGATGTTTTAGGAAACCTGACTTTATATAAATCGTTGGTAATAACACCCGCCGAAATATTCAACACGCCCTGAACCGAACTGTTGGTGGCAAACACCAGACTGATGAGCATTAATCCGAGCATTCCGGCAGGTAAAACTTCCTTGCACATCAGCAGGTAGGCTCCTTCATCCTGCAGTCCGCTCAATTCGGGATTTAAAGCCCTGTAAATCATTGGAGGTAACATCCAGATTATTGGACTGACGGCATATAAAACTCCGAATAACCAGCCTACTTTACGGGCATCTTTTGGCGATGAAACCGAGGTATATCGCTGCACAAATCCCCATTGTCCGCTGAGATAAAAGAAATTATACAAACCAAAACCGATGAGAAAGCTCCAGGTGTATTCGTGATTGGAAAGATTGAAAAAACCTTCGGAAGGCAATGAACTGAAAAATTGCTGAATGCCGCCAACTTTACCGAGCGACAACGGAACCACGATAATGGCCGCCGCAGTTAGAATGACAAACTGCAAAGTATCGGTTACAACAACCGCCCAAAGTCCACCAAGGGTTGTGTAAATAATAACTATCAATCCCAACAGGCCAATCGATAAATAAAGTGGTATTCCGGTTGAAACTTCGAGAATGCGTGAAACAGAATACAAATACACGCCGGTCATGAAAACCATGATTGACAGGTAAATGTATGAATATGCTTTTTGGATATTGACTCCCAGCCGGTTCGAAATGTACTCGGCCGCGGTTAACGATTTTGTTTTGTGCCATTTGGGCGCGATCAGAAATCCGACCAAAAATCCGGCGATACTCATCGTCCATTGGATTGATATTGAAACCCAGCCTGAAGTATAAGCGATTGAACCCCAAACCACAAATGTTCCGGCAGAAACAAAACCCATGAAAAGGGAAAGTGAGTTAATCCACCAGGGAACCGCACCACCGGCAGCAAAAAAGGATTTCATATCCTTTCCCGAGGTTTTGGAAAAGGAAAGACCGATGCTTAAAATTAAGAGTGAAAAAACGAGTATTACTAAATAATCGGCAGAACTCATCAGTTCAAAAGTTTAGTTTATTATTCAAACAAACTTAATCACTTTCAAACCTTTAATAAAATATACTTTGGGCTATTTGACCGGAAACGTTTTCGGAAACGTTCTCGAAATTCGGAAACGTTTCCGTAAAATATTATATTTGTGGAAAACAGATTTTTACACAAAATGAAACACGTAACAATTATAGATGTTTCCAAAGCCCTGAATGTTTCAGTATCAACAGTTTCAAGGGCGTTTAATGACAAATACGACATCCGTAAAGAGACGCGCGATTTAATTTTGACTAAAGCAAGGGAGATGGGATATCACCCTAATCCCATTGCCAAAAAACTGCGGTCTCAATGCAGTTACAATATTGGTGTGGTAGTGCCTGAATTTATCAATCCATTTTTTCATGAAGTAATTATTGGTATTCAGGATGTATTATTTAAATCAGGTTACCAGGTGCTTATTATGCAATCAAACGAGTCTTCGGAGAATGAATTGGAAAACATTAAAACCCTGGAAAACAATATGGTTGATGGAATTATCATTTCTATTTCACAGGAAACAAGCAATATTGATTATTACCGGAAATTAACTGAAGAAGGTTTTCCGCTGGTGATGTTTAACCGGGTTACCGATGAAATTAATGTTCCCAAAGTGATTTTCGACGATTACAAATGGGCGTTTTTTGCAACTGAACACCTCATTTATCAGGGATACAAAAAAATCTTTCATTTTTCAGGCCCAAAAGTTCTGGGTTTATGCCGAAAACGCGCTCAGGGCTTTATTGACGCATTAAAAAAACACAGGATAAACGTTACCACTGATTTGATAATTGAAACCGGATTAATGATTGAAGATGGAGAACGGGTAATGCAAAAATTGATTGATAATCAAAATCTGCCCGAGGCCATTTTTTGTGTCAATGATATGACTGCTATCGGCGCCATGAAAAAACTGAAACAAAACGGATTCAAAATTCCGGATGATGTTGCTTTAACGGGCTTTACCGAAACCAAAACGGCAGAACTTCTTGATCCACAACTGACCACCGTGGCACAACCGACATTTGAAATGGGGCAGATTGCAGCTAAACTTTTACTTGAACAAATCAATTCGAAAGGTAATTTTGTACCTCAGGAAATTGTGCTTAACGGCAGGCTGAATATCCGGGATTCGTCCGTAAAGATTAAATAGTTTTACTGTCCTAAAAATTATTTTTTGAAATCCCAGGCCGGTTTTATTCAACCACTACAACAAAACTATTTCGTAAACTCCCGGTGCACCTGAGAATGATGTAATTACCATTTTAATTTTTTGTGCAGTAACCTCCTGCAGTTCAATTTCTGATTTGGCGCCAATTTCAGTTCCCTTGTACACTGTCTCCCAATTTTCCCCTTTCAGAATTTGAATTTCGAAGCCAGCGATTGCTGTGCCCCGTTCGTAAAGAATTGCCTTGCTGATTTTTTCAGGTTTCCCCAAATCAATTTCAACCCAGGGATTTTTGTCGCCGGCTTCAGGTTCCCAAAAAGAACCCGACCAATCTCCATTGGTAACCGCCTTAAGTTCAACCCACTGGTGGTTTGACCAGTGACCTTTTGGATTGGAAGAGGCTGTTAAAGGCTTGTTGTATGAAAGCGAATTCGGGCTAATATCAACAGGTTCCAAATCCATTACACTTCTTGAATATTCAATTTCAACAATGGTATTAACGGGTTGCATCTCCCGGATATCGAATTCCACTGTATATCCAGAATCCACCTTTATTAGGTTTACAGCGCCGCCATGTGCAAGCTTGCAGGTTTTTATTTCAATCCCTAAATCCGGAATTGTGATTTTGGGCGCTCCCCCGTTCCATTTCATGATGTGTAAATAAATGGTGTTATCCTTTCGCGTACTCACGCCCCAGTCGGCAGGTTTGAAAGGCCCGCCGCGGGTTTCGTAAATGGTGTAGCCATATTTTTGCAACCACTGCCCCATTTCTTTCAGCCGTTCAACCTGAAGTGGCTCAATGGTTCCATCGGGTTTCGGGCCAACATTGAAAAGCAGGTTCCCATCGCCGCCAGCCGAACGCACCAATGTCTGTAGGCATTGTTCCAGCGATTTTACCCTGTCGTTGGGTTTCCATGCCCACTGGTCGGCAATGGTCATGCAGGTTTCCCAGGGTCGGGTATTTTGAAAACCGCCAACCCGCTGTTCAGGCGTATCGAAATCGCCGGGTGCGCCGGTGCGATTATTGACAAGGATTCCCGGTTGAACTTCCCTGATACGGTTAATGACACCCTGACCGCGTATAGAATCAAATCTTTGCGGAACATCATACCACATCACCAAAAGCGGCCCGTATTTTTCAATTATTTCAACCGATTGGTTTTTCAGGTACTCGGTATATCTGTCGATATTTGAAACTTCGCGTTCCACGCCACCTCCGGGACTGGTTAACGGGAAATCGGGGTGATGCCAGTCGCAGGTGGAATGGTAAAAACCAAGCGCCATGTCGTGCTTTCGGCAGGCTTCGGCAAGTTCAGCCATTACATCGCGCTTAAATGGCGTATTCATAATATTGTAATCGTTGTATTTGGTGTCCCAGTTGCAAAATCCGTCGTGGTGTTTCGAAGTGAAAACAATATATTTCATTCCAGCTGCTTTCGCCACCGACACCCATTCTTCGGCATTAAAATTTACGGGATTGAATTGCAGATAAAGCGAATCATAGGTTGAAACCGGAATTTCGCGTCCGCGCGACCATCCGATTTCAGTGCCTTTCAGCGAAACCGGGCCCCAGTGGATAAACATCCCGAACCGGGCATCTTTCCACCATTCCAGTTTTTCAGCATGTTCTTCGGGGAAAACAGGTTGCTGTTTTTTCTCCACACTGCACGAACTTAAAACGACAAGCACAGCAAACAGCATAAAAGTTAAATTGATTCTTGGTTTCATTGATGATTATTTATGTTTATTATTAAACTCTTTTACAGCATCATACATGGCAACAACATTCTCAGGCGGCACATCGGGCAGGATATTGTGAACAGTGTTAAATACAAATCCACCGCCTTCCGAAAAAATTTCCATCCGCTCAAAAACCTGGTCGCGCACCTGTTGTGGAGTGCCGGTATTTAGCGTTCCAACGTTTTCTATTCCCCCACCCCAAAAAGTACAGTCTTTCCCAAATTCCTTTTTCAGAAAAGCAGGTTCCATGCGCCAGGCGTTGGTTTGTACCGGGTTGAAAATCTCGATTCCGGCTTCAATCATATCGGGCATTAAGAGCGAAATGGAACCGCAGGAATGTATGAACGTGTGCATTTTACTGTGGGTTTTCACATAATCGCAAAGTATTTTATGGCGGGGTTTAAAAAGTTCGCGGTAAATTTCAACATCCATAAACGGGCCTGAAGTCATTCCCAAATCGTCGCCAAACCTGATGATATCCACAATATCGCCCACTGCATTGCATACTTTTTCCAGGGTTGCCAGATGGCGAATCATCAGTTGGTCGAGAAGTTTTTCCACGTTGTACGGGTCGCACATCAAATCCATCAGAAAATTATCTATCCTGCGCAGGAAAGTTCCCCATTCAAAGAGGTTACAGCCGCAAACCACAAGTAATGCT
>CAYTSO010000024.1:0-4789 GCA_964440545.1 uncultured Candidatus Saccharibacteria bacterium | reverse complement strand
AAAGCAAAGCCAACGGCTCAGCGCGCGGCCTCGCGGCGGCGCTGGAGCATGCCGGACGGGACCGGGCGGGATCCGCCTAAGGGACCGGCCGGTCCTTCTGCAGCCTGACAGAAAGGCTCATCTCATCGCCGAGGATAGACATCGATGTATATCCCTTAATGTGCTCCCAATTCAAAATCAGGATATATTTTTTCTTTGGTAATAACCCTGAAAAACTCCACTTCGCCAGGCACGCGGCCGCAGCCTTGGGATCAATGTGCCTTTCTCCTGCGAGCAAGAGGATATGAATGGGACGTGAATCCTCTCCAATATCAAATTGATAAACAATACTGAACGCGGCATTGATATCCACCCACAAAGGCTCCACTTTGAAGCCCTCGAGAGTCAACTCGATCTTAAGCTTGCATAGGTCCTTATAATAGGATTCCAATAAAGCCAGGCTTGGATCATTGGCCGACATATCTTTTGGCCAAGGAAACGGATCGCTCGAAAGAGAATCTGTGATCGGGCCCGGCTCAGTCCCAGCCGCTAAGAAAGACCCATTTTGGGCCGGCATACAGAACGCGATGCATATTGAGCCTATGATCAGAAAGCTCATTTCAATACTTCCTTTCCCGTATTCGGTTTATATAACTATTGACGAAGCCGTCTTTGCCTGGCAACTCATGCCTGAACGGCGCACCGAGAGTATAAAGAAATGCATGTCCATATAGTTCCTCGGCTAAGGTCCGAGCTTGTTCGGGATCATCCTTTCCGAAAAAGGATCGAGCTACTCTAACCAAGATGCTCCTCCCATCGTGCACAGCAGAAGCGGGCCATCCGTTCTTTGGGAAAATAACAAGCCCATTCCAGCCATAGCCAAGGTGTAATTCTTGCTTCTCATAAACTCCCTCCTTCATCTCTTGAAAAAAAGCCCTGTCTACAAGGGCGACAATAATTTCCTGGCTTGACTTAACTAGTTCCTTAAGGCTGATGAAATTGAGATTATCGCTCTTGATATCTTCAATCGACACGATGCCGGTAAGCCTGTCCCAGGTAATTTTGCTCGCCAGCGTATCATTGCCAATAGATCTTTTTAGCGCCTCAAAAGCGGCCCAATCACTGCATTTAACGATCCTTCCATCTGGATCGCTGAATGTCACCGGATTGTTCCCGCAATAGGCATAGAGGTTCCACGCCTGGGAGTGAGCGATCGCCCGTTCGGTAATAAGTACGGGATCGATAGATAACCACCGATAGCTCGCGTTCGCGAAATACCTCGCCCCGAAGTAATCCAGCCCGGTCTCCTCGTCCCGCTCCTTGTCCGAGAACTTGCGCTTCGGGTCGAAGGCGTTCGTCCAGGTCTGCTGGATCCCCCCGTACGGGTCGTGGGCCGCGGCATAGACGACCGCGCCCGCGTCATCCGTCACGATGCGGGTCGAGCCGATCTGGTCCTGGGTGTAGTAATAGTACTGGGACGTGGCGGGATCGTACTCGGCGACGAGACGACTGCCCATATAGATGTATTCCTTGAGACAGTTCCCATAGACATCATATTCCGCCAGCAGCCGGCCGTCAAAGGAATAGAAGTCATGGCGAGGGACGATAGGCTCACCGAGAAAGAAAAACGAGCACTTTCTTGTCCGATCTGGTGCTCGGACGACGCAAAGCGGCCAGCGGCACGGGGGAAGAAACTTAGCGCCCAATTTGCCGGCCGCTGTTCAGGCGCCAGTGGCCGGCGGGGAGAGAACTAAATCGATCCTCCCAAGCTGCCGGGCAAAAAGCCGGCATTGTCCAGCGAATGAATGACACCCCGGATCAGCTTGTTCTCACGGAAGCTTATGCGGTATTTCCGCCTGTTCTTTTCGGTCGGGACCAGATAGTTCTTCTCCACCAGGCTCCTGATCATACGAGAAATGTCGGATATGTCCTTCCCAGGGATGATGGCTTTGATATCGGCGTTAGCGACTTCCTTCTTCTCGATGACCAGCCGAAGGATCTTCGCCTCGGTATGGTTCAAGAGGTTCTTTTCCAGAGAGAAATCGATGGTCGGGGCCAGGATCTCTCTCTTGAGATAATCATAATCGGCGAGCTTATCCGTTTTCTCCAGTTCGCGCAGAAGCCCCTTGAGCATGTATGCGGTCCATTGGAGGAGGCCCTCATCGTCTCCCCGGTCCGCCCTGGAAAGGGCGGCGTAGTATTCTTCCCGGTCATGACAGAAGATGGCGGTCGGGTTCAGGATCCTGGCCAAGTTGATATTGAATCCCGACTTCACCATCATGGCGTAGGTGAACAACCTCACTGTTCGCCCGTTCCCATTATCGAAGGGATGGATCCATACGAACCTGTGGTGTGCCAATGCGGTCTTTATCAGGTCATATTTGGGAGCATCCTTTTGCGCGATAAACCGGAAAAGCTCGTCCATATAGCTCGTGACGGTTTGGAACGGGGGCGGGATCAGGCTCGAATTGCGGATCAGGACCGGGCTTCTTCGATATTCCCCCGGGAGCTTGCTGCCCTCCTCGGTCAAATCTGAGACCGCTCTCTTGTGAAGCTCTGAGATGAAGGCCCTGTCAATCGCCCGCTCGGAGATGTTGTCGTCGATGAATTCAAGGCACCGCTCCATGTTCTCGATCTCGCGAAAGGAATCGGGATTATGGGGCCTCTTCTCCAGCTTACGGTCAATATACTCGATAACGGTCGTCCTATTGCCTTCTATCCGGGCCGATCCGATGCTCTCGAGAGTGTGAAAAATGGACTTGATCTGAAAGAACGTCGGGACCGGCGTGGTCCCCAGCAACTGCAGCCTTCTCAGGTATTCAAGGTGCATGATATGGTCGGTCAGATCGGATCCATACTCGGGGGTGACGATCCTGAGGTCTATGTGCGTGAACGGAGGGAGTTTCTTAGAATTGGCAATGCTCATTTGCGGCTCCGTCGATATATCAATTGATAGTCATGGCTGATTATGCCTTATTATTTAACAAGATACAATAAATCACTATAAATATGCATTTGCATTATCTTCAAATACCAATTTGATTTGTTTCCCTAGCCGGCCGCGCGGACGCCGCTTAGGGGACCGGCCGGTCCTTCTGCAGCCTGAAAGAAAGGCTCATCTGGTCTCCATGTATGGTCATCGACGTATAGCCCCGATTGTGCTCCCAATTATGGCCAGAGCTAGAAAGAACATGGGAGCGTTCATCTAATACCTCCGTTGTTCGATCTGCCATATGTATCGATGACAACCCGTATTCGTCCCACTTATTAAACCCCGATTTTCATATTAATTTGTATCGAGTTCCTTTGAATTCATCAACAATATGCTCATCTGAAGACCTTGTAAAACCCTCTCTACCGCAGATATATCCCGGTCTGCTTTCTTCACGCCCGACCTGTCCAAGGAAAGAACAGGATTGCAGAATTAGCAGACTCATCATCAGAACTCGTGTATTTTTCAAGCCGTTCGCCTCCCCGCAATACGGGATTCTCAGGGCCGATATCAATAGCGACGAAAAAGGTCTCCTCCTCCAGGGAAGCCCGTGAAGTCTTTTCGGTTATTGATGACGTACAAAAGACGGCGCCCGCGTCATCCGTCACTGACCAGCCCCCCATCAATGCACCAGCCCTTGAGTGAATTTTGAGACCATACAGGTTTCTGGAGCCGGCGGCCTGTAGCCTAAGGAGCTATGCGGCCTGAAGCGATTGTATCCCTTCCGCCAGCCCTCGACAAGGACCTTCGCTTCCATCAGTGTATCCAATACCTCGCCGTTGAGCAGTTCATCCCGCAGCTTCCCGATGAAGGACTCGACGTAGCCGTTCTCCCAAGGGCTCCCGGGTTCGATATAGAGTGTCGCCACGCCAAGCTCTTCAAGCCAGTTGCGAACCGCGTTCGCCGTGAATTCGGCGCCGTTATCCGAACGGATATGTTCAGGCACTCCGCGAATTAGGAATAGCTCGTAGAGTTGTTCCAAGACGTCCTCGGATCTGATCCTCCGGGAGACGTGCATCGATAAGCATTCCCGAGTATACTCATCGATGATGACCAGGATCCGGATCGGTCTCCCATCCGTGGTCCTGTCCATCGCCATGTCGTAGCTCCAGACATGATCCTTCCTCTCGGGCCGGAGCCGGAGGCACGATCCGTCGTTCAGCCACAGCCGGCCCCGTTTGGGCTGCTTCTGCGGCACCTTCAGCCCCTCTTGCCGCCATATCCTCTCGACTCGCTTGTGGTTCACCTCCCAGCCGTCATTCCGCAGCAAGGCCGTGATCCGACGATAGCCATACCGCCCATACCGAGTGGCCAGGCTCACGATCTGGGCCACCAGACGCTCCTCGTCCTCGGGGACCTTCTGGACATGCCGCTGGGTTGAGCGTGATTGGCCCAAAACCTGACAGGCCCGCCGTTCGGAGACGCCCATGACTTCACACACATGATCCACTGCCCGGCCTCTTTTGGCCGGGCTCAGAAGTTTCCCCGGTTGACCTCTTTCAGGATGGCGTTGTCCAAGGATAAGTCGGCCACCAGCTTCTTCAGCCTCGCATTCTCCTGCTCGAGTTCCTTGAGCCGCCGGGCCTGGTCGACCCTCATCCCGCCGTACTCCTTCCGCCACCGGTAGTAGGTCTGTTCAGAGATCCCTAGTTTGCGACAGACCTCGGCGACTGGAGTAGCCTGGTTGAGAAGGACTTCCGCCTCGCGGAGCATCGTGATGATCTGCTCCGGAAAGAACCGTTTCCTCGCCATATCCACCTCCCTCATTCCAGCAAAATCTTACCACAAGGGCTGGATCCCTATGAGGGGGTCAGGTCA
>CAYTSO010000023.1:0-5280 GCA_964440545.1 uncultured Candidatus Saccharibacteria bacterium | reverse complement strand
TCCATGTGCATATAAGTGTCGCGTGAAATTCCGTTCGCCATCGTCCGTCGCTCCTTGCCCGTCCTGCGGTCTGCGTCCATTATCCAATCCTTAACCCGCCGCCTGTGAAAAAATTAATAATGGCCTGAATTATTTTGCTCAAGAAAACCCTAAACCCGCTCGGCGGTGCCGGTGGCGTGACATCTGGCGGTGCCGGTAATTTGTAAAACACCTCATTACTAAATCCGCTCTCATTGTTGGATGTGTCGGAGGCTGTCAGCACAAAGTAAACCGTCTGGTTATAATCGCCAGAAATGGTGTATAGTGTCGATGTATCCGGTGCCGGTACGTCAAGCACAGCCGTGTAAGGACCGCCCGAAACCGCAGCGCGATACAATGTATATCCAGCAAGGTCCGGTTCCGTGTTGGCGTCCCACTCGAACTTAACCTCGTGGGTTACGGCAAGTGCCGGGATTGCTGCAAGCAAGATTGCCAGTGTTAAAAGTAGTTTCCGCATTATATCCTCCTTGCCCTGTATTGTTTTAGGAAAATAGGTATTGCTACTGATGGTGGCGCACCGGAAGCAATGTTGATGTTAAACCCGCGCATCCCCCATCCAAAATTAGCGGCTGGAGTCCAATCCATAGCGTCACTGCCGCCATCGGTTTTGACGCTAACGGCGAACGCCTGTCCATATCCGTGATACGGGCCTGTGTTATATACTTGTGTTTCGCCCGACCCTACATACGGTTCGTCAGACCCCTCTTCCCAATCAGCCCCGTACATACAAGCGATGCGAATGTCTCCCGTATCTCCTGCTGTGACCGTATGAGATGGGAGTGTTGCACCTCCGGTCGAAACCGTTGGAGCGTCATCTGTGGGAGTGGTCTGGTCAACGCCGCTATAGGTGCCAGCCCATATCGCCATGCCGCTCTGTGATGCTGACATTGTGAATGTTACCGTGCCAGCAGAACCAGGAAAAGAGGCGTCGGATAGTGTAGCGCAATGAATTGAGAAATAGGTGGAAAAACGATGGGTGAACTTCTGCGTCATGGTGACGCTGTTGAAGACAAAGGAAGTGTAGTTCCCACTGCCGCTACTTGCAGCCCCGGCCATTGCTATACATAACCGGTTGCTGCCCGTTACGGGTACATTGCCGCTTGTGGTAACACTCGTCCCGGCGGTTACCTTTGTAGCGTTGCTGCTGCCCTCAAGTGCTATTGATCTATGCGTATCAAATTTTGTTGTTGGATTTATGACTACTTGCTCCGTGTCTATTTCAACTTTCGTTTCAAGCGGAGCGAGTAGTTTTATTGTGATAAAAATTCTGCGGTTGGCGTTGTTCGGTTCCGGCAAATCCGCAATCAGCGTGGTTTCGAGCATCAAGTCGCCGCGCTGGTCGTAAATATCACCTCCGGGGGTTCCGACATGACCAAACGGCTGCCAAGTTGATCCCGCATCAAGCGACAACCAGCAGTAGGCCCGCAGAACCTCTGTGTCAAGCCCTCCAGCGGTCATGCTGGTTTTGCGGTCAAGCGTTGCAGATACGGCGGCGGGTTCTTCTTTCGACGGCTCTATTGTCGGCCATGCTTTTTCGCCAAGCAGCGTATTTGGACGGCGTATCCGTATGGTGACGCGATTATCGCCGACAGGGATAGCTACCCCGCCAAGCGCTACGCCATCGTACTCACCAGCAACGCGGTCGGATAGCTCTATCTGTGTATCGAGGCGATTTGCCAAAGGTCCATATCCTGTTTATAAAGTGCTGTAACCGGAGTCCAATCAATCGGAGCGTCCCGCCAGCGTTTCGGCCTGCCGTTGGTTGTGCTGCCTTTGTTAATATGCTGCAATTCAGGCAGTACAATCCATTTTTTCAACCGACCCCAATCTTCACCAAGCGTTTCGGTACGAAGTATATGGTCAACCCGCAAACCCTCAAACGCCGGGTATTGAGGGCGCAAGTGTGAGTTGGTTATTTCCCTTTCAAGCGTTTCCTGTTGTCGGCCCGAAGTCATAAGCACCGTCCATAACGCACTTACAGCACGGTCATATGGATGCCTGACTACTCCAATAGTGGTGTGTTTTTTGTTTAACTTTTCTGCTTCTTCGCGCGACAAATAGTTGTCTGCGCGTATCGCCTTGCGTATTGACGTACTGCCGTTTTTTGGTGGCAATATCCACAAACAGCCACACCCGATATAGTACAGGTTATTATAATCCACTTTAATTGCCACTAATTGACCCACTCCCACCGCCAACCGCAGAGCCAGAGCCGCCGCCTGTGATTGAGCTTGGGCCGCCTGGTGTTACGGATGCCTCGTACTCGTATGCTCCGATGTCCCAGGCTGCGCCCTGGGGTCTGCTTGTGCCTGAGTAATCGTCTGCGCTCGCCCAGCTACCTGATAAGTCGGCTCCCTGCCCGATTAACGGACTATCTGACTGTAAGGAAAAATCGCAAACATTGTTGACGCAATCGGTGTACGGTGCTACAAATTTTGGATTGCCGCCGTTTACCGGGTCATCATCCCCCAGTCTGACATCTGCGGCTGTACCGCTGCAAGTTGGTGTCCCACCTATCACCGTTGCG
Source organism: uncultured Candidatus Saccharibacteria bacterium (assembly GCA_964440545.1). Taxonomy (GTDB): domain Bacteria; phylum Patescibacteriota; class Minisyncoccia; order Phycocordibacterales; family UBA9973; genus UBA9973. Next base: position 2,714 of record CAYTSO010000023.1, on the reverse strand, counting down.
TCACGCTGAGAGTAGTCAACCATCCCATAGTAATTGTTTTCTACCGACATCGTGCCGGTGCACGAAGATGGTAGCCCTACGCCGGTTAGGTTGGCTGTAGTATTGGCCGCTATGAACACGTTATTCTTGGCCGTCTGCGCGTCACCAATCGAGACTATGCGCTTATCTGATGCCGAGTCACCGCCGCCGCAATTAAAGTAAGTATTGTTTATAATGGTATCAGCAAACATCTGTGCCTGCGTGACATTTGCAAGCACGTTATTTCTGAAAATCCATCCAATCGTTTCATTTGCATCATCAGTCTCAAAGATTCCGACTTGGGAATCTAAGTCGTGGAAATAGTTTTTGTGGATTAACCCATACCGGCAGTTATAATCACCGCTTGTTGGTTTTACTCGCTGGAAAATGTCAGGGTGCACATAAGTAGTACCACTCCATTGGAGCGAGTATATTTCGTTACCTACGAAAGTGCCGTTGTCGCAGTTGCCGTTAAACATGAAAACTTTTTCTGTGTCGGCAAGATTTTTTATCGTGTTGTTGCTGAACGTATTACTTGTCCCTACGTTCCAGACCACAGTGTAAAGCCCTGCGCCGACCATGTATATGTCGCCGGTATCCCAATCACTACTACTGCTAAGTGTAGCTACAACCGTGTCGGAAGTATTCGACGTTATTGAGGTATTATAGACCCGTTTTAGTGCTCCTGATTGCCCGTAGTTCTGAACATACTTTCCTTGCAGTTCGTTTACGGTCCAACTTTTTGTAGAGTCAACAAGGTCGGCGCTATCGTTGCTTCCGGTGTGTGTGCCTACATAGTTTGTCCCGCCGTTGAATGTGCAACCAGTTACAGTGTTTGACGATCCGCCTATCTTGGCCCCGTAACTACCAGCCGTTGTGTAAAGGCTGACCCCCGTAACGGTACAGTTCTGCACCGTGTTATTTGTCCCGGTTATAACTATCCCGGCTGTGCTGCCATCGCCAAGACCCGCGTTTTTAAAAGTGATGCCGTCCACCGTGACGTAGTTGTGGGATACGGTCACTCTGTCAACCAGGACCGCCTCGGCGTTGTAAGCCTGTATCGTGGTGTTGTTCGCGCCGGAAGCTACGGCTACGTTGTAAGTCCCGGCCCTGATACTGACCACATCGGATGCTGTGGTAGCTACCGCTATCGCCTCGGCTATTGTGTTGTAAGCGTTTCCGTCAGATCCCGTGCAGGTGCGGTTGGCTATCGAGTAATCACTCGATGTGCAATCACCCGCCATAGAGTTATCGGCGTAATATGTAGCCGCAAAAACGGGAAAGCTAAAAAGCAGTATCAGTATTGTTAAGATGTAGGCCATGAAGGTGCTCCATCGGTTACAACAACATCATCCCAAAATCCAGTCTGTCCTGCGTTAGCCCCGTGAAGCTGGACTCGCACCGCACCGCCTGAAATAGAGTTTGTATTGGTAACATTTACTTTTAGATCGGCTGCGTCAAACTCGCCGCCGTCCGTGTTGGTCCAAACTATGATTGTAGCGTCTCCTGTCCCGGTGGCACCGGCCTTGTAGTAAATACCAATGTGATGCCAAGTGGATGCCGCTGGTTCCCAATTTACGTCCTGATAAGTTGAACCGTTATTTGTGTAAAACCATGCTTCGCCGTTGCCCTGAGTTGATGTCCTGAACTCCATGACGGTCTGCGAACCGTCCGAAGTTTTAAAGGACATGCGGGATTGCGTCCAATCGGTGTAGCTGGTGTACCACCAGAACTCAACATAAAATTCTGTTGTTGAGGATATGTCTTTTCTTATGTAGTAGTCACCCCTGATTCCTAAAGCGTGTGTACCATTTTTATAGGTGGTCGCGTCATAATCGCACCAATCGCCATCAGCGTCGTAGCCGTCGCAGTCTTCCGCTTTACTGCTCAAGGTAAATGGTGTTGCGTCCCAAGAGGCGGCGGGGTCTGATTCGAAATCTATTGATAGCAGAGGGCCACCCCCCGCCTGCGTGAACGTCACGCCGCCAACGGTGGAGGTTGATTCGTTGGGGACACCACCAATGCTATCGGGGTCTGTTACGCCGCCAATCTGATTAGTTGCCGATATGCAAAAAAGCGAAAATAGAATTAAAAGTAAGGCAAATAGCTTTTTCATTAGGAAGAAATACCTATCAAAATCATATTGGGCTTGACAATAATCGTATCCGCCGTGATTGCCATACCTATAATTTGCACCTGATTTGATACTGTTGAACCTTGTGTAGTTGGTATCGTCTGCGTCAATCCACCGAGCGTAGACGGCGATGTACTGACATAAACAAGTTGCCTTGGAGTCCAATTCCACCCGGTTTTAGTTATAAACCCATCGTGGATAATTGTCTGTGCGCTGGTGCCGCTTGACGCAGCAAGGCCAATACAAGGCATGGTTGCGGTTGATCCTGCGTTAGCCGCGATCAAATCACCAGCTGTACTAACAGTGTACGCCTGCCCAAATGTGGTGTTAGTCTCACTTGAGTTGACTGTTAGCGTGTAAGTCTGCCCTGAGTATTTAAGGTCTGCGGTGGATGGCACAATATTTAAAACTGCGAGGCCGCTAAAAGAACCTGCTGAACTTAATTCCATCTCGCCGGTTAAAAGCAACTTGGATTGCGTGCTGTCCCACCGTAGGATTGTAGACCCTGCAAACGTCCCGCTTGCGTTGTATTGTATCATACCCTCGGTGCCACCGGCAGACG
>CAYTSO010000022.1:0-5487 GCA_964440545.1 uncultured Candidatus Saccharibacteria bacterium | reverse complement strand
CGCCGTAGCTGACGCCGTCCACCGCGCCCATGCGCGAGCCGATGGCCGCGCCGAATACGATGAAGTACAGCGCGGTTGTGATGACCGGCGTGATCAGGCTGGTCCACAAGGTGCGGCCGAAGCGCGCCAGCTCAAAGCGGTAGATGGCCCATACGCCGCGCCGGTTGAAGGCCGGAACCGTAACGGGCGCGCTCATCGCGCTTCTCCCTGGCGGCGGCCGACCAGCCCGACGAATATCTCCTCCAGCGAGTTCTGGCTGCTGTTGAGGTCGCGGTAGTTGATCTGCAGCTCATCCAGCCGCCGCAGCAACTCGGGGATGCCGGAGTGTTCGCGGTGGGCGTCGAACACGTAGCGGAGTTGCGAGTGGTCGTCGCCGAATTCGACTTTCCACTCGGCCAGCGCGGCCGGGAGTTCGGTCAGAGGCTCGGTCAGCTGGACCAGCAGCTGGCGTTTGCCGAGTTTTTTCATCAGGCGGGCCTTCTCTTCCACCAGGATCAGGCGGCCCTTGTCGATCACGCCGATGCGATCGGCCATTTCCTCGGCTTCGTCGATGTAGTGGGTGGTCAGGATGATGGTCACACCCTGGTCGCGCAGCCGTCGCACCAGCGCCCACATATCGGCGCGCAACTCGACGTCCACGCCCGCAGTGGGCTCGTCCAGGAACAGCACGCTGGGCTCATGTGCCAGCGCCTTGGCGATCATCACGCGCCGTTTCATGCCGCCGGACAGCGTCTGGATCTTGTCATGCGCCTTGTTCCACAACGACAGGTCGCGGAGCAGGCGCTCGAGGTAGGCCGGGTCGGGCGCGCAGCCAAACAGGCCGCGGCTGTAGCGCGTCGACGCCCACGGGGTTTCGAAGGTCTCGGTGGCCAGTTCCTGCGGCACCAGGCCAACGCGGGCGCGGGCAGCGCGGTAGTCGCGCACCACGTCGTGGCCGTCGATCAGCGCCTGCCCGGCGGTCGGCGTGACGATGCCGCAGACCATGCTGATCAGCGTGGTCTTGCCGGCGCCGTTCGGGCCGAGCAGTGCGAAAATCTCGCCGCGCTCGATGCTGAGATCGATCGGCTGCAGGGCAACCAGGCCGGAAGCGTAGGTCTTGGTAAGGCCATTGAGCGTAATGACAGGGTCCATCAGGCTACTTTAGCAGCAGGCGGGCCCGAAGCTGGAGTCGGGCGTTTGCTTTGCTCCGCGGGAACGTGTATTCCTGGCTCAACCGGAGGGAAGCGCATGAGCGAAGCACAACGTCCACTGTGTCTGGATCAGTTTCTTAAACTGGCGGGGATAGTGGGCTCGGGAGGCCAGGCAAAGCTTCTGATCCAGGGCGGGGAAATCAGGTTGAACGGTGTCGTGGAAACCCGCCGACGCAAGAAGCTTGCCAAGGGGGATCGGATCGAGGCGGGCGGGAAGATCTATTCCCCGGATGAATACCTTTGATCCTTGTCCTGAGGCCTGCCGCCGCTGCCGCTTCAGTCCCGCAACTGGTCCAGCGCGACGCGCAGCCGGGCCGCCCAGTACGGCGCGTTGCGCGCGGCCTTCTGGTAGTGCTTCATCGCTGCACCAGGCTGCGCCGCCGCACGTTCCGCGGCGGGCGGCAGGCGCATGCGGTCGAATACGATGCGGCCTTCGGCGTCGGCCAGGAACAGGCCCGGCGTGCCTTTGACGCCCCAGGCCTCGGCCACGGCATCGGCCGTGGTGAACAGGGTGAAGTCGAAGCCGTACTCGGCCAGCGTGGCGGCCGGATCGCCGTCGTCGCGAATGCTCAGCGCCAGCACCTGCAACTGTCCCGGGTACTCGTCGAGGATGCTCTGCAGGTGCGGCATGAGGGCTTTGCAGTAGGGGCACCAGGTCGCCCAGAACAGGATGATGGTCGGCCCGGCGAGGTCGTCCGGGTAGCGAAACCCGGTGCCGTCGACCCGCGACAGCTCAAAACCCGGCGGCTGCCAGTCCTGGTTGCTTTGGGTGTGGGCGGAGGCTGCGCCGAGCAGCAACCAGCCCGCAAAGAGAGCCTGCAGTATGCGGCGCCGGAGCTTGGGCCGAGCCGAGTACGCGGAGCGAGCGGTGATGGACTGTGCGTGCATGGACATGGGCAATATTTCCTCTTTACCGGAAGCACTGCAGGTCGTCGGCGAAGTGGACCGGTCCGTCATAGGACTTACGGATCAACGCCAGCGTTTCCTCCTCGCGACCCAGGCTGCGGTTCATCCGGTGTGACAGTACGAGCTGGCGCACGTTCGCCTCGGCGGCGATACGCCCTATGACCGACGGCGGCATGTGCAGGGAGCGCGCGGTGGCGCCCGCGGACTCGGGAATCGCGTTGTGCGCGACCAGGATGTCCGCATTGCGCGCCAGGGCCGGCAGCGTGCCGTTGCGGCCCGACATGTCGCCGCTGAACGCGACGACGATATCGGCCACCCGGACCCGCCAGGCCAGCGCCGGGTTGGGACCGTGGTGGACGGGCGCGGCGGTGACGGCGAGATCCGGGCCCGGGGTGAACGCCGTTTGAGCGGCGCCAGTAGCCGCAACTTCATTGACAATCAGGCGGTAGCTTTCCTGGCCGTCGAGGTAACCGGACAGGTAACGCCAGGCGCCCCGCCTCCCGAGCAGCGCCTGCACGAAATCTTCGGCGCCCGGCATCCGCTCATTGCCCGATGGCCCGTACAGCGGCAAGTCCCGCCCACGCTGCGTGAACCAGGAACCTTTTACCAAGGCCGCCAAATCGTTGCTGTGATCGACGTGGAAGTGACTGAGCAGGACCGCGTCGAGGTCGGTAAGCCGCGCGCCGGCCTGCTCGAAGCGCGCCATGCCGCCGCTGCCCAGGTCCACCAGCACCCTGGCCTTGCCTTCCTGCCAGACGACATACGCGCTGGAAGTGCGCCCGTCGTCCAGTTCGGGACCGCCGGAACCGAGTACCTGCAGCCAGACACCGTCCTCGCCGCAGGCAGGCAATGCGAGTCGCGGCAGTAGCAGGAGCGCCCCCAGCAAGAAGTGGGCAAGGCTTCTGCCGGCCAACCGGCCGAGCCGGATTCGGCCCATCAGCGGCGCAGCCATGCGGTCAGGTCGTCATACATTATGATCGGATTCATCAAGCCGCGCTCCCCGTGGTAATTTCATTACTCCAGACCCGCGGAAGTTTAAACTGCTTACAGTCTGATCGGCGGCCCGGCCCAGCGAGGCGTGGCGCGGATTGTCATGAAAACGGGCGTTTCTTCAACGCCGGAAGGGTCCATGACGCAGTTGATTCAAGTCACAGACGGCCCGTCCGCGGCCGATCCTGCATCGTTGTGTCCGCGTAAGATAGAGGCGCGCGGCGGTCGATGCACCCGATGGCGGGGAGCGGGGTACGGGCCGCCGACGGCGAGTATCAAAGGAAGGCTGCCGAGCATGATCGAGATCGTCATGTACAAGACGGACTGGTGCCCGTTCTGCTACCTCGCCGAGCAATTGCTGCGCCGCAAGGGCATCGAGCGGATTACCCAGATCAATATCAGCAGCGATCCCGAAAAGCGCATGGCGATGATCCAGCGCAGCGGCCGCCGCACGGTCCCGCAAATCTTCATTGGCGACACACATGTCGGCGGCTACGACGACCTGGCCGCGCTGGAACGCGCCGGACGCCTCGACGCGCTGCTGGCAAGCGGCGCCGGCTAGCCCAGCCCCATCGTTACGCCAATACCACCGGCGAGGCCCGCCAGGTGGCACCGGTAACGCCATGCGGCGTTCAACCAGCTGGCGGAAGCCTATGGTAAGGACACCTGTATCGCTACGCGCTGTGGATCTGCGGTAGCGACGCGTTGGCGAAAGACGAAGAAATCGCCGAATAGTTGGACGTGCGCAAGAACGCCGTGATGACACAACTATACCGGGCACGCGAGCAGCTGCTGGTCGCACGCTGTGCGATACGGAGCGCGGCCCCGTGACCGTGATCCTGATGCCGGCAACCGCCGTCGATGACCGCGAGTCCGAACTGGCAAACGGCATTTAGGCGCGAATCGTGTCCCTCAGCGGGGGTTCGATCGCCGTAATGAGTACCGACGCAGCGGCGGTGGATCAATTGACCATGCTGGATCGCGAATCGATCCTGCCGACGGCCGGGAACGGGGCCCGGCCGGGCCCATCCGGGAAGCCCGCGCGGCGGTCCTGGAAGCGCTGGTCCGGCTGGATTGAGAACTAAGCCGCCCTGCCGCCCAGCTCCACCGCGAGCATCGACACGGTTCCGCCTTCGATGCCCTCGACCGGAAAGCTGACCTCGTCTCCGGGCCCCCGGCTGCCGAGCACGTATAGCAGAGGCAGGAAATGCTCCGGGGTGGGCACGGCGCGTAACGCATCCGGTCCCAGCCGGCGGTAATCGATCAGTGGTTCCGGGTCATCCGCCAGGATGCGCGCCCTGGTCTCCTGCTCGAAGCGCTCGGCCCAGGGCTGTGGCCCTGCCCCCTGCCCGCTCCAGTCATACTCGCGGAGGTTGTGGACCACGTTGCCGCTGCCGACGATCAGCACGCCTTCCCTGCGCAACGAAGCCAGCGCCCGGCCGATGGCGAAGTGAAAGGCGGGCGGCTGCGATGCGTCGATGCTCAACTGCACCACGGGCACGTCCGCAGCGGGGTACAGGTGCCGCAGCACCGACCAGGTTCCGTGGTCGAGGCCCCAGGCATCGTCGAGCGCCACTTTGACCGGCGCCAGCAGTTCCTGCACGTGTCGGGCGAGTTCCGGGTCACCGGGCGCCGGATACTGGACCCGGTAAAGCTCGTCTGGAAAACCGCCGAAATCGTGAATCGTGCGCGGTGCGGCACTGACGGTCACGGCGCTGGCCGCCACGTACCAATGGGCGGACACCGCCAGCACCGCGCGCGGCCGCGGAATACGCGTGCCAATGCTTTGCCAGGCCCGCGAATACGGCGTGTCCCGGATCGCGTTCATCGGGTTACCGTGACCGAGGAAGAACGAGGGAAGAATTTGGTCCATTGCAGGCTCCTGCTCCGACGTTGGCACTCGCACCCGAGCTTCAGTCCGTGAGGCGTCCCTGACGATAGTCGTCCAGCGCCTGCTCGATTTCCTCGCGCGTGTTCATGACGAAGGGCCCGTACTGCGCCACCGGCTCGCCGATCGGCTTACCGGCGACGACGATCAGGCGCAGGTCCTCGGGGCCCGCTTCGATCTCGACGAAATCGCCGTCTCCGAGTATTCCGGCGTGCTGCTGCAGCAGCGCCTTGCCGCCGATCCGCGCACTGCCCTCGTAGGCGTAGGCAAAGGCGTTGTGGCCCCGCGGCACGGCCAGGCGGCAGCCGGCGCCGGCCGGCAGGGCCAGGTCGACGAACAGCGGGTCGGTAGCCATCGCGCCGGGCTCGGCATTGATCGGGCCGGCCAGGGGCTTGCCGCTCACTTCCACGCGGCCGGCGATCAGCTTCAGCGTTCCGCCACCGTCGAGCGCCGCGGTCGGCAGCGTTTCCGCGGGAATGTCGCGGTAGGCGGCGGGCTTCATTTTCTCCTTCG
>CAYTSO010000021.1:0-5530 GCA_964440545.1 uncultured Candidatus Saccharibacteria bacterium | reverse complement strand
CGCTTGACAAATTCCAGGTCCCGGCGGGAGTACGAGATGAAGACCTGCTCCATCCATTTTCCTTTACGTACGATTAACTAGGAAGACTTGATAAAAATATTATACAACCTGTGGATCATATAATTCTCGTTCTGCTCTTGGAATAATGATTCAAATATAACTCAAGGGGCAGTGGAAGAAGCACAGCGGAAGCCGATATCGTCACCAATACCGTAAGGCGCCGACCAGCGGCGGTAGAAGGTGGTCAGGTACAGCTTGATATTACGGAAGGAACTACCGCGCAGGACGCGGTCTTCCCCGGTGGAAGGACCGGTCGGGTTGGCAGCGGGAGATTCACTGTAATAGGTTGCGCTGTACCAGTCCGCCACCCACTCCGCCACGTTACCCACCATGTCTAGTGCTCCATACGGACTGGCGCCTCCTGGAGCGGAGCCAACTTTATTAGTGCCTTTCACACCCCCGCAGCCGGTTGAGTAAGACCCGGGATTGTAAATTGCCAGCTCGCAGGAGAAATCTGTCCCTCCCCAGGGATACCTCCTCCCATCGGTGCCGCGGGCGGCTTTTTCCCATTCCGCCTCTGTTGGCAGCCGGCGTCCCGTCCATTCACAGTACGCCTGGGCATCGTTCCAGTCTACCTGGATCACCGGATAATTGGTATAAAAGGTGGAATTAAAATAATCGGGGCGTGTGGAATCTTCTAAAATTTCAGGCGTATCGCAATCACCTGCACTGACGCAGAGTTCATACATCCCATTTGTCACTTCTGTCAGATCGATCCAGAATTCATCCAGGTAGACGGTATGCACCGGCTGCGAATCTTTGTACTCGTCACTGCCCATGCTGAACTCGCCCTCCGGCACGTGGACCATCGGCATACCGTCAATGGGGGATATGGAGGTGGTTATCTCGCTGCCAGCGGTTGCTGACGGAGTCACCTCTGCTTCCGTAGTAATTGTTTTATTGGCAGAAACAGCGCAGCGAAAACCGATATCATTAGTGGTTTCGCCCATGTACGCCTTGCGAACCGTGGAGCGGATACCCATCTCATCCGATGACCAGGAACCACCTCTTATTACCCGTCCCATTCCCCAATCCGGTCCTTTTGGATTGCGCACCCGCGCATCAGGATACTCCCCATAATAATCCGCTGTCCACTCCCAGACGTTCCCTGCCATGTCCATGAGACCATGATAACTGGCACCACCTGGATATAAACCAACCGGGCTGGTGTCTCCGACACAGGTTTTACCGCCGGCAGAGAAATTTCCCAGGCTGCAGGTGGGGGCATCATTCCCCCAGGGGTAGGACATATCTCCCAGACCGCTTGCAGTTTTCTCCCACTCCGCTTCTGTCGGCAAGCGCCCGCCCACCCAATAGCAGTATGTCGAAGCCAGGCTCCATGAAGGGATAAGAACAGGATAATCAGCATACAATGGATTGTCGTAATAATTGCTGCGGGTGGATGATCCAACCTCTGTTGGGGTCAGGCATTCACCCGCCTGTACGCACTTTGTGTACATACCATTGGTCACTTCCGTCTGGTCGATCAAGTAGGAATCCACGTAAACCAGGTGGGCTGGTCTTTCATCTTCTGAACCTGTATCGCTCCCCATGGTGAATTCGCTTGCCGGCACATAGATCATTTCCATCCCGTCCGCCTGCCGGATCGAGTCTGAATCAATTAGCATGATTGTCGGTACAGTTTCTGCCGGGGTGGTGGTCAACGTCATTGTGGCGGATGTTTCAACCAAAGGTTGTGTGGGTGAGAGGCTATCCGTTGCTTTTTCGGGGAACAGCGCGGTCTTGATATCCCCGCCAAAGAAGATGATTCCCAAGACAAGCAGGATTACTACCCCAAGCCCTCCCACCCCCAACGCCCATGCTTTTTTAACTCCCGGTCGGGCGACGGCTCTTTTATGTTCTATCACCCCGGGGACAAGTTTTAATTTGACAGGCTTTTTGGACTTCTTTTCCTCGACTACTTTATCAGGTTCTGCTTTTCTTTCCAATTCAAGAGCAGGGACTGACTCTTTTTGATCCTTTTGCGAAATAAGGGGAGGAATATCTTTGGTTTGCGGTTGGAGTACAGGGATTTCAACTGCCGGAGGAGCAATGGCATCATTTTCTTCTTCCTGCCTGCTCTCGGGAGGTGGGACTGTTACCGGTTCTTCCAATTCAGGTTGGATGATGGGCGCTTCCACCACCTCCACAGCCGGCTTTTCCGGCTGAGGCATGATCCCCAGGAGTTTAAGCAGGTTCCCCAGGTCCTCTTTGTAATTCTCTTCGTTAAGCACCAGGTAATGCATGTTGAGCGACCAGAGCGGCAGCTCGCATTCCCTGTACAGCAACGGGACGATCTTTAATTTTTGGTTGCTGGCATAAATGAATTCCCTTTCCACCCATTCCGACTCGACCGAATTCGGTGACAGCACCACCAGGAAGTACTGGCTCTGGCGCAAAGCATTTTGGATCTCTTTGCTCCAGCGCGTGCCTGCCTCCAGCCCGGACAGGTCGTACCATACCTGCAGCCCGGCAGCCTGCAAATCAGCTGACAGGCGCTTCACAAATGCCAGGTCCCGGCGGGAGTACGAGATGAAAACCTGTTCCATCTATCCTTTGTGATGAAAGATCAATCTATAAGGATTATACAACCGGATGAGTGGTATGCGTACTTAAAACCTGCCCCAGGGTGGTGGATGGATTTACCTTTCCCACTTGTGTTGGTCATTTTTTAATGCTACTATTTTATTTACCGGGGATGAAAACATCCCCACCATATCATCCGCACCAAAGGAGGAGTTCGTCATGAAAACCAGTTTGTGTGTACCGATCGCCATCCTTCTGATCTTCCTGTCCGCCTGCGGAGGAGCGCCTGCAGCAACAGAGGAACCACCCCCACCGCTGGTCACGGATGTCCCCACAGAGCTGCCCATTATCCTACCCACCGATACCTCAACCCCGGAACCGACCGCCACTTCCACCACGGCGCCCACCAATACCCCGGAAGGGCAAATTTTCCATGATGACTTTTCCGGTGGGCTGATGGACGGCTGGACCTGGCAGGAGGAAAAACCAGACCGCTGGAGTTTCACTTCAGAGGGCTGGTTGGAGATCCGCGGCGAGGATGCGGGTCTGCTGAGCAGTGGTCACCAGAGCAACCTGCTCTGCCGACCGGCTCCCGAGGGCGATTACCAGATCACCATCCATGTTTTTGCCGATACGTTTGCCAATTTCCAGCAAGCCACGCTGTACGTCTACCAGGATGGCAACAACTACATCGCCCTGAATCGCGGCTATTGCGCTCCCTGCTTCCCTGGAGGGGGTGATGCCATGTTCATGGAATACAAGATGGCGGGAAGTATGGGAGCCTATAAAGAAGCCACGGATGATAATGATGTTTTCATCCGCCTGGTGGTGGCAGGTACCTCCATTATCGGGTATTACGCCTTCGAGCCGGATGCCTGGGAAAAGTTTGGCAGCATAGGCAATTTCATCAAGGACCCCAATATTTGCCTGGGCGTTACCAATTTGGATAATGCAGGCACTATTGGCGAAGACCTGACCGGCAGGTTCGATTACATCGACATATCCCTGCCATAAGGACAGGGGTTAAAAGAGGGGGTTGATCGTTTTTCAACTACATCGCGTTTGCAGGGTAGCCGCCATTTGTGTGACTGCCCTGTGAACGTCTTGCAATTAATCCCCATTTTGTACTGGTAAGATATTATTGACAATTAAGAGTGAATATAGTATATTATATTTACTCCCCCCCGGGTGGGGGGGATATGATGAGGAGATGCCATGCATAACGATGATGTACTAAACCGCCTGCGTATCGTGGAAGGTCACCTGAAGGGTGTCACCCGCATGGTCGAGCAGGATGCCTACTGTATCGATGTCATCCGCCAGGTCCAGGCGGTGCAGGCTGCCCTGAACAAGGTCAGCACCCTCATCCTGGATGGACATTTGAACCATTGCGTGACCACCGCCATCCAGGGCGAGGATCCCGCCGAACGCCAGCGGGTGCTCAAGGAAGTACTGGAGGTGTTCGAAACCTCCACCAAGGTCTAACGCACAAAATAATCAAACCCAAAGGAGTCAAGCATGACAACTGTTACCTATTCCGTTCCTTCTATTCACTGCATGCACTGCGTGCATACCATCCAGAGCGAACTCTCCGAGCTGGACGGGGTCAAATCTATAAAAGCAGATGCCGTCACCAAAAAGGTGGAGATCGTTTTCGAACCACCGGCAGATGAAGCCGCCATCCAGAAACTACTGAAGGAAATCAACTACCCGGTGGTAGTTTAACCCTGTCGGAAAGGCTCTTATACCCATGACGGAACCCCGCCAGGTAATCCTACCCATCACCGGCATGACCTGCGCCAACTGCGTGGCGACGGTGGAACGCGGCTTGAAGAAGCAAGCCGGCGTGGAAAGCGCAACGGTCAACCTCTCCTCCGAGCGGGCGACCGTGGCTTACGATCCGGCTGCAGCCAGCCTGCCGGACCTGGTGGGCAGGGTGGAACGCGCCGGCTACGGCATTGCCACCGGGGAAGCCAGCCTGGTCATCAGCCGCCTGGCGGATGACAATGACGCCCGCCGGTTGGAAAAGGGTTTGCTCAAGCTGGAGGGCGTGCTGGAAGCGCAGGTCTCCCTGGTGACCAGCACGGCGCGCCTGCGCTACATCCCGACCGTGGTCAGCCAATCCGAGATGCGCCAGGCGGTGGAACGCCTCGGATTTGAAGCTTTGGAAATGGGTGGAGAAGCAGATGACGCCGAGGCAACAGCCCGCCAGGAGGAGATAGATCACCAGCGGAAGCTGTTGATTATAGGCTTAATCTTCACAGTGCCTCTTTTTGTCTTCTCCATGCTGCGCGACTTTGGCGCTTTTGGCATGTGGGCGCATGCCGACTGGGTGCACTGGCTGATGCTGGCATTTGCCACGCCAGTGCAGTTCTACGTCGGCGGGCAGTACTACGCCGGTGCCTGGAAGGCGCTGCGCAATGGCTCCGCCAACATGGACGTGCTGATTGCCATGGGTTCCTCGGTGGCGTATCTCTATTCCCTTCCGATCGTTTTCGGCTGGCTGGAGGGACATGTCTACCTGGAGACCGCGGCAGTCATCATCACCCTCATCCGCCTGGGCAAGTTCCTGGAAGCGCGGGCGAAGGGACGCACCTCGGAAGCCATCAAGAAACTCATGGGACTGCGTGCCCGCACTGCCCGCGTGCTGCGCCAGGGAGAGGAAATCGAGGTGCCGGTCGATGAAGTGCAGGTCGGCGACCTGGTGCTGGTACGTCCTGGGGAAAAGATCCCTGTCGATGGCGTGGTGGTGGAGGGACGCTCTTCGGTGGACGAATCCATGCTGACCGGCGAATCCCTGCCGGTGGAGAAGGGTCCCGGGGATGCTGTTATTGGGGCGACGCTCAACAAGCTGGGCATGCTGCGCTTCGAGGCGACCAAAGTCGGGCGCGAGACCGCCCTGGCGCAGATCATCCGCCTGGTGGAGGAGGCGCAGGGCAGCAAG
>CAYTSO010000020.1:0-5828 GCA_964440545.1 uncultured Candidatus Saccharibacteria bacterium | reverse complement strand
CGGCGCCGGCGTACAGCGCGAAGTTCACCCCCTGGTCGTCGCAGGTCGCGCCCAGTGAACTCGACGTGCCCGCAAGAATTCCGGCAAAAATCATGCAGCGGATTCTAGCAGGCCCGGAGTCCGTGAGGCGTCCCGCACGATACCACTGATCTCTTCGACCAGGGCCGGCTGCAGCGCGTCGGCGGACAGCCGCCAGCGCCAGTTGTTCAGGGTGGTGCCTGGCCGGTTGAGCCGCGCCGCGGAGCCCAGCCCAAGGAAATCCTGCATCGGCGCCACGGCGATCGCGGCCCTGCTGGCAAAGGCCAGCCGGATCAGGTCCATGTGGATGGTCCCGGGGCTGCCGCCGGTCAGCTCGAGCGCGCGCGCCTGCGCGGTCTCGATCTCCGCCGCGGTGCGCGTGTCGTCGCCGTTGCCGCGAAACCAGCCCAGCGTGGTGTCGTTGTCGTGCGTGCCCGTATAGCAGACGCTGTTTTCCTCGATGGATTCGAGCGTGAAATCGGGGTCCGCTACCTCGAACTGCAGCACCACCATGCCCGGGATGCCGTGGTTTTCGCGCAGGGCGTCCACCGCGGGCGTAATCACCCCCAGATCCTCGGCGACGATCGGCAGCTTGCCCAGGGCCCGCTCCAACGCCACGAACAGGGCGTCGCCGGGGCCGTCGATCCATTCGCCTTCCCTGGCGGTCGTTGCGCCGTAGGGCACCGACCAGAACGCTTCGAAACCGCGGAAATGATCGATGCGAACCAGGTGGTTCTGCCGCGCCGCGTGACGCACGCGCTCGATCCACCAGCGAAAGCCTGTCCGTTCGTGGTAGGCCCAATCGTAAAGCGGATTACCCCACAACTGCCCGTCCTCGCTGAAGTAATCGGGCGGCACGCCGGCCACGTGCGAAGGGCGGCCGTCGCGGTCGATCAGGAGCGTCTCCGGGTGCGACCAGGCGTCCGCGCTGTCCAGGGCAACGTAGATCGGCATGTCGCCGAACAGGCAGACGCCGCGCTCCGAGGCGTAAGCCTTCAGGGCGCGCCACTGCCGGTCGAACAGGAACTGCGTGACGCGGGTGCGCTCGAGGGACTCGCCGAATTCTTTGGTGGCCCTCGCCAGCGCCGCCGGCTCGCGGCGCACGTAGCCCGGCTCCCATTCGGGCCAGGGCTGCTCGCCATGCGCGGTCTTCAAAACGCGGAACAGGGCGTAATCGTCGAGCCATTGACTGGCATGGGCGTGCAGGAACTCCTCGTACTCCGCCTTCAGACCGTTGCCCTGGCGGGCGTTGAAGCGTTCGGCCGCGCGTGCCAGCAGGGCCCGCTTGGCCGGTATCAGGCGGCCGTAGTCCACGTAGTCCCGCGGCAGCGACGCGAGGTCCTGCAGCTCGTCCTCGCGCAGCAGGCCCAGCCGCAAGAGCGGGTCGAGGCCGATCAGGTTGGCGTTGCCCGCGAAAGCGGAAAGCGGCTGGTACGGGGAGTCGCCGTAAGCGGTCGGCCCCAGCGGCAGGAACTGCCAGACGCCGAGCTGCATTTCGACCAGGCGGTCGACGAAAGCGGTCGCGGCGTCGCCGATGTCGCCGATGCCGTGAGCGCCGGGCAGGGACGAGTGGTGCAGGGAGACGCCGGCCCGGCGGCCCATGCGCAGGATGTAGGAATCGGGTGGGTTTTTCTTTTTGGACATCATTCTTTCTGTCGCTCTTATCGCACGAATACCCGGTATCCCCAGGCCGGCACTTCGAGGGTGTCGCCCGCTGCCAGCGTCACGGCCTCTCCATTCGAAAACTCAGTGTAATTCCCGGCATGCTGGTCGCCGGAGAAACTTACTTTCCGCGCTTCGGCGGAGAAATTGAACACCGCGAACAACTGGCCGTCTTCGTTGGTGCGCACGAAGCTGAACACGGCCCCGGGCGCGTCGTTGACCACCTGCACCATGTCGGCGCCCCAGGCGCCGTTCCAGAGCACGCTGTTTTGCTTCTTAAGCACGATCAGCCTGCGGAAGAGATCCTCCAGCGGATGCGCCCGCCATTCGATCGGGTCTTTCTCGAAAAAGGCCAGCCGCTTGGGGTTGCCCGCCTCCTGCCCGTTGTAGATCAGGGGCATGCCCTTGCTGACGAAGGAGAGCACGATGGCGTTCTCCAGCGCGTCGCCGAAGGCCTCGAACTGCGTGCCTTCCCAGGCATTCTTGTCGTGGTTGGAGGTAAAGAGCATGCGCATGCCGTCCTCGGGCCAGGAGTTTTCGTCCGTGTAGTGGTAGATACCGAGGGCGCCGACGTCGGCCTTGCCCTGCGCGATGCGGTGCACGGTGTCGTTCCAGCTCCAGGCATAGGTCATGTCGAAGGCGCGGGCGTGCAGATCGCGTGTCTCCCATTCGGCCAGCATGAATACCGGGCGAATGGCGTCCAGCTCGGCGCGCAGCTCATCCCAGAAATCCAGCGGCACGAAGCCCGCCACGTCTGCGCGGAAGCCATCCATGCCCACCTCGCTGACCCACCACTTCATGGCGTCGGCCATGTAGCGGCGCAGCTCCGGCCGGCTGTAGTCGAGCTGGATGACGTCCGCCCAGTCGGTCCAGGCGGGCGAGTGGAACTTGCCGGCGGCGTCGCGCTTGAACCAGTCAGGGTGCTGCTCGACCAGGGGGTTGTCCCAGGCGGTGTGGTTGGCCACCCAGTCGAGGATCACGCGGAAACCCTGCTCATGCGCCGCCGCGACGAAGTGCTTGAGGTCGTCGAGGTCACCGAACTCCGGGTTCACGCCGCGGTAGTCGCTGATGGAATACGGGCTACCCAGGCTGCCCTTGCGGTTCTTCTCGCCGATCGGCTGCACCGGCATCAGCCAGAGGATGTCGACGCCGAGTTCGCGCAGCCGCGGCAGCTGTTTTTCCGCGGCGGCAAACGTGCCCTCCGGGGTGAACTGTCGCGTGTTGATCTGGTAAATGACCGCGTCGCGGCTCCACTCGGGATGTTCGAACTTGACGTACGGTTGGGGCATATAGGCCTCGTCGGCAGGGTAGGCGGGCGCGGCGCAGAGCAGGGCGCAGAGCGCCAGGCCGGAAAACAGGAGCAGCGACTTGAGGTTTTTCATGATCAGGTTTCCTTATCCGGCCGTGGCGGGCTCGGCCTCCTTGTCGACCAGCAGCGTGGCGGCGCCGGCCAGCATCATCAGCACACCGCCGATGACCAGTCCGTAGACGGCCTGCGCGGCGAAGAACTCCCGCAGCACCAGGCCGAGCACCGAGGCGGCGATCAACTGCGGGATCACGATGAAAAAATTGAAGATGCCCATGTAGATGCCCATCTTGGCCGTCGGCAGCACGTCGGACAGCAGCGCGTAGGGCAGCGACAGGATCGAGGCCCAGGCGATACCGACCCCGATCATCGGCACGATCAGCCAGGCCGGGTCGCGGATGAACAGGAAACTGATCAATCCGATACCGCCCAGGCTGAGGTTGATCACGTGGCACCAGCGGCAGCCGAGGCGGTGGGCGACGAAGGGAATGGCTATCGCGGCCAGCGCGGCGAAACCGTTGTAGGAGGCGAACAGCACGCCGACCCAGTTGGCCCCGTCGTTGTAGGCCGCGCTGGTCACGTCGCTGGTCCCGAAGTGATGGCCGGTGACCGCGGCCGTGCTGTAGATCCACATCGCGAACAGCGCGAACCAGGAGAAAAACTGCACCACGGCCAGCTGCTTCATCACCCGCGGCATGTGGAACAGGTCCTCGACGATCTGGTACACGGCGCTGCCGGTGCGGCCGGCGACCTGCAACGCCGCGGTGGCGATCTGCAGCAGGCCGAAGGCGATGCCGCCGACGGCCAGGATGTAGAGCTGCTTGTCCAGCCCGCCGATGGCGATCCAGGCGAGCAGGGCGCCGGCGGCGACGATCCAGGCCAGCCCGCCCTTGCGATAGGCCGCCGCCGGGCGCGGCTGGACTTCCTCGAAGGCCTCCGCCTCGTCCGCGCCGGCTTCGAAAGCCGCGATTTCCTCCGGCGAATACTCGCGACTGGAAAACACGGTCCAGGCCACCGCCGCCAGGAACACCACGCCGCCCAGGTAGAAAGACCATTTCACCGTGTCGGGAATCTGCCCCGCTCCCGCGGTGTTGCTGACCTCGAACCAGTTGGCCAGCATCCACGGCAGCGCCGAGGCGACGATGGCGCCGATGCCGATGAAAAAACTCTGCATCGCGAAGCCCAGCGTGCGCTGCCGCTTGGGCAGGTTGTCGCCGACGAAGGCGCGGAACGGCTCCATCGAGATGTTGATACTGGCGTCCATGATCCACAGCATGCCGGCCGCCACCCACAGCACCGGCGAGTTGGGCATCACGAACAGCGCCAGCGAGGCCAGGATCGCGCCGCCCAGGAAGTAGGGGCGGCGCCGGCCGAGCCGGGTCCAGGTGCGGTCGCTGAGGTAGCCGACGATGGGTTGCACGATCAGGCCGGTGACCGGGGCCGCCACCCACAGGATCGGCAGGTCCTCGATGTCGGCGCCGAGGGTCTGGAAAATTCGGCTGACGTTGGCGTTCTGCAGGGCGAAGCCGAACTGGATGCCGAGGAAGCCGAAACACATGTTCCAGATCTGCCAGAAACTGAGCGCCGGTTTGCCGCGCACGATCACTGCTCCGCCCGCAAGCGCACTGCCGCGCCGCCGCCGGGCGCCAGGCGCAAATCGAGTACGTCGCCACGCTGCACGGCCCGCTCCTCGATCTCCAGCGCCCAGGGATTGCTCTGCCAGTCCGCGTCGTCGCCGTCGCGGTAGATCTGCGCCGTGTAACGTCGGCCTGCCTGCAGGAAGTCCAGCGGGATCCCGACCTGGCGCGATGCTTCGTCGGTGACTGCGCCGAGGAACCAGTCGGCCCCGCCGCGCTCCTGCCGGGCGAACACCACGTACTCGCCCACCTCGCCGGCCAGCGCGATGCTCTCTTCCCAGTCCGTCGGCACATCGACGATGAATTGGAAGGCCTCCGGCCGCGCAGCGTAGTTCTCCGGCAGGTCGGCCGCCATCTGGATCGGGCTGTAAAGGGTCACGTACAGCGCCAGTTGCTTGGCCAGCGTGGTCTGCACACGATGCGGCGAATCCAGGCCGAACGGCGCCAGGTCGAAGATGCCGGGCGTAAAGTCCATCGGACCCGCCAGCATGCGCGTGTAGGGCAGTATCGCGGTGTGCTCGGGCGGATTGGGCGGCACGCCCCAGGCGTTGAATTCCTGGCCCCTGGCACCTTCGCGGCTCAGCCAGTTGGGGTAGGTGCGGCGCAAGCCGGTGTCCTTGATCGGCTCGTGGGTGTTGATGCTGATCCTGCGCTGCGCCGCCTCGGTCACCGAGCGCAGGTATTCCCCGGCCATGAACTGGCCGTCGTGCCACTCGTAACGCACCACACCATCGTCGTCGAGCCGCTTGATGTTGCCGCCGTCGGCCACGTAGCCGGTTTTCACCTGGCGCACGCCGGTCGACTCGTAGAGGTCGAAGGCGGCGTCCATCTGCTGCGCGTAGTTGCTGACATTGCCCGAGGTCTCGTGGTGTCCGATCAGCCTCACGCCTTTCTGGCGCCCGTACTCGGCGATCGCCCGGATGTCGAAATCCGGGTACGGCTCGGCGAAGCGGAACAGGTCGCCGTTGTGGAACCAGTCGCCGTCCCAGCCGAGGTTCCAGCCCTCGACCAGCACGCCGTCGAAGCCGTATTTCGCGGCGAAGTCCATGTAGCGCATCGTTTCCCCGGTGGTCGCGCCGTGGATCGGGCCGCTGCCCCAGGTCCGCTTGCGGATGTGCATGGCCCACCAGATGCCGAGATACTTGCCCGGCTCCACCCAGGAGACGTCGCCGAGCGCGTTGGGCTCGTTCAGGTTCAGGATCAGG
>CAYTSO010000019.1:0-6079 GCA_964440545.1 uncultured Candidatus Saccharibacteria bacterium | reverse complement strand
TGAACCCTGTTTTTGACAAGGTTTATGCCCCTCCACGCTTTAGTGGGGTGCTACCTTTGCGCTACACCCTTCAGATAAATAGGAATAAATTCTTTGTTGAACTCGCGCCATTCTTCAGGCAGTTTATTTTTGAGATCCTGTTCAATACCGAAACCGACCCCGATATAGTTGCCCGCAAAGCATTCCTGGGCAAACATGTTACCTTTCCCTAACGTGAGACGATAGTAACTTTTCATGATGATATCTCTTTGATATGTCATTGCGAGCGACAGCGAAGCAATCCCAAAGCTACAGGAGATTGCTTCGTTGTCGCTCGCAATGACACTGGTTAGGTCGCAACGACATCAAACCAACCTAATTCTACTTGTGAGTAGTTCCTGCATCATACCCTGCTTGACCTCCCGCGCCGTGGACAGTTTCCCTCCCAGCGCGGTGACATCGCCATCCAGGCCGCACTTCCCACTCTCCACTACCCACTCTCCACTACCCACTTTCCACTAATCGTATCTTCCCCGTCAGAAATACGGACATCATCCCCGCCTTGACCTCCCGCCCCGTGGACAGTTTCCCTCCCAGCGCGATGACTTCGACATCCATGTCGCACTTCCCACTACTCACTTTCCACTCTCCACTAACCGTACTTTCCCCGTCAGAAACACGGACATCATCCCCGCCTTGACCTCCCGCACCGTGGACAGTATCCCTCCCAGCGCGGTGACATCGCCATCCATCTCTCTACCTTGGTTGAAAATCATGGTAATCCTCTAATCCTTCTAATCACGGTTAAGACGTATCTTCCCCGTCAACAACACGGACATCATTCCCTGCTTGACCTCACGCGCCTTGGATAGTTTCCCTCCGAGCTCGGCGATTTCGGCGATGGCGATGTGATTCCAGTCGTCCACGGCACATTGTTTTGGGCGAGTCGTTATTTGCTGAGCCTGACCGGCGTCTCAGTGAAAAAGTCGATCTCTTGACTCGAAATCAGGACATCTGATTGCCAGGCTACTAATGGGAACGGCTTGTTGTAATTCGTATCGTCGAAATCAATAATAAATTTTGTTTTTCCCATGTCGTCAGTTATATACTCCTGTCCTCCAATTTTTATAACAACCCCGCCGATTGGATCACCAGCCACATCAGTGACAATCACATCGTATTCTCTTGTGACAAAGGCATTTTTCCACTGAAGACTCTCTCGAAGTTCGTCAGCGATCTTGAGACTCCCCGTAATCTTAAAACTATTGCTGTCCGAGTGATAAGGAACATCGCCGAGGATTTCACCGGCTGTAGTCCAAATCGCGTTTTCAAAAATCATTATCCCGGAGAATTCCCGCGGGATAAATTCAACCATATGAGAATTATTGAGTCTAACGGTGGAGGATCCGCTAGGTTGAAGGAAAAGGTAATTTGAATTATTGAGAGTCAGGTCGGAATCCTGGATGGTAAAGGGCCATTCTCCACTAACAACAACATTCTTGAGGGATATATCACGATATTCAAGATCAACGGGTACTCCCACCTTAAGATCATGGAATGACGCCGTATCATCTACTATATCCAGGAAAATTTTGCGTAATTCTGAATTGGAAAGCTTTACGTGGGAATCTTTGTTGAGCAAAAAGATCCAGCCTCGCTCATAAGGTCCATGCTCAAAAGGTCCGGACGGAAAATCCTCCAAAAGGTCCGTGTTTTTAAGAATAAGCTCGTAATTGGCATCCGGGATTAATTCATGAACATCGAATGAGCTGAAGTATGTACCGGACTTAATTCCATCTGCATTCAGGTGCCCGCCATTGGGAACTGTCAATCCAAGTGCTCCAAGAGTAGAATCGGCAATACTTGTATTTCCCCCGCCGATCTGCAATAATCCCCCAATGTTGTTAATCAGTTCGGAGTTCGTCATTTTCAACTGAGCTCTTTCCGACATATCGACATAGTGGATTGAAGTTGGGGAATCAATCATATTGACAGTACCGCGATTCATAACGCACGCCAATCCCTCGCCAGGAATTGCGTAGACGCGTGAGTTTTCGATATTCAAAGTGGCCGTGGGATCAACGAAAATATAGACATGGATTGTCGGAGTGATACCGCGTTTTATACGAAGTTCGGAATTTCTTATTGTGAGTGTCGCTGTATCACGAACATAGATGTTGCCTTCTTGCTGGTACTTCATATTTTCAATCAAGAACGTTTCTGAACCGCTTACCACTAAATCTCCCTGATGGACTGTCCATTCAGGAGCACATGCTTTTGTCGATTTGGTCTTACAAAGACCGCCAAAGTTATATTCATAAATATTACTCAGACCTTCACTTGGAACATCGAACTGGATTGCCCCGCAGCATGGAAAATCTGTGTTATCCAATCCGGTAATCCATGGAAGCGACCCGACAAAAAGCCCAGTTGGCGGTTGTTCCAAAGGTCCGTTGGGTCGAACAACAGCTTCCCCATCCCATGCTTCCATCGGAATCTCTTCACCATCCAAAAACATCTTCCAGGGCCAGGAATGAGGCCAGGGATCAATGCTAATGCTGATGGTGTTCATATCCTGATCCCAGGACATGTCAGTAATAAATGGAAATGTTGGAGAAATAGATGGAGGAATACCTATTGTTTGAATTGGAGTAGCAGGTGTAATTGCCTTAGTTTTAGTTGTGATTGGAATAGGAGGTGGGGCGTCTACAGGAGGAACAGAATATTGGCTGCAACCGACACATATTGTTGCAGTGATAATGATAGCAAAAATATCAATGGGCTTTTTCATGATAATGCTCCCATTTCTTGCTTGACGCGCCCAACTATTGTTAGGACACCAATTTTCCAATTAAATGTCTATTGGCGTTCAATAAAAATAACTTGATTAATTTTACACCTCCACCAACCTCACCCTCCCACTCAGCAACATGGACATCATCCCCGCCTTGACCTCCCGCGCCTTGGACAGTTTCCCTTCCAGCACGGATGACAGAACACTATTCGAGGAGAATACCAACTAACACTTGATATCATTTCACACTACGCAAACCTTTGAGTGATTGTAATATTTGATCTCTCATTGGAGTTACTGCGCCCTCAAAGGGTATATGAATTGCGGCAAAACCGTCCTGCTTAATCTTTTTAAGCGTGGGAAGTTTATCAATCTCTTTGGGAACTCGTTTTTGATTTGGGTCGTCAGTTTTTTCATCCTGTTTTTGAAGTTGCGATAATCTCAAATAATTATCTCTCCACTCATCTAGAACTTCTTGCAAACGCGTGTCCATTTCCGAAAGATTTACACTCATTGCGTTTACACTCTGGTCGTCTAGCCCGTATAACCCTGCCAAAACCTCATTGTGAAGCCTTTGGAGAGTTAGTCGATAATCGATGATCTGACGTACCTGTTCCCCATAGGATTTCGCTGA
This sequence comes from uncultured Candidatus Saccharibacteria bacterium, assembly GCA_964440545.1. Taxonomy (GTDB): domain Bacteria; phylum Patescibacteriota; class Minisyncoccia; order Phycocordibacterales; family UBA9973; genus UBA9973. Next base: position 2,672 of record CAYTSO010000019.1, on the reverse strand, counting down.
TTGGTGAGCGTAAATAATATGAAAAGCCTTCTTAATTTCCCAGTAACTTGTAGTCAATGAATTGAGGGCTTCTAGCTGCATTTTGTAGTTCGTTTCTCGAAGCTCCCGCTCACGTTCCGATCTTTCCTTCTCAAGTTGTCTGTCTACAGCGTATCCATCCAAAAGTGATTTAGCATATGCCCCCAAAATTCCGATAAGCATCAACTGAAGAAGTATTTTCCCAGCCTCTTTCAATAATTCGGTTCGAATATCAGGTGGACTTGAGACGAAAATGACCAAGAATAAGATCATGGATAAAGTTATGAGGACACTTAAAATCCTTTGCACACGACGATCCAACATAGTTCACTCCATTCTATCTAGGCATATACACAACTGCACCTAAAACGGGAAGGACTATACACCCAATAACCTCACCCTCCCCGCCTTGACCTCCCGCACCGTGGACAATGTCCCTTCCAGCGCGGCGATTTCAGCATCCATGTCGCTTAGGATTTCGGTGATGGCGGCATGGTGATTCCTGTCACCTAGTATATGCTATGTTGGGTAAGTTATTCATTCCCTTCCATAACCTTCACGAGAACTTCAACTACATCTGGATCAAACATTTTTCCTGCCTGTTCACGAAGTTGCTCAAGTATTTTTTCGTGTGATAGGGCTTTACGATAGTGGCGCTCGGAACTAAGAGCGTCGTATACATCTGCAACAGCAAAAATCCGAGCAGCTAACGGAATTTCTTCACCTTTCAGCCCACGGGGAAAACCTGTTCCATCCCATCTTTCATTATATGAGTATGGTATGTCAATTGCTGGTCTAAGAAATGGAATTGGCTCTAACACATCTCGAGCATTTTCGGGATGCCTACGAAAAACAGCCCATTCATCATCTGTCAGAGGTCCTGATTTGGTTAGAATCTCATCAGGAATACCCATTTTGCCAATATCATGGAGTAGGGCACCACGGCGAACATGAATTAACTCTTCATCGCTCATTCCCATAGCCTGTGCCATGCGAATTGCGAGTTCAGTTACTCGTTCTGTATGACCTTCGGTTTCCTTATCACGTAAATCAAGTGCGCGTGACCAGCCTTCAAGGGTTGCATCATATGCTAAAGTAAGTTCATAATTGGCGCGTTCTAACTCCTGTGCGAGTTTTTCTTCGCTCAATGTCTCAACAGCACTGCGAAGTTTACCTTTAAGACTTGAGCCTGGAATAACAATATTGCCATCACCCATAACAAGAATTTTGTTTTCGGCATCACGGGTAGGACGTAAACCTATTTTCAAGTCTCCACCAATTATCGCGCTACCGCCGACATTTATTTGTGTGGTTGTAGTAGACATTTCTAATGTCTCCTATCCTGCACGACATCGTTTGATATTATTTGATATGCAGGAGATTCAGGGTTTCTCCACTTTTCCACTATTTCGTCCACTAAGTTGAAAGACAAAGTAGGATTAATAATTATCCAATCTCCGTCTCCATGCCATCTAAGTTCCAATGTTATATTCATATCGCCCTTTACGGCGGTAAATTGGTCATTGAGTGGTTTAAGTAATAAGTATTTTTCTGCGCGAAAACTCGGAGGAAGTGAAACCATGCTGAAAGGATACCAATCACTTTCTGAATACGATTTAAATATGCTGTAATCACTTCTCATTAAGATGGGATAAAAATAGGTAATAGTTCCAGAGTCTTTTTGCTCGACCTTTGCACGTAAATCATCTAAAATTCCAGGTTTTGCGCCTGAGTTTTCAAAAAAGCAGGCAAACCCTAACGATAAGACTCTATCAATATGCGTGAGAACAATTCGATTTGAAAACCAAACCCTTCCATTGAATTTCGCAAAAAATGTTCGGTAAGCGGTAGTAACACTTACAACTAAGGCGAGAAGTGAAACTGTTATGGTTGCAATGTCTTTAGTTTCCATCATTTTATCTCCTTTATTGAGGAGCAATAGTTACAACCTGCCCAACTTAGAAATTATACAACCTCTTGCCATACACTCACACCAACCTCACCCTCCCACTCAGCAACACGGACATCATCCCCGCCTTGACCTCCCGCACCTTGGACAGTTCCCCTCCCAGCGCGGTGACTTCGGCATCCATGTCGCTACCTTGACTTGAAATCATGGCAATCCTCTAATCCTTCTAATCATGGTTGAGACGTATTTTCCCCGTCAGCAGCACGGACATCATCCCCGCCTTGACCTCCCGCACCGCGGACAGTTCCCCTCCCAACGCGGTGACTTCGGCATCCATATCTTTATCGTGATTTGAAATCATGGCAATCCTCTAATCCTGCTAATCATGGTTAAGACGTATTCTTCCCGTCAGCAACACGGACATCATGCCCTGTTTGACCTGCCGCGCCTTGGACAGCTTCCCTTCCAGCGCGGTGACTTCGGCATCCATGTCGCTCAGGATTTCGGCGATGGCGGTTTGTTCGTCTTTGGTTGGAGGCAATGGAATTTCAAAATTTCTAATATCACTTGGGCTGATATGAGGAATTGCCGTAACAGTTTTTACACTGTCGCTATACTTTATAAAATAATTACTGCCAATAAATTGGGTCAAATATCCAGGTGTCACCACACTTAACCGTGGTCAAGATGCCCATTGTTGAGCGAGTTGCAGCATAGCCGTCGAAGGTCTACCACGCCGTTGAGG
>CAYTSO010000018.1:0-6366 GCA_964440545.1 uncultured Candidatus Saccharibacteria bacterium | reverse complement strand
ACCGGCGCCAGCTACAAGCGCGAAGAGGACGGCATCGTGCTGGTCGACAGCGACAAGTGCATCGGGTGCAAGTACTGTTCCTGGGCCTGTCCCTACGGCGCACGCGAGCTGGACGAGAACCAGAAGATCATGAAGAAGTGCACGCTGTGCGTGGACCGCATCTACGACGAGTCGCTGCCGGCGACGGAGCGCCGGCCGGCCTGCGTCAACGCCTGCCCGACCAACGCGCGGCTGTTCGGCGACGTTTCCGACCCGAATTCCGAGGTTTCGCTGGCCATTCGCGAGCGGGGCGGCTACCAGCTGATGCCGGAGTGGGGCACGCGGCCGGCCAACCACTACCTGCCGCGGCGCAGGACGCGCATTACCATCCACGAGGATGAGCTGGTCCGTGCCGACAACCCGCTGAAGAAGGAACGGGAACTGCCCATGCCGGACGCCAACGCCCCGACCCTCGACGAGACCACGAGCTGGTAGGAGAGGAACCGACCCGTGCATCCCGCTTTTTCCGTCATCTTTCTGACCACCCTGATCGGCGCCGGGCAGGGGCTGTTCCTGGCGCTGTACACGGCGCAGGTCTACGCGGCCTTCAACCTGCTGCCGGCGCAGGACCCGGTCCGGTTCCATGCCCTGGGCAGCCTGCTGGCGTTGCTGCTGCTGATCGCGGGTCTGGGCAGTTCCTTCCTGCACCTCGGTCGGCCCGAGCGCGCCTGGCGTTCGGCGGCCATGTGGCGCACTTCCTGGCTGTCGCGCGAGGTCATTGCCCTGCCGGCCTGCATGGGCGCGGTCGCTGCCTGGGGCCTGGTTCACTACAGCGGCTGGAACCCGCCGCTGTTCGTGCTCGGGACTCTGCAGGTCGATCTGTCACTGCTGGTCGGCGCCATCGGCACGCTGCTGTGCTTCGCGCTGTTCATCTGCACCGGCATGATCTATGCCTGCATCAAGTTCCTGCAGGAGTGGGCAACGCCGCTGACCGTCATCAACTACATCCTGTTCGGCGGTGCCTCGGGCTTTCTGCTGGCCGCAGTTTTCGCCGCCCGGCAAAGCCCCGGGCTGGTCGATTTCTACGGCGGCTGGGCCATCGTCATGACCGCCATCGCATTCGTGACACGATCCGCCAGCCTGGTTCGCAACGCGCGGCTCAAGCACAAGTCGACACTGCAATCGGCCATCGGCATCCGCCACGCCCGTATCGAGCAGAAGGCGCAGGGCGCCATGGCGGGCTCGTTCAACACCCGCGAATTTTTCCACGGCGCGTCGCCGCGCAAGTACCGCTTCGTCAAGTGGGTATTCCTGGTGCTGGTGTTCCCGTTGCCCCTGCTGCTGATCACGGCGGGCCTCGCCACGCAGGCGTTCGGCCTGCTGCCGGCGGCATTCCTGGTGCAGTACATTGGCTTGCTGGCGGAGCGCTGGTTTTTCTTCGCCCAGGCCAACCATCCGCAGAACCTGTATTACCAAACCGTCTGAGAACGGCTCTTGCGGCTACACGCAGCTGTCGCATCTTGAGTTAGACTCGACGCAGCGTTCCCCTACGCTCATTCCCCACCGCTTCCACCGAGGGTCACTCATGAATTTTCGCGTTGTTTCCGTCCTGGCCCGGATCGCCCTGGCGTTCCTGGTCTGCACGCCGTCAGTCTCCGCAGCCGAAGAGGCCGAACGAATCACCCTGGACTGGGTTTTCAGCGACGAGGGCAAGAGCGCCGCGTCCGTACCGGACCACGCCTGGTTCGAAACCGGCAAGGGGCTGTTGTACGACAAGCACCCGGTGATGGCGCAGCGGACCCTGGAGAGCTTCGACCCCGCCACCGGAGCGCGTCGCAAGCTGGTCGACTCCGAGCGGTCGCTGAAGCTGCTGAACGAGATGTTCAAACCGGAGGAGCCTTACGAGGAGCTGCAGTGGCCAGCGGCGCTGGATCCCCAGGGGGGCTATGCCGCATACGTCAAGGAAGACGACCTGATGCTGCTCGACCTGGGTTCCGGCGAGTGGAGCCGCATCACGGAAACCGACGACGTGGTGAAATCACCCCGCTTTTCGCCAGATGGCAAGTGGCTGGCCTACGTCCGGGACAACGACCTCTACGTCCGGGAGATCGAGACCGGGGAAGAGAAGCGCCTGACCGAGGACGGCACCGACACGCTGCTGAACGGGACGGTCTCCTGGGTCTACTGGGAAGAGATCTTCGGGCGCAGCGACCAGGGGTACCAGTGGTCGCCGGATTCGAAATCGATCGCCTACCTGCAGACCGACGAATCCGGCGTGGGGCTGATGAGCTTCGTTGACTTCGAGCCCAACGTCCCGAAGGTCATCCACCAGCGCTACCCGAAGACCGGCGAGGCCAATCCACGGGTGCGCGCAGGCGTCCTGGCGCTCGAAACCGGCAAGACGACCTGGGTCGATCTTGGCGTCTATCCCTACGAGTACCTGGCACGAGTGAACTGGCTGCCGGACGGCAAGCGACTGGCGGTGCAGACCCTGGACCGGCAACAGACGAAGCTCGACCTGTTCCTGGCGGACGCGGCCACGGGTGCGGTCAGCCACGTGATGCGCGAGACCGACCCCGGCTGGATCAACCTGCACGACGATCTGTACTTCCTGGAAAAGCAGGATCGTTTCGTCTGGGCCTCCGAGCGCGACGGGTTCGCGCATCTGTACCTGTACGAAATGGACGGCACCCTCGTTCGCCGAATCACTGGCGGCGAGTGGGCGCTTGGCGCTTCGGGCGGAGTGTCCTGGGCCCGGCAGGCGGTCTCCCATATCGACGAGGAGGGCGGTTGGATTTATTTCACCGCGCTCGAGAAATCCTCCATCGAGAAACAGCTCTATCGCGTGCGACTGGACGGCACGGGCTTCGAGCGGGTCTCACAGGGCGACGGGACCCATCGCATCCTGTTCCGGACCGACGGCGCCTACTACCTGGACGCCTACTCGGCCATCGACCGCGTGCCCTCGCTCGGGCTCCACAAACCCGACGGAAGCGGCACGCGGACGCTGGCCGAGCCGCGCCCCGACCTGGTCGAGCGCTTCGAGCTGCTTCCGCGAGAGCTGTTCACCGTATCGGCCGGGGACGGTTTCCCGATGCCGGCGATGATGCTCAAGCCCCGCGACTTCGACCCGAATAAGAAATACCCCGTGGTCATCTACGTCTACGGCGGGCCGTCGGCGCCGACGATCGCGCATGCCTGGAGCGGCAGTGCTCGCGACTACTACGAGCAGATCCTCGCCGATCGCGGGTACATCGTCTTCCGCGTGGATAACCGCAGCGCCACCGCCATCAGCAAGCAGCTCGAGAACACGATCCTGCACGCCGGGTATGGCGATGCGGAGCTGAACGACCTGCTCGACGGCGTGAAGTGGCTCAAGTCGCAGCCGTACGTCGATCCGGAACGCGTAGGCATCTGGGGCTGGAGCGGCGGTGGTTCATTCACGCTGTTGGCGCTGACGAAGACCAGGGAGTTCCGCGCCGGTGTGGCGGTTGCCGCGGTCAGCGACTGGGCCTATTACGACACCAAGTGGGCCGAGGCATACATGAAGCGGCCGCAGGACAACCCCGAGGGCTACGCAAGCACCTCCCATGCCGCCCGCGCAAAGGACCTGCACGGTAGACTGCTGCTGGTTCACGGCACGTACGACGACAACGTCCACCCGCAGAACGCCTGGCGTTTTGCCGACGAACTCATCGACGCCAACATCACCTTCGACATGATGATCTACCCCATGCGCAAACATGGCATCGAAGACGACGAGGCTCAACAGCATCTTTACTCAACGATGCTGGAGTTCTGGGACCGCAACATGCAAGGGGTGCGATAGAAGCGGCGCAGCGCCGCGGCCCGGAAAACCAGGCCGGACAGCGCGGTGAGCAGCGCCACTGCTCCCAATATGAGCGCCAGCCGCGTCCAGGGTTGTTCGAAAGCGATGCGCATGCCGGCGAATACGTACAGCGTGCGCAGCCACTCCAGCGCCGCCAGCGCCAACAGCGCCTGGAACAACCGCGGCACCCACGGCTTGCGCAGGAACAGCAGCAGCGGCAGGGCGAGGCACAGGCCGGTCAATGCCTCCTGGCCGGCACGGTAGAAGTGGGCGCCGAGCAGCAAAAAGCTGAGGACCACGGGCAGAAGTCTGAGGGCATTCATTGCGGCTCCCGGTGAAATACGCGGCGCTGTGATGGCAAACTGTACCGTGCCGTGCGGTTCGCGGCCACCGACCAGTTGAAGGCCGGTCCATACCGCTCGTCGGGAAAGACGGCACGTTCCGCCGGGCAACAGCGTCCTGACCATGTTCGCAGCCGGCCGCGCTTGCTATGTTGATCTGCCTGTCTCGGTATAATACGGGGCGGTCCACCGGAAACGTTCGACGAGGAATTTCAGAGTGAGGGATGAAGTCAGATTCCCGGTACTTCCCGACCTGTCGTCGATCGATTTCTCATGCACGGCCGGCATACGCGAACTCGTCCGGGAACGCCGCGACCACCTGTTCGGTCCGCCGGAAGTCGAATACATCGACGGTTTCATGGACGCCATCGACGAGCTGTTTGCCGGGCGCCATTCCGATTACCAGGCCGTCGACACCGGGTACCACGACATCGCCCACACCCTGCAGGCTACCCTGTGCCTGGTCGAACTGCTGCACAACCGGCATTTTTCAGCCGCAACCCCGCGCGTCGGACCGGACGACTTCAGGCGCGCGCTGATCGCCGTGCTGTTCCACGATGTCGGCTACCTGAAACACAGGGACGACAGCGAGGGCACGGGCGCCAAGTACACCCACGTGCACGAGCGGCGTTCCTGCGAATTCGTTCGGGACTACCTGCCCCAATGGGGCTGGCCGCCGGGCCAGATCCGCGCGGTCGAAAACATGATCAGCGCCACCGGTCCGCGCGCCGACGTCACGCGCATCGACTTCCAGTCGGAAACGGAGTGCGCGCTCGGACAGGCCGTGTGCACGGCGGACTACATCGGGCAGATGAGCGATCCTGGCTACCCGGACAAACTCGAAGTGCTGTTCGGCGAGTTCGAGGAAAGCTACCGGTACCAGGGGATTCCCGAGAAGGAGTGGCCTTTCCCGAGTTACCAGGCCATGCTGGGCGGGACCCCCGACTTCTGGAGCAGCTTCGTGCAACACAAGCTGAACGTCGAATGCGCGGGCATTTACAATTACCTGCGGCATCCGCGCACCGGAGATAATCCCTACCTCGAGTCAATCGAGCGCAATCTCGCCGTTATCGAACGGAAAATCGACCGGCTCAGCTCGCAGCCATCATGAAGCGTCTCGTCTAGCGCTTCGAAAGGCTGGCTCCTACACCGTAGGCCGTATATTTGCGTTCAAGCGGAACAGGTTGGTCGGGTCGTATTCGTTCTTGACCTTGACCAGGCGTTGGTAGTTGCCCTGGTAGTTGCTGTTGACCACGGCTGCAGGCTCCCCGGAAACCTCGTTGGTGTACCAGCCGTCGGTGAAGGGCTCGAGGCGCTGCCACTGCTCCCGCCCGTAAGCGATGTGCGCATCGGCGGGCGCCGCCAGCGGCCATTCCACGAAGGACAGCATGTTGGCGAGCGACTTGCGGTGGGCAAACGCCGTGGCATCCACGGGTACCCGACCGATGGCGCCGCCGGAGTGCTGGAAAATGACTGCGGTGCTGCGCTCGGGCTGGCCCCGGAAGGTTTGCACCAGGGCATCGATCAGCTCGTCGGAGATTTCGTTGACGAAGCCGGACTTCAGGTACTCGCCGCTGTTGCGCTGATCGGTGATGTCCTGCGACCGCTGGATTGCCACGTAGTCGATTGCCTTGATGTCGTCCTTGAGCGGCGTGCCGACCTGGTAGATGGGCGCCAGCACCTGCTGCGCCTCGCCTTCCGGGCCCGAGTAACAGGCGTGCGCCATGCACACGCCCTCGCTGGAGCCAAGCTCCGAACCTATGACGATATCCAGGTACAGGTCATCGGGGGCCGTGTGCGCGTAATCGGCATACATGCTCAGCAGGTTTCGCAGTTCCGTCAGCGGGAATATGACATTGCCACCGATCACCTGGCGCTGCATCTCGTGCAGGCCGAATTCAAAGTTGGTGACAATGCCGAAATTGCCGCCGCCGCCGCGCAGGCCCCAGAACAGGTCCGGGTTCTCCGTCGGGCTGGCGCGGTGCAGCCGGCCGTCGGCAGTTACGACGTCCATCGCCTTGACGTTGTCCAGGGCCAGGCCATAGCGCCGCGCCAGCCGGCCGAAGCCGCCGCCCAGAGTCAGACCGCCCACGCCAGTGTGCGAGACGGTGCCGGCGGTGGTCACCAGGCCGTGGCTCATGGCCTCGTGGTCGAGTTCGCCGAGCAGGCTGCCGCCGGCGATGTAGGCGGTTTTCGACGCCGGATCGACGCGAGCGT
>CAYTSO010000017.1:0-6379 GCA_964440545.1 uncultured Candidatus Saccharibacteria bacterium | reverse complement strand
TAATGTATAGATTACGATGTCTAATAATAAAGTTTTTAGGCAAATCGATAAAGAGATTGTTTGTTGAACACCAAGACGCTTAACCGCATATCAGCAATAATTCACAATCAGCGCCTTGCTCATGCCATTTACCAGTCGGTAAATGGCGGATTAAGAAGTTCGCATGTGCATTTAAAAGGTAATTCAGTTTGGAATATTTTCAACTATTCTCTTCATACGGCTATTCGAGACATCGAAACTCATCCTCGTGGCAAATTGTTTCAACGTTTTCTTGAGTATGGTCCTCTGGATCCTGACCATCCAAAACAATTAACCAGTGACGGAGAGACACACCTGTCGGACTCCGAATGTGGGAAGGTTGTTCAATTTATTTTTTCCCATATTATTAATCGTTTCAAGGGCGAGTTGGCTGAGTTGCTTGCCATCGCCCCATGCCTTGAACTGGTTGATAAATTACGGAAGGAACAAAGGTTGCCAAAAGGTGTGGAAATGTATTTCGGCGATATGATCCAGGAACGTCGTCAAATTGCTTCGGGGAACAAAAAGAATTGGAGTGGATTAGCAAAAGGTGCGGATGGCCTCATTGTTGAGATAGCTAACAAGGGCAGGAAACCCACTGACACAGTGTTGAACATCCCGGGGGTGATTGAGATCAAATCCATGCCAGTTCCCGAAGCAAAGTTAATTAAGCAGATTCATCATCACTTGAACCGACTAGGTGGAGGGGTAAAGCTGGATGATGTATTCTGGGAGAACAACCAGGTTGTTCTCTCTAGTCCGTTAGCCATTATGGTAATTCCCTCAACGTGGAAGATAAGTCGCGAATGGTTTCGTGAAGAGACGGATACAGGGTGGAGAATGGTTTTTCCAGAAGTGCAAGAACCGCCGTCTCCGACCCGCTTTGATGAAATTCAATCGAACCAGTGGCTGATTACCCTAAGCTGGTCAAAAGAGGCTTTGGAACAGGCTGCTTATGAAATGACTTTCTGGTATATGTCCCAGATTGGCAAGGTAATTTATGCCAAGAAACCGCTTCCAAAAGAATGGGAGGGGATGACCCCTGAAGAAGCCGGCTACAATTCCATCAAGATGATGTTGTATTATCTGATCCTACGATATATCAGCAAGTATCAAGGCCAACGTGCGATAAAGTTGTACAATGCCTATTCGTTTGGATATCCATTGGCTGTAGATGCCAAGGGCATGCTTTGGCCTGGGTACTTTTCGGATGGACAGTGATTGCTCTACCGAGATTATGAGGCGCAAAGCAATTTACTCTGATTTATATTAAGGTAGGCAATAGACCCTGAAAATCGCACCTACTGATGAAATGGCAGCCCAGGTGGATTGTAGCAGGAATAATAACTGTACCAATTCAGGTGGAGGTGTTTTGGACTTGCATTGGTTTTCCAGTTCTTGGGCTGATAGACCATTACATAATGTAATCCAAACCTCGCGTGTTGTGGTGGGGTCAGTGATTAACCTACGCAACTCTTCCCAGGCTTCATTCGCTATTCCCGGTCCCCTGCGAATTCGTTTCTTCACTCTTCCAAGTTTGGAGCCTCCATCCCACGGTGTATCCCATTTGTCCAATTTCGGGGGTTGGTCTATCGAATAGGGATGAATCCATGCCAGGTTTTTGGTCGCCTGCCCGCACACTTCCTGAAATGCTGATGCCGAGAGTTGCCTGCCTTTAAAATCCTTTGCGTGGACAAACATCACCTTTCGTTGGGTTGTTGATGCTGCGATAAAATCCCCGATCTCAGTACCCATGTCATCGCAAACCAAAATATCAATTCCACTTTGATCAGGATCGAGTCCTCCTCTTTTGCCAAGACGATCCAAAAGATAGAACAGGCTGCCTTGAGTCCAGCCACTCCCGTTCTTGTTCGCCGGGGATTTCTCTGAATGGGCATCCAAAAGCTCTGGAGACCCTCTCAAAACTTTTAGTAGATCAAAACGTCCGAGTGCCTGCCCCCACAAAGGAAGCCGTGGTTCGTAAAAATGACCATGTGAGTATATAACCTTGGGTGACTTGGGAACGATGCGAAACGGCTGTTCGTGGTTCAAGTATTGAATGATATTTTCCTGTTCCTCCCCTACAACAGGATCGATGCGAACAAAATCCTGTGCCATTTCATCGCACGAAAGCCGGTATTGCTTCCTCTTATCATCGTAGCTGACATCGACCTTGTATTTCACGTCATTTATATTGCAGGTAAAGCTATCACGTTGAACTTTGAGACAATGTTCGTCCATCTTCATAGGTTGTTTGGACCCATTCGTATTGGAATTGACTGCTACAAAATCATCCTCCATATCCTGCAAGTCCAGGAGAATGTTTTTAGCTTCTGGTTTCTCAGGTGGCTGCGCATCCCGGGCATATCGGTCAAAGACCTCTGGATGGGGAGAATTTCCTGAATGGAGAGTATCTGCAAGGCTATCCAGCCAGGCGATATAGGTTGGATAGTCGCATCGTATAGTGGTTGGGTCAGTCACTCTGGCGCGTGAAAAGCCAACATATCGGCGGACATAGCCATGATCCTTGATCAGTGTGTATCCCTCGGCATTAGAACAGAAGTGAGCATGATCAACCAGTCCGGGGGATGTATCCTGGATTGAAAAAGCTTCCAGATCCCGCCTCCGCAATACATGTGTGCCAATGTCGCTGTTGACCAGCGAAATTCTTTTTATACGTGCCTTTTTGCTTTTGAATAATCTTTCCAATATGGATGGTGAAACACGCGTGCAAGTTGTTGTTACGTAGCGGGAATACCCTGCCTGGGTGTCATAGAAGAATAGATACCCTTTGTGGATATGACAAATCGTAAACCCCAGCTTGTACTCGGCTAAGGCATGTTCAAGGAGCAGGGGAGAATTTTGGCAGGTCTGATAAACGCAAACACGGGTGTTTTCATCTGGGCTTTCCCAAGGTTGTGTACGGATGTCTCTGTCCGCTTTCTCCCATTCCTCTTGGAGTCGATCCGGCAACTCGTCCAATGAAAATTCATCTCCAATTTTGTACACCCGGGCAGAGTACAAATAGGCAAGACTTCTTGCGAGAGGTTTAGGTAGTTCATCGAAATCAAATCGTTGACGGAAATTCCCATCAAAATATTGATATTCCGGCTGGAGATGGATGATGGTATCGAAGACCTGCCGAGGCTCAAATTTTTCTGGGTTTTCATTGAATATATGCTCGTATTTCAAATATCCTTGCCAAAATGCCTGTTGACGGTCATTGGGATGGGAAAACACAAAGGCGATTTCGTTCTCGCGTTTGGATTTTTGGCGAATGATTCGCCCAATCTGCTGTACCAGTGCACGTGCATTTCTGTGGGGTTGGTAAATGGCAAGCAACGAAAAACGAGGGTCATCGATACCTTCGATCAATTTGTTTTGATGCACCCAGAACACGGCGTCGGTTTCTTCGGGATTGGGCGCTTGCTGTTCGTGGAAATCTTCTGGATCATCCGAACTCGAGAACGTATCATGGATTGCAACGACCTTTTGACCTCTATCGTTCAAGGTGGAGGCAATTGCACTAATCTCCTGACTGTCTTTACAGCGTACAATTACCCTTGGCTCATTAATTGCAGATGGATGTTGCCGCATAAATTCGCCCTTGTAATATGCAAGCAGTGCATCGACAAAACCATCTGGATTGCGTGGAAATTTCACCTCCTTAAATTCGACCCTGCGGATATAGCGTCGTGTAATTGCGTCCTGGTGGGTTAATATGCAATCGTAGCCAGCTTGAACGGCAAACATTTTATTGTCATTGCGATACGGGGTGGCTGACAGCAACACAGTTGGAACTTCCAACGAACGAACTGCCTCTGCCCAGCTTGGCGCCGGTTCCCGATGCCCTTCATCCACCATGACGAGATCAATCTTTTTTCCAAGGTCAAAAAAGGAGATGGGATGATCGCTGTAAATTCTTTGCAGAGTCTGGATGGTACATACCAGGATTGCAGGTTTCTTCGCTGTAGACTGAATCACCGTGTCAATGTTTGACGGGAGTAGGACTTGCACCTGTTTCGACCATATTGTTGGATCCAGGTTGATATGTTCCCAGAACCTTTGACTGACATCACGTTTGATCTGGTCGCGCAGTGCAGTCCAGGGTGTCACAATGAGAACAGTTGATAATCTCGGGAAGCATTGAGCCAGTACCGCAATGATGCCACTCTTGCCTGTTCCGGTTGGCATTCGTAATAATGCAGAGCCGAATGGATCCGACCCTTTATACAGATTGAAATCCTTAATATATCCAAGCACAACATCAACTGCATCTCTTTGATGTGCCCACAAATGCTCTTTCACATCGTTTTCATATGTTTTGGGCTGGTTCATTTGTGCCTCCATTTTCATCTGACTGCATAGTGCCTGCAACCGCTAATCTCAAAATACCACCTGAAAAATGAAAATGTCCCCAAATGATTCTCATTTACCTATAAGTAGTATAGGGCAGAAAACAAACCGATTCAACTCCCAAAGAGTACTTTTTAGAGATTTATTTTGTCCAAATAGTCCGTTGTGCGATTGCAAACTGGGAGACAATTTTCGCTATTGACTGATGTAAAATTAACCAGGATTTGATGGGATAATAATTGTCTATTCACAATGGCAACACAAAAACCTCTTTCATCCAACTTTGCCCACCTGCAAGCCTGTGACGAACAGCTTGTTCGTTTGGGTATGCTTGCGGAGAGGTACCTTGAAGATGACCCAAACACCAGCCTGATCAAGATGCGGCAGTTTGGGGAATTGCTGGCAAAGCATGTTGCCACGCAGATGGGGTTGTACGATGCCGAAAAAGAAGAAAGTCAATACGAGCTATTGCGTCGTTTACGGGACGAACGTGTATTGACGCAGGAACTCTACCTGTTGTTTGGCGAGATCCGCAGAACGGGAAATGCAGCAAGTCACGACAATGTGGGCGATCAAGCCACCACGCTCAATATCCTGAAAATGGGATGGCGGTTGGGAATTTGGTTTCAGCGCTCGTTTTTGAAGGAAGATTTCCAGGCAGGGGCTTTTGCCCAACCTTCCTTACTTGTTGAAGAGAAAACCCTGGAAACAGAGCGAGAACAACTTGCCAAACAAGCAGACAAAGCCGATGCCAAAGTAGATGAACTTCTGAATCAGCAGCAAGCGAAATCCGAGAGAAAACAAACCAAGACGTTTGACAAGTATCGGGAGGCTGCATGGACTGCGAGTCAAACCGTTTACCTGGATGAAGCACAGACACGTCAGATCATTGATGCGCAATTGCGCGAGGCTGGCTGGGAAGCGGACACGGTCAATCTGCGTTACAACAGAGGGGCACGCCCTGAGTGTGGCAGGAATTTGGCGATTGCAGAATACCCTAGTGCGAGTGGACCTGCGGATTATTTGCTGTTTATTGGGTTGACGCCGATTGCCGTGGTGAAAGCCAAACGTAAGAATATGGATGTTTCCGCTGCGCTTCAACAGGCAAAATGTTATAGCCGTGGCTTTGCGTTGAATGATGAAATGCAATCGCCAGGAGGGGCAGAGGATAGAGTATCAAATGTAAAAAGTGGGAGAAATTCTGAAAGTACAGTCACTGACAAATTGGCGAAAGCCAACGCAGAAATCCAGGATCGTTATGAAAGTCTGAAAGCCTTTGCTGAGGCTCTGGGGGATGATGTGCAGGTGAAAACGTTGAAGAACTACTTTGCTTCAATTGAGATACACCCGCAAAATAGGACCATTATCGCCTTTGTGAAAGCTGACTTCGATCAAGTCCGTTTGGAGGAAGGTTTCACTCGCGATGTGCGGAAGATCGGTCACTTTGGGACAGGGGACTTGGAGATTACGATCCGTTCGGATGAAGATCTGGAACGGGCAAAGCCATTGATCGTGAAAAGTTATGAGGATAATTGATAAGGAAAAGGAGTTCAAATGTCTATCACTTTTGGAATTTACGATTTCTTCTCATACACCATCCCTGGGGTTTTATATATCCTTGTGGTCAATCGGCTTTTATTTTTGCTGAAACTGCCAAGCGTTGATATCAACAACTTGAATGTTAATGTTGGAAGTGCTTTATTGTGGGTAATTGTGGCATATGTGGTCGGTCAACTCATGGATTCTTTCGCAATTAAGCTGTACTACAGAATAAATAAATTTCATGCTGAAACAACAGCGATGAAGGAGTTTAGGGAGAAACATAAGAATCTGGCAATTGATTTCACGATCAACGACAGGCAGACTTTATTCAGTGTTGTCCGACATAACAACCTGGATTTAGCACTGTACATTGACAATTTCAAGGCAATCAGCATTATGTTGAACAACATAAGTTTGGCGCTCTTACTCCTGGCAGTCGAGCAGATGATCGAGATGCTTGTCA
>CAYTSO010000016.1:0-6918 GCA_964440545.1 uncultured Candidatus Saccharibacteria bacterium | reverse complement strand
GCCAAACATCAGAGTTGCAGACACAGCGATCATCAAGATGAAATTTCTGTACGGATGCATTGATCTCTCCTATGTGGGCAAATCCACCTCCTCCTTCGCCCCTTCATTATACCCGCTTCGAGCCTATAAGGGGAAGTCCCGTTGAGATCTTCGCTGTCCAAGGATCGGGCCGGAACGGAGCGCGTATGGAGTCAAAACCGAATCGTCTTTCGAGAGGCAGAAGACCCTTCAAAGCCTTGGTTCCGAATCCCCTAAGGGTCAGTCCATACTCCTCGGCCTTTTGCGCGACGTAGGCATCGACAATGACGTTCTTCCCCCAGAGGACGATATCAGAAAGGCATGCCATGCAGTCGATTTCGTCGATCCTCGATAGTCCGCCCTTCCCGTCTCTCTGATAAATGACGATCTTCATGAAGTCCAAGATCGCAAGAAAAGGAGCCTGATAATCACAATAGTAGGGGGCTGTGAATTCCTCCGGACCGGGGCCTCTTCTGCCGGTGACGCCGATGAGTTTGCCGGTCTGATCATAGCTCTTGATGTTGCAGTCTTTGCCGTCGGTGACGAAGATGAGGCCGTCCTCGGCAACGACGAAATCGGAGGCATATAGGATCAGGGCTTCTTCCTGGGACAAGCTGATCGTCCTGAAAGGCCGGATATCCTGAGCGTCCGCTGTCGGGAAAGCCGAAGAGCAAACGAATGCGAGACAGGCGAAAAAGCCTCCCAGAAACTTGATAATGGCAAGCTTGCCCATGTGGCCCGCCCTGCCAAGGATATCATCTCGGCGAAGCGATAATCAATGGGCCTGGCCAAGCTAAAACCATCTTGACCAGATCTTGACCAAACCAACGGAAAAACCGTAACGAGTCGGGACGACTAGGGACGATCTGGTAAGCGGGGTTTCCCTGTTGAAGGACCTGATATGGGATTTTCAGGGAGGCCTGTTAAACAGCTGGGCGAGCTAACCGCCCACGGTCCGCGCTTGTAAGCTATTTATTATCTCAGCGTTCCAAGATGCATCCACAAGGCATTGACCATTTCCTGCCCTTGGAAAGCCCCCTCATGATAGCAGAAGCCGCCGCCGGCTTCAACCGCCCTCGCCCTCGGTCCTATACCCGCTGACGAGAGTTGATCAGGACTTCAATAGAAACGCTCTTAGAACTTCGGTTTTAGGCCCGCTTGCTTGCACAATTCGTTGGCTGTTATCCGGTCGAACGTGTTATGCCTCTTCACGGGGATGGTCTTCTTATCGTCGGAATAAATCGAATGGTTCTTGCCCTCGCGAAGCAGGGCAAAGCCGTTTTCTTCCAGGTAACGGACGAGATCGCGCCGCTTGACGGACATCTAGATCTGGGCGGGGATCTGTTCCAACAGGGCGCCGCCTAGTGGGATCTCTTTTTTCTGCTGGCGATAGGCCGAAATCATCTCGCGCAGTGCGTCTTGGAGCATAGCCCGACAGTCTTCGAGGGTCTTCCCTTCGGTCACGACTTCGGGCCACTCGACGAGCTGGCCCATATAGCCAGACTTGATCTTGGTGTACTTAGCCGTGTATGTGGAGAACATAGTCCTCCTCCTTCGCCTCTTCATTATACCCGCTTCGATCCTATAATGGGAGCCCTTTTTGACATCTTTTTGAGCTCCGCGAGATCCTGAAGGCGATCCGCGACCGGCTTGCTGAATAATCGGTGCTGGCTCCGCCTTAACTTTGCTCGAGTGGTTGGCTTCTATATACCTAGCCTGTACTTCCTGATCGTAGAGACATCGTCCTGGTTTGACTCCGCGATCCAGAGGAAGTCGCCGTCGAGAACACATTGCCCAGGCCAACGGAGGTGCCGAAGAGCCGGCTCGGGCAACTTGAGATAAAAGCTATCGGCGAAGGTCCCGTTGCCATCGAAGACATCGACGAGCACGCCCTTAGCCTTGTCCACGGTTGAAGTCACGGCCCAGATCTCCTCGGCGCGGGTCAGGACGATCTTGACGTCGTTTTGGAATGATTGCTCGGGCTGGACGATGCGCCTTCCCGCGATCATATTGCCTTTCTTTTCGATATCGGTGGGGGGATCGGGCTTTACCCGCGTGTAGGCCCGGCGGAATTCCCTGATGACCTTATTGGCCGCCGGATCGAAGACCTTAATCAGGTATTCGCTCGTGTGGCTGAGGGCAAGATATCTGTCTTTGAACGAGGCCGCGAGAAAAGCGCTCATTTCGTACCATCCTCGTTCGTGGCCGTCGCCGCTCGTGTACATGTACGAAATGGTTGGGAAGGAAGAGAGGTCTCGGCTCTCCAGCGTCACGCTATCCAGGGCCAAGATCGCATGATGAATCGTGACGTAATCGGGATCGCCTTTGGTAATCGGCAGATCGGCGGAGCTGATAATGAACGTGCTTTCGAGCGCCAGGAGAACCTTCGGGCGGTACTTGTAGCCCGTCAAGGCGCGGATCGGGAGCTCCCTTTCATATCTCCCGGCATAATCGAAAAAGAGGAGCCTGTTGGGAGAGTCGGAATGAATGATGACGTTCATTTCGGTTGTCAGGCAACTACGGACATAGGACATCTCGCCAGGTCCTTGACCCTTTTTATAAAGATTACGCACGAACTTGCCGGCTTTGTCGAAATGCAGAACTTGGCGATCGTCGAGCACGAAGAGCGATCCGTCAGGGGCGATCGTGAGGTCGCGCGGATTTTTGAAGTAATACTCTCTCGTCCCCTCGTCGGAGATAGCCAGGACCTCTTCGGGCACAACAACGCGGCCAGCATTCGCCGCCCTCGGCTTGCCCGGATTCTCGACGATCTGGGCCCAGCCGATGGAGGCGAGGGCGAGCAGGAACGCGCCCATTCCAGCGAGAATGCGCCTATTCCCCTTCATAGAGGCGTCCCTCTTATCATTTGACCTTCCAGGTCATGGAATAGCGTTTGACATATTGATAGCCGTCCTCGTCTTCCTCAAGGGCATAATACTTGCCGCCGGAGATCTTCACGCCGCGGGACTTGAACGGCATTCGGGCGACCAGCCGCCCCTCCTTGTCGAAGACATCGTGGATAAAGCCGCCTGTCTTGGCCTTTTCAAAGGTTTCGACGAAGAGATGGCCGGTGTCGCTCGCGAAGATGTTCCAGAAGGCCGCATGCAGCTTCGCGAACTCTTGAAAGCCGGACAATTCCGGCTTCTTGTATCGCGTCAGCTCCTCCTCGCTGACCGGAACGGGGACGAAATCTTTGCGGATCTTCTTGGATAAGCGCTGGGTCCGAGCGTCGAAGATCTGCAGCTCATAAAACTCGGAAAAGCCGGCGACGAGATTGTCTGAGGTATCGAGGATCCAGAAGATCCCCGGCCCGAACATCTGGAGCTTTTCCTTGACCTGGCCGGGCGCACGGACCAGGATGGTGGCGGGTTTCCCTTCCGGATCGATGGCCGCCAACCGCGTTTCAAAATACGGCTTTCCGATCTCGAAACCGCCCCCGAAGCCGTAGATCCTCCCCTTTGAGTCGAGGCGGGCCCCGATATAATTGCGCACCTCAAGGCGCAGGTCGCGCAGATAGGTCCCTCTGGCATTGAAATAGGTCAGGCATCCCAATCGAATATTGGCCACCACCAGTTCGCCGGTCGCCCGAATGATGGAGAGCGGCCCTATTCCGTCGAACTCGCCCGGGCCTTGGCCGTGACGCCCGATGGTCCTCAGGTAGCGGCCCGTTTTATCGAAAACCCTGATGCAATCGACGCCGAGGCCGTCGCTGATATAAATAGTGCCCGCGTCATCGACCGCGAATTCTCTCATGCGCGTGAACACGGCCTGGCCCTGCGCCTCCGGACCCCCAATCGAGAGCTCTTCTTTGAGCTCAAGGATAGGGGTGTTGTAGATCGGCTCCTTGGGGTTCTTGACGATCGTGACATCGCCCTCTTTGACTATGGAGCCCTTCCATTTATCCTGGGCGGAGGCCGGCTGGGACGCCAAAAGAGTTAAGAGTGCCAAATAAACGACGCCAGCTTGGGGTGCCCTCGTCATCATGTCCGGCCTCTCGCTCAACAGCCTAACCTGTGCTCAGATTACTGGCCTGCCCCCTAGCATGGTGCCAGCCCTAGAGTGAACTTTCCGACCACATACGCCTCCGGCGCCGGCGGCTTATACCCCAGAGAACTGTGCGGCCTGATGCGATTGTAGATCCTTCGCCAAGCCTCCACAAGCACTTTCGCCTCGTCCAGCGTGTCCAGCACCTCTCCGTTCAGAAGCTTGTCCCGCATCTTGCCGTTGAACGACTCGATATAGCCGTTCTCCCAAGGGCTCCCGGGCTCGATGAACAGCGTCGTTACGTCAAGCCGGTTCAGCCAATTACGGACAGCCTTGGCCGCGAATTCCGGCCCGTTGTCGGATCGAATGTATTGAGGCATCCCTCTCCTCAGGAACAGCTCATAGAGCTGATCCAGGACATCCGCGGACCGGATCCTGCGAGCCACGTGGACCGCGAGGCACTCCCTGGTGTACTCGTCAATAACGGCCAGGATCCGCAGGGGCCGGCCGTCTGAAGCCCTCTCCATCGCCATATCATAGCTCCAGACATGATCCTTCCTCTCGGGACGAAGGCGGATACAGGACCCGTCGTTGAGCCACAGCCGGCGCCGTTTGGGCTGCTTCTGAGGCACCTTGAGGCCCTCCCTTCGCCATATCCGCTCGACCCGCTTGTGGTTCACCCGCCAACCTTCGTTCCTCAGCAACGCGGTGATCCGGCGATAACCATAGCGCCCAAACTGTGTAGCCAACCTGACAATCTGGCTCGTCAGCCGCTCCTCGTCGTCGGGCACCTTGCGTTTATGCCGCTGAGTCGACCGCGGCTGTCCGATCGCCCGACACGCCCTACGCTCCGAGATGCCCATCACGACACACACGTGCTCGACTGCCCGGCCTCTCTTGGCCGGGCTCAGAAGTTTCCCCGGTTAACCTCTTTCAGGATGGCGTTATCCAGAGATAGGTCCGCCACGAGCTTCTTCAGCCGGCCGTTCTCCTGCTCCAGCTCCTTGAGCCGCCGGGCCTGGTCGACTTTCATCCCGCCGTACTCCTTGCGCCAGCGGTGGTAGGTCTGCTCCGATATCCCCAGCTTCCGGCAGACTTCAGCGACCGGGATAGATTGACTGAGAAGGACTTCCGCCTCCCGAAGCATGGTGATGATCTGCTCCGGAGTAAACCGTTTCCTAGCCATATCGACCTCCCTCATTCCAGTAAAATCTTACCACAAGGGCTGGATCCCTATGAGGGGGTCAGGTCACGGGCGGAAAAGGAATTTCTTATCCATTAATCGTAACCTTAAGAAGGTTCTCAATGTACATTCGAGTATAAGGTTTAAATTGGAGGATAATTTGAAAAAGAAAAAAACTTTATTAGTGAGTCTAGTCTTTTTTCTAAGTATAGTCATGCTTGAAACTTATGGGACCGGAGCCCAGGAAGATCTTGTAGTTGACAGCAAAGAAAAAAAAGAAGTCATTGATTCTATTGCCAAGTTGTTAAAAGAAAATTATGTTTTTCCTGACATGGGCGAAAAATTGGAAGAACATATAATTGCTAAGCAAAATAAGGGCGGCTATGATAATTTCAATGACGTGAATAAGTTTGCAGCCCAGCTGACTTCAGACCTTCAAGAAGTAAGCAAAGATCTTCATTTGAAGGTGATTTTTGATCCTCGAGCAGCAAAAGAACAATTATACCCAAAGAAATTTACCGATGAAGAACTGGAAGCGCAGCGTAATTGGAGATTAGCATTAGGACAGCTTCAAAATTTTGGATTTGAGAATGTTAAAATATTGGATGGAAATATCGGCTATCTCAAATTGACTGGATTCTTTTCGCTTGAAAACGCAGGCCCAACTGCTGTGGCGGCTATGAATTTCCTTGCAAACACTTTCGCAGTTATCATTGACCTTCGAGAAAGCGGCGGAGGGAATCCCCAGATGTGCCAGTTTCTTGCCACTTATTTTCTCGATAAAGAACCTGTGCTTTTAAACAGCATTTATACCAGAGCAAAGAATGAGACAAATCAGTATTGGAGTCTGCCTTATGTTCCGGGGAAAAGGATGACTGATGCAGATGTCTTTCTGTTAACAAGTAAAGATACTTTCTCTGCGCCCGAGGGATTTGCATATATGTTACAACAACAAAAACGGGCGACTGTTATCGGAGAGACTACACGCGGCGGAGCTCATCCCGGAGAGACTAAGCCGGTAAATGAAAGATTTCTTGTATGGATTCCTATGGCAAGGGCCATTGATCCCATTTCAAAGACAAATTGGGAAGGAATCGGAGTAAAACCTGATATTGAAACTACCAAAGAACAGGCTTTAATAACTGCACATATAGAAGCTTTAAAAAAAGCTATTGAAAAGGAAAAACGAAACAATATCAAAGCAGGATTAGAAGCATTTCTGGAAAAAATATCAAAAAGTAAAGACAAATAAAAAATGAAATGTCTTTTGCATGACAGCTTCGCTGATTTATCTACGCGATAGGAATTTCCTTTTTGCGCTCGGCATAGGATCCCGGCTCAAGGATTCTCGCCAACCCATCCCATTTCGATAAAGAGGGTATCACCGGCCCAAACCGCTGTCAGTTCCTTGCGATTGAGCCGATCCGGATGCCGGCGGGCGGTTGATCGGGCGGATCAGCCCGGAATTCGGCTTAACGGGGGCAGGCCACGGCCCTCTCGCAGGCCCCTCTATTCGTACTCCCCGCTCTCTTCGGCCGCCATCAGGGCGACTTGCTCGAGGGCATAGGCAGGAGGCGGCTTCTCCGCGACGAGCGTCAACTCCAGATGACGAATGATCCGGTCGACGACCGCAGACTCGGTCAGCAAGGCCACGACTCTCATCCTCCCCCCGCAGCGCGGAAAGGCCTGGCTGGAGATCTCTATAGAGTGCAACCGGCTGGTTGTCACAGCCC
>CAYTSO010000015.1:0-7321 GCA_964440545.1 uncultured Candidatus Saccharibacteria bacterium | reverse complement strand
GGCACTTTACTCTGACCTCAAAATTACTCGTCCTCGCCCTCATCCTCGGTTTCGGCCTCGCGCTCTTCGTCATCCGGGCCGCGGCCTTCCTGTTTGTCGTCGCGTTTGTCCTGGCGGCATTCGGGGCGGGACTTTTCGTCCCCCGCCTTGCACTCGTGCTTGCCGGTGCGGGCACCCTGGCGATTGTCACGGCGGTCCTGGCCGCGGGATTGCGCGTAAACGTCCGGCGTCGTCACGATTTCGGTGGCGACGAACAGTCCGAGCAGAGCGACAATGAGCAAAACCTGTTTCATGGCTATTCCTCCGGCGTGCATGGATGCACCGTAACCGGATGCTAGAACAGAATCGGACGCGCCGACCATCCGAAAATTTGCGGGGTCCGGGCCGTTGAAATACCGGGTGCCCGACCGCATCCAGACAGCAACTGCCGCCGGAATCCTGGACACCCCACTCATCATGCAACTGGGCGCCTTATTCGACTGGGACGGGGTCGTCATCGACTCCTCGAAACAACACAAGGAAAGCTGGGAACTGCTGGCCGCCGAGTTCGACCTGCCGCTGCCCGCGGACCACTTCCTGCGCGGCTTCGGCATGAAGAACCAGGTCATTATTCCGCGCATCCTCGGGTGGACCGAGGACCCGGACGAAATCCACCGCTACTCGCTGCGCAAGGAAGAGCTGTACCGCGACATCGTGCGGGAGCGCGGCATCGAGCCATTGCCTGGCGTCGTTACCGTGCTGAAAATGCTCCGGGAGCACGGCGTTCCCTGCGCGGTCGCCTCTTCCACTCACCGCGAGAACATCGAGACCATCTTCGACGCAATCGGCGTACGCGAGTACTTCGCGGCCCTGGTCACCGCCGAGGACGTGTCCCATGGCAAGCCGGACCCTGAGGTGTTTCTGAAGGGCGCTCAAATGATCGGTCGCGATCCCCGCTTCTGTGTGGTGTTCGAGGACGCACACGTCGGCATCGAAGCCGGGCTGGCCGCAGGTTCCCGGGTCATCGCCGTGGCCACGACCAACCCGCTCGAAAAACTGGGTAAGGCCGATCTGGCGGTGGCGAGCCTGGAGGACGTCGACTGGGACAACTTCAGGGCGCTGTTCGATTGACGAGTCCGCCTGCAGATTCAAGTCTCGGATAACGGCGAGGCCGGCATCCCCTGCGGGAAGTCCTTTGGCGGAAATAAAGCGGACCGCAGGGAGCCATTCCGCCAAAGGACTTTCTGCAGGGGATGCTCGAAGCGCACCCTTGCCCCGGATCACGAAATTATCATATTTTTGCGGCAACGACCGCTTTGATCTTACTATGGTAGGGAAAGCGGCGAGGTAGCAGATGAGCGACAACGAAACGGCCCCAAAGCATAACCGCGAACTGATCGAGAGCGGCCGCGCGATCTTCGGCTGCGAACTGGGCTCGACCCGTATCAAGGCGACCCTGATCAGCCCGGACGGCGACCCGTTGGCGGCCGGTTCCCACCAGTGGGAAAACCGGCTGGAGGACGGCGTCTGGACCTACCACATGGAGGACGTGTGGAGCGGCCTCACCGCCTGTTACGCGGACCTGGCCGCGGACGTGAAACGCCGCTACGGCTGCCAACTCGACCGCCTTGCCGCCGCCGGCTTCAGCGCGATGATGCACGGTTACATTGCGGTGGACGAGGCGGGCGAGCTGTTGGTGCCGTTCCGCACCTGGCGCAACAATTTCACCGGCCAGGCCGCGGCCGAACTCACGCAGCTCTTCGGCTGGCCGATTCCGCAGCGTTGGAGCATCGCCCACCTGTATCAGGCCATCCTGAAGCGGGAGCAACATCTCCCGCGCCTGGCGGGCATAACGACCCTGGCCGGTTACGTACACTGGAAACTGACCGGTGAGTGGAGCATCGGCATTGGTGACGCCTCCGGCATGTTTCCGGTCGACCCGGAATCCCAGGCCTGGGATGCAGGCATGATTGCCGCCTTCGATGCGCACATCGCGGACCGCAGCTTTCCGTGGAAACTGGCGGACCTGTTGCCCCGCATCGTCCCCGTGGGGCAGAGCGCCGGGCGCCTCGGCAAGGATGGGGCCAAGCTGCTCGACCCTGGCAATCTATTGCAGCCCGGCGTGCCGCTGTGCCCGCCCGAGGGCGACGCCGGCACCGGCATGGTCGTTACCAACAGCATTCGGCCCCGCACCGGCAACGTTTCCGCGGGAACGTCGGTATTCGCCATGCTGGTGCTGGACGGAAAACTGTCACGGGCCCACCCCGAAATCGACCTCGTCCTGACCCCCGACGGCCGCCTGGTGGGCATGGCCCACTCGAACAATTGCACCTCGGACTTCAACGCCTGGGCGACGCTGCTTGGTGAGTCCGCCCGGGCGCTGGGCGCCCAGGTCTCGGACGCCGATCTCTACGACAAGCTGATGCCGCTGGCCCTGCAGGGCGAACCGGACGCCGGCGGCCTGCTGGCTTACGGCTACATCTCGGGCGAGCATCTGACCGGCTTCAGCGAGGGCCGGCCACTTTTCGTCAGGCAGCCGGACAGCGCCTTCACGCTGGCCAATTTTGTCCGCGCCCACCTGTTCTCCTCGCTCGGCGCGCTGCGGACCGGCCTGGATGTGTTGACCGAGACAGAAGGCGTGCGCGTCGAGCAGCTGGTCGGCCATGGCGGCTTTTTCAAGACGCCGGAGGTGGGACAGCGGATCATGGCAGCCGCCACCAACACTCCGGTCAGCGTGCCGCAAACCGCCGGCGAAGGCGGCGCCTGGGGCATGGCCCTGCTGGCCGCCTACTCGGTGCGGGACGAGCAGGCAACGGCGCTGCCGGATTTCCTCGACGAACTGATCGGAGACAGCATCGGCCGAGCGGTGGCGCCGCTGCCGGAGGACGTGGACGGATTCAACCGCTATTTCCAACGCTACACGGCGGGCCTGCCCATCGAGGCGGCCGCGGTCGAAAGGTTACGTTGATATGACTTACACCGAACTGAAGCGCGCCGCCTGGGAGGCCAACATGGAGCTCAACGCGCGCGGCCTGGTCCTCTATACCTGGGGCAACGTGTCGCAGATCGACCGCGACCGGGGCGTGCTGGCGATCAAGCCGAGCGGGGTTCCGTATGAGCGCCTCACTGCCGAAGACATGGTGGTCGTGGACCTCGAGAACCGGCGGGTGGAAGGGCGTCTGAACCCTTCTTCCGATACGCGGACGCACACGCACCTGTACCGGCATTTCGCCGGCATCGGCGGCGTTACGCACACGCATTCGACCTACGCCACCGCCTGGGCGCAGGCGCAGCGGGACATTCCCTGCTTCGGCACCACGCACGCCGATTACGCCTACGGCGCGATCCCCTGCACCGCGGTGATGTCGGACGGGCAGATCGAGCGCGACTACGAGGAGGAAACCGGCGTGCAGATCACCGATGCCTTCGCGGGACGCGATCCCCTCGAGACGCCGATGGTCGTCGTGGCCGGCCACGCCCCGTTCACCTGGGGCAAGGACGCGGCCGAATCGGTCTATCACGCGGTGGTGCTGGAAGAGATCGCGCGCATGGCCTACCTGACGCAAGCGATCGACCCTTCCCGCGGTCCTTTGAAACAGTCGATCGTGGACAAGCATTATTTGCGCAAGCACGGCAAGAACGCGTACTACGGCCAGGGCGAGGATTAGCGTCCGGCCGGACTCACCATTCAACGAGGACAGCATGAAAGCATTCGGCGAAAAGACCATCTGGTTCGTTACCGGCTCCCAGCACCTGTACGGCCCGCGCGTGCTCCAACAGGTGGCGGAGAACAGCAGCGAAATCGCGGCGGGGCTGACCGCATCCGACCTGATTTCGGCCGAGATCCAGGCCAGGGGCGTGGTCACGACGCCGGAGGAAATCCTGGAGGTATGCCGGGCGGCGAACAGCGACGACCGCTGCGTCGGCCTGATCCTGTGGATGCACACTTTTTCGCCGGCCAAGATGTGGATCGCCGGCCTGAAGGCGCTGCACAAGCCCTGGATGCACCTGCACACGCAGTTCGGCGCAGAACTGCCCTGGTCCGGGATCGACATGAACTACATGAACCTGAACCAGAGCGCCCACGGCGACCGCGAGTTCGGCCACATCGGCACACGCCTGCGCATCGAGCGCAAGGTCGTGGTCGGCCACTGGAAATCGAAGACGGTCCAGTTGATGACCGACGACTGGATCCGCGCCGCCATGGGTTGGGACGAGGCCCAGCATTTGCGCGTCGCCCGTTTCGGGGACAACATGCGCCAGGTCGCGGTAACCGAGGGCGACAAGGTGTCGGCCCAGATCCAGTTCGGCTACGAGGTGCACGCATACAGCCTCGGCGACCTCGCGGCCTCCTGCGAGGCGGTCAGCGACGCCGACATCGAGGCCCAGGTCGAGCAGTACAAACAGGACTACGCGATCGCCGACGGTCTGCTCGACGACCCGGGGAAGCTGGAGATGCTGACCAACGAGGCGCGCCTCGAACTGGGCATCGAGCGGTTCCTGCAAAGCAAGGGCTGCAAGGCCTTCACCAACTGTTTCGAAAACCTGACCGGCCTGAGCGGCCTGCCGGGCCTCGCCACCCAGCGCCTGATGAGCAAGGGCTACGGCTACGGCGCCGAAGGCGACTGGAAGACCGCCGCCATGATCCGCATCGTCAAGGCGATGAGCCAGGGGCGGGCGGGCGGCACCTCCTTCATCGAGGACTACACCTACCATTTCTCGCGCACCGACCAGGTGCTGGGCGCGCACATGCTGGAGGTCTGCCCGAGCATCGCCGCCGAGCGGCCGCGGCTCGAGGTGCACCCCCACACGATCGGCATCAAGAAGGACATCGCGCGGTTGATCTTCTCCGCCGCCACCGGTCCGGCGCTGAACATCTCGCCCATCGACCTGGGCACCCGCTTCCGCATCCTCGTGAACGAGGTCGACACGGTGGCGCCGCCAGAGGATATGCCCAGGCTGCCGGTCGCCAAGGCGCTATGGGAGCCGCGGCCGAACCTGGAGATTGCCGGCGCGGCCTGGATTCACGCCGGCGGCGCGCACCACAGCGTGTACACGCAAGGCGTGACCACGCAGCAGATCATGGATTTCGCCG
This sequence comes from uncultured Candidatus Saccharibacteria bacterium, assembly GCA_964440545.1. Taxonomy (GTDB): domain Bacteria; phylum Patescibacteriota; class Minisyncoccia; order Phycocordibacterales; family UBA9973; genus UBA9973. The sequence goes on along the minus strand of CAYTSO010000015.1, from coordinate 2,247 downwards.
AGATCGCGGGCGTGGAAATGGTGGTCATCGACGCCGATACGAGCATCGCCGGCTTCAAGAAGGACCTGCGCCACAACGCGGTGTATTACCACCTGAGCCAGGGCGTCTGAGCGCGGTCGGACGCCGCCACTCCGGCCCGTCACCGATCAGGCAGGCTGGCGGGCCACCATCAGGGCCAACGCCCGCTCGAGCAGGCCGCGGGTTTCCGCGGCCGCCTTGTCCGCGTCGCGGCTCAGGATCGCGTCCAGGATGGCCCGGTGCTCGGACACGCTCGCGACGCGCTGCCGCAGTTGCCGGTTGGTGAAGCGGATGGAGAAATTCAGCGCGGTTTCGATCATGGGGCTCATGTTGTAGAAAAACTGGTTGTTGCTCGCTTCGAGTATGGACAGGTGAAAATCCACGTCCGTTTCCAGCGGGTCCAGCGAGCCCTGGGCGGCCTGCTCCATGCGCGCCAGCATGGTCGACATATTCAACTGCTGTTGCTCGCTGGCGGTGCGGGCTGCCTCGGCCGCCGCCGCGGGTTCGATGGCCAGGCGCGCGCGCGTGAAATCGATCAGCAGGTCGAGGCTGAAGCGGCGCTTGAGCATCCAGTAAAGCACGTCCGGGTCGAGCAGGTTCCAGTCCTTTTCCGGCCGCACGCTGGTGCCGCGGCGGGGCCTGGCGCTCAGCAGGCCCTTGGCGTTCAGCACCTTGATGGCTTCGCGCACGATGCTGCGGCTGGCGCCGAATTGCCGGCAGATCTCCGACTCCGTCGGAAACGGCGTGTCCCCGGAAAACTGGCCGGTGACGATGGAGATTCCCAGTTCCTGAACCACCTGCTGGGTCAGGCTGCCGAACGAGCGCTCACGGTTCTTGAAACTCGAGCTGGCCGTTGCCTCACCACTCACTTCACTATCCCCTGTCAGAAGAACACGATGTAACAGAACACGACGATGCCGAGCACGACCACGGTGTTGAAGACGTCCCAGCGGTTCCAGCTGTCACGCACCTCCTGCGACTGCTGCGGCGAGACCGACTTGTAGGTCAGTCCGGCCAGCTGCTCATCGGTCTTCGGCTCGCTGAACAGGCTGACCACGACCATCACCGCGATGCTGAACGCGAACAGCGCAACGCAGTAATACAGCCAGTTCATGCCCGCGACGGCGGCGAAGAAGGCGTTGGACTGGGCCAGCGTCGGAGACAGATCGAGCAGCAGGTAGAACATGCCCGCCAGGAAGCCGAGCAACAGCCCCCAGAAGCCCGCCGCGGGCGTCGCCCGGTTGGAGAAGATGCCCAGCAGGAACACCGCCACGATGGACGGCCCGATCAGGCTCTGCACCTTTTGCAGCGCCTCGTAGAGACTTTCACCCAGCAGGGGGATGACCGGCACCCAGGCGATACCCAGCAGCACCACCACGGCGGTCGCGACGCGTCCGACCTGCAGATAGTGCTTCTGCGAGCGACCGGGCTTCAGGCGCTCGTAAAAGTCCACCGTGAACAGCGTGGCCGAGGAGTTGAACAGCGAGGCCAGCGAACTCATCAGGGCGGCGATGGCGCCGCCAAGCACGATGCCCTTGATGCCGGCGGGCAGCAGTTCACGGACCATCACGGGAAACGCGGTGTTCGACCCGCCGGACAGGTCCAGCATGCCCTTTTCGGCCAGCGCGAAGGCGATCATGCCGGGCACCATGAAGATGAACACCGGGGTGATTTTCAGGTAGGCGCCGAAGATCGCGCCGCGCCGCGCCTGGGTCATGTCGCGTCCCGACAGCACGCGCTGAACGATGTACTGGTCGGTGCACCAGTACCAGGTGCCGATGATCATCGAACCGAGGATGACCGCCGGCCACGGGAACATCGGATCGTCCATGGGCCGGAACATGTGCATGTTCGCGCCGTTGGCCTCCTTCATGACCGCCCAGCCTTCCAGCAGTCCCGCGCCGGCGCCGAGCTTGGTCAGGCCGACGAACAGGATGATGAAGGAGCCGAGCAGCAACACCGGCGTCTGCAGCACCGAGGTCCACAGCACCGCCTTCATGCCGCCGATGACCGTGTAGAGGCCGGTGATGAGGACCAGGGAAATGGCGGCGATCCAGAAGAAGTCCACACCGAACAGCGTGTCGATGCCGAAGATTTCCTGGATTGCGATGCCGCCGGCGAAAACCGTTACGGAAACCTTGGTCAGGACGTAGCTGATCAGCGAGATGAAGGAGAAGAAGGTCCGTGTCTGGGCCGGGAGCCGGCGTACGTGAAATACGGGGGGCGTAA
>CAYTSO010000014.1:0-7729 GCA_964440545.1 uncultured Candidatus Saccharibacteria bacterium | reverse complement strand
TAGAGCAGAAGCAGAGGGAGAAAGAATGGGAGGAGGCCCATACCAGAGGCTCTGACCATACTGTCGTAAGCGATGTTCCCATCAGTGCATTGGATGCGCATGTTCATGATAGGGACGGGAAGCCGAAGAGCTATGAGGAGCTATATGGAGCGAGGATGTCTGAAGAGGGGGAGGAATGAATATGAACGTGGAAACACCGAATGAGATGAGGTCTGGAACTACAATGGTAATCCTTTTAACAATAATAATGATGGCAATGTCCTTCTCAGGAACGGTCCAAGGAATGGTTCCATTGAATGGAACATCTTTCGATAATGAAACGATCTCAAAGACTCCATTCAATTCAATACAGAAAGACGTTGAAATACAAAATGGAGGTTATTTTACCGAGAACCTTGGGCAATGGGACGAAGAGATATTGTTCTCGGCCCAGACAGATTTCGGTAACATAGGTCTTGGCAGAGGAAAGGTCTACTACAACATCATCGAAGCGCCTCTAACGGATCATTTCGATGATATGGATAGAATGGAAGAGCCCATGTTTTCGCCTGAGAGATTCGAGCCGATGGACCTTGATATAAAGGTCAAGGGGCATGTGTTGATATACGAGTTCAAGGGCTCGAACGATGGGGTCCCTGCAGGGATCGACCCGCTTCCCCATTACTGCAATTATTTCATTGGGAATGATGAGACGAAGTGGAAGGGTCATGTGAAAAATTATCGTTCGGTTGTCTACGAGGACATATACGACGATATAGACCTCAAGTTCTACTTCGATGATGAGGGGGTCAAATATGACCTCATACTCCATCCGTATTCCGATCCAGATAAGATAAGGATAGAGGTCCAAGGGCATGATTCCATCAAGAACGATGGGGATTCCATTTCATTCCTATCAAACGGAAGGACGGTCCTCAGCGAGAAAGAGCTGGTATCGTTCTACGAGGATAGGTCCCAAGGACCGTTGAGGTCCGAATTCAAGTTCTTCGATGACGGATCCATAGGGTTCGATCTTGAGGATCATGACAGATCAAGGACCGTGGTCATCGACCCTTTCATCTTTTCAACTTTCATCGGTGGGACAAACCGGGAATCTTTCATAGAAATGACCATGGATTCGTCCGGTTATCCTGTGATAATCGGGGAGAGTTTCTCAACTGATTACCCGACGACATCGGGAGCCTATGATACTTCCATGGCAGGATATAGGGACAACGTTGTGACAAAATTGAGATCCGATGGATCTGATCTATTATGGTCCACGTTCATTGGAGGAACGGAGGGTTCTTACCCCGATTACCTGAGGAATCCCTATTTCGATGAATATGACAATCTATTCCTTGCCGGAAGTACTAATAATACGGATTTTCCGACCACCTCAGGTGCGTTCGACAGGAGCTATAATGGCGGTTATTATGATTTAATTTTATTGAAGTTGAAGCGCGATGGAAGCTCATTGCTTTATTCTACGTATATTGGAGGTTCTCAATATGAATATGGTTATTCAATCGTCCCCATGAAAGTCACCGGTTCCGGAGAGGCCATAATGGGAACTTACACCAATTCAACGGATTTTCCAACCACACCTGATGCTTACGACAGGACGTACAATGGACCTGTCGGAGGTACTGACATTGCAGTGTTCAAAATTAATACCGATGGGAGCGATCTGGTCTTTTCCACGTTCATAGGCGGGCAAGGATACGATTATGCCTCATCATTAACTACTGATGAACAAGAGAATATCCTGATTCTCGGTCAAAGTTCATCAACCGATTATCCAGTTACAGCAGGCGTTGTTGATACAACTCATAATGGAGGAAACGATGCGATAGTGACAATATTGAAAGAGGACGGTTCAGAAATAATGGCATCAACATTCATAGGTGGGATTATGAATGAGAATATTCGCAATTTTTATATAGATATTGATGGAGGATTAATTTTAACCGGCCAAACGGCTTCAAATAATTTCCCTGTTACGACAGGGGCCTACAGTGAAACATTCGGCGGAAATTATGACGTTTTCGTATGCAAGTTAAAGAGCGATCTGACCTCTCTGGTCTTTTCGACATATATAGGGGGAATTGGTGCAGATTATCCAACTGGAATGACCGAAGGGGTCGAAAACGACCTGATGATATATGGACAGACACAATCGGCCAATTTTCCAACGAGTCCCGGAGCTTTCGATAGGTTCAAGAACTATACCTATCCAAAGTTCATTTTAAGATTATCGGACAATGGCACTACGATGCTTGCATCCACTCTTTTCGAACACAGTATCTCATCGGACGGGTCCTTCAAGGTTGATTTTGACACGACCGGGAACCTGTTCATATCGGGATATACAAAAGATGATCTCATACCCACAACCCCCGGTGCCGATAACGAAGAAATGTTGGGATCGTACGATTTTTATTTTACTCAGATGTCCTACGATCTTACCGAGCTGGTTTATTCCTCCTACTATGGAGGTAGCGGTTCGGACGGTGGATCCTGCTACCTTTCTGAATACGGTGACATATACCTCGCTGGAGCTACGAATTCCAGCGATTTTCCTACAACGGAAGGAGCGTACTCTAAGACCCTTCAAGGCGATTATGATATTTTGGTTGCTCATCTCCAAGCGGGGGTACTGGAAGAACCATACGAGGTTTACTCGGTCAGGACATATCTTGACGATGAATGCCAGGTGCCTTCGGCCAAGTTCGATCTGGGTGATAAGGTACATATAGAGCTCCTCGGACAGAACCCGAATTCGACCAAAAAGGACAGGGCGACGGTCAACATCACCTTCATGCAGGGTCCGACATACAAAATCCGTCTTCGATTGATGGAAACCGGGAATGATACGAATGTGTACAGAGGGTCCATCATCATAGGCTATATGATGGAATATTTCGGTTATGCCCAAGTATATTCTAAGAAGGACCCTACCAAAGAAACGTGGATAACGATAGATTACCCGTTCAGGCCAAGGTCCGTATATTCGATAGGGGTCTATCCCTCCATCTCAGGCTCATCCATAGTTGATAGGTTGGACCTGGGACAGACCGGGTATTTCAAATGCATCGGAGAGGATGCGAACCCGGTCACTGTTGACAAGGCGTTCGTCAACCTCACATCGGACAAGAACTCGAGCCAGGATAGGATGTTGATATTGACCGAGACAGGACAATCCACCGGTATCTACGGGATGGAGTTCACGGTCCCGGACACTATGGAATATTTCGAGAACATAATGCTAACATCAGTAGAGACACCATCAAGGACAGCTAAATTCATGGTCCATACCCCGGTCCAAATCAGGACAATGGGCACATTGATGGACGCGATAGAAGATGAGGAGTACAGGATGGGTTTTTACAATTTCGGATACAGCACAGCAACATGGACATTGACGACGGACGCATACTGGCTCACTTGGGATAACGTCAAAAGTGAGCTCCATGGCATTCCTAGGAACAATGATGTGGGAACGGAGCTATGGAACGTACTACTATTGTTGAAAGATGCTCATGGCAATTCTGATAGTATGGACTACAAGATCTCCGTCATCAATTCACCGCCTATCATCACGACGGAGCCAGTAACACAATGTTACGAAAAAGACGATTATGTTCTCGATCTGGATTCCGATGATGATGAACTCGGAGACATCATCTGGTATCTCAACACCAATGCACCTTTCCTGACCATTGACAAGAACACCGGAGTTGTCAGAGGGACCTCCATAGAGGGTGACGAGGGGTTATACTTTGTCAATGTCCAGGTCCAGGACGGTAACGGAGGCTCGGATGATATTATGTTCAACCTTACGGTATTGGGCAGGAACGATAGGCCCAGCATAATATCAACGGATATCAAGCAGATAGAACAGGACACACCGTTCCGCAGGGATTATGAAGTGTTCGACCCCGATGATGGTGATACACATCATTGGACCTTGAGGACGGATGCGGATTGGTTGTCGATGGAGAACGAAACCGGAGTTCTCTTTGGAACACCTGATGGGTATGATGTTGGTGACTGGTCAGTGAATATAACAGTCATTGACAATGGCGGTCTTAGCGATAGCCGTGAGTACACATTGAAAGTGTTGGACAAGAAGGACAAACCTAGATGGGTGGATGTCCCGAGTGACATGGAACTGGTCCACGGTACAGAATACTACTTTGATGCGAATGCTACGGACCCGGATATGGGCGATACCCTTGATTACATGATAGAGACCGGGACCGAATGCGATATGAGGGTGAATTCGAAGACAGGCGAGGTCGCATGGAAAGCCAATTACAGATGTATGCCGAGGACGGGCGGGATACAGGTCAAACTGAAGGTATCCGACGGAGAATTGTTCTCGACCCATGAGTTCGTCATCACAGTGACCCCGACACAGTCGCCGACTGTGGAGATAACATCGCCATCCAAGGGTTCAAGGACACCTTCGACAGAGACGAAGCTGGAGTGGATCGGGAGCGATCCGGAGGATGAGCCACTGACCTACATTCTATATATCGGTGACAGCGAGAGCTATGTGACCGCTAAGAGAGCAGAGAACATAAAAGCAGATGATATCAGCGGAGACAATTACACATTGACGGGATTGACCCAGGGAGAGACGTATTACTGGATGGTGGTCCCGGACGATGGATGTACGTTTGGGATGTGTACGAACGGGGCTTTCAGTTTCAGAGTGAACAACAGACCTGTTCTGAAGGAGGTGGAGGCTCGGACTGTAGGGTCGGGGAATGAGTTCCGTTTGAAGCTCGAAGGTAGCGATGGTGATCAGGATGATACCCTGAAGTACAGTATCGTATCCGGACCTGAAGGGATGACGGTAAGGGAAGAGACTGGTATGATCATATGGACGCCCAAAGAAGACCAGGAGGGCATCCACAAGGTAAGGGTCCGGGTTACAGATGGATACGAGACCACCGACCGGACCTTTGATATCGAAGTTAACAAGGGAGAAGGGTCCGATCTGCTATTGATCATCGTCCTGGCAGCGGTCATCGGACTCTTGGTCCTGATAATACTCCTCTACCTTTTCGTATTCAAGGGTAGGGCCGAGAGGGAAAGGGAGAAACATATCAAGGAAGAGGTGGAGGCAAGGGAGCTGGAGGAAGAGATGGCGCAGAAGCAGAAGGAGCGGGAGTGGGAAGAGGCCCACACAAGGGATTCGGACCATACTGTCGTGAGCGATGTTCCCATCAGTGCGATGGATGCTCATGCTCATGACCGTGAGGGTAAACCGAAGAGCTACGAGGAGCTATATGGAGCGAGGATTCCTGAAGAGGGAGAGGAATGAAAATGGATTGCGGAAAAATATTACCGATATTCTTAGTAGCACTGATAGCAATAACAGCACTCAACGTCCCATCAACAGGTGAGAACAGAGAGATGTTCGGTCCGCCGAGCAGGGACGGAGACTTGACAATGGACATGAACATATCCGAAGCTTCTCTTTCGTCGTTCATAGGCGAGGGTGCAGGTGATTATTCCGGTAGGTCAGTTTCCAATCTAGGGGATGTGAATGGCGACGGGTATGATGACATCCTGATAGGAGCAGATGGAAATGATGCCGGTGGAAGTTTAGCCGGTAAGACTTATCTTGTGTTCGGTAAGGGAAACGGTTGGGACATGGATTTAGCATTGAGCCAGGTGGATGCTTCGTTCAAAGGCGAAGCCACTAATGATCGTTCCGGTTGGTCAGTCTCCGGAGCCGGGGATGTGAATGGTGACGGATATAATGACATACTGATAGGAGCTTGTCTAAATTCAGCCGGTGGAAGTCAATCTGGTCAGACGTATCTTGTGTTCGGTAAGGAAAGCGGTTGGGTGGTGGATATCGTGTTAGACCAGGCGGACGTGTCGTTCATAGGTGAATCCGCAAGTGATTCCTCCGGTGGTTCGGTGTCTGGAGCAGGTGATGTTAATGGTGACGGTTATGATGACATCTTGATAGGTGCTTATGGTAACGACGAGGGCGGGTCAAACGCAGGCCAGACCTACCTTATATTCGGGAAGGCATCCGGTTGGAGCAAGAATGTCTCACTCTCAATCGCGGACGCGTCGTTCATAGGCGAGGGTGTAAATGATTATTCCGGTACTTCAGTCTCGGGAGCAGGAGATGTGAACAGTGACGAGTTCGACGACATACTGATAGGAGCTTATTTTAATAGCGAGGGCGGGGCAGGAGCAGGTCAGACCTACCTTGTCCTTGGAAAGGCCTCAGGCTGGACCCGGGATGTCTCACTCTCGACCGCGGACGCGTCGTTCATAGGCGAGGCAGTTGGTGATTGGTCCGGTAGATCTGTATCCGGAACCGGGGATGTTAATGGTGACGGGTATGATGACATCCTGATAGGAGCCCCTTATAACGGCGAGGGCGGGACGGGAGCAGGCCATACCTACCTTATATTCGGGAAGGTATCCGGTTGGAGCAAGGATATCTCACTCTCGACCGCGGACGCGTCGTTCATAGGCGAGACAGCTTCAGATCGTTCTGGTTGGCCGGTATCGGGAGCAGGTGACGTGAACGGTGACGGGTTCGACGATATATTGTTAGGAGCTCCTTATAACGGCGAGGGCGGGTCTTCTGCAGGCCAGACCTACCTTATATTCGGGAAGGCATCCGGTTGGAGCAAGGATGTCTCACTTTCCGGTGCGGACGCGTCGTTCATAGGCGAGGTAGCTGTTGATTGGTCCGGTTATTCGGTATCCGAAGCGGGTGACGTGAACGGGGACGGGTTCGACGACATCCTGATAGGAGCTTATGGTAGCAAGGGCGGGTCATACGCAGGCCAGACATACCTGATATCGAGGGTAGGCGTTTCAGATCCGCTCGAGATCCACGACATAGTCGTCAGGAACGGGTTCGGAGATGAGACCGCCAAGGCCGACATTCTTGAGTTGGTCCAGGTCGAGGTCACCGGTCTTGACAGCAATGTGACGCGCATAGACAGGGCAAGGGTCAATGTAACGTTCGGTCGCAGCTTACCTAGTCAGTTAACGATCTCGCTTGTGGAGACCGGAGCGAACACGGGATTGTATAAGGGAGCGTTCATGGTCCCTGCGAGAGCTCTTTATTATGAGAAGATGCGGTTCTCGGCTTACATAGACCAGAGCAAGTATCATGATGTTGTGGTCGATTATCCGTTCCGACCGAGTTCGATCACATCCATCGGAGTGTATTCGAACCTGGCAGGTTCTACTATCATTGACAAATTGGATTTCGGACAGACAGGCTATTTCAGGACAGTAGGGATGGATTCCAATCCAATAACGGTGGATAAATCGTTCGTGAACCTGTCATCCGATAAGAATGCGAGCTTAAATCTTACGATCGTTCTTATAGAGACAGGACAGTCCACGGGGATCTATACCGCAGAGTTCACGGTCCCGGAGACGATGGATTATTTCGAGAACATAACGCTGACATCTGTCGAGACATCGGCAAGGACAGCGAGGTTCATGGTGCATACACCCGTCCAGGTGAGAGCAGAAGGATCATATCAGACTGCGTTAGAGGATTTCGAATACAGTGCAGGGTTCTACAATTTCGGGTACAACACGGCAACATGGACAGTTACGACGGATGCTCACTGGTTGAGTTGGGACAATACGAACAAAGAACTTCATGGTATACCAAGGAACAACGATGTTGGAAAGTACCTTTGGAATGTGATGGTACTGCTTGAAGATAGTTTTGGGAATTCACACG
>CAYTSO010000013.1:0-8349 GCA_964440545.1 uncultured Candidatus Saccharibacteria bacterium | reverse complement strand
CAATTTTTCTGAACTCAGATCCGTTGATGAACTTTGCATCTACAATCAAAAACAATTTTTTTTAAAACAACTCGAGCGCTTGTATCGATCATATACAGGATCCAGAGGTTTCCGAAGCTTACCCTGAGAGGGATGTTCGGTAGGAAGCAGGCTTTGGAATCCCAATATTGGAGCTGACCTAAGATCTTAAAAGGAATGCTCGTAACGAAGAACGATCCTATGACCGGCCCGGCCCGTCGAACAAAAGATAGTAATAGTATCAAAATAGTATTCCTCCGATACATATATCGGGGGTAATAAAGATGAGAAACAATAGTCTAGTGCATGTCTGTCTTTTGCTCATTTTGGTCCTCTCGTTGGTCTCGGGACCGAAAATAATTGAAGTGGAAGGAGCAGGCGGCGCATTCGGAGGTGGGTCAGGGACCCCCAGTGATCCATACATCATCGAGGATGTTGATGACCTACAGAAGATGGCCTCTGACCTTGATGCACATTACGCCCTGAAGAAGGATATCAACGCGGTCGTGACAAAGACATGGAACGCCGGGGCAGGGTTCGTTCCGGTCGGTTCATATCCAAATCATTTCAATGGAACCCTTGATGGTAGGAACTTCACCATTTCCAGCTTGTACATAAACCGTCCTTCCACTAGTCTAGTGGGTCTGTTCGGATATGTCCGTGAACCATTCATTGTGAAGAACCTCAGACTGGTGGATATCGAGATTATTGGGACCCAGTCAGTTGGGGGGATCGTAGGACATATCGTCTATGGTGACGTGGTCAACTGTCATACTTCCGGAAAGGTGGTCGGGACAGAAAATGTAGGGGGCATCACTGGATACACCCAGGATCAGGTTCTAGACAGCCATTCCATGGTGAATGTCAAAGGGACATACAAGGTAGGAGGTATCGTAGGGCATAATCAGGGTTCCATCCAAAGATGTTCTTCAACAGGCAATGTGGAAGGAACAGGGTCCGTCGGAGGGCTTATAGGATATAACATTGGCAGGGTATCGAACTCCCATTACAACATCGATGCGGTCCTTATCAATGGGGGTAATTACTTGACAGCGGGTGGCCTCTACGATGACCAGTATCAGGATTGGAAGGGCAGCGGGATGGTCCTGGACATATCGGATTACGGTTCCACTCTTGTTAAGAACGGGGATCATTATGATATAGGCGATGTTATGGGGGTCCGGGACCTGCTGCTCTTCTCTGATGTGAGGGACCTGAAGTTCCGTCTTTCAACAGATATTGACCTTGCAAGCGCCCCCGGATTGTACATACCATACTATGAAGGATCGGAATTCGATGGTGCGAACCATACGATCAGCAACCTTTTGATCGACCAGGATTTCGCCTCGAACATTGGTCTGTTCGGTAGGATCTACTGGAATATTGATGTCAAGAATGTCAAGGTCACCGATGTGGAAGTTAGGGGATACGCTGGCGTAGGAGGGCTGATAGGTTATCAAGTAGGAGGAAGTTTATCCAACTGCTTCGTCTTCGGGGACGTTTATGGATCATCCATGGTCGGCGGTCTTATTGCAAGTGGGACCTACCTTAGCATAAAGAATTGTAAAGCAACTGGTAGTATCACCGGGACCGGGTCTTATTCCTCCTATATTGGGGGGCTTATAGGTTATTTAAATGGTCATACGATCTCTGATTGTCATGCTGAATGCGATGTGACCGGGACAGGTAATCAGGTCGGCGGGCTGATCGGGTCTATGTTCTATGGTAAAGTATCGAACTGCTCCGCAACGGGGAGCGTAAGCGATGCCAATGATTATGTTGGGGGCCTTATAGGGGATAATCGCGGAGAGGTATCAGGATGTTTTGCGACTGGACCGGTCAGTGGGGTTGGGTGGGGGGTCGGTGGGCTCATAGGATACAATGATAGGGGTGAAATTCACGACTGTTACGCGACCGGAAAGGTGACCGGGATCGAAAATGCCATCGGCGGCCTCGCGGGACAGAACGATGGCCGTATCACCAATTGTTATTCGATCGGCAACGTAAGTGGGAGCGGGATCTATTTCGGCGGCCTCGTGGGAAGTAATGACTTCTCTGTGTCCAACAGCTTCTGGGACATGGAGACATCCGGCCGGAGCTATAGCGACGGCGGCACAGGCAAGACCACGAGCGAGATGAAGACCAAAGGTACTTTCACCGATGCGGGATGGGATTTCAACGTTACTTGGCACCTACTTGGAGGAGTGACCTATCCCTTCCTCAGATGGCAGGATGCTGGGTCTCCAATAGCTGACGCTGGAGCGGACCAGATAACCTACCTTGGGCCGGAGGGGGAGGTGAACGTTCTCTTCGATGGTACCGGAAGTGAGGATGATCTTGCCATCATTAACTATACTTGGAACTTCGAACATGACGGTTCGGAAGTGGTTCTCTTCGGTCAAGAGGTCGAGTACATTTTCTCGGTCCACGGTATCTACGATGTCACCCTGAACGTTACCGATATCTCAGGGAACTGGGACACCGATCCTACGATCGTCGCAGTGTTCGATATTACCTCACCCATAGCGAATGCTGGGCCCGACCAGACCGTCGATGAAGGAACGCTGGTGACCTTCGACGGGAGCGCGAGCTCGGACAATGCGGGTATCGTCGAGTACGAATGGACGTTCAGGGATGATGGACCGGTTTCCCTCATGGGTATGGGACCGAACTATAGGTTCGACGATCCAGGGACCTTCATTGTGACCCTCAAGGTGACCGATGCCGCTGACAATTCGAACCTTGATACCTTAACGGTTACAGTAAATGACATCACACCTCCCATCGCGGATGCAGGTCCCGACCAGACCGTCGATGAAGGAACGCTGGTGACCTTCGACGGAAATGGGAGTTATGATAACATAGGGATCGTGAACTGGACATGGTCCTTCACCGATGATCGACCAATTATGGTCCATGGAGTGAACCCGACCCATCTCTTCGAGCGTCCGGGAACATTTCTGGTCATATTGAACATTACCGATCTTGCAGGTCACTGGGACCTTGATAACATGACAGTGACGGTAAATGACATCACTCTACCTTCAGCGGATGCAGGTCCCGACCAGACCGTTGATGAAGGGACCATCGTTACGTTCAACGGGAACGGGAGCACCGACAATGTCGGGATAGTCAACTGGACATGGTCCTTCACCGATGGACTCCCTGTTATGATATATGGGTCGAACACGACCTATCTTTTCGACAGTCCGGGGACCTTCGTTGTGACCTTGAACGTATCCGATGCTGCGGACAATTGGCATGCCGATACCATGACGGTCACGGTCCTCGACACCTCGGAACCGCTAGCGAACGCAGGAGAGAACAGAACCGTTCCCGCCGGGACCATGGTAACTTTGAACGGTTCGCTCTCGTCCGACAATGTCGGGATAAAGAAATTCTCCTGGTCTTTCTCGTACGATGGTGTGGAGAGGACTTTGGACGGTGAAGTGGTCAGCTTCGAATTCGACAAGGGTGGGTCCTATGAGATCGTTCTCACCGTCACCGATCGTTCCGACAATACGGATGAGGATGCGGTCACAATAACTGTCATAGAAACGGGGAAGGTGACGGGTATAGTACTCGATAAAGATGGTAATCCTGTCCCGGGCTCGACGGTCGAGATCACCGCATCCAATGGTTTCAAGTATACCACGACGACCGGACCTGATGGGTCCTTCTCTGTGGACGTGTTCTACGGCTCTTTCGCCTGGAAGATAACGAAAAGCGGATACAAGACCGTGTCCGGGACCGGTACGGTCGGTCCTATGGGAGAGATGGAGATAGACCTATCCGGGACACCATTTGTCAAGGAAAAGAAAGATAAGGCTGGGTTCTCACCATCGATATGTGTCTATCTGATAATGGCCGCAGTTATCATTTTCCTACTTGGATTGATCATCTTCCTTCTTGTCCGGAGAAAAGGGTCCCAAGATATCGATGGATGGGAAGAAGAGTGACATTCTGTCAGATCCTCAATTTATGGACCCTCTAACTATAATATTTTGAAGGGGTCGAACCTAACGTTCCTTTCGATATGTCGGCAGTGAGCATTTAAAATTCGATAACATTATCCACTCCCCTACCCTTCCATATTTCATGGGGGCGATAGATAGGGGAGAAGAACGGACATACTCCGAACGTCCAGATGACGTATTCCGTACTTGCAGCAGGTGACGCCGTTCGTAGTCCGTTCTTATAGTAGGTGACGAGTTCCGCAGTTGAATTGGGGGGGGTAAGAACGGTCTTGGGAGGGGATGGTTTGGGGTTGCTGGATAGGGGATGGAGATGCCGCAGTTCGGACCTTAAGGCTGTCAACTTACCCATTTATCCCATCTTTTTCATGGCTCACTGCATTTTGCTCTTGTCCATAGATAAAGATTATTTATCCAATCCTCCATTGTATCACTGGTAGGAATGCTTTCGTCCGATCAGGTCCTTTCCAAGATCCGGGATAACAGGTCAGCCCTGAAAAGTTTGGGTGTAGAAAGGATCGGTCTGTTCGGTTCGTACATCCGAGGCGAACAGAGGGAAGGGAGCGATATTGATGTCATCGTTTCCTTCAAGGCCGGAGAGGAGAAGTACAGGAACCTCTTCAGGGTCCATGAACTCCTTTATGAGCTATTCGGGACAAGGATAGAGATAGTGACCATGGGCAGCCTCAGTCCGTATATCGGACCTTATATTCTGAAGGAGGCCAGGTTCATTGAAACTACCTGAAGAGCTCCTTCGGCATATACTTGATGAATGTGACTTTATTATTGAAAAATCCGATGGTAAGGACATCGAGGATTTCCTTTCCGATGAGACCATGAAGAGGGCCTTTGCCAGGTACGGAATGGGTGCCATCGATCATGCACGGTCTATGGTTTATGACAGGGATATTTTTGGTCTAGCTCCGAACAACTTCAATCGATCACGATGAAAGTACGATCATATTCTGATCAGTTTTTCAATATCCTGTTGATCGATCAAAAGGAATAACCATGCAGGGATACGCAGTATCCTCCTGCCATCGTAATCGTTCAGGACAAGCTCATCTTTCGTTACAACTATTCCGGTCCCAACGTCGAATCGGTCCATGAAATGTCGTAGTCCGGTGATGTCTTTGTTCCCGATATGGTCCCTGTACTTGATCTCTATGGGTATCGGTCCAGGTAGGATTATGTCCACTTCTTCCTTCCGGGGCGATCTCCAGAAGCCCGTTTCGGTCAGGCTGTTTGCGATTATCGTTTCTATGAGATAGCCCATATCGCTCCCGTCGATACCGCCCATAGGATGCTCCAGCATCGCGATCGTGATGCTGCTGTGGGCGATGTACCCTTTCTTGCTTGTCCTGGCCCTCTTCAGTGCGCTCTTGGTGAAATTGTGATCCACCTTTATCAGAAAAGCGTTCGACATAGTGTTGATGTAATCGGATGCGGTGTTCCGATCGATCCCCAATGCATTTGCTATGTTCGATATCTCGAACAGCCTTGCTGTATTTCGAGAGAATATTATCAGAAGATCGTTGACGATATCCTCCCTCCGGGGTTTGATGTTCTTGGATATGTCAGCTATCACCTTTTCTATGACGGAATCCTTTATATATCTTGTGATGAACGATCGGTCCGACTGTTCCAGGAGTTCCGGGAATGCCCCTTTTTCGATATAGAGTTCAAGCAAAGAGATGTAGATCTCTTTCTTGGTCAGGAACTTGAGATCGTATTCCCTGAACATATCGACGACCGCAATATCGCTCTCGTGTCCGAAGTATCGTACAAACTCCTTGAACGAGAATACCGGTAGTATGTGGGTCATTATCCTGCCTGCAAGGGTTTCACGGTAATCCTTCAGTTCCAGGCCCGATGATCCCGAGATGATCATCTTCAGACCATCCTCGGTATCGTACAGGGTCTTTAAGAGGTCCGGCCAATCCGGCACTTTCTGGACCTCGTCCAGGAACAGGTACCTCCTCTCCTCTTTGTTCGAGAACGTCAGGAAATAATCTATCAGCTCATCGGCTGTCTCGTATCTCTGGAAATCCCTGTCATCGAAGGAGATGTACCCTATGTTGGTATCCGGGACCTTTCCATGCAATCCCACCATCATCTGCTTGAGAAGGACCGTCTTACCTGTCCTCCTCAATCCGACTATCGCGATGATCTGGGGATGGTCAAGCTCTTGAAAAAGTAGTTCGAAGGGGTCCCTCTTGAACTCGTGTTCTCGGATCGGCTCTCCCCTCCATTGAGGGTTCTGCTTGATCAGCAGCCTTCTATGCCGTTCGTCCATGTGCTACTATTGTTCTGCACATTTATATTATTTGTGCTTATTGTCTTCTGCACAAATTCCATTCCTCGGATCAGCTAGGCGGGCAGTAGAGGTTCTTTTTTAGACCACGGATGGAACCGAAGTATATGTAAGATGTAGGAGGTCCTGCTCGTGTGGAATGACCTTCTCCCCCGGATAGGGATATGGGGGACCTTTCATCAGTTGGGATCCCTTACTTAGAGAGGGGAGGTCTTTCGCATAAATGGGTGGAATGGTCGGGAGAGGGGGTGTTATGAGGGGTCGAAGGAGAGGTGAGAACAGGGGTTGTTATGAATTCGGGGAACGTTCTATTGACAGCCATCCTTCAACTGACGTATCCCGTACTTGCAACAGGTGACGTTGTTCGTAGCCGAAGCGGATGACACTGTTCGGACACCCCTGTTATAGTTGGTGACAGTGTTCGAGGTCAGGAGGGGGCAGATAAGAAGGGTCTTGGGTCACCATCTCTTTGGGATACTAGCTTGAAGCATCAAACGCAATCCTACGGATACGAACCGTGGCGGTTATGGGGCCTCTCATCGGTCTTTACTTTCTACAATACTTTAGCTCATTCTCTGCGAAAGGTTAATTTCATTACCGCGTGTTGTGTTATTTGGAGATCGAGAACAGAAGAAGGTGACGCTGGAATGAGCAATAATGAATTGATGGTCATTGATGATATTCAAAGCCGTATATTTTCTATCCGAGGCGTCCAGATCATGTTTGATGCCGACCTTGCAACCTTGTATCGTGTCGAGACAAAAGCGCTTAATCAGGCAGTGAAGAGAAACAAGAACAGGTTTCCTGAACAGTTCTGCTTCCAGCTTACTGACAACGAGATGGAGATCTTGAGGTCACAGATCGTGACCGCAAAAGACCTTTCAAACTTGAGATCGCATTTTGTGACCTCAAGTTGGGGCGGAAGGCGAACCAAACCCTATGCGTTCACCGAGCAGGGTGTGGCAATGCTTTCCGCAGTACTAAGAAGCGATGTCGCCGTGGAGATCAGCGTGAAGATAATGAACGCCTTCGTCGCCATGCGTCATTTCATACTCGCCAACGCCCAACTGTTCCAAAGGCTGGACACGCTGGAATTGAAGCAATTGGAAACCGATAAAAAGATGGAAAGGGTTCTAACCGCCCTGGAATCCAAGGAGGTCCAGCCGAAGCAGGGTATCTTCTACGACGGTCAGATATTCGACGCTTACATCTTCGTCTCCGACCTGTTCAAGAGCGCGAGGAGGTCCATAACCATCATAGACAACTATCTGGATGACAGCGTACTTACCCTGCTCACGAAGCGGAAGAAAGGTGTAAAGGTCCTTCTTTATACGAGAACCCCATCATTGGTTCTAGCCCAGGACGTTGAAAAGTGTAATGAGCAGTACCCGCCAATAGAGATCAAGGAATTCAAAAGCGCCCACGACAGGTTCATCATAATCGACGACAAGGACCTCTACCATTTCGGTGCGTCCCTGAAGGACCTGGGTAAGAAGTGGTTCGCCTTCTCGAAGATGGACATGGGCGTGGTGGATATGTTGAGCAAGCTGGAGGGGGCGGGAGGTATTGATGTTCTGTAGAGTTGGACGGATGATGAGGAAGGGGTCCCGGGGTTTTGATCATACTGTCAGCCGCCATCTTTCGTGAACGATGCGGGTGACAATGTTCGTAGACGAAGAAGGTGACACTGATCGAGTACCCAGCTGACGTATTCCGTACTTGCAGCAGGTGACGCCGTTCGCAGTCGGTTCTTATAGGAGGTGACGCGTTCCGCAGTTGAATTGGGGGGGGGTAAGAACGGTCTTGAGAGGGGGGAGTTTGGGGATGCTGGCTCAACTCATCAGGTGACGCGTTCCGTACTCGAAATACGTCAGCTGGCGAAATTCTTCCATTATCCATTCCTCATAACCCCCCATCAACATCTTTATCTCCCCCTCCTGCCATTACCCTTGGGGTGGTTGAACCGAGGTGATATCTGGTTCCGAACTTCAAGGGGGAGATATTCATGGCTGACACGATAAAGAACGTTGACAAGAGCATAGC
>CAYTSO010000012.1:0-8434 GCA_964440545.1 uncultured Candidatus Saccharibacteria bacterium | reverse complement strand
GCCTGATTCATCGAAGTCCACTTGCCCGTGCCCCACTGCTCGATGGTCAGCAGTTTTTGACTGTCCTCGCCGTAGTTGAAATAGATGCGCGGGAAGCCGGTGCCCAGCCCGGTGTTATCCTTGATGCGCACGGTGTAGGTCCCTGCGGTGGCGTAGTTACAGGTATAGTTTCCGGTCGCGCCGGTGATTTCGTTCACGCCGTCGTCGTTGCAGTCTACGTTGTAGTTGTAGGTCTCGCCGGGGTAGGTCGGGATGGTGAACTGCGTGCTGGTGGAAATCCCTGGGTTATCGGTTTTGACCGTGATAACGAAATCATTTTCCTTTGGCGCAACTACCTGCACCTCAGTCCCATCGGCCAGCGTTTCCGTCGCTCCAGTTGCAGCATCCCACTTGATAGCGATGAGTTCCACCTTGTAGGTTCCCGCTGAGGAAAACTGGGTGGTCATGGTAGTTTCCGTTGTGTACCACTGAAACTCAGTGCCGACCACGATCCAGTAGAAAGCGTCATACCCGGTTATGTTGCTGGCTGTAAAGGTCACGGGGCTGTTGACCGGCACCAGGTACGCCGAAGAGGTGACGTGGGTACCGGTGGCATACGTGACTGTATGCTCGAAAGTAAACTCGTCAACCGGTTCGCCGGCGTTGATCATAAAGGTGACCGTGTACGTGCCCGGGCTGCTGTAGATATGTTTGGCGTCGCCCAGACAGGTATACACGTCACTTCCATTTCTGGTATCAAGCTCACCAGGCGCCACGGTCCCGTCGCCGTAGTCAACCATACAGGTATAAGGGAGCGCCGGGTACGTATTCAGCGAGCTTGAGAAATCCACATACATATTCACCGGGTACCCGGCCAGGGATGGCTCAGGCATTACGAAGGTTTTATCCAGCGTGATCGTGTCTACCGGTGTCTGTGCCTGAACCGTCCGAGCCAGTCCCGGCAGCATTACCAATCCCAGCAGCAGCGCTGCCAACATCATCATCCGCTTCAATGCATTTTTCATAGCGTACCCTCCATGGATCAAAAAAAATAGATTCAGGCGATTAAGCGTTCTGGCTCAGCTTCAGCGCACTTTTGATTATCCCCAATGGGCCGGTTTTTCCAGTATGGTGGATGGCGTGTGTCAGATCGTGCGCGCTGATGTCGCTGGCTTCCTGCCCGGTCCAAAAGATGGCCCGGTTGGTCTCGGGGTCGATGCCGATCAGCAGCAGTCCGGTGATCTCGCGCGACAGGGCGTAGAGGAACTCACCCGGCAGGGTATCCAGCTCGAAGATCAGCGCGTCGGGACGCAGGGCTGCCAGGTCCTGCAGGCTGGCGCTTTGCTCGCAGAGGATCATCTCGCAGCGTTTATCCAGACTGAGGCTGGTTTTGATCCCGGCCAGGACCAGGGTGTTGCCCAATACAATCACGCGGTGTATCTTTCCCATCATGGTTACAGGATACCCGTTTTGGCCGCGCTTGTGACTGTCACCCGGCGCACCAAAAACGACAGTCTTGCGCGAGGCAGACTGTCGTTTTGTGACAAATGACCTGTCGTTTTATGACAAACGCGTCAATCTTTTTTCATGCCTGCCTTGCTGGCAAAGGCCAGCACTTCGGCACGGTTGTAGAGATGCAGGCGATCCATGATCTGGGTCATGTGGAAGCGGACCGTGCGCTCGCTCAACGAAAGGCGCACGCCCACCTCTTTGTAGGTCAGGCCTTGAGCCACAAACTGCAGCACTTCCGACTGGCGCTCGCTCAGGCCTTCTTCCTCAAGCCGTTTCCGTGCTTTGGCCGGCTCATCCTCGCGGGCAGCCAGCTCACCAGCGGGGCGGGCAGGTTGGTTGAGGCTGGCGAATTCTTTCAAGAGCAGCCGGGCCATGCCGGGAGAGAAGGGCGGGATGTCCTCCTCCACGTCGCGCAGGGCTTCTAAAAATGCTTCGGGGCTGATGCTTTTCAGCAGGTAGCCTTGCGCCCCGCTCTTGACGGCCTCGAACAGGTCCTTTTCATCGCTGGAGGTGGTCAGCATGACGATCTTTTGTTCTGGCCTGGAGGCCATGATCAGGCGTGTGGCCGCCAGACCGTCGCAGCGCGGCATACGCACATCCATTAAGATCAGGTCGGGGTGGAGCCGCTCAGCCATCGCCACGGCTTCCAGGCCGTCGCTGGCAATCCCAAGTACTTCAATTCCATTGGCAGCCAGCAGGTTGCGGATGCCTTCAATCATAAGTTGGTGGTCGTCTGCCAGGAGGATTCGCATCAGTTTATTCCTTAGTAAGGGATTTCCAGGTGAACGCACGTGCCGGATCCAGGCGCTGACTGCACCAGCAGGCTGCCGTTCATATGTCCCGCGCGCTCGCGCATGAACTGCAAGCCGTAGTGGGGTTCTTTTCTGTTTTCCGCCTGCTGTGGATCGAAACCACGCCCGTCATCCTGGATAGACATGCGGAGGCATCCGTCCGCTTTGGCAAAGGTCACCGCCACCTGGCGAGCCGCGCCGTGCTTGCGCGCGTTCGAGAGCGCTTCTTGCAAGATGCGAAAAAGCTGTAGCTGCCTTTCCGGCGCGAAGTTGGTTTCGCTCAGCGTGGGATCAACCTCCAGGTGGATTTGAATTTCATAGCTGCTGGAATAACCTTCCAGGTACTGCCAGACCACCGGAAAGAAGAGATGGGTCAGGGCAGCGGTGCTGTGCAGGTTCAGAATATGCTCGCGCAGGTCGGCGTGCGCGTCCCGGACAGCCTCCCCTAACCGGTCGAGTTGATCAGCGGCTGCCGCGCCCTGCCCATCCCGCGAAAGCTTCGCGGCGGCGCCTACTTGAAAGCTGGCGTAGCCCAGCACCTGGCCCAGACTGTCGTGCAGCTCGCGGGCCATGCGCTCGCGTTCGGTCTGCGTCGCCAAGGCGCGCTGCTGTTCGAGGATCTGCGCCTGGGCCTGTTTCTGCTCGGTGATGTCGTGCAGCATGAGCAAGCCGCCTACCACGAACCCTCGGAAATCCTTTAGCTGTGAGATCGACAACGTGTAGCTGCGCGACCCCAGGCGGCACTCGGTTTCTATCCCGGGCGGTTTTTCAAGAAGGTCCTGGGAACAGCCTGGCAGCAGTTCTCGAACCGGGCGGTTCCTGACCTGCCTGGTGGCTGCGCCCAGGATTCTTTCCGCTGACGGGTTGAGGCTGACCACCCGCCCCTGGGGATCCAGTACCATGATGCCGGCATGCAGTTGATCGATGACCGTCTGACGGGCGAGAGGGATCGGGTCAAATATGCGGAAGCGGAAAAGGACAATGGCGAAAGTGATAAAAGGAATAGCAATGGAAAGGACAAGCAGCAGCGTGCCATCCACTTGGGGGAATCTGGCCACCAACAGGACTCTTGAAATGACCTGGCCGGTGACCATCAGGAATACCGGCCAGCGGTGCTGGGACGAATGTATGTACAGCCAGATGAAAACAGTCAGGTTGATGAATGACAGGATCAAGGAATAAGAAAACAAGATCCCGCCCACTGGGCCGAAGGATTCCGCAATGAGGTGACTGACCCGAAAGCTGGGAGAAACCAGTTGAAAGAACCGGTTTGTTAACAGATAGATCAGGCCCAGGGATGGCATGATCGATAGCAGAACCAGGTTGCGTTTCGTCAGCCAGCGACCGGGCCAGGCATATTCAAGAATGAAGCAGGTGATCGCAGTAGAGGCCGGCAGCATCCACGCATTCATAAACTTCTGCCAGAAGAGCCGGGTATCGGCATCGACAGCGAGCTCGGCCATCAATATTCCCACGACCACAAGAAGGGCGAACAGGCAGCCGAGCATAAATGGCAGCACGCCTGGCACGCTCCTGCGCCGCCAGCTGTAAGCTGCAAGAAGCACCATCAAGAAGAGCGTGGCGGCCATTGGCCAGATTTCAGGGGTGAAGACGGAGGTTATGGTCATCATCAGAGGCACTTAACGAAACACTTATTTGAACCAATTCTTTTGGACTCTATCATAACAAAACGAGGCGAAAATTAAAGATTATAGGTACATACAAAGACGCGTGAAATTGAATGCAATATCCGATATCAGTTTTCACTCGTAAATCCTTTACAATTTATAAGCCACAAAGTTTATAGTATTCACATTTTGGAAATCGTGGCTGCGTACTCCAGCGAAGCTGACCAGTGCGGAGCGAAGCGACGCTGGTTGAGTCATTATAAATCAAGTGTAGCAATGTTTGACGTCTTCAACAACTCAGACTGGCTGCTAGAGCCTTTACGAGAACACAATCCGGATTACAGCATTTTGGACTTGAAATCGCGCTATCGCGGCTATCGTTATGCCACCGAAACAATAAAAATGGGTATAGCCACAATCCGTAGTTGATAATTCCTCACGACTAGGGATATCATAGGAGAACCGCCACCTTATAGACAAGGATCACATTTTACGCTTGTAAATATTCAGCCCTCACCTACCCTATTATTAATCACAGTAATTCTCCTGACGTTGATTGATCTTTCCCGATATATATGGATCTTGAAATGGTTTACAAGCCGAAAAACATCAGGCAAGACCCTCAAGCCTCGCGTGATGAAACCCAGGACTGAAAAGGATTGCCCTCATCGTCAAAAGTCTCTTGCCTCGGGGACTCCAATTTCTTCCACCTGCACTCATATGCCACAGCCTTGGAATGAGAAGAAAAGCAAAAGGGGAAGAAAAAAGACGATCGGCACTCAACACCAATTCTGTTCTAAACCCGCGTGCTGGCTACTTGACTCATCCTTCAGGTTTTGAGCGGTAAAAAGGGATTATCATGCTGTTTTACCCTTATCAGATAATTTCCCTGGAGTAGCATTTTGGGCAAAATCCTTCTTTGAATACATGAGCGCATCAAACACTGGACAAAACCCGCGACCTCAGCCTTGATCATAGACCTACTTTCAAATCTAACCCGTAGCCGGACCGATCTGATTGTAGAAAATGCGCGTAAATTATTCTCATTTGCGTTAAATTGAAAGTAAAATGGACTACGCCTAAAAAGCAAGTCTTGATAAAAAAATATGAAGTATTGCTCGAACATAAATCCACGAGATTGCAGAGGGTCCATGATTCTAGAAAAAGAACATACAAGAGACAGATTTTTCAAGTACCTTAATTCCGTCTGGCACAGGCTCACCTATTGGCAAATAGTGCGCGTCCTTTATCTGGTTTGGAAGCATGTCTTCATGAATAAGATTCGTCAAATTCCCATATATTGGATCAAGACTTATTTTTAAAAATTGCGAAGCAGTTCTGGAACAGAACTGAAGCAACGATCTTGGAGGGAATAATGCCCAATGATCTGTTCATTTTATTAAGACAATGTTACGCCTGTGCTGGCTACTTGTCTCATCCGTCATGGAAAAAAGAAGAATTGCAAAAGTACAGCGGTGACGAGCAGAAAATTCTTCGCGCAAAAGGAATGGCTGCTTCATATAATGGCGAAAGCCTGCATGGAGGCGAGCGGAAAATTCTTCGCGCTAAATCAAATCCAAAAAGGAATTGAGGTATCCTTCAGGCATAATACCAATTCATAAATTAGGAGGCAGGCATGTCCAAGGCAATCCAAGAACAAGCGCAAAAAAACTCTTGCGGGTGTTGATGGGTTCGGTTCGACATTTTTGGGGGAACTGGTCATCCATATTTTCAGGAGTTAGAGATCCGCGCAATCCTAATTTGATAACCTATCCGTTAGAGAGCGTGCTTTTTACAGGCACGTTCATGTTCATCACGCAGTTGGGCGCACGGCGCGGGATCACAGACTGGTTGCGCGACAATGAGTTGGTGGCAACGAAAATGGAGGCGTGGTTTCGGGTGGCAAACACTCCGCACGGTGACACGCTCAACAATACTTATCGGCGGCTGGATGTGGCGGAGGTTCAGGAAATTGTTTGTCGCTGCGTGGAGACGCTCATTCGCAAAAAAGTTCTGTATCGTTATCGGCTGTTGGGAATGTATTACACCGTAGCGATTGATGGCACGGGGGTTTTGGCTTTCCACAAACGACATTGTCCACACTGCTTGACCAAGACCTTTCACAAAGGTGAAATCCTCTACTATCATCCGGTGCTGGAAGCCAAGCTGGTGATGCCCAATGGCTTTGCTTTTTCGCTAATGACTGAGTTTATTGAAAACGTTGATCTTTCGCAGAACAAACAAGATTGCGAGTTGAAAGCGTTCTATCGGTTGGCAAAACGTCTCAAGGCACGTTTTCCGCGTCTGCCGATTTGTCTGTTGATGGATGGACTCTACGCGGGTGGTCCGACATTTAAAATCTGCGCAGACGCTGGTTGGAAATACCTGATCGTCTTGCAGGAAGACCATTTGCCTAATTTGCACCGCAGTTTTGCGCTGGTCGCCCCACAACTGCCCAAACAGCGCAAACACTTGAGTTTGCCGGAAGCCAAGAACGAGAAGATTGAACAAGACTATCGTTGGGCGGAAGACTTGGAGTATCTCGACAGCCAAGATCTTCGCCATGCTCTGGCTGATTGAATGTCAAGAGACACGCACCGCAGCAACTGGGGATATCACACCTGTGCGGTATAAATGGGTTACAAACTTTACCTTGACGGCGCACAATGTGGATCGTTTGGCAAATCAAGGTGGGCGTTTGCGATGGAAAATTGAGAACGAAGGCTTCAACATCCAGAAGAATAGCGAACTCAATTTGGAACATGCTTATAGTGAAGACCCAGTTGCGCGTAAAGTGTTCTACCTGCTTCTGCAATTGGCTTGTATCTTTTTCCAAATTATGCAAAGGAGCAGTTTGCTGCTGGAAGCCTTTCCCGACCGTTTACGAACCGCTAAAAATCTGGCAAAGCGCATCTTGGAAGCCTGGCGCAACCTATCTCTGAACCCCGATGACTTTTTGTCTCTGGGTGCAGGCAACTTCCAAATTCGCTTCGATACTTCTTGACCCATGCGGGCGTTGCAATCAGTCAGAATGGTTTGACCAGCGCCGCGGACCCGCTTTGTCAAATTCCCCGCCTGAGTGTTGCGCCCACTTCGCTACTATTTTTATTTTCCTGTTTATTCAAAGACAACTGATACGTCCGCGTCAATCCCGCCACGCTTGTGAGGAGGCGCGAGCTTGCCTTCTGCTCGAACCTTTTGCTTTTACCCTGTTAAATCTTGTTGAGCTCAACCAAATTAAAATCAATTCGTCACCGCTGGCAAAAGTATAGTTTCCTTGACCGATTTAAGTTTATACAGTAGCGATTCATGTTTCAAGATCGCGGGTTCGTTAAAAGATGCCCGATAATGGAACTCGCGGTGCGTAACTAATTTTCTGCCTTGTTTTTACGCTTAAACTGGCAATAAGCAACAAAAAAACCGCCATTTTAGGGCGGTTTTTTCATTTACTCTTGGCGGTCCCGACGGGATTAGAAACAGCGATGCGTAACTACTTGGGTGCTCAGTAAATCGGATAGTTGCCTAATTATAACCGGTAAAACTTATCGAACTTAAGATGATCAGCATTCATCGGTTATGAGCTGAAAGATGAATCGAAACTCCACCAAGATCTATGACCGAGGATCGAGGGATTATTTTTCCGTCTTCCATTTTTCTCCCACGGTATGCTCTAAGGCATCCTGAATGGTTTTGTCATCGAGGCGGAAATCCGCGCTGCGTAAGTCATGCAAAACTTGTGCAGCCGAGTTGATCAATCCGTGTTGCTTTGCCAGAAGTACAACTGCCAAAGTTCCTGTAATCATCAGGGAGAGACTGCGAGCACAACGCCGTGCCGCGCCATCATCAAGCACTGCAATCCATTTGGGATGGGCAAGTGCATAAGACAAGACGGCAGTTTCTCCCTGCCCCAAATCCCATGCAAGGACTTGTGCAGGTGGTGCTGGCGTTTCAATGATTTTGAAACTACCGCCCTCGATCGCACGGCGAGCAGGATCATCTTCGGGCGCTCGCAGTAATTCATCTGCCACGGAACGAGGAATCACAGATTGCTGCGGAAGGCGTACCAATAACTCAACTTGTCCCACTCGCGACAGGGCAATAACAGGCGATGCGTTGATTACCCATCTTTCAGCGACGAGTGACTTCTTCGACGATTTCATCAGCGCTATATTGGAAGGGCGAAACTTTGAATTGGTTTAATGCATTGATAAACTCGGCACGCGAAAGACCCGCGATTTCAGCCGCTTTACCTTGCGAGATAACGCTATTTTCATACCATTTGACTGCTGCTGCGACGCGCATCTCACGCACAAAACCCTCCGGGTCTTGTCTCAGTGCCGAGAAGACATCACGTGGCAATTCTATTGATACGTGGACCGTTTCCATAAAAGCCTCCAAAGTGATTATAACGCACGTTACATCAGGATATTGGAAGATGCGATGAAAGAGCCTGTGCTGGCTAATTGGTTGGTACAGCCACAATCCGTAGTTGATAATTGAAACGCGTCCACTGAGGCGCGTTTT
>CAYTSO010000011.1:1214-9798 GCA_964440545.1 uncultured Candidatus Saccharibacteria bacterium | reverse complement strand
ATCTCGATCTCACCCCGCGGGGAAGGTTTCAGGTTTTCCGCCAATTCACTTACCTGCCTGTCATAGAAATAGATCCCGGGAACGGCCAGTTTGGATCGTGGTTGGACTGGCTTTTCTTCCAGGCTGATCGCATTACCATGTTCATCGACCTCCACCACCCCATAGCGTTCCGGGTCCCTGACCGGGTAGGCAAAAACCATCGCACCTTCTTTTATCGCGGCCCCTTTACTGAGCAGTTCCGGAAGTCCATGGCCAAAGAAAATATTGTCCCCCAGGATCAGACAAGCGCCTTCGCCTGACAGGAAATCCTTGCCGACAATAAAAGCATCCGCCAGGCCACGCGGCTCTTTTTGAATGGCAAAGGTGAACGACAAACCCCACTGTTTACCGTCCATCAGCAATCGTTGATACTGCGCCTGGTCTTCGGGTGTGGTGATCACCAGGATCTCCCTGATTCCCGCCAGCATTAGCATGGACAGAGGGTAATAGATCATCGGTTTGTCATAGACCGGCAGCAACTGCTTGCTGACCGACATGGTCAGTGGGTAAAGCCGGGTGCCTTTCCCTCCAGCCAGGATGATACCTTTCATAATTATTATCCCTTCCTTTCAGTGTAGTTGCGCTGCACCCAGGTATGGTAATCAGACTGCTGCATGATCGCCTGGACCCATTGGGGATTTTCAAGGTACCATTGCACTGTCTTTGCCATACCCTGCTCAAATGACAGGCCAGGTTCCCAACCCAGTTCTGTGCCGATCTTCTTAGTATTGATGTCATAACGGCGGTCATGACCCGGGCGGTCGGTGACATAGTTGATCAGTTGTTCGTGCGGCTTATAAGGCGATGTGGGCTGCAATTCATCCATGATGTGGCAGATGGTCTTAACTACCTCAATGTTGGGCGGCTGGTTGTCGCCACCCACACAGTAGGTCTCACCCACCCGGCCATCCAGGATCACGCGGTGGATGGCTTTGCAGTGGTCCTCGACATACAGCCAGTCACGCACCTGCATGCCATCACCATATACCGGCAGTTTCTTACCGCTGGCAGCGTTGAGGATCATCAGCGGGATGAGTTTTTCGGGAAATTGGCGCGGTCCGTAGTTGTTAGAGCAGTTGGTGATGCTGATCGGTAAACCATAGGTCGTGTGATAGGCACGCACAAAATGATCGCTGGACGCCTTGGCGGCAGCATAAGGCGAGCGAGGTGCATAGGGGGTGTTCTCCTCAAATGGCGGGTCGCTTCTCTCCAGCGTACCAAAGACCTCGTCCGTTGAGACATGATGAAAGCGAACGGTTTCGATCGGCAGGCGCTTTTCCACAAGCCAGGCTTTGCGGGCTGCCTCCAGGAGAGTGAATGTACCCACAACGTTGGTCTCGACAAACACCCCGGGGTCCAAAATGGAACGGTCGACATGTGTTTCAGCCGCAAAGTGCACCACTGTGTCAATCGCATGTTGATCAAATATCTGGTTAACCAAAGCCCTATCAACGATGTTCCCCTGGACAAAAAAGTGCCGCTCCGGATCAGGCAGATCGCGCAGGTTTTCCAGGCTGCCAGCATAGGTTAAGGCATCCAAATTGACTATCTTAACTTGTGGATCGACTTCCAACAAATAATGAATAAAATTGGAGCCAATAAAACCTGCCCCGCCTGTGACCAGTACATTTCTCATAAGCTTATTGCTCCCATCGCTAATCAAATAATTCTGCGTCTTTTAAGAAAGCAGCCTGGCTATCTCTCTCGCTCAACTGAGGCCTGTCATCTCCAAATAATGGCCAGACAATCCCGATCTGGGGATCATTCCAGCGAATGGTTCTCTCCCATTCACGTGCATAAAAATCAGTTGCCTTGTATAACACCTCAGCCCACTCGCTGATCACGTAAAATCCGTGGGCAAAACCCCCGGGTACCCATAACTGGTGTTTGTTCTCTGCTGAAAGGATTTCACCAACCCACTGTCCAAAGGTAGGTGAACTCTTTCTTATATCCACGGCCACATCAAAGATCTCACCAACTGCCACCCGCACCAACTTGCCCTGGGTCTGCCGGATTTGGTAGTGCAGCCCGCGCAGTGTCCCCTGCACTGAGCCAGAATGGTTATCTTGAACAAATGTCATCCCCAGTCCCTGTTCAGCGAACTTCTGTTGGTGATAGGATTCCATAAAGAATCCACGTGCATCACCTTTGACCTGTGGTTCGATCAGCAGTACATCTTTGATCCTGGTTGGCGTTACCTTCATGATTTTTCCTTATTAATTTCATGATCTCCATTATCGCGCTTCTCAAAACTTGCGCGGTAAGCATCGATCACATCGCCCGGCTGTCCCAAGAACATCAGGTTGCCATGGTCCAACCAGGCAGCCCTCTGGCACATCCCGGCAATGCTATCCATGCTATGTGAAACGATTAAAATGGTCATGCCCTGCTCGCGGAATGATTTAATGCGGTTGGTACACTTTTCCTGGAATGCTTCATCACCCACGCCAAGGATCTCATCAACCAGCAGGATGTCTGGCCTCTTTACAGTTGCCGAAGCAAAACCCAACCTGGCGATCATCCCCGACGAATAAGTCCGTATTGGCGCTTCTATAAACTCTCCCAATTCCGAAAAGTCAACCACTTCTTGAAAATAGCTTTCCACTTCTTTGCGGGTAAAACCCAGGATCGCACCGTTCAAGTAGATATTTTCCCTGCCGGTCAATTCAGGGTGAAATCCTGCCCCCAATTCAAGCAGTGGTGCGATCCACCCCTTGATCACCACTCTACCCTCTGTAGGTTGTAAAACCCGAGCAACGACCTTCAACAGGGTGCTCTTTCCGGCTCCATTTTGCCCGATCACCCCAAACACCTCGCCCGGGTAAATATCCAGGCTGATATGGTTGACCGCTAAAAACTCTGCATGTTTCACTTTACCCTGCACGACTCGAATCGCATACTCTTTAAACGTGGCAAAGTGTTCAGTTGGAGCCCGGTAACTGACCACAATGTTCTGCAGTGAGATCGCGGGCCCAATTTGAGTAAAGAGAGGTGATGTACAAGCCATATCTACACCCGGTATGCCATTTCATCTGCACGCCGGCAGAAGAACCACCAGCCAAAAACCAGTACGACCACGCAAACCAACAGGATCGGCCAGATCATCGACCAACCCGGGATATAACCTCCGTAGATGGGTGCCCTGAATAACTCCACCAACCAGTACATCGGGTTAATGATCGGGATGATCTTTTGAGCCAGTTCCGGGAGGCGGTCGATCGGGTAGATGATCGGGGTTAAGTACATCCATGCTGTCAGCAGGATCTGGTACATTTCTGCCACATCCGGGAAGTACACCGCAAAAGATGACAGGAATAAACCCACGCCGAGGGTGAACATCGCTAGCAGGATGATCGGTACAGGTAGAAAAATGATCGCCCAGGTGATCTTGATGCCATTTATCAACACGACGATCACCAGTGGGATCAATGCCAAGGCAAGGTTCACCAGCCCGGTGCCCACGGCTGCAATAGCGAACGATGTCCGGGGAATATAAATGCGCTTCAAAAGTCCACCGCCCCATACCAGGTTGACTATAGCAGCATTGGATGCCTGCGCAAAGAAATTCCATGCCATCAAGCCGGTCAAAATGAAAGATGCATAACCTTCCATTTTAAATACTTGAGAGAAAACGATCGCGAGGATGATCATTGTACCCAGTGGGTTGATCATGGTCCAAGCCACCCCCAACGCTGAACGTTTATAGCGTGTCAGAATATCCCGCCGTAATAGTTGCCCGATCAAATAGCGGTATCGGAAGACCTGGCGCAACTCCTCAATGGCTGGAGAAGGCCGTTTTACCGAATCGTAGACTTGGGTATGCCGGTTGGCGATCAAAAAAGCGACCTCGTCGGATTGAATTTATCTATCAAATTATTATAGTACACTTTGCCAGCGCCAATCAGCTCAGCCATGAGGTCGAATTTTGGGCTATAATCTTCACAAAAGTTGCATCTACCCTTTTTTAATGATCAATAGATCCTGGAATAACATATGAAACAACTTCTTCAAGATATGAAATCAGGCGAAACCCATATTGTCGAGGTGCCTGCACCTCAACCAGCTACCAACGCTGCCCTGGTTCAAACCGCAGCCTCACTTGTTTCGGTTGGTACGGAACGCATGCTGGTTGAATTTGCCCAACAATCCATGCTCGGTAAAGCCCGCTCACGCCCTGACCTGGTGCGCCAGGTGGTTGATAAAGCCAAACGCGAAGGTATTGGAACCACCATCGAGGCTGCCCTGAATCGCCTCGACGAACCTTTGGCGTTGGGTTACTCCTCAGCAGGCACAATTACCCGGGTAGGTGCGGATCTCGAAGGATTCCGTGTTGGTGACCGGGTGGCATGCGGCGGCGGCGGTTATGCCGTGCATGCTGAATATGTCTCCATCCCCCAGAACCTGTTGGTCAAACTGCCCGATTCTGTAGATTTTGAAAGTGCTGCTTTTGCAACCCTCGGTGCTGTTGCCATACAAGGATTCCGCCTTGCCAACACTCAGGTAGGCGAGCGTGTTGCCGTGATCGGCCTTGGTTTGCTGGGCTTGCTCACCACGACCATTGCCCAGGCAGCCGGTTGCTTTGTGCTGGGTATTGACCTGGATCCATCTCGCGTTACTTTAGCTTCAAACTTGGGCGCTACTGCTGTCTTACGCAAGAATGCAGAAGAAGCGGCCCAATCCTTCAGCCTTGGGCGGGGTGTGGATGCGGTGATCATCTGCGCAGATACCAAATCGGACGACCCGGTCAGCCTGGCTGGTGAAATTGCCCACAGCAAGGCAAAGGTGGTTGCGGTAGGCGCAGTCGGTTTGAATATCCCGCGCAAACTGTATTACCAGAAGGAACTCAATCTGGTAGTTTCCCGTTCCTATGGTCCCGGTCGCTACGATGTCAATTACGAAGAAAAGGGCATCGATTACCCGGTGGCTTACGTCCGCTGGACCGAACAACGCAACATGGAAGCCTTCATTGACCTACTGGCCAGTAAAAAGATCGATGTCAAGCCTCTCATAACCCACCGCTTCCCGATCGATGAAGCCCCCAAAGCCTACAGTATGATCACATCCAAATCGACCGAGCCTTTCCTGGGGGTCATCCTGACCTATCCCGAAAGTGCCGTTGAACCACTTAACCGGGTCTCCAATCTCAGCGCGCCTGTTGTGCGTTTGCAACCTGGAGAGATCATCGCCCTGGGTGTCCTGGGTGCCGGCAACTATGCCCGCACAACTTTCCTGCCCGCTGTCAAAAAAGTAGGCGGGGTAGCACCGGTGGGTATTGTTTCTGCCACCGGCTTGAGCGCAAACCATGCTGCCCAACGCTTTGGTTTTGGCTTTTCCGGTTCTGATCCTGAAACCATCTTTTCTGACCCGGCTATCAACCTGGTGGCCATTCTGACACGGCACCATCAGCATGCAGGACAAATACTGAAAGCCCTTGAAGTTAAGAAAAATGTCTTTTGCGAGAAACCCCTTGCAATCAATGAAGAACAACTGGTTTCTGTTGCTTCCTCCCTAAAGCAGGAAAACGCTCCCCTGCTCACAATTGGGTTCAACCGGCGCTTTGCTCCTCTTGCGAAGCAACTCAAAGCCTTCCTGGAAGGTCATAGCGAACCCATGATAATTAACTACCGCGTCAATGCCGGTTTCCTACCCCTGGACCATTGGACCCAGGACCCCGATCAGGGTGGCGGCCGCATTGTTGGTGAGGGCTGCCATTTTATAGACTTTCTAACCTTCCTGGTTGGGCAGAACCCTATTTCGGTCAGTACTGATGGACTGGCAGATAATGGTAGATACAACCAGGACAATGTTGTAATGTCCCTGAAATATCCGGATGGCTCCATTGGTACCATTTCATACCTTGCCAATGGCGATAAAGCCTATCCCAAGGAACATGTTGAGGTCTTCTGTGGTGGACGGGTGGCGGTGCTCAATGATTTCCGATCCCTTGAAATGGCATCCAAAGGCAAACTGGTCCGCAGGAAAACCGCATTCAAACAGGATAAAGGCCACCAGGCTTGTTGGGCCGCCTTCATTGATGCCCTGCGCAACCATGGGCAGCCACCCATCCCCTATGATCAGTTGATCATGACCACGCAAGCCAGTTTCACTGCCCTGAAAGCCCTGCGCGAGGGCGGTACCCACGCAATCATTTTTCATGGCAGTTAACACAAAAGGTCACATAATTAAATGAGCAATTCCCGTTTCTTTCATATTTCCAATTCAGGCAAGTTGGATATTGTCTCTTCACTTGAGGATGCCATGACCGCCAGTAAAAAAGGTGGTTACATTTGGCTCGATTTCACAAAACCGACGAATGCAGATCTGCTTCCATTGATCAATATTCTGAAATTACACCCATTATCCATTGAGGATTGTACAGACGAAAACCAGCTCCCCAAGATAGACATGTATGAAAACTACACCTTCTTGATCTTTAATGCTTATGAGTTCACGTCAGAAGCACTTCTGGTCAGTGAGGTGGACGTCTTTATCGGATCGAATTTCCTGGTCTCTGTTAGCGGTTATGACTCTATTGGTCAGCCCATAATGCAAGGTATTGAAAAAGTAGTTGATAAGGAAACCCCTTTGATACAAAAGGGTCCTGCTTTCTTATTGCATCTGATCATGGATAAGGTCGTTGACCAAAAATTTTTGGCGATCGAAGCCATTGAAGAATCCCTTGACCATGACGAAGAGGTTATCCTGACCAATCTAGCTCAGTTCGATCCTTCCACATTGCTGCACTCCAGAAAAGACCTGCTGGCCATTCGTAAGAGTCTTTTTCATGAACGGGAGGTTTTGGGCAAGATCTCCCGCAAGGATAGTGCATTCATCCCGGAAGATGCCATCTATTTCTACCGCGATATCCACGACCACTTGTCAAAATTCTATGAGTTGTCCGAAACGTCTCGTGACCTGGTAACCAGTTTAATGGAAATGTATCTTTCGATGATCAATAACCAGATGTCCAAGTCTGCCAATCAAACCAATGCCATCGTGCGCCGGCTGACCCTTATCACCACCATTTTTATGCCACTTACCCTCATTTCTGGCATTGGGGGCATGTCTGAATACACCATGATGACCGGTCAAGCCAATTGGAGGATTGCTTACATTATCCTTCTGGTTGTTATGTTTATTATTGCTATAGTTAACTATTTCCTCCTCAAAAGGCTGGAAAGAAAAAACCATGGCCAAGATTAATCACCAGTACTTCCAAATAAAATCTAAAAACTGTGATTGGAGAATTACATCATGAAGTCGTTGATCATCTATGATTCTTTTTTTGGCAATACAGAAAAGGTCTCCCAAGCCCTAGGTCAGGCATTGGGTTCTGACACCGTCAAGGTGCAGAACCTGGTTCCTGATCAGCTGTTTGGGGTTGAATTGTTGATCCTCGGTTCACCAACCCGGGCATTCAGCCCATCGCCTGATATTAATAAATTTCTCAAATCTCAAACATCTCAAGCATTTAAGGGCATGAAGGTTACCGCATTCGATACCCGCCTGGCCATGACTGACGTTAATTCCAAGTTTCTGAGCTTCATGGTTAAGATCTTTGGTTATGCTGCCGAGACCATGGTTAAGATACTTCAGAAAAAGGGCGGCACCTTGCTGGTCCCCCCTGAGTGGTTCCTGGTCAAGGATTCTGAAGGTCCACTCAAAGATGGCGAACTTGAACGTACCGCAGAATGGGCTCAGCATATCCGTGCCGCTTTGTAGTTTGCTCAAGACCCTGATTTTTTCAAACCTGTGGGGTGGTAACTCATTAATTGATTGGATCTTGACAAACCAATCAATTAATGCGCCGACTAACGGAATGTGACAATTATTTTACAGCCAGTTAAGCAAAGTAGACTGAATTATCAGTCCACTTATTGTTATTGTTTAGGTTTCAAATCTAGGCGTGCCGTTTAAGGAAGTTGTCCATCCGGTCCAGTGCTTTTTCGATCTTTTCGTAAGCCGTTGCATACGAACAGCGCACGAATCCTATGCCTGCATCGCCGAATGAGCGCCCTGGCACAACAGCCACATGTTCTTCCATGAGCAGTTTTTCCGAGAACTCCTCATCGCCCATGCCCGTGTTATGCACACTCGGGAAGGCATAAAACGCACCTTTTGGCTCAAATGTGGGCAACCCGATAGCATTCAACCCATTTACGATCAACTTCCGTCTCCTGTCATACTCTGCCACCATTTCCTGCACAAAAGGTTCGCCAACTTTCAAAGCCTCGATCGCAGCATATTGTGAAATGGTCGGTGCAGACATGACCGTGTATTGATGCACTCTTACCAAACCACCGATCATATCCTCTGGTCCGGCAGCAAAACCGATGCGCCACCCGGTCATGGCATAAGCTTTGGAGAATCCGCCCAACAGGATGGTTCTTTTTTGCATCCCAGGTAGACCAGCAAAGCATACATGCTGGGTGCCATAGACCAGGCGGTCATAGATCTCGTCTGAGATCACGATCAGGTCATGTTTCTCTGCCAAATCCGCGATCTTCAACAATGTCTCCCGGGTTGCCACAGCACCTGTCGGGTT
>CAYTSO010000011.1:0-1114 GCA_964440545.1 uncultured Candidatus Saccharibacteria bacterium | reverse complement strand
GCAATATCAAAAAATTTGCGGATCCCGGAAGGTTTCAAACCCAACACACGATCACCCAAATAACTACTGGTCATACATTCTCCTTAGATTTTTCGGGTTTCACCCTTGGAAGCCCGAATAAAGTTTGATTTCCCAATGTTCAGGCTCTTCAATATAATATATCTCGAAGATCCGTTCATCTTTCGTTCGCACGACATAACCATACCCATCTGTTCTGTGCCAGTCATGCAGCACATGGATAATTTCCAGCCACTCCCCTTCCCACAGCAACTCAATGGGGTGCTCGGGATAATGCCAACCAGCATGACAGTGCACAAGATCGTTCATTTTACCGCCGTGGAGTTATCACCCAAGTTGAATTTACCTCTCAGCCCACTGATAACCACCATGTCACCGATTAATGAAGTTTCCAATTGACTTTCGCTGATATGCGCACTATCACCAACGATCGAATCTTTCAAAGTACTTCCTTCGATGATGGTGCCTTCTCCGATCGATACATGCGGTCCGATGGTCGATGCACTGATCCGTGCCCCCGGGTGAATGTGAACCGGCGAGATCAAGGTCGTATCCTCAAGTTTGCTCTGCGTAGGCTGATTATCCCGTCCATGATCCAAAAAGAAACGATTGGTCTCCAGTATTGCATCGGGGGTCCCGGCATCCAGCCAATGTGCCACATTCTCAATGCGCATCTTTACCCCCATTTCCAACAGGATGTTGATCGCTCCGGTCAGGAAGAATTCTCCCTTAAGCATGTCATTTCGCTTAAACTGTTCTTCGATCGCCTGCAACAACTTGGCTGAGTCCTTAAAATAATAGAATCCAACCACCGCCAGGTTATTATCAATATCCTTCGGTTTTTCGATCAGGCGCGTCACCCAACCACTTGAATCAATTTCTGCCACGCCAAACCGGCGTGGGTCAGGTACTGCCTTGACCCAGGCAATAGCACCCGAATTGTCATCTGCCATGAAAGCCAGAGAACTCTCGATCAGCGTATCCGAAAACACCATGATCATCCGCCCTTTGAGGAAAGCCCGAGCTTGCCACAGGGCATCGGATTGACCGCGCATTTCCTGTTGGATCACATATTCGACCTTGTATTGTGGATAAT
>CAYTSO010000010.1:0-10333 GCA_964440545.1 uncultured Candidatus Saccharibacteria bacterium | reverse complement strand
TCTGCGCAGCGAACCTTCGCCTGGTTGTTGGCGGTGTGACCGATCACATCCCCGTTGGCAAAGTTGGCAACGATGAAATCGTACCCAGCAGATATCCCAACCCTCACCTGTTCCGCCACCTGCGGCAGGCTGAGTTCGGGGACCTGGTCGAAGGGGATGCCTTTCGGGGAGGGAATGCGGATATCCTCTTCCCCAGGAAAAGCCTGGTTGTTGCCCCCATTGAAAAAGAAGGTGACATGGGCATATTTTTCCGATTCGGCGGTGTGAAGTTGCCGCAAGCTCGCCCGGCTGATGGTCTCTGCCAGCGTACCCTGGAGGCGGGAGGGGGCAAATGCCACCGGAAGGTGGGCGAATTTCTCGTGGTAGAGTGTCAGGATGACAAATTTGAGGTTGTGAAGATCGGGGCGGGAAAAGTGGGGAAAATCCGCCTGGGTGAAAGCCTCGGTAAGCTCAATTTCGCGCTCACCGCGCCGGCAGCAAAAGATGACCGCATCGCCATCCGTTATCCGCCCGAGCGGAAGACCGCCAGGACCTGTGACAACCAAGGGTTCAAACGAATAATCTGTCTGACCTTCGCCATACAGGATTTTTACCCCATCCACCAACGAAAGCGCCCCACGAGACAGCAAGGACATGTATTCTCCAGTCACTTACCCATTAAGAAAGGTCAACTCCGTCCTGGAAAGATATCCAGCAGCTTGCGAAAGTTGTGAATGATCTCATCCGGGCGATTTTCATCCGTTATCACGGCTTCTGCCAATTCCTCGACCGGCATCATGATGACCACCATGCCGAAACCTGCCGCCCGCGTGCCGGTTACATCCCTTTTCAGGTTATCACCCACGTAAGCACAGGCTTCCGGTTTCACACCCGCCCGACGGGCAGCTTCATAAAATATCTCCGGGCTGGGCTTGCGGATGCCCAAGACCGAGGAGAGCACGACCGACTTGAAGTAGCGGGCATAGTCTTCCTGTTCCAACCACTCCGGGATCTCGCGGGTGCCGATCAGGTTGCTGATGATGCCCAGGGTGTAGCCGCGCCTGCCGAGTTCCTCCAACACCTCCCGACCGCCCTCCACCACCACCCGCCTGCCCATGGATTGGCGAAACAGGTAGGTCAGTTCAGCTCCCAGCGTTACAATGCGTTCCCTGGGAAAATCGGGGACCAACCAGCGCGTCCAGAGGTCGGCTTCAGGTGCCTCCGCCAGGTTTTCGAAAGCCCACTTGCGGTAGCCCTTGTAGCGCTCGGTCAATTTCTCCACGAAGGCAAGCGGGTCCTCATCCGTGCCCACCAGGCGGACAATCTCGTTTCGGGCGCGGCACATGTGCTCTTCATCCTTCACCAGGCTGCGCAGCGTGTTGCCCAGGTCAATGAAGATGGCTTCAATCATAGTGGTCATGTTCCTCCGATTTACCTGCGTGGTGGAAAGATATCCAGCAGTTCTTTCATATCATGGATGACGTGGTCCGGCTTGTCCTGCACGCTGGGCGGCTCTTTTTCCTGGGTCTTCGGTTCGTAATAGAGGATGAACATGCCATACCCCGCGGCGCGGGTGCCTTCCATGTCCCGCATTAAGTTGTCGCCCAGGTACATGCAGTTTGCTGGTTCCACCCCTATCTGCCGGGAAGCCTCCCAGTAGATTTCCGGGTTGGGCTTGCGGATGCCCAGCCTGGAGGACAGGATGATTATCTTGATATATGGACCCAATCCCTCCTCGATAATGTAGTCGGGGATTTCTGTCTCGGTGATGGTATTGGCAATCAACCCCAACAGGTATCCGCGGCGGTGCAGTTCGATGATCACCTGGGTGCTGCCCTCACGCGGAACACGCCTTCCGTCGCAGTCCCGCCAAAGGCGGGTCAGTTTTGCCGAGAGCGGGGCGATCTTCTCCTCGGGGAAATCGGGAAGCATCCATTTTGTCCACATTTCCTTTTCCGAAGCTTCGATCAGCATCTCCTTGGCCCGCTTGCGGAGAACCTTGTAGCGCTCCTCCAATAAGACGAAAAACTCATCCGGTGCAAGGGTTGTACCGGTTAGTTGGGCGAGCTGGCGCTTGGCCTCGATCATAAAGGGTTCATCGGGAACGACGATGCGCAGGGTGTTGCCGACATCCAGAAAAATGGCT
The DNA here is from genome assembly GCA_964440545.1 of uncultured Candidatus Saccharibacteria bacterium. Lineage (GTDB taxonomy): Bacteria > Patescibacteriota > Minisyncoccia > Phycocordibacterales > UBA9973 > UBA9973. Next base: position 8,208 of record CAYTSO010000010.1, on the reverse strand, counting down.
TTGATATCAGGGGTCATGGGTATCCTCGTGGTGGGTTGATTGGGGCGGGTTAACTTTCAATTTCACAAAAAATGTAATTTCTCTTTCATTTGCAAATGATACAACAAAACCTCAATGAATGCAAGTGTTCTTGCAAAAGGATTGACAAGGCTGAGGATATTGATTAAACTAACCCAATCAGTGCACACGTGTGCACCAATTATCACCCGGAATGAACCATACCATGCCCATCACCATCAAGGATATTGCCCGGCAGGCGGATGTCTCCCACTCGACAGTGTCGCGCGCCCTGAACGGCAGCCGGCTAATCTCTGAAGAGACCGCTGATCGCATCCGCCAGGTCGCGGCAGACCTGGGGTACATGCCCAGTGCAGCTGCCCGGACGCTGAAAACCAACCGCTCGCGTGCCTTGGGTGTCATCATCCGCAATGTGGATGACCCGTTCTTCAGCGAAATCCTGCAAGGCATCGAAGAGGTTGCCCAGGGGCACGGCTACAGCCTGTTCATGGCAGCCTCCCGCCAGGATGAAAAAATGGAAAAAAATAACATCCAGGCAATGGTGGAACGCCGGGTGGAGGGCGTGATCATCTGCTCCACCCCGGTCAGCCCCACCCAGAGCAGGCAGCTGACCAGCTTCGGCGTGCCCATCGTGGTGGTCAACAACCAGGCAGCCGAGGCATACCGTTATTCCATCTACCATGACGACCGGGACGGCAGTCACTCACTCACCCACCACCTGCTGGAACTGGGTCACCGCCGCATAGCCTTCCTGGGTAATGCCAGTGCAGAGCGGAGTTCACATGACCGCCTGGTTGGCTTTGAGCAAGCCATGCAGTCAGCAGGAGTGGTGATCCCACCCTGGTTTATCCACCAGGCTCCCGCAGGCAGACCGGAACACGGGCAGCAGGCAGTGGAACATTTCCTGGCGTTTGCAGATCGCCCCACAGCCATCGTCTGTTACAACGATATGATCGCCCTGGGAGTGCTGCAGGGTTTGCGGATAAAAGGGCTGCAGGTGCCACAGGATGTTTCCGTGACTGGATTTGATAACATTTTCTTTTCCGCCTACACCGATCCGCCACTGACAACTTTCGACCAACCGAAACGGTATATTGGAGCGGAAGCTGCCCGGCTCGTGCTGGAGCTATTGGATGCCGGCGGTACGGATGGTGCGCAGCCCGAGATCCACATGTTGAAAGGACGCCTGCTGGTGCGAAGCTCCACGGCTGCGCCCCCGATAGAGAATTCATGACAAAACTGGCAGATTCCGCCCTCGATCTTTTTTCCCGCTCGCTGGTAATCACTGGCGGATGTGAATTTGGCATGGTCAGGAATGGGAGCGGCAACCAGCTGGCAGTTCTATCAGCCTCCAGCCTGCCTGAATTTGAAGGTGAGCGGGGCGAACTGGATGGGCAGGTGCTTGCCCTCTGCGGGCAGTCTGCCGGGAACGCCGCCGCACTGCGAACCCACCTGCCCTGGCTAAAACCACAGCCGCTGGGACTGGTCACCTCCGCCGGCATGGGCGACCGCCTGGGACTGGCAACCGCCGGTCACGTGCGTGCTGCCCGGGCTGTGGGAGGCAGAATCGCCCCCATTTTCATCCAACAGTCCATCCGCGAGATGAACCGTACGGGACGCACTCCGCAGCAGGTGCTGGACGACGCCACCTGGGGCATGTTTGCCGAAGGCTGGCAGGCACCCCACGGGGCGGATGCCGACCATCTCAAGTCTTTCGAGGATATCGATATATGCCTGGCAAGCGGTTATTCTTTCTTTACCATTGACCCGGGTGCCCATGTGGACAACCGCGCCGAAACGGAAGATTTGTCTGAATTACGCGAGCTTGCTTCCCTTCTTCCTGGAGAAGTACCAGTTGAGCAATCCGGGTTGGCAAGGAAACATTTCCAAATCGAAAATATCCACATTGCCTTCGATGAGCAAACCCTGCTTCAAGCCGCGGTGAAGTACGGCAGGGCGATCGCCTTCGTGGCGGGTATGTATCATCACCTGGAAAAAGCTGCCGCCGGGCGACCATTCGAGATGGAAGTTTCGGTTGATGAGACCGAACAACCCACCTCGCTCGCCGAGCATGTCTATATTGCCAGCGAGTTGACCCGCCTGGGTGTGAAGTGGGTCAGCCTGGCACCCCGCTACGTGGGTCGCTTTGAAAAGGGCGTGGATTACATCGGCAGCTTGCCTGCCTTCGAGGCTGATTTTGCCGGTCATGCCGCCATCGCCCGCCATTTCGGACCCTACAAGCTCAGCCTGCACTCGGGTTCGGACAAGTTCAGTATTTATCCCATCGCAGCCCGCCTCTCGCAGGGATCGGTACATTTAAAAACCGCCGGGACCAGCTACCTGGAAGCCCTGCACACCATCGCTTCCACTGAACCAGGTTTCCTGAATGAAATCTACCAGTTTGCCCGGGAACGTTATGAAACCGACCGGGCCAGCTACCACGTCTCAGCAGAGCTTGACCAAGCTCCTCTGCCGGAGGCTGTCTCCGATTGGAATGCTTTGCTGGAACAGTTCGATGCTCGCGAGATACTGCATGTCACATTTGGATCCGTATTGACGGAAAAGACTGCTGACGGGAAATGGCGCTTCCGGGATCGCCTCATGGATATCCTGCAATCCAACCAGGAAAGTTACGCCTCCAACCTGGAGAGGCACTTTATTCGTCATTTGACACCCTTTTTACCTGGGTAGGTGCTTATGGATACTTTCGATGTTCACAAAACCTTCGACCTGACCGGCAAGACAGCCGTGGTCACCGGCGGTGCAGGTGTGCTCTGCCAGAGCATGTGCGGTGCCCTTGCTTCTGCCGGGGCAAACGTGGCTGTCCTGGATATGGATGAAACTGCTGCCAGGCAGGTGGTGGAAACCATTAACGACCGCGGCGGTCATGCCATGGCGGTTGCCTGTAACGTCCTGGACCGGGGCAGTCTCGAGCCAGCCTGCCAGGCTGTCCTGGCTGAATTCGGGCGGGTGGACATCCTGGTCAATGGAGCAGGTGGAAATTCACCCAAAGCCAGCACGAGCACCCAGCAGGCATTTTTTGACCTGCCGGCAGACGCCCTGCGTTGGGTGGTTGATTTAAACCTGGTGGGAACCATCCTGCCCTGCCAGGTTTTCGGCAAAGTCATGGCAGAACAGAAAGCAGGCGTTATCCTGAATATCTCCTCGATGAATGCCCTGCGTCCCCTGACACGCATTCCCGCCTACTCGGCAGCCAAGGCAGGCGTTTCCAATTTCACCCAGTGGCTGGCTGTGCACATGGCGCAGGAATACTCCGCGGATATCCGCGTCAATGCCATCGCCCCGGGATTCTTCCTGACCGATCAAAACCGCTTTCTATTGACAGAAAAAGAATCCGGCATATTAACCCCCCGGGGGGGATCCATCCTTTCCCACACCCCGATGAATCGCTTTGGCCTCCCGGAGGATCTCCTGGGCACCCTCCTGTGGTTGGTTTCTCCAGCCTCTTCTTTCGTGACCGGCATTGTTGTGCCGGTGGATGGCGGATTCTCCGCCTTCAGTGGAGTTTAATTTTCTTATGATTTTCTCCCAGGCAGTTGCCGGGCAGGGCAAGCAGCTTACCAACCAGGAGGTGTATGACACCCTGGTCAGGGGTCTTTCCGGTAAATTTACCGGGCAGAAAGTTCTGGTATTGATCCCCGACCATACCCGCTCCCTGCCCCTGCCCTTTCTATTTCGCACCCTGGTGGAAATACTGCAGGATACCCGGCAGCTGGATTTCATGGTTGCCTTGGGCACCCATCCCCCCCTCACAGAAGAACAACTCAGCACCCTGGTTGGGCTGACGACCGAAGAAAGAAGCGGGACGTACAAGCATGTCGGCATTTTCAACCACAACTGGAGCGATCCTTCTGTCCTGGCGAGCCTGGGTGTCATGGAAACCGATGAGATCAAGACAATTGCTGGAGCCAATTGGCATCCTTCCCTGCCCGGGAGGGTGGAGATACGCATCAACAAGGCTGCCCTGGAATATGACCACCTTCTCATCCTGGGTCCCACCTTTCCGCATGAAGTAGCTGGTTTTTCTGGTGGAGCCAAGTACCTGTTTCCTGGCATCTCCGGTCCTGAAATGATCAATGCCACCCATTGGCTGGGAGCCCTGGGGGGTGTGGTGGGGACGATTGGTTTGCAGGACACCCCGGTCAGGAAAATGATCCATGCAGCTGCCCAGCGCCTGGTTACTCCTGTCACCCTGGTGGCATTGGTCATTGACGAACACAATATTGTCGCCATGTTCACTGGCGACCAGCATACCGCCTGGCATGCATCTGCAGACCTGTCTGCGCAACACAACATAGTCTGGAGCGATAGACCTTATCAAAGGATCCTTTCCTGCGCCCCCGCCATGTATGATGAATTATGGACGGCTGCCAAGGCGATGTACAAGTTGGAACCAGCCGTCGCGGTCGGAGGCGAAGTGGTGATCTACGCCCCGCATCTTGCCGAAGTCAGCAGAGTTCATGGGAAATACATCTACGAGATTGGATATCACATCCTACCCTATTACCTGGCAGGTTGGGATCACTTCAAGCACATCCCGCTGGGCGTGCTGGCACACAGCACGCACCTGCGCGGTTCTGGAAGCATGCAGGATGGCATCGAGAAACCCAATGTGCGGGTAACCCTGGCAAGCCGGATTCCTGCGGCAGATTGTGCCCGCCTCAACCTGGGGTACCTGGACCCTGCCACGGTGAACATGGATGAATGGAAAGACCGGGAAGCAGATGGCATCCTGCTCGTTCCCCGGGCAGGAGAAAAATTGTACCGGGTGAAATCCAGGACGTGAACTGTCCTGATACTTATTGATTGAAAGGGATTTTTTATGAGCAGAGCAGACATTGGCTTGATTGGGCTGGCAGTCATGGGACAAAATCTGGTCCTGAACATGAACGATCACGGTTTTACTGTCGCGGTATTCAACCGGACGGTTTCCAAGGTGGATGAATTCCTCAACAGCGGAGCGAAGGGGACCAACGTGATTGGAACACATTCCTTGGAGGAACTTACCGGGTTACTCAAGCGACCCAGGCGGGTCATGTTGATGGTCCAGGCGGGAAAACCGGTCGATGACTTCATCGAACTCCTGTTACCGCACCTGGAAGCAGGTGACATCATCATTGACGGCGGAAACTCGAACTACAACGATACCATCCGCCGCACCGCTTATGTTGAATCGAAGGGTCTCCTGTACATCGGCACAGGCGTATCGGGCGGCGAGGAAGGGGCACGCCGGGGTCCCTCCATCATGCCGGGAGGCTCGCCAGCCGCCTGGGAACACGTCAAGCCCATTTTCCAGGCTGTGGCAGCCAAAGTGACCCGCCCGGACGGCGGGGAGGATCCCTGCTGCGATTGGGTGGGGGAGAACGGCGCCGGGCATTACGTCAAGATGGTGCACAACGGCATCGAGTATGGTGACATGCAGCTTATCTGCGAAGCCTACCAGCTCATGAAGGATGGGCTGGGTATGACCGCTGACCAGATGTATGAGACGTTTTCGCGGTGGAACCAGGGCAAGCTCAATTCCTATCTGATTGAGATCACCCGCGACATCCTGGGTTATAAGGATATGGATGGTCAACCCATGGTGGAAAAGATCCTGGATGCCGCCGAGCAGAAAGGGACCGGCAAGTGGACAGGCATATCCTCGTTGGAGATGGGCATTCCCCTGACCATGGTGGTGGAGGCCGTCTTTGCCCGGGCGTTATCCTCCCTTAAGACCGAACGCGTGGCGGCCTCGAAAGTGCTGCCCGGACCTTCCCCGGCAATCACGAGCGGTCAACAATCATTCATCGACGACCTCGAGCAGGCAGTTTATGCCTCCAAGCTCATGTCTTATACCCAGGGCTACATGCTCATGCGGGCTGCCGCAAAAGAGTACAAGTGGAATCTCAACTACGGCGGCATCGCCCTGATGTGGCGCGGCGGCTGCATCATCCGCTCCGCCTTCCTGGGAAAAATCAAGGAAGCCTTCGAAGCCAATCCCAGCCTGACCAACCTGCTGCTGGATCCCTACTTCAAGGAGCAGGTTATGGCAACCCAGCAGGCCTGGCGCACCGTGGTAGCCAAGGCAATTCACAAGGGTATCCCGGTTCCCGCCATGTCCAGTGCCCTGGCATTCTTCGATGGCTACCGCTGCGAGTTCCTGCCCGCCAACCTGCTGCAAGCCCAGCGGGATTATTTTGGCGCCCACACCTACCAGCGTATCGACCGGCAGCGGGGTGAATACTTCCACACCAACTGGACCGGGCGGGGCGGGGACGTGACCTCCACCATCTGGAAGAAAGGTTAGGAATATGGACAAATACGGTCTCAAGATCCTTCCCAATGGTGCGCTGGATTTCCTGTCGCTCGGCGCCCTGGTGCACCGCCTGGATCCCGGGATCATTCCCTTCCGCAAGGCGAGTGAGTGCCGGATCCATGTCAGCGGCGGTGAATTCAACTGCGCGGCCAACCTGTCGGACTGCTTCCAACTCAAGACCGGCATTGCCTCCGCCATGGTGGATTATCCCATCGGCGACTTAATCGCCGAGCGGGTGCGCGGGATGGGGGTGCACACATTCTACAAGAGATTCAAACACAACGGTGTCAATGGTCCCAACATGGCAACGGTGTACAGTGACCGCGGCTTCGGCATGCGCGCCCCGGTCGTTTTCTACAACCGAGCCAACGAAGCGGCTGCGCAGCTCAAGCCGGGTGATTTTGATTGGCATGCCATCTTCACTGAAGGCGTGCGCTGGTTTCACAGCGGTGGAATTTTCGCCTCCCTTTCCAGCACCACTGGCGAACTGATCCTCGAAGGCATGCAGGCTGCCCGGAAGGCAGGTGCCATTGTCTCCTTTGACCTGAATTATCGCGCCAAGTTGTGGAGCATCTGGGGTGGGCAGGAAAAAGCCGTCTCCACCCTCTCCCGCATTGTGGAAAACGTGGATGTGCTGGTGGGCAACGAGGAAGACCTGCAGATGGGGCTTGGTCTTAAGGGTCCCGAGGTATCAGCCAAATCAAAACTGGACCCGGCGGCATTCCTGGGGATGATCGACCAGGTGGTGACGAAATTCCCACAGGTGAAGGTGGTTGCCACCACCCTGCGCGAGGTGCATTCCACCAACCATCACTCCTGGGGCGCGGTCGCCTGGATCAATGGGCAGTCCTTCATTTCACCCACCTGTGAACTGGATGTCTACGATCGGGTGGGCGGTGGGGATGGTTTTGCCTCCGGACTCTTTTACGGGCTCCTGTCAGGCGAACCTGAACAGGAAGCCGTCAACCTGGGCTGGGCGCACGGTGCCCTGCTAACCACCTTCCCCGGAGATACCAGCATGGCAACCCTGGAGCAGGTGAAGGCATTTGTCCAAGGCGGTTCGGCGCGCATTCAAAGATAAGAAGGAAATAATTCCAAGGGAGTTTTTCAACCTGTTTGTTCTCATTTTTTCTTGCACACGTGTGCAGTACTGAAATAAATCAATAAAAAGGAGATTATCTTATGGAAAAAATGAAGGCGTACGTATTCAAGGACGTCGGCAACCTCGTCTTCGAGGAAAAGCCCATCCCGCATGTGAAGGATCCGGATGATGTGGTCCTCAAGGTCAAAGCTGTGGGCATTTGCGGCTCGGACCTCAAGATCATAGAAGGCAAGCACCACTTCCGACCGAACACGGTTCTCGGGCATGAATTCTGCGGTGAGGTGGTTGAAATCGGCACCCATGTCCACCATCTCAAGATTGGCGACCGGGTGGCAATCGATAACAACATCCGCTGCGGTTTCTGCTCGTTCTGCCGCATGGGATTGACCAGCCAATGCGAGGATATCAAGACCAGCGCACTGGGTGTGATGCGCGACGGCGGCTATGCCGAGTACTGCCTGGTACCCGAAAAGCAGTGCTTCGTCCTCCCGGATGTCATCGATGATATTCTCGGTACCCAGGTGGAAACCCTGGCGACGGTCGTCAACGGCATGAACACCCTGCTCATGCTGCCCTACGATTACGTCATGATCCTCGGCTTCGGTCCCATCGGTTACCTCTTTGGTCAATTCGCCAAGAACATCGCTGCCAAGGTGGCCGTGACCGAGATCGACCCCTTCCGCATCGATGTTGCCCGGCAGTGTGGGCTGACCGTCTGGAACCCGAACGAGGTGGATGTAGTCCAGAAGATCACCGACTTCACCTACGG
>CAYTSO010000009.1:0-16904 GCA_964440545.1 uncultured Candidatus Saccharibacteria bacterium | reverse complement strand
AGAACCAGATGATGGCGTTGCCGTTGACCGAACTGTCGAACACGTATGTGTTCCCGCTCTATGATGGCACGCTTCAGGATCTGGATGCTTCACTGGTCTTTGCAAATCCAAACGCTTCAGAGGTACAAGTCACAGTGAAGATTGGTGCGGATACATGGGGACCCTACCCACTGGCAGGAAAAACAAGCCAGGTGGTGAAATATCCTGTGGTTGGGGGACCTGTGGTGATCGAGAGTAATGGGCCGAATATCATTGCTTCGCTGCTGCAGTACAGACGACCTGCAACCACTGGACCCTGGACGGGGATGACACAAGTGATGGGTATCCAACAGGACAAGCTCAGCGATACCTATGTGCTGCCGCGCTACGACTTCTCGGACCGGACAAGGTACAACTCAATACAGGTTGGCAACTTCGACAAAGACACGAATATCACAGTGAAGATTGGCAGTTCAGTGAAGGGACCGTATTCGCTGCTAAAAGGGCAAAGTCTGAACCTGGTGTACCTGGACGAAGTAGGGGGACCGGTGGTGATCAGCAGTGACAATGGGGCGAAGATCATTGCATCGTTGTATGAGTTGAAGCGTGCGTATACGACCGGCAAGTTCACGGGACAGAACCAGATGATGGGGTTGCCATTGATCGACTTGTCGCACACCTATGTGTTCCCGCTCTATGATGGCACGCTTCAGGATCTGGATGCTTCCGTGATCTTTGCCGTTCCATAGATGGGAATCTAACAGGTCGGTAGACAGAGCACACACCAATATAAATAACGACACGCGTTGGAAAATCTATTTCAACCTGTGTCGTTATACGGTTTTTCATCACAATTATCTTGAAAGCTGGTGCCAAGCGGGCTTGGATGGCTTGGCGTTTTGAGATACTTGACAAGGGTCTGTAACAATGCGAGAATTCAATGAATGGATGAAAAACAAAAAGTAACCGTTTTTTCGTCGGAAACTTCCAGTCGCTCTCTTATGGCCCATTTGCGTGATGTTGTGAACAATTTCCCGCGAGCCCACGAACTGGGGTTCAGATTATTCAAGAGAAACATCAAAGCCTTATACCGACAATCCTTGTTTGGTTTTGGGTGGGCACTGTTGCCGCCGCTTGCTACCGCCGTATTGTGGATCATCCTTCGCGGTAATAATGTAGTGAATATGGATGACACCGGCGTCTCTTATCCGATATTCGTGCTGACCGGCACTATCCTATGGCAAATGTTCCATGAAGCTCTCCTTGCTCCATTGACCCAGGTGACGGACAACAGGGTCATGCTCTCGAAGATCAACATTCCGCGTGAAGGACTTCTGTTAGCCGGCATGTATGAGTTAATCTTCAACATTGGTATAAAAATTCTTTTACTGGCATTCCTATACATTTACTTTCATCAGATGGTGCATTTGTCAAGTATCCTTCTCGCGCCTCTGGGTATTTTTGCCGTCAGCCTGGCGGGTTTTTCCATTGGGCTTGCGTTGACACCCCTAGGCATGTTGTACAAAGATATCAACCGAGGAATTGCGATTTTGTTACCTTTTTTTATGTACCTCACTCCTGTGGTATATCCAGCTCCTCGTGGAGGCACTGTTGGTTTGATCATGAGGTGGAACCCGCTGGCTACACTTATAACCCAGACCCGAAACTGGCTCACTGGACAGCCGGTGTATGATTTGCAATGGTTCTGGTTGTTCACGCTGGTGTTCATCCTGTTATTTCTTTTTGCCCTTGTTGTATATCGGCTATCCATGCCTATGATCATTGAACGCATCGGGTCCTAGGGCAAAGGTTAATTTACTGTGTCCCAGCGTACCTGCCACCCCAAGAATACCTAAAATCCAAAATGAATAACGATGCTCTAGTTCAGGTCGAATCTGTCTCCAAAAAATTTTGTCGCAACCTCAAGCGCTCATTGTGGTATGGTGTGCAGGATATTGGCACCGAACTGATGGGGCGCAGGAAAAAGCCAGAACTTCGCAGAGATGAGTTCTGGGCAGTGAACGATATAAGTTTTGAATTGCGCCGCGGTGAATGTCTGGGATTGATCGGTCACAATGGCGCCGGCAAGTCCACCTTGCTGAAAATGCTAAATGGGCTGATCAAACCCGACAAAGGTTGTATCACCATGAAAGGACGTGTGGGAGCGTTGATTGAGCTGGGTACTGGCTTTAATCCTGTCCTGACCGGACGCGAAAATATATATAATAACGGTGCTGTGCTGGGTTTTACTCAGAAAGAGATCAACGAAAAAATTGACGCGATTGTAGAATTTGCAGAAATCGGTGATTTTCTCGATACCCCTGTACAGAACTATAGCTCCGGTATGAAGGTACGTCTAGGGTTTGCCGTAGCCTCACAGATGGAACCGGATATTTTGTTGATCGATGAGGTGTTGGCAGTGGGCGATGTTTCTTTCGTAATTAAGTGCTTTAACCGGATGGATACTCTGCTTCAGAATAGTTCTATTATCCTGGTTTCCCACAATCTTCCACAAATTGCCAGGATGTGTACCAGTCTCATCCTGATGAAAAGTGGACAGACCATGTATAATGGTCCAGATGTTGGTCATGGCATTAATCAGTATTACTCAATGCTGGACAAACCACTGGGAGATTATTTTGGATCAGACACGGCAATACTTGATGATATCTGGATCACATCCAATGGAAAAAGTTCCAAACAGTGCGATGGTATGTACGTCAACTATGGGGACGACCTGACGATAACGGTAAAAATCAAGACAAATCAAAAAATCAAAAAGGCGGATCTCTACCTGGCTTTTTTGGATACAACCCACCGTAATTTTGGTGAGGTGCTTAATTTTCAAGATGCTATTCCCAGTCTCAATGGTGAGGGAGGGGTTCATATTTTTGAAGCACATTTCCCAAAGATAGAATTTGCACAAGGCATGTATTCTGTGACAATTAGCATGACCGATTTATCTGAAAGTTCAAGAAAAAACATACTTTTCCGAAAACAATCAGTTATTTATTTCACTGTCAGAGGCAAGTATCATGGTTGGGCTCCAATGCAGTTCCAACCCACTTGGAAAATCTTGGGGCAGGGTCAGGAAGAAGGCTAGCTGCGAACCGCCACCTGTCGTGAGTAGCGATTCGAAGGTTTGTGGTAACCGCCAGCTCATGATAGCGATTTGTACTACGAAATGCGCAGTTTGAAACCGCATTGTTTGATCAAACGACCATTGTGATAGCCTTTGAGGCGCTGGGTGTGCGTCTCGACCGTAATCTTAACATAGTGAAAGCGCAGTCGCCGCCCAACTTTCACCGACTCGCCCAAGACATCCACGTATCCATGAGTGAGAACCCAGCGGATCGAGGTGATCTTGCCTGCGGCAACAGGAATGTGCTGGAGGTCGAGCGAGAAGTGGGCAGGCAGTTTCTGGATGCGCTTGCTACGTCGGTATTGGGTCGGCGTCCGAAATCCCAGGCTTTGGTGTATGTGTTGATCGTTGACCGCCAGAAGTAGTCGCGCGAGAAAAGGGACGTTGTAGCAACAAAGGCTGGAACCAACCGTTGAAGTTTTCTACTGAGCCATTGCGTTGCGGGCTGGCTTCAGGGATGAAGACAGGTTCCACACCCAAGCGCAAGACCAAGCGGATGACGCGATTGAGCGAACGAGCATAGCGTCCCGCCCCATAGAACTGGCGACCATTGTCGAACTGCACGACACGCGGCAAGCCCAGACGCTGCCAGGCATGAATCAGGAAGCTCAAGACCTGCTCCATTTCGTTGTTGACATAGGTACTGCGTGGTAAGCGCCTTGCCAATCGTAGCGGCGGGCTGGTGAGGCTGTGCCGTTGCAGGATGTGCTCAATGGTTCGTAAGGCTGGAATGGGTGTAACGCCCAAGTTTCGCAGTTCTTCGCGAATGGTCGCCGCACCAATGAAGGCATAGCGTGTCTGTGGCGTTGCGTGCGCCACCAACCGCCGCCGAATGGATAGAACAGCGCGTTCGATGTGCGGCGGTGTACGATCCACCACCGCATTGTGCGCTCGGCTAAGGTCATACAGACCCTCACCACCTGCATTCAGATAGCGATGCCACCATTTTCGCACCCACGCATCCGAACGGTGTAAGACGCGCTGAATCGTGGCAACGGTTTCTCCCGCCAAGCGCATGCGGATCGCTTGGCGACGATCTGAAAGTTCGTTCCGCATAGTTTCCTTTCCTTTCTGCTGACGATTACCACAAGGAAACTATACGCCAAGATGTCGGTTAGAACGTCACAAAGCGCTACGATGAGCTGTCGGTTAATTCGCTACGATGAGCCTGCGGTTCGCAACTAGTTTTATACCTCGACAAAGAATATTGGGAGCTTTCCATGAGTAATCAAGCATATTTATTATCTTTTGCTAGCATTGGTAAGGATGTTGTCATCTGGCAGTTTGCAAGGATCATTAATTCAGAAGTGATCTCATTAGCCAACTCCATCATTATTGATGATTTTGTGTTTCTTATGGGAGGTATAAGAACGTATATTGGTAATTTTGTTCATATCGGCTCACATACTTCTATAGCAGGTGGCGGTGAACTAGTTATGGATGATTTTTCTGGCCTTTCTGGTGGTGTACGAATTTACACAGGAAATGAAGATTATATAGGGGGCTCGCTTACGAATCCAACTGTTCCTTATCCGTATCGTATCCCCATTCGTTCATTCGTACATATTGAGCGTCACGCTATTGTTGGTGCAAATGCCGTCATTTTACCTGGCGTAACAATACGTGAAGGTGCTGTAGTTGGCGCAAACAGCTTGGTAACAAAAGATTGTGAACCTTGGATGATTTATGTTGGAACTCCTGCAAAACCATTAAGCCCTCGTCCAAATCAAAAAATTATTGAATTAGAACAACAACTTCGCAAGGAACTTTTCGATGCCGAAGGTAATTACATCTCTAAAAGTACTCACTAATGAACAATACCTTCGCCAAAAAATAAGTAAGTAGGGCTTCATGTAGTAAAGTTGTGTTCACCACAAACAGAACTTTCACAGGAAGCCCATGATGAACATTTTAGCACTTTTACAATGTATACAGCCTGATCTTTCAAAAACCGAACTGCGCCGTTGGAGCCGGATCGCCCAAGCGATGTTGAGTATGAGCGGTCGTGTGACAATGCTGGGCTTGTCTCGCTGGGCCGGGAAAGGCGGCAGCTACCGAACGGTACAACGATTTTTCAACGCTGTCATTTCATGGCCACAGGTTCTCTGTAAGTTTTTCATGCGGCATTTGTACCGGTCTGGGACAGAATACTTTCTGGTTGGGGATGAAAGTGTGGTAACCAAAGCTGGCAACGAGACGTATGGTCTGGACTACTTTTTCTCCGGTTTGCTGAACAAGGTCGTGAAGGGTATCTCCATCTTCTCTCTGTCGCTGGTTTCTGTCGAAGAACGGCGTTCGTATCCGTTGCAAGTAGAGCAGGTCGTCCGCAATGAAGCGGAAAAAACGGCAGCCAAAGAACGCAAGCAGAAACGAGCGAAAAAGGATAAAGCTGCGCCAAAGAAGAAACGCGGGCGTCCCAAAGGCAGCCGCAATCGGGATAAAACGCAGGTTGAGTTGAGTCCGGAGTTGAAACGCATTCAGGAGATGATCAAAAAACAGCTCGAAATGCTACAAGATTGGCTCACCGTCCGCTATCTGGTGCTGGATGGACACTTTGGCAACCACAATGCTTTGCAGATGACGTTGCAGTGTGGTCTGCATCTGATCTCTAAGTTGCGTTATGATGCTGCCTTATCTTTCGCGTACGATGGTGAGCAAAAACACAAAGGACCTCGCAAAAAATATGGCAGAAGATCAACTACCGCAACATTCCAGACCAATATCTGGTCGAGAAAAGCACCAAAGACGGCATTGAGACCCGCAGCTATCAAGCCCAGATGCTGCATCACGAGTTTGCCCAGATCCTCAATGTGGTCATTATCACCAAGACCAACCTCAAGACCGGCGCCTTTGCCAATGTCAACCCGTTCTCCAGCAATCTGGAACTCTCCTATGAAAAGATCATCGATTTCTACAGTTTGCGATTCCAGATCGAGTTCAATTTCAGGGATGCCAAGCAGTATTGGGGCTTGGAAGATTTCATGAACATCAAGGAACTTCCTGTCACCAATGCCATCAACCTGTCGCTATTCATGGTCAACCTTTCACAGGTTTTACTGCGTGAATTTCGTAATGTCCATCCCGACAGTGGCATCCTGGATTTGAAAGCTTACTTCCGAGCCGCAAAATACTTCGAGGAGACAATAAAAATGCTTCCGCAAAAACCTGAACCCTTTTTATTGGAGCAGATCTTTGGTCAGGTGGCCACTTTAGGCTGTATTCATGCTGTTAATGTGCATCCTTCACCACCATAATTGACGAAGGTATTGAATGAAGAAATAGATTAATAAACCTGCAGTTTTAGGATATCCTCTTATTCTTCCTCAAAGTTGCAATGGTCAATAATTGGGGCTGGCAGTACAATAATTAAAAATATTCCTGCGAATACCACTCTGGTTGGAGTACCCGGCACAATAAAGAAAATAAAGAAGCTGGCTGTCACATAATATGAAAAAAACTATTGAAGATTTAGCCCTTTTTGGAGGAAACCCGGAGTTTCAAGACGATCTACACGTTGGCCGACCAAATATCGGCAACCGAGAGCGTTTTTTGGAACGTGTTAATGACATGCTGGACAGACGCTGGTTAACCAACGATGGTCCCTTTGTCCGTGAACTAGAACAAAAGCTGACTGCTTATCTAGGTGTCAAAAATTGTATCGCTATATGCAATGCCACTGTGGCGCTTGAGATTGCTGCCCGTGCGCTAAGCTTAAAGGGTGAAGTCATTGTACCTTCATTCACTTTTGCTGCCACAGCACATGCCCTGCAGTGGCAGGGAATTACCCCAATATTTTGTGATGTGGATCCTGTCACCCATAATATTGACCTTGCCAAGATAGAAAAATTAATCACGCCGCGTACCAGCGGGATCCTCGGTGTCCATGTTTGGGGGCGTGCCTGTAATGTGGATGCTCTGACTGCCATCGCCCAGAAGCACCAGTTAAAATTGTTGTTTGATGCTGCGCATGCATTTGCTTGTACGCACAAGGGAAAAATGATCGGCGGCTCTGATAATGCAGAGGTCTTCAGTTTCCACGCTACAAAATTTTTCAATTCATTCGAAGGTGGGGCAATCACCACTAACGATGATGTCTTGGCACAAAAGATTCGTGAAATGCGAAATTTTGGTTTTGCGGGATTGGATACAGTCATCAATGTAGGGATAAATGGGAAGATGAGTGAGGTCGCAGCTGCCATGGCCCTCACTTCAATGGAAAGTTTGGATGAATTTATCGAAATTAATCGGCAAAACTATCTAGCCTACCAGCGCGGTCTGGCAGATATTCCAGGAATTCGCATGGTCGCATATGATCTGCACGAAAAAAACAATTATCAATATATCGTAATTGAGGTAGATGAACACACTGCTGGATTGCATAGAGATTCATTGGTTGAACTCTTGGCAGCAGAGAAAATCCTTGCACGGCGTTATTTTTACCCAGGATGTCACCGAATGGAACCTTATCGCTCCTATTTTCCTAATGCAGGACTGTTACTCCCCGAGACAGAAAAACTGACCCAACAAGTGTTACAGTTGCCGACTGGTACAGCGATAAACAAGACTTATGTTGAAAAAATGTCTAACATCATTCATTTTATTGTGAGCAATTCAGAATCTATCCACCAGAGGATAAAGCAACAAGGTGTCGCATAAAACATACTCCGGTCAACTTCTGTCCACACCTATTCCTGTTACTCGGCAAAGGTGGACAGAAGACACCGTGCCTTTGGTCAGTATTACCTGCATAACCTTCAATCATGAAAATTTTATACGTCAAGCAATTGAGGGCTTTATCATGCAAGAAACCACTTTCCCGATCGAGATTCTACTTCATGATGATGCATCAACAGATAGAACGGCAGAAGTAGTGCGAGAATATGAAAATAAGATACCTAAAGCAATTGTTCCAATTTACCAAAAGGAAAATCAATTTTCCCGAGGAATAAATCCCTTTGCATCCTTCCTGTTTCCTAATGTTCGTGGTAAGTATATTGCACTATGCGAAGGAGACGATTACTGGACCGATCCACTGAAATTGCAAAAGCAGATTGATTTCTTAGAAAGTAATGAAGAGTATAGTGCATGTTTTACAAATGCCACAGTTTTGAACGAAATCCAAAATACATCTTACACATATATAACATTTTTGAAAGAAGGTGATGTTCCAATAGAGGAAATCATAAAGATGGGTGGTTATATATATCCCACAGCTTCCCTCGTGTTTAGAACCAGCGTTCTCAAAAAGAGGACTTTTGAAATTCTTATTGAGAATATGTCAGGAGACACCAGTCTTATTATTGCTAGCGGAATACATGGAAAGGTGTACTTTTTTGATCAAATAACAACTGTATATCGTAGATGGGCAGGAGGATTATTTTCAAGGATAGCGGGAAACCCCCGTGCCATAGCCCATTGGAAAACGGAGAAGATTAATGGGTACAGGAAACTACAGGAAATGGTTGACCCCAAATTAAAGAAGATAATAAAAAACAAGATTTCATTGGAAAATCTTTATATCCTGCAAAATTTGGATGGAATCGATCGCTTTCAATATTTTTTTGCCCTTAATGGAATAGAAATGAAAGCGTTGCTGATCAGTTACATAAGAGGATGTCTAACATCGCTAGCGAGCATCATTAGGCCTTTTTGCAAGAAAACATGAATTAGCGTTACTATTCTGCCACGGGCTTTTCTTAATGTTACACCGGTTTTGCAAAGTTACTAACGAAACATTCATTCTCTGTCCACTTTGTTCTCGAAATTCAAAACATTAAGGCATGATAAAAAATAAACAGTTGGTCTTTGTCGCCAAGCGATATACCCTGCTTCCAGTAATCTTTGGAATTGTGACTACATTGTTATACTACTCAGGTTATGGAGTGGGCAACCATCTTGAACAATTGCCAATAATTATTCGTTCAATAGATCATTCTTTTCTCCAAAACGATTTCTTCACTAATTCTGGAACTACTTCCATTGCACGAACATATTATGCAAAATTTGTGGCATTATTGGCGGGTTCTGAAAATAATTTGCCGATGGTGTTCCTAATATTTACATTATTATCAAATATTGTTATGTCTATCATTACTTACAAGTTCGCAAATGATCTCTTCGAGAATTCTCCTCGGGTAGGTATGTATGCTTCTGCATTGGTGATGAGTGTATCGACATTTGATTTGGCAGGATTAGGTTCAATAATATATGCTACAACATTAGTGCCAGGAACTTTGGCTGCACCTATTGTTTTAGCTGGCTTTTGGCTATTTATGCGTGGCAATATTATTGCCGGGATAATGATGTGTGGAATTGCATCTATCATTCATCCGCTAATCGGATTAGAGATCGGTGGCATTCTGTTTGTCACATTTCTTGCTTTTTATTCCTTCAACAAACGACAGGTAACCAAGGAGCGCTTGCAAACGGGCATCGTCAGTCTTTTGCTATTAATTATATTTTCATTCTTTTCAGTTATTCCTCAGATTCTGCAATCAACTATCGATTCCAATTTATTTATTTATATTGTTGCCTACATTAGACATCCCCATCATTACATACCAAGCTCTTTTTCATTATCGAGTTATATTAATACAATAGTCTTTGGAGTCGCTGTTATTGCAATATACATTCAACTGAAGGAGCATCAGAATTATCGATATAGCCTTGGTATTGCAATTGTTGCAAAAGTGCTTTTTTTTCTTTGCCTTGGTGGATATGTTTTTGTTGAGGTATTTCCATCACGTGCCTGGGTAACTGCCCAAACTTTTAGGCTTTTATTTGTTGTAAATTGGCTTGGTCTAATTTTTGTTGCAGGTGCATTGACAAAAAAAAACTTACCGAGTTCAGTAAAAATGTTATATCTGACGGGTTTGTTGCATCCATTGTTATTGGGAGTCACCGTGTTATCGCAATCGCTTAGGGAACGGCTTAAGCGAATCCATAAATGGTTTGATGAAATTTATGATCCATCTCTTATATTGTTGGTTGTTATTGCTGTTTTTGGTTGGCTATCTCCAGCCCTGTCGCCCGTAATCCTTTTCGGTTTTTATGTTTTGCTGATACATGCACTCGATGAGCTTTCACAACGCTGTTTCTTTATAACCCTTTTGTCGGGTTTTATCCTTGCAACTGTACTTATATTTTATAATGGTCGCCTGCCTTTTATCAATCACCTAACCTTGGTCAACCGTATAAAAAGCAATATAACATTAGAAATAAAATCCGAAATGGGTTCTGATGGTGATGAGGTAGCAGAATTTGCAAGGAAATACACGCCGGAAGACAGTATTTTTCTAACGCCTCCCACATGGGGACAATTCAGACTACTTGCCAGGCGAGCAATTGTTGTTGACTTTAAGGCATTTCCCTTTAACGACATTGCGATTGCGGAATGGTATGATAGATTAATAAGTTGTTATGGGTATCCTGATAAAACTGGTTTTGCGATGATTGGTGAACTCGAAGAAAATTATGGCAACATAGACGATGATACATTAATTGCATTGCGAGACAAATATCACATATCCTACAGTGTGTTGTATGCAAAAACCTCAACCAACCTTAATGTCGTGTTTCAAAACAGGAATTACAAGGTTGTATCTATGGATGGAGATTGAACGTCAAGTAGTGATTTTTTCACTCTATGGCAATTGTTGAGTGCCGATCAAATACTCTAAAGGCAAATAAAAGTGAATTTTCAAGAAATCTCCATCATAATCCCAGTATATAATGCAGAAAAATTTATAGAGAAGGCTGTTGAGTCAGCCCTGCAATTTCCTGAAGTAAAGGAAGTGTTGTTGATCGAAGATGGTTCCCCTGATAACGCTCTTGAAGTATGCAAAGAACTGGAGAGCCGATATCCAAGAGTAAAACTTTTACAACATCCGAACAAAGACAATCACGGTGCCGGAGCCAGCCGCAACCTTGGACTGGCGGAGGCGGTTGGTTCGTTCATTGCTTTTCTTGACGCAGACGATGTCTACCTGCCCAACCGCTTCGATGCTGACAAGAGGATATTTACCGAAAATCCAGAAGCGGACGGTGTGTATAATGCATTAGGGATACATTATTATTCGAAGGATTCTGAAGTAGCGTATAAAAATACTCCTTTATCAGAATTAACGACCGTTACCAAACAGGTGGATCCAATAACACTCTTTGAATCGTTTATTTACTTAAGTGAGGGTTGCGGATATTTTCACCTGGATGGATTAACAATAAAAAAAGAGATTCTGGAAATGATGGAATATTGGTTTAACCCCACATTACGGCTCCATCAAGATACGGAGTTTCTTATCCGCCTGGCCTATACGGCGCGTTTATTCCCCGGTGAAATAAGAGTGCCGACAGCAAAAAGAGGTGTACATGACGAGAACCGAATTTTTCATGTTCACTTTGATAATAAAGCAAGAAATCTTTACCAGGAAAATTTGTGGGGGTCATTGTATGATTGGGCGAGGGCGCAACGAATTCCTGATCAGTATCGTGAACAGATATACAGGATCTTGTTGATTAAGAGATTGCTTCCATACAATCAGTTGCACCGATTTGTTCTGTTTATTACATATGTTGTGAAAGATAGGAAATTCTTTTGGGACATTGGCTGTTATATCTTAGCCCACACGTTAATTTTTGGACAGAGTAAAGCATCTCAGTTGTTGTTGAGAATAAAGAATAAACTTCAGCGCATATTAAAACTAGGATAATACGAATTGTTTACAAGAAAAACATTTATGTACAATGAAAAGAGCCGAAAAAAAGTATTGAACTGAGGCGGAAAGCTGGATTACTTCTAAATAAGACTTTTCTTTATAGGAGATTTCAGCCTCATAATACTTTGCTGTTAACTACATCTTCCCGATCAGACAGTACTTGGCTGAGCGAACTGCTTTTGCCAACCTCTTAAATTTGGTGCCAATGACAAGTGGAAAAATCAGGTGTTTAGATTTTAATAAAATATCAAAGCAGGTTTTTATTAACCAGTTTCTTTGTTGCGAGAGGTAGCGCTAGATGAAAGCGATAATTTATCGAGCAGACAGTGGAGGGCTAGCAAACCGCTTGAGAGCATTAATTGGCTATCAAGCAATGAGCTATTTGTTAGATGTCCCTTTTTACTTATATTGGGTTCCCAACATTTGGTGTGATGCTGATTTTACAAAGCTATTTGATACAACCAATATTGACATATTGAATCAAGCGGAATGGAACCAAATACAGGACGATAATACAGTTTCTGTTTTTGACAAGCCATATTGGTTCAATCACATATGGAAAATTCATTTGGAAGATACTATCCCGTGGTCAAAATTTTTGGAACAGGCTTCCTTCTATTTGAAGAACTTATTGCCTCAGCAGCGGATCATTGATAAGGTAGATCATCTATCAAAGCAAGATGATATTAATGATGCCGTGGGGGTGCATATCCGTTGGACGGATAACTTAAAAAGCTATAAGGATTGGACAAAATGGAGCAACGATTTCAATCCTGAATTTGTGTCAGAAATGAATGGATTTCAATCCTTTATCGAGAATCAAATTTCAGCAAATTCAAATGTAAAGTTTTTTCTGGCTACTGATAATATTGACGTTGAAAGAAAATTAATAAATCTTTATAAAAGCAATGTGATTGTATACCCCAAAAAATACGTAAAGATGAATTTGAATTTCTCTTTACGAGCTTTCCTTCATCTTAGATTCGAAGGCTTTCAGCGTGCATCATCAATTGAAGACGCATTAATAGAAATGCTCCTCCTTTCACGATGCAGGATGATTTTAGGCACATATTTTAGTAGCTACAGTAAATTTAGTGCAGTATGGGGCAACGTTGATTATTTTGAAGTTAGGGGAACTGTAACGGCAAGAAATGAATTCGTGGACAGTCTCAGGATAAATAACTAAAGTGTGGAATGCACCAAACAACACCGACATTGCAACAGCCTAAATGCATATGCCTTCGAGCGCAGTCAATCAAACAGGGGTTAGTAGACTGAATGGCTAAGTTAATACAGATCAGATTAAGGCATTCTTAGATGTTACAATAAAGTTTAGTCTATATTATTATCTAGAAGACACTACTCCATTATATGATCCTGCTGAAATGTTACTTGAAGGCTCTCTGACCAAAATGATAAAAATGGGAATTCACTGATGCAAAATAACAAAACGGACTCCCCACTTTTCTCCGTTCTGGTTGCCAATTATAACAATGGTCAATATCTTGAAGATTGTCTGCAAAGCGTTTTTACCCAGACTTACCGTAATTGGGAAATTGTAATAGTGGATGATGCTTCAACAGATGATAGTCGGCACATCTATGAAAAGTATGCCAAACACTCACAAATACGGATTTTCTACAGCAATCTAAATAGAGGGGTTGGTTTCACTAAACGAAAATGTGTTGATTATGCTAGAGGCGAGATTTGTGGTTTTTTGGATCCGGATGATGCAATTGTTCCTGAAGCGCTAGCGATCATGGTCGAGGCTCATCTGAATAACCCAGGTTGTTCAATTATTAGCTCGAAATTTTATTATGTTGATATGCAGTTGAATAAAACAAGGTATGGAAATATTGGCGAAAACATTCCTAAAGGATATTCATATCTAACTTATGGGAAATGGGCTATTACACATTTTGCTACCTTCAAGAGAAAGCTGTACCAAAACACCGAAGGTATAAATCCTATGTTTAGAGCAGCTGTCGATCAAGATTTATATTATAAACTTGAGGAGGTTGGCCAGCGCTTATTTATAGATCAGTTTTTATATTTGTATCGGATTACCCCACAAAGCATATCTAAAAAGGATAGTGGATATAATGCCTATGCTTGGTATTTTCAGGCAGTTAAAGACGCCTATGTAAGGAGGTTGACAAATAATTCTCCAATTGAAAACCTGTCAAGAAAGCAGTTTAAGTATCAGGAATATCTGTTTATTAAAAATAGAATTTATTATGAAAAGAATAATCGTCGGTACTTAAACAAATACTATTATCTTTTTAAATCCATAATTTTATTCCCTACACTTGACCTTAAATATAAACTCGTTTGTCTTTTTCTGCCATTTTATGGATAAATATTTGCGCCAAGTATTGTTGAATATAGATTTTACGAGCATAAACTTTTCCCATGATCATTTTTATCATTCCGTATCACAAGATTGGCGGAGCGGAAAAAGTCCATTTCGAGATCATTAAATCGGTTGCTTCTCATAATAGGCTTATGGTTATATTTGAGTACACTGACGGAAGCCCAATCTCTGATGACTTCAAGAGATATCCGCTCATTGTCCTTGGAACCAGGTTTAGAAAATTATTGGGGTTAGTGTTAATTACATTAATTAGCCGGATGCTTCCACTGACCATTTTTGGTTGTAACGCTCCCCTTTTCTATCGATTACTGCCGATGGTATCCCCAAAAACCATTAAGATTGACCTTACGCATGCATTTTCCCAGCCTGATCCCGGGGTCGAAGAATTTTCAAAGCACTTTATACCTCTTATTTCCACACGGATTGTGATCAATCATAAGACTTTGGAAGATTATCAGGCTCAGTACATTAATGAGGGGATTAGTCTGGATTATATGCAACGCTTTCAGGTGATACCTGCTGGAGTATATATTAATAATTTCGATGATCAATGGATTGATGATAGATTTAATAATTTCACAATTGGGTATGTTGGCCGGTTTGCGCAGGAAAAAAGACCTGAACTGTTTCTTGAGTTGTCAAAGATGGATTTTGACATTAAATTCGGAGCGAAGATGATAACAGACAGGTTTGAAGATGCAAGTTCAAAATATTCGGGTTTGAACTTGATCCTGGGTATTACGGACCCGGCTCAGGTCAGGAAGGAATTCTCCACGATTTCGGTGTTGATCATAACATCTGAAAGGGAAGGCTTCCCTCTGACGGTCATGGAAGCAATGGAGTTGGGCATCCCGGTCATTTCCGCCAATGTTGGGAGCATACATGAACATGTGATAAATGATTTTAACGGATATGTTTTCGATGTCAATGATAAAGAATCGTTTTTGATTAGTTGCCGTCAGAAAATCGAAACGATGGCGAGCGACAAAAAATTGTATACTGAGCTGTGTCTGAACGCCAGGCGGCATGCTTTGGAGCATTTTGACATAAAAGACATGCACAAAGCTTATAGAAAACTGCTTCTCAATGAATAAACTTGTCAGTGTAATCATCCCTTGTTACAACCAGGCACAATATCTGCCGGATGCGCTAAACAGTGTGTTAGCTCAGACCTATTCCCATTGGGAATGTGTCATCGTCAATGATGGAAGTTCAGATGACACCGAAGTGGCTGCCCAGGTGTGGGTACTGAAAGACACGAGGTTCAAATATCTAAAAAAAGAAAATGGTGGTTTAGGCTCAGCCCGCAATGCAGGGCTTAAGTTCATCAGTGGGGAGTATATCCAGTTTTTAGATGCGGATGATGTCATTCATCCTGATAAGTTTGCTCTGCAGGTGAAAATACTTGAAAACACAGGGAATAATGCCCTAAGTATATCTTCCTATTTTGCTTCCACGGAAACAAACCTAAGCCAACCCTATCCTTCATGGTACTTGAACTCCCGTTTCCGAACACACAATTATTTACATGAATTAATTACAGATTGGGAGTCGCATCTTTCTATCCCGGTTCATTGTTTCCTGTTCAAATCTGCGTTATTTAAAGACAATAACATTCTTTTCAATGAAAATCTGCCAAATCACGAGGATTGGGATTGCTGGATAAACGTTTTTAGATTAAATCCGGAAGTGAAATATATCGATTCATCCCTGGCAATCTACCGTATTCGGAAACGCTCGATGGTTCGCGATATCATGCTGATGGAAAAAGGATATCTGCAAGCCATCGATATTCAAAAAAATAAACACGATGAGAATTCCATTGAATATGACTTGTTGTTGAGAAAATACAACCGTATAAAGTATGGTTTCGGTACCAGAAATCCCGTCTTGATATATTTTGGCATGTTGACCAAAAAACCGAGGCGTTTGGTAGCGCCTATATACAGATATTTATTGCACATTATATTGAACAAAAAAAGACAGAACCGATTGAATGGACCTCTCCCTAAAAATACATGACATCAAGTTGGGTGATCAACATCCAGAAAATTGGATGATCTGATTAGTATGGCAATATCCGTGTTGAGTGTCAGTTCGTATATCACACCTATTTACAGGCAACGACAGATAGTCTTCTATCCCTGAGATATGTCAGTTTAGAATTTAGTTTCGTAAAGAAGGCGATTGAACCATAAACGGCCGCAACAATGGCAGAGCCTCGCTATCCAGGCACGGCAAAACCAGACTTTAGGCTTCACATCATCTCAAGCCAGATCTTGTACTATCCGCCTGTGAGCACACGAACTGGAATCAAGGAGTGTGGTTAGTGAATAAACCGATATTTATCATTGGGTGTCCACGTTCAGGCACTACATTGACCCTAAATATTGTCGCACGATATGAAGAATTAGCTTGGATAAATGACAAACTAAATGTAAATCCCCTGCTACTTGATTTCACAAGGTTTAATAGAATATATGATTTACCATTGGTTAGTAACTCACTGTATATAGCAGCCACTCAAGGTGTTAGGTCAGTGAGACTGCCTTCCAGAGTAATAAATTTACTTCCCACTCCAGTTGAGCCTTGGCATTTTTGGAATAGCTATTTACAGAATTTTCAATGGGAAAGGGGATGATTATGAAACAAGAAGAATCGGTTTGTTATTTATAGTTGTTAACCATTAGGTGAT
>CAYTSO010000008.1:0-17247 GCA_964440545.1 uncultured Candidatus Saccharibacteria bacterium | reverse complement strand
TCCACTCGACTCATTTTGTAGTAACAAAATTCGCTCGTGGCAAGCCACAGCAAAAACCATAAATTAAACGAATTCACTTTTTGGGTTTTTTATGCTATTCTAACGAAATGGATTTTAATTTTTCTAATCAAAAGAACTCGCAAGGGAAAGGTAGAAAGGTGCCGAAAAAATCAAATTTCGGAATGAACATTGCCGCTGCTTTGCTTTTTTTTATACTCATTACTGCCCTTTATTTAGTTGTCTCCGGGGACGGGAAAGTAATTCCTGAAGTTCCGATTTCTGATCTCGCCAAGAGCGTAATGTCCGAAGAAATAAAAACTATCTCAGTTGCAGGCGATAAATTAACAATTACTTATCAAAATGATGAAGTAAAAATAGCCAAGAAGGAAGTTGGCTCAGCACTTTCCCAAACTCTTTTCAATTATGGAGTGACTCCCGACGCCTTAGCCAAAACAGAAATACAAATTAAAGACGAAAGCGGATTTATGTTTTGGCTTGTAAACATTCTGCCCTTTCTTTTGCCCATAGCCTTTATTTTAATTTTTTTCTGGTATTTATCTCGACAGGTAAAGGGTGCAGGTATGCAAGCTTTTACCTTTGGGCAATCAAAGGCCAGGATTACCGATCCGAATGATAAAAATAATCGGGTGACTTTTAAAGATGTGGCTGGCTGTAAAGAGGCGAAGGAGGAACTAAAAGAAATCGTGGATTTCCTAAAAAGCCCTAAAAAATTCTTAGATATTGGGGCCAGAATTCCCAAAGGAGTAATCTTAACCGGAGCTCCAGGGACAGGTAAAACCCTGCTAGCAAGAGCTGTGGCTGGAGAGGCCTCAGTTCCGTTTTTTCACTTGTCTGGGTCAGAGTTTGTGGAAATGTTTGTGGGAGTGGGCGCTTCTCGTGTTCGTGATTTATTTAAAATGGCAAAACGGGCCGCACCCGCGATTATTTTTGTGGATGAAATAGATGCTATCGGGCGCACACGAGGAGGAGGTTTTGGTGGAGGGAATGACGAAAGGGAACAAACCCTAAATCAAATTTTAGTAGAAATGGATGGCTTTGAACCAAATGACAAAGTAATAGTAATGGCAGCAACCAACAGGCCAGACGTACTTGATCCAGCGCTCATTCGCCCAGGACGTTTCGACAGAAAAGTAATTCTTGATTTGCCAGATCGTGGCGACCGAGAAGAAATTTTAAAAATTCACGCTGCCAAGAAACCGCTAGCGGAAGATATTAATTTAAAAATTATTGCAGAACGTACCCCGGGTTTTTCTGGCGCAGATTTGTATTCTCTAATGAATGAGGGCGCGATACTCGCCGCGCGGGAAAATCGTAAAAAAGTTTTTCAGTTTGATTTAATTCGCGCTATTGAAAAAGTAATGTTGGGTCCAGAAAGAAAAAGTCACTTGCTTTCTAAAAAAGAAAAAGAAATTACCGCTTATCATGAGGCAGGACATGCGATTGTTTCTTCGGTTCTTCCTTATGCAGATCCGGTGCATAAAGTTTCTATTATTGCGCGTGGAAATGCTGGAGGTTATACCCTGAAACTTCCCCTGGAAGAAAAGCGTCTCCAGTCCAGAAAAGAATTTCTTGATGATATTGCAACTTCATTGGGTGGCTATATGGCGGAAAAAATTATTTTTGGTGATATTACTACTGGACCATCCAGTGATTTACAGATGGCAACAAATTTAGCTCGAGCTATGGTGACACGTTTTGGAATGTCCGATGCCCTTGGAGCAGTTGCCTTAAACGATTCCAGCAACAAACCTCAGTTCGGAGAATTTTCAGAAAAAGAATTTTCAGAAACGGTTTCTGCAAAAATAGACGCCGAGGTCTCAAAAATAATAAATGATGGTCTAAAAACTGCTGAAAAAGTTTTAACCGAAAACAAAAAAGCTTTTGAGGCGATAGCGCTTAAATTAATTGAAGTAGAGACACTGGAGCAAGAAGAATACGAAAAAATATTGACAGCTCACGGCATTATGTTAAAAAAGAAAACAGAACCCGTCCTTAGCTCAGTTGGTTAGAGCACAGAGCTTATACCTCTGGGGTCCTTGGTTCGAATCCAAGAGGACGGACAAGAAAAAATTTTATGAATGGACATTAAAAATAACAAACTAAAGTTTGTCAAGCTTTTTTTCTAGTTAAAACTAAAAAAATTTTTCGAAAATCTATTGCTAGCCATAAATATTTTTTAAACGTATCTTGTTTTATCTACTCTCTTGTTGCTTAACCTTTTTTTTCCGCAAAATTAACAAAAAAAACTTTACCTAAACAAAAAGTTTTGTGTATAATGGTTTCGATGAAAGAAAGCAAAAGAAAATATCTAAAAACCGTAACGGTTTTTATTTTATGTCTGCTTGTTAGGTTAATTCCTTTTAGGGCTCCAAACATTGAGCCGATTTTTGCCGCGACGATGCCTACCAGTCGAGCCCATGGAGCTTTTCTTGGTTTTTCTTTCGCTGTTTTGAGTATTTTATTTTATGACGTACTGACTGGCACCATGGGGATGCAAACATTTTTTACTGCAGGAGCTTATGGAATAATTGGTTTATGGGCTGCCAGCTATTTTAAAAACAAAAAAGGAACTAAGTGGGATTATGCAGGTTTTGCTATTGTTGGAACTTTATTTTTTGACGCGGTGACTGGCTTGACCGTTGGCCCGATATTTTTCCATCAATCTTTTATGGCTACTCTCTTGGGACAAATTCCTTTTACCATGCTTCACCTGCTTGGGAATGTTGTATTTGCCGTTGTTCTTTCTCCTGTAATTTACAATTTTATGATTCAAGAGAAAGAAAAAAAGAAAATAGTCGTCCCTATTAATACTTTTAACCCTGAAATAATTTAAAACCCATGAAAAAAACAAAAGAAATTTTAAAAAAAGAATTAGCAAAAATAAAATCAATTCGCAGAAGAACAGGAGAAGTTATAAAATTTGATCTAGACAGGATTGCTCGGGCAGTTTTCAAAGCCTTTGAGGTGACAAGAGAGGGCGGGGAACTTGAGTCCCATGAAGTAGCAAAGCGTGTATTTAGAAATCTTTTGAAATTTCAAACAGAACTTCAAAGTGTTCACAAAGGGGCAAAATTTTTACCAACCGTGGAAATGGTGCAAGATTTTGTAGAAAAAGAGTTAATGACCGCGGGGTTCACAAATACTGCTAAGGAGTATATTCTCTATCGCAACAAACGTTCAGAACTTCGAGCAACTTTTGGACCAATTCCTGAGGCAGTGAAGCAGGCTGTAGAAGAATCTAGTAAATATTTTTCCAGTCCATACTCTGAATATATTTTCTATCAATTTTATTCACGCTGGGTTCCGGAACTTGGGCGTCGAGAAACTTGGATAGAAACAATTGATCGTTATATGTCTTTCATGAAGGAAAATTTGGGAGACAAATTATCTAAAACAGAATATGAAGATTTAAGGCAGGCAATTTTGAATCAAGATATTTGTCCTTCCATGCGCCTTCTCTGGTCCGCAGGAAAGGCCTGTCGAAATTCCAACGTTTGGGCCTACAATTGTTCATATATTGCTCCGACTCGAACAAGGGATCTAGGAGAAATCATGTATATTTCTATGTGCGGAGCCGGTCTTGGTTTTGCCGTAGAATGGGAAAATGTTCAACAATTTCCGCAAATAAAGAAGCAAACAAAGGAAAAACCAGTAGTTCACATCATAGAAGACAGCAAGGAAGGCTGGGCAAATGCTTATGTTTTAGGGCTTGACGCCTGGTTTGACGGCAAGGATGTAAAATTTGATTATTCAAAAATTAGACCCGCCGGTGCTCGTCTGGAGACGGCTGGGGGAAGGGCTTCGGGACCGCAACCCTTGATGGATTTAATAGAATTTTCTCGTCGTAAAATTTTATCAAAACAAGGTCGTCGTCTCTCTAATCTAGATTTACACGATATCATTTGCCAAATTGGGATGATCGTCGTGGCGGGAGGGGTACGACGCAGCGCCCTTATCTCTCTTTCTGAACTTGATGATACAGAAATGCGAGATGCGAAGAAGGGACAATTTTATTTAACAGAGGGACAGCGTTCTATGGCGAACAATTCTGCTGTTTACAACAGCAAACCATCAGCTGAAGAATTTTTGGATGAATGGACCGCCTTAGTAAAATCTAAATCAGGTGAGCGCGGAATATTTAATCGAGGCAGTTTAGAAAAGCAATTGCCGGCTCGTCGCTGGGAGATGATTAAAAATGAAAGACAAATCGGGCTTAACCCGTGTGGGGAAATTTATTTGCGCTCTAAGCAATTCTGTAATTTAACCAGTATCGTTATACGACCCAAAGACACACTAGCAACCCTAAAAAGAAAAATGGAATTGGCAACCTTGCTCGGAACTTATCAGTCTACTTTAACCAACTTTGGATACCTTTCAAAAAAATGGAAAGATAATTGCGAGGAAGAAAGATTGTTGGGGGTTTCCTTAACTGGATACTACGATAACACTATTGTGAGAGACGATAAAGTTTTACTTGCACTTAAGCTACACTCTATAGAAGTGAACAAAAAATATGCTAAACGTTTCAATATCAATCCGTCTACTGCGATTACCTGCGTAAAACCTCATGGTAATTCTGGACAACTTCTTGGGGTAGGTTCGGGAATGCACCCTTGGTATGCTCCTTATTTTGTTCGTCGAGTTCGTATTTCTCATACCGACCCATTGCTTCAAATGGCTCGAGACCAAGGAGTACCTTGTCTGCCAGAGGTGGGGCAGTCCGCAGAATCAGCCACTACTTATGTTTTAGAATTCCCCGTGAAAGCTCCAGCCGGCGCAGTTTTTAAAGATGATGTTTCGGCCCTAGATTTAATAAAAGAATGGAAAAGACTGAAAGAGCACTATGTTGAACATAATCCGTCAGCCACTATTTATGTTGGTCCCGACGAATGGATTACTGTCGGTAATTTTGTTTATGAAAACTGGGATTGGGTAGGAGGACTTTCTTTTCTTCCGCGATCCGAACACGTATATCAACTAGCTCCGTATGAGGCGATTACTAAAGAAGAATATGAGAGAAGAGCTAGGGCTATTGGTAAAATCGATTTTTCTAAACTTTCCCAATATGAAGCGACAGATAATACTACTGGAGCAAAAGAATTTGCCTGTGTTTCCGGAGTTTGTGAATTGTAAAAGAAGCGCGTAAAATAGAAAGATGTTATATACCGGAAAAGGGGATAATGGCACTACCAAAACCTTTGGATGCGATCAACGCATTTCCAAAAGTTCCGCTGTCGCGGAAGCTCTCGGCGCACTTGATGAAATAAATTCCTTTTTAGGATTAGCTCGCGCCAGGAGCGGAAAGATGAGTTTCAAAATAAAAAATAAAAAAATTAAATTCGCTGATCTTTTTTTAGAAATACAGCAAAATTTATTTATTGTTCAGGCGGAAATTGCCGGCTCAACCTTGAATATCGCGAAAGATAAAATTAAAGAAATTGAGAACCTAATAGACGAAATTGAAAAACTTTTACCACCAATTAAAAACTTCTTTTTAAGCGGAGCGACTGAAATTTCTGCTACTTTTGATTTTGCCCGTACCTTAGCCAGAAGGGCGGAGAGGCGGGTGGTTGAAGTCAAGGAAGAGGAAAAAGTGAAAGTGAGCGATGAGACACTTTCCTATTTAAACCGACTTTCTAGTTTGCTATATGCTTTGGCAAGAATTTCCAACCATCTCAAGGGGGCGAAAGAAATAAAACCAAGTTATAAATAATTTACTCAAAGTGAAACTCTCCGGCTTTTTCGCGTGTTTTCTGTTTAAGTAGAGGATATTTTGAAAGCTCGGGATCTTCTTCTATGAGGCGGACTGCTTCGGTGCGGGCAGCTTCTACCATTTTTATATTTTTTATCGCTTCCATGCCGAGGTCGGTGATGCCCCATTGTTTGGTGCCACTGAGCTCGCCAGCCCCGCGAAGGGCAAGATCAAGCTCCGCTAACTCAAATCCATTCTTGGCAGTCTGGAGAGCTTTTAGACGGGACAAAGTTTTTTCGCTTTTCGCTTCGGCAAAAATATAACAATATGCCTGATGGGTGCTACGAATTACTCTTCCGCGAAGTTGATGCAATTGAGCAAGGCCAAAACGTTCCGCGCCCTCAATAACAATAATTGTTGCATTAGGAACATTTACTCCGACTTCCACTACCGAGGTGGCGCACAGAATATTTATATTATTAGCAACAAAGTCAGCCATCACTTTTTCTTTTTTATCCTTGCTCATCTTGGAATGAAGTACTCCTATTTCATATTCTGGAAAAACTTCTTTCTTTAGGCGTTTTGCTTCAGCGACAGCAGATTTTACATTTAAAGCCATCTCTTTCTCTGGGTCCGGCTCAAAGATTCTAGGACAAATTACATAAAGTTGCCTGCCTTTTTTTAATTCAGTTCTTATTTGTTCATAAATTTCTTCTCGCTTGTCGGGGGTAACAATTTCTGTAATTATTTGCTTGCGCCCAGCAGGCATTTCTTCCAGCAAAGACAAGTCAAGATCGCCATAAATAGTGAGGGCGAGAGTGCGAGGAATAGGCGTAGCGGTCATAGATAAAAGATGTGGAGCAACCCCGTCTTTCCGGACCAACTTCCTTCTTTGGGCGGTGCCGAATCGATGCTGTTCGTCAATTACCACAAAAGCTAGATTCTTAAATTTCACAGTTTTTTGAATAAGGGCGTGAGTGCCGATTAAAATTGGTATTTCTCCGTTTGCTACCCACTTTAACAACTGGGCTCTGGAGATTGTGGTCCAGCCATCAGGATTTACCTTGGACGGGAATTTTCGGCAACCGGAGCCGGTGAGGAGCCCCACGTTTATTGGTAAATGTTTGAAGTATTGGATAAAAGATTCAAAATGTTGAGTCGCCAGGATTTCTGTTGGCGCCATATAAGCCACTTGTAGATTTCCGAAGTCTTGCCCAGCGGGTCTTTGGTTGACTGTTACATATGAGGCTGTGGCGGCAACGGCGGTTTTACCCGAGCCCACGTCGCCTTCAAGCAAGCGGGACATGGGAAAGTTTTTTTCCATATCTGAAAGAATTGTTTCGGTAGATTTTTTTTGTGAGTTAGTCAAAGAAAAGGGGAAACGATTTAAAAAATTCTCCACACTTTTTTTCTCCGGCTTAATTTGGAAGGATTTATTTTTTCTATATTCAAACTTATCATGCTGTCGTTCCAACTGAATACAGAACACCTCTTCAAAAGCAAATCTTTTTCGGGCCGACCCCGCATCCTTTTTGTTTTTTGGTTTATGTATCCAAACAAGTGCAGTTTTTAAAGTTGGTAAATGATACTTTTTTAAAATATCATCCGGAACATAATCTTCGACGTTGTCTAGGGTTTTTTCCTTAAATATCTTTTCGACTGCGTGGTAAAACCACTTGGAAGTAATGCCATGGGTTTCTGCATAAACTGGAAAGGAAAAGCCGAGATTCCCAGTTTTATCTTTTGCAAAAAGAGTGTCATGTTTGTCTATGGGCATGTTCGGCATTTTTTCAAATTCTGGATTGGCTAGATAAATTCCATTTTTTCCTTGGGTGACCTTTCCCGTCAGCTTCACGTTCTCTCCGTTTTTTATCATTTTCGCGAGATATGCTTGATTAAACCAAACAATTTTTATTTTCCCTGATAGATCCTCAATTTCGCCTTCACCCATTGGAATTTTAGAACGGAAAGCTTTTTTGGTCTTTAGTTTAGAAATTTTTCCATAAACCGTAGCCATGTCCCCTGGGATTAATTCCTCGATTTTTTTTACTTCGCTAATGTCGCTGTAACGTACAGGAAAATGAAAAAGCAAATCTGCCACCGAAAAAATCTTGAGTCTTTGCAGGGCCTTTTTCTGATTAGTGTCGAGACGAAATATTGTTTCTAGCCGTTCGCTCAGTTCCATTCTTGAATTATATGGTTTTTTCTATCGTTTTACTAGATTGTTTTTAGGGTATATAATAGAACTATGAATCCAGAAGAAAAAGCTGTTTTTGAAAAACAACTCAATCATTCTAAGTTTCTTCTTGTTGAGAAGAAAAGAGATCTTTCTGAAACAGAGATAGAAAGGAGGATCCTAGATAGATTTCTTAAGATTAAGTGGAATATGAAATTGCCAGAAAAACTCATGGATCGTTTTAAGCCCCTTGAGCGCAATTCTTTAATTAACGAATATGCTGAAATGGTGTCGAACGGGGCAGGGAATATTTTGATAGAAAGATCTAAGGACAAGAAAATTGAATTACCAGAATGGAAATTACTTATAACTAAATTAGCGGGGCTGATTCACGATGTAGGCAAGTCAGGACCTTCTGGCGCAAATCCAGAGCAACAATTGGCTGTAGTAAAATTGTTTTCTATTGAGGCTCTCGGAATTGCAGAAAAAGACATAGAAAGTGTTGTAAGAGAAAATTTTGGAGAGGAGGCCGACCAAATGATTTCCAGTCTAGAAGAATGCGGATTGAAAGCTTCTATGCCCATGAGAGAATTTTGGGATATGCACATTATCTGGGGTCACGAAATTTTAGAAGGGTTTAAGGAACAACTTCCTCTTGAGGCCATAAGAATTGCAAGTTTACATCATGCCTACAAGGATCTCGGTAATCGCAAATTTAATCCACTGATTGACGAAACCCCAGAAGAAGATATGCCCATTGCAGATATCTTAGAAAGAGCTTCTATTTTAGGTATTTTGGAAGAATATTTGCTCGTAGTGGTTTTTGACCAATATGAAGCTTTTGTCCATCGAGGTGGGCTCAAGCACAAAGAAGCCATTAAAGAAGTTAGATCTAGAATCCCGGAAAAATTTAGGGCACAATACCCCTTAATAGATGAAATTCTTGATAAAATGGAGGGTATGGATGAAAAAGAAGCCGTGAGGATTTTTGAAGAAAGAAGAAATAATTTATAATAAACACATGGATACGTATATTCAAACACAAATTTTCTTTTATATATCATCAGTTGGTTTTGTTATGCTTTGGATTTTTACAGCGATATTTTTGTACTACCTTATCCGTGCCACAAATACCTTATCCAGAATTTTAGAAAAAGCAGAGAAAGACATAAATGAACTTGGCGAGACCACCAAGGAAATAATTGAAGAAATAAGAGATAATAAAATATTTAATTTTCTTTTTGGCAAAAAGAAAAAAAGTCGCAAAGATTAATAATTAAACAAACAATGAGATGAAAAAAAATAAAAAAATTGGAGTAGGTAAAAAAGTAGCAGTCGGCGCAGGGCTAGCGGTTGTCGGGGCAGGGGTTTATTATTTTTTTGGCCCGAACGCTAAAAAACATCAGAAAAAAGCAAAAACACTAGTAAATAAAGTAAAAAAAGAAGTAGAAAGAGAAGTTAAAAAAGCAAAGGAAATTACTATTCCTCTTTATCACAAAGCGGTGGATACCGTAACAAAAAATTACGCGAGACAATATAAACTACACGAAAAGGATATTAAAGCCCTTGCCAGTAAGGTAAAAAAAGAATGGAAAGGAGTAAAAAGGGTAGCGAAAAAAACCGTTCGTAAAACAAAAAAGAAAGCCTAATTGGCGGAGACGCAGGGATTCGAACCCTGGAAGGTTTTTACACCTTACCTCGTTAGCAGTGAGGCGCTTTCGACCACTCAGCCACGTCTCCTTGTTGTTTTGCTCGGAAGCAGCTCATATTCCATAGCCACGTCTCCAAGAACATAATTACTCTAGCACATTTCCGCCTTTTTTCCATTTTTATATTTATGTTGGAGTTAATTAATCTATCTTATTTTTTTTAAAAAAATCGTTTCCGTGCCCAGTATTTTAACAGAGAAAAGCTCTGAGATTGTGTTGAGGACATATAATTTTATCGAAACAGCAAATACTTCTGCGCTCATCTTTATTCGCATCCAAAAACCTCGTAGAAAACCATATTTAAATTCTTTTTTTACTTGTCGCATTTCGGGGAAGAGAACAAAGTGTGCGGTCTTTCCGAATTTTTTACTGTAATAATTTAAGGCTGTTTCTATCTTAAATTTTTTTCGATAGACCTTAGGTACCGAGTACCAGAGATTCTTAGTGAGAACGCGTTGTCCTCCCAAGACGGGGAAAAAGTGAAAAAAATGATTAAGCCAATATACAGATTTTCTTTGAATTCCTATAGACATGGCATATTTATTTTCTAGGACCGGCATAGCGATACTTGAAATTATTTCAGAATTCAGGCCTAACATGTCTGCGTCAGAAAAGAAAATGATCTCTGTTTTTGCCATTTGCACCCCGGCCTCCATGGCTTCACCCTTGCCAACATTTTTTGTTAGTTCTAAAACTCGAGCGCCTTTTTCACGGGCAATTCTCGCTGTTTGATCTTCTGACCCGTCAGAAACTACAATTATTTCATGACATAAGGGATGAACGCTAAATGCCTCTACCACTTTTCCGATAGTACGCTCCTCGTTTAGAGCTGGGATAACGACGCTAAAAAATTGTTGCCGAATCATTTCTTTTTAAATTTAACACATTAAGTCTAATAATAAAAATTTTAGTGTGCCACAGTAAAGGCAATGATTTTTCGCGCACCGGATTCTTTCAAAACTTTCCGTGCTTCACCCAAGGTAGCACCAGTGGTAGTGACGTCATCTAATAAAATAATATTTTTATTTTTTATTTTCTCTCTATTTTTTATAGCAAAAGATCCAACTATGTTTATTAATCTTTCCCTGCGATCCTTGATAAGAGCTTGATGTTCAGTTTCTTTTGGTTTGGTCAAAATATTATTTTCGAGCATTAGTCCGATGTTGTCACGTATCTTATCTATTTTAATTAATTCTCGACAAATTAAATCTGCTTGATTAAATCCGCGTTCGCGGCGTCTTTTTGGGGAGAGGGGTATGGGGATAAGAACTGGATCAATAAAATTTTCCAAAACGCTCAGTTCAGACAATTCTTCTAGAATTTTTTCATAAATAATTTCTGCAAAAACATTTGCCAGTCTCTTTTTACCCTTATATTTAAGGAGCCATAATGATTTTTTGACTGGAGGATGGCGGTAGTCATATAAAGGAAAAATCCACTTGGCGCTTTCCCTTTCTGCTGCAGGAGACTTGCTAAGGCATTCTAGGCACAAATCTGATCCGCCTTTTTGGCAACCAAGACATTTTGAGGGGAAAACTACTTCTAATATAGTGTTTAAAAAACCCATCCTATTAGAAATCTTACTAATAATGTTTTGTGGTTTTTTTGAGTCATATGTATTTCTAACGGAACAGGTATATGCTATAATTTTAGCATAAATTAACATGAACGATTTATTGAAAAACATCTTTTCTGGTCTTAGTAAGATTGGAGGAGGGCCTGAAGGCAGTGCGGTTGGCGTGGACATAGGTTCTTCGTCTATTAAGGTAGTTGAAATAAAAAGAAAAGGAGGAAGAGCCGTACTTGAAACATATGGAGCCATAGCTCTTGGGCCTTATGCTGATCTAGAAGCCGGACGGGTTACTAATCTTCCGGTTGAGAAAATTGTGCTGGCATTGAAAGAGGTTTTAAAACAGTCAGGGGTAAGTGGAACAGATCTTGCATTGGCTATTCCCGTGCAATCAAGTTTAATTTTTTCTATTGAACTACCTTCTAATATACCCGAATCAGAAATGTCTACGATCGTTCCAACAGAAGCTCGAAAATATATTCCAGTTCCCATGACTGAAGTTTCAATTGACTATTTTATGCTTCCAGAAAAAGAACCTTCTTTTGTGGAGATGAATGCTGAAACCAGCGGTTTGGATGTGCCTAAAAAACAAGAAGCGAAGACAAATGTCTTAGTCGTTGCTACACAAAATGAAGCAGTTTCCAGATACCGTTCAATTGTTTCGCAGTGTAATCTTAGCGCTTCTTTTTTGGAAATAGAAATTTTTTCTTCGGTGCGAGCCAATTTTGAACACGAGCTTTCTCCGGTACTTTTAATTGATTTTGGAGCGTCGCGTACGAAGCTTTCCATTGTAGAGTTTGGCATGGTAAAAAGTTATCACAGCATAGATCGAGGAGGATCAGATATTTCTAATTCTATTTCAAAATCCTTGAATATTCCCTTTACCGAAGCAGAAAAGATGAAGAAAGATTTTGGTCTTTTTGAAAATCCCACCGAAAAAAGTTTAGCTGATGTCATCAGGGTGCATGTTGATTATATTTTTTCTGAAACTAACAGCGTGTTGCTGGGATATGAGAAAAAATATAATAGAACTATTAGCAAGGTAATATTTACTGGCGGGGGGTCTTTGTTAAAAGGCCTAAAGGAAGTGGCGGTAAATAATTTTCAAGCAGAAGTTGAAATAGGGCATCCGTTTTCCAAGGTTAGTGCCCCGACTTTCTTAGAGAAAGTTCTTTTAACCATGGGCCCAGAATTTGCGGTGGCCATTGGTCTGGCTTTGAGAAAATTACAATAACAAGAAAAATCTAACAAAAGGTCAGATCTTGCCTTAAGAAGAGTGCTGAAGTTATACACAATTTGCTTCATAAAAAGTTATTTTTGTAATATAATATAGGTAAATAACAGACCATGGATCAAAACTTTCAAACATCATTTATACCCAAGAAACCAATAGTTAAAGAACAGGAGACCGTGTCACGACCGGTCGGTGCTTTAATTGTTCTTCCAATAATTCTTTTACTGGCAGTGCTCGTGGCAACTGGCGGACTTTATTTTTATAAAACCACCTTGATAAAAACAATTGCCCAAAAACAGGAAGATTTGAACAAAGCCAAAAACCGTTTTGAGCCGGGGGCGATAACTGATCTTCAAATTTTAGGAAAGCGATTATCTGCCGCAAACAATGTTTTAGCTAAGCACATTACCATTATCCCCGTGTTTACCGCGCTTCAAGATTTAACTTTAAAAACTGTTCGCTATACTAAATTTAGTTATGACTTAAGTACCGAAGCAGCCAAGCCGGCAATAAAGGTTAATTTGTCCGGAGTAGCAATCGGCTATCGTGCTGTTGCTCTTCAGTCTGATTTATTTAAAAAGAACAAAAACATAATTGATCCCGTTTTTTCAAACCTAACCTTAGACAATAGCGGGAACGTGCTTTTTGACTTAGATTTTTCAGTGGATTCAGATTTTGTTAATTACAAAAAAGATCTTTTAACCCAAAATCAAATTTAATTTTTTTACAATGAGATTTATTACACCGATAATTTTAATAATAATTTCAATAAGTATTTTTTTTGTGCTCGCTAATCCCATTCGCAGTGAGATTTTTGATGATACTTATATAAATAAGAACGGAGAAGATGTTCTTGGGTTGCAGAAACAAGTTGACGCTTACAATCAAGCGCTTGACAATTCTTACGCATTGGAAAAAGAAAGGGACGCTTTATTGGCCAAGAAGAGTGCGATAAGCGAAGATAATTTAGAAAAAATAGAAAAACTTTTACCACAGAATGTGGATAATATTCGCTTGATTTTAGAAATACAAGAAATGGCCCAGCCTTTTGGGATGACTCTTAAAGATATAAAATATAATGTAGTGAAGGAAACGACAGAAAATGAGGGAGCGGTAGCACAAGCGGCTGTTGCCAAAACAGCCCCAAAAGATTACGGAGTTTTTGATTTAGAATTTTCTACTTCAGGAACTTATGACAACTTTCTTCGTTTTACCAAAACCCTAGAAAGCAATTTACGAATTGTAGATATTTCATCTATCGCTTTCTCTTCTAGCAATATTGCCGTTACTGGAGCAACTGCCGGTATGACCCCACAAATAAATTCTCCAGAAATCTACAAATATAATTTTAAAATTAAAACCTACTGGTTAAAAAATTAAAATGACCCCTAAAATAAAAAACATCTTAATATTTACGACAATTGCAGTAATTTTCATTTTAATTTACGTTTTCTTTTTAAGAACACCCTCTGAGCAGGCTGGCCTGGTATCAACTTCAAACACTACCTTGCCCAACATAGACGGTTCCTTGCCGACAACGGGTGTTCTGGAGGCGGATTTAGCTACAGAGGAATTTTTGTCTTTACTTCAGAGCGTTCAAAGTATAGAGATAGATGATCGTATTTTTTCTGATCAAGCTTTTCTTAGTTTGCGTGACTCCAGTATTGTTCTTGTCCAGGATAGCACTGAGGGGAGAGTGAATCCTTTTGCTCCGTTTGGTAGTGATCCGATTGAAGAAATTATCCCGACCTGTGTTCCACCACAAGTTCTAGATATCCCTACTAATACTTGCATTACGCCAGCACCATTAAGTTGTACGCCACCACAAGTTCTAGACATTCTAACTAATACTTGTGTTGATGTGACTCTATGAGTTTCTTAGAAGAATTAGCCAAAAAGGGGGTAATTAATGAAAGCCAAATTGGTGATATAAAAAATCGTGCCAACGAGGAACATGCCGGAGACATTACCGAAGCGCTAATAAAATCTGGTATTCCTGAGGAAAAAATTCTTGAAATAAAAGGAGAATATTTAGGCATACCAGTTAAGCAGGTAATTCCAGAAAAAATAGCCTTTAACACCCTTCGTTATATCTCAGAGGACTCAGCTGCTCATTACCACTTTGTTCCGATTGAGCTGAGGGATGACGTGTTAGAGGTGGGGGTGACAGATCCGGAAAATATGCAGGCCATGGATGCTCTTCAGTTTATTTCCAATAAAATTGGAATTCCCTTTAAAATATTTCTCATTTCAAAAAGTGGTTACGAAAGCGTCATGAGCGCTTATAAAGGGCTAGGAATTCAGGTTGAAGAGGCCTTAGATGAATTAAACAAAGACGAAGCAGAGGCTAAGGGAATTAGTGAAAAAACCCTAAGCAAAGAAATAGCGGAAGTAAAGAAGGGTGAAGAATCAAAAATTGTAGAGGATGCGCCAGTAATCAAAATTGTGGCTGTTATTTTACGTAATGCCATTGAAGGGAACGCTTCGGATATCCACATTGAATTTACGGGCGAAAAAGTAAAGGTACGTTTTCGGGTAGACGGAATATTGCATACTACTATAGTTTTACCGCCGAATGTTTATGGAGGAATCATTGCCCGTATAAAAATTCTCGCAAAATTGCGATTGGATGAAAAACGAAAACCCCAGGATGGGTCCTTCAGCGCAAATATTGATGGGCGAAAAATTGATTTTCGTGTTTCCAGCATGCCGGCATATTACGGAGAAAAAATTGTTATGCGTATTTTAGATTCTGAAAGGGGAGTTAAACCCTTGGATCAGTTGGGGCTTTCGGATGTTAATTTAAAAATAATCAGAGAAGCAATCAAAAAACCCTACGGGCTTATTTTAATTACTGGTCCGACGGGGTCTGGAAAATCAACTACTCTATATTCAATGATGAACGAGCTGGATAAAGAAAAAAGTAATATTGTGTCCCTAGAAGACCCGGTTGAATATCATATGCCCGACATAAACCAGTCTCAGATGATGCCGGAAATAGGTTACACTTTTGCTTCAGGGCTTCGTTCCATTTTGCGTCAAGATCCAGACATAATAATGGTTGGAGAAATTCGTGATAAAGAGACGGCGCAGTTGGCGATTCAGGCAGCTCTAACCGGACACCTTGTGCTTTCTACTTTGCACACCAATAACGCTATTGGTGCCGTACCCCGTCTCGTAGATATGGGTGTTGATCCTTACCTTATTGCTCCGACCTTAATTGTTTCTATCGCCCAACGTCTCGCTAGGTTGACTTATCCTGCTTCTCGTAAAGAAGTTCCAATGGATCCTAGTCTTAAAGCACAGATTGAAGATCAAATGAAGGACTTGCCGGAAAAGTATAAGTTTAAAGTGGGGGATAAAATGTATGATACTGTACCATCTCCGGAATGTCCCTCTGGAACCCGCGGGCGTATTGCCATTTTTGAAATGTTTAAGGTTGATAAAGAAATGCAAGAAGTTATTTTGAAAAATCCCACCAATATGGCAATTTATAAGCTGGCTCGCAGCAAGGGGATGTTAACAATGAAAGAAGATGCCATGCTGAAGTCCCTAAATGGCATAATTCCTTTTTCCGAAGTATATAATTTCGGTAGTGACATAGAATAGGATTTTTCCACACAACGCCCTGTTTTAGCCCTCTTTGTGATATAATTAGATTATTAGCCTTAATGGAGGAAAAATATATGGAAAAAGAAAAAAATAAAATTTTGATAGTAGATGATGACACCTTTCTTTTGGACATGTATGCCTTAAAGTTCAGTCAGAATAATTTTGAGGTTTATACCGTTCCGGATGGGCTTAGCGCTCTAGAAAAACTCAAGGGGGGGCTGACGCCCGATATAATTTTGATGGACATTATTATGCCGGAAATGGATGGTTTTAAGGCATTGGAGGAAATAAATAAACAAAAATTATGTCCGAATTGCGTAAAAATAATTCTTTCTAATAAGAGCGATCCGAAAGACATAGAAGAAGGTAAAAAACTGGGGGTGGCTGGTTATATTGTGAAGGCGAACTATACTCCGGCAGAAGTGATTGAACAAGTAAACAAAATTTTAGAAGAAAAAAACGCCTCGTAAATAAATGTCCATAGACTATAAAAAAAAACTTGAAGAACTTATTTTAACTGTTATTCACGAAGATGGCTCGGATTTACATTTGGGCGCTGGTCGCTTGCCGGCCGTTCGTGTTTCTGGGGAGCTTATTTTTTTGAGCAAAGAACCTGTTTTAACCCAGGAAGATGTTTTGGGATTTTTGGGAGAGATATTAGATAAAACAAAAATTGATCAATTCAAAGAGAAATTAGAAGCTGATTTTTCTTATGATTTTCGCGGAGAAGCAAGATTACGCGGAAATGCCTTTTTTCAAAAGGGTTTAATTAATATTGTTTTTCGGCTAGTGCCAAAAGTTCAAAGCATGGAGGAATTGAGATTGCCTCCGATTTTAGCTGATCTAGCCCGCAAGAAACAAGGATTCTTTTTGGTCGTTGGTCCGGTGGGGCAAGGAAAATCCACCACTTTGTCTGCCATGATAAATGTCATTAACAACGAACAGGCGCGCAATATTATAACCATTGAGGATCCAATTGAGCACGTCTATGTTCCGAATAAATCTATCATTAGTCAGAGGGAAGTCGGTATTGACACTAAAGATTTTCATACTGCCCTAAAATCGGTCTTTCGCGAGGACGTAAATGTTATCATGGTTGGCGAAATGCGCACCCCGGAGACCATTGCCACTGCGGTGACGGCGGCAGAAACAGGGCACTTGGTGCTTTCTACTTTGCACACTAATAATGCCTCCCAAACCATTGACAGAATAATTGATTCCTTCCCCGGGGAA
>CAYTSO010000007.1:0-21724 GCA_964440545.1 uncultured Candidatus Saccharibacteria bacterium | reverse complement strand
AGGTACGTGCAGCAAAAAGTGTGCCGTGTTGATTAAAAGCAGCTGCGCCGAGGGAAATACTAATACCGGACTGATTAGTAAAAGTATGTTCAGCAATTACGGATCCATCGTCTGGATCAATTTGCCAATAGTCGATATCACCATAACCTAAAAAGTATAAGTTGTCTTGACTGTCAAATGCTAAACCGTTACCCCAGGGCGACAAACCCGTATCCCCCACCTCTGTGGCCAAACAAGAAGTATCTCCAGCTCCGTCACAAGAATTTACGTCTACGGCATACAATACTCCGCTATTTCCAGACATGCCGTAAAGTGTGCCGTCAGAACGAAACGCTAAATCAGGCATAAGTATATCAGTACTGCCTGCATCTTCAATTACACCTAAGTAAGTTCCAATTCCGGTAAGAGGGTCGATGGTAAACAAACTTTTCGGATTGGTAGCGCTATTGCTGGAACTTCCATACAAAATTCCTGTTGTCGGATCGAAAGCTAAACCAGTGATATAGTCGCCGATGGATCCAATAGTAGTGAGAATGTTTCCAGTAGCTGGATCTAGGGTTAGCAAGTTGTAATCGTAACTAGCTGCGCTGTCTACGCCGTAGAGAACTTGGTCAGTTCCACAGGCTGAAGTAGTAAAAGTTTCATCATCTCCATAACTAGTACCTTCACTGTTAACAGCATAAGCACGATAATGGTAAGTAGTATCACAAGTTAAAGATGAAGCCACGACGCCAAAACCCTCTCGAACGAAATCTCCAGTGCTAGAGACGCTGCTTCCATAAGCGGTGGTTAAACCATATTCAAAACCTACTTCACTGGCTGATTCTCCGCCGGTGTCGGTGATGGTTCCAAGAAGAGCAGAAGCAGTAGAGTTGATCGCTAGAGTAGAACCGGTGACGACGGTTGGGCCAGAAACAGCACAATCGCCTAGATCAACACCGACTGTTCCGCCATCCCGGTCTGCAGTTAGAGCAAAACAGGCTTCGCCGGAGACAGAATTCAAGTTAAAAGTTGAATCATAAAATTCGGCGTTGCCAGAAACAAGGCTGCCATTGTAACTTCGGTCATAAAAAATACCATCACCAGAAATAGTGAGATTGTTATGACTCTCACCATAGAAAGTACTGTTACCATACACAGTACTACTGTTTACACTAAAATCATAAAAAGTTGCATTACCCTCGACTATCCCAGCACGGATAGGACGTCCAAGATAATGGTTATAGGTATTATCGTTAAAAGTGGCATTTCCTTTTACCGTACCCCAGTTGTAAGAGTTATCATTAAAGGTGGTGTTACCCTCAACCAAACCAGCTGCTGTGAAAACCACAGTTTGTTGATAATTGGAACTATCGTGGTTAAAAATTGCATCACCTAAAATTTTTCCGATATTAAAGCTTTCATCGTTAAAAACAGCATTTCCATTTACAATACCAGTAAATGCTATACCGACAGTAGAAGCGGTATTAGAGCTATTATCATTAAAAACAGCGTCACCAGCAACAGTCCCGCCATTATTGCTGGTATCATTAAAAGTTGCATTGCCAGGAAGAATTGAGTATCGATTAACACCACCTGTATCATTAAAAATAAATTCGTTTATCAAATCTCCATCGCCACCCTTAACAGCTCCGCCAATTGCACCTCCCCATACTTGGCTACCAGAAAATGTAAGTGTTCCATTTAAACCAGAACTAAAAATGGCATCACCCAAGACGTCTCTATTATTAAAAGCTTCGTCATTAAAGGTTGCATCTCCTTCAACAGTACCATAGTTATAACTATCATCGTTAAAAGTAGCATCACCCGACACCGTACCGTAATTTATGCTTAGGCCATTAAAAACGACATCGCCAGTAATTGTACCGTAGTTAAAACTTTGCACATCATATGTGGCGCTGTCAGCAACGATTATCGAAATATTGGTTGTTCGAAGTGCTTGAACTACCATTGTGTTTACTGATGCATCAGAACCAC
Source organism: uncultured Candidatus Saccharibacteria bacterium (assembly GCA_964440545.1). GTDB lineage: Bacteria > Patescibacteriota > Minisyncoccia > Phycocordibacterales > UBA9973 > UBA9973. The sequence continues at coordinate 19,747 of CAYTSO010000007.1, read as the reverse complement.
TATTTGAACTTATGTCACCATCAACAATTACATCGTCACCGGTATCAGGAAGATTCGAAGCTGGATTAGTAAACCCTTCATCTCTCCACCAATTGCCAAGAGTATTCCAGTCAGTATCTACTGTCGCATTGTAATACAGCGTAGCTGCTTGTGCTGGAGAAATATTTAAAAACAAAAAACCAAAAAATAATAAAAAGGAAACAAAAATAAATTTTTTCATATTAAAGAAATTATACTAAATATTCTTTCAGAATATGAGTTTTTTGTGTGGATAAGTAAAAAAAAATTAATCTAATAAAATTATTTTTTTCTAAATTTAATTGCAAAAAAAATTTTAATTCACTGGTGTAAATGCTCAAATGTAATTTGAGTCCGCAATTTAGAAAGTAAAAAGATCATATGTGACAAAAACAAACATTACTAAACATTAATAAGCCATATTAAGCATTAATGTTAAGAACGTAATAAACATTAATAAAATTAACCTAGCTTTACTTAGACCTTAAAATTTATTATATTAAAGAGATGAAAATTTTGGCCATTGAAACTTCCTGCGATGACACAGGAATAAGTATAATAGAAGCAAAAGGAAGCACCACAAATGCTTCTTTTAAGGTTCTGGCTAATAATATCTCCTCGCAAATTAAAATTCATATTCCCTATGGAGGAGTCTTTCCTGCCCTGGCAAAAAGAGAGCATATAAAAAATCTTCCCATCATTTTAGGAAAAACCTTATCAGAGTCTGGGCTCAATAAAAAAAAGAAACCGGTAGATATCATCGCTGTTACATACGGCCCCGGACTTGAGCCAGCTCTTTGGACGGGGATAACTTTTGCGCAAGAGTTATCAAAAAAATGGAATGTGCCTGTAGTGCCAGTAAACCACATGGAGGGACATATTTTTTCCGTTTTTATAAAAAATAAAAAGAAATTTAAAATCTCTTTACAAAATAAAAAACAAGTAAAAATAAAATACCCGATTCTTTCCTTATTGGTTTCTGGCGGTCATACAGAATTAGTTCTCACAAAAAAAATAATGGATTATAAAATTATTGGGCAAACTTTGGATGACGCAGTTGGAGAAGCTTTTGATAAGGTGGCAAGGATGCTAGGTCTTCCCTATCCTGGAGGTCCAGAAATTTCAAAACTCGCAGAAAAAATTAGAACAAAAGAAAACAAAGCCTTGCGGGGTCGCAATTTTTCTACTGAAAAATTTGCTCAGTCCTCAGGCCGTCGCCTTGCGGAGTCCCCGCAAAATTTGTTTTCTTTTTCTTTACCTCGTCCGATGTTGCATAGCAAAAATTTTGATTTTTCATTTTCTGGATTGAAAACAGCTGTCTTGTATTTAATTAGAGATCTTGAGAAAGTTAAAAAATTGAACAAAAAAACAAAAGCAAAGATAGCGCTAGAATTTGAAAACGCTGCCGTTGAATGCCTGGTTCACAAAACCAATAAAGCAATAAAACAATTTAAAATTAAAACTCTCATTGTGGCAGGCGGGGTCTCTGCAAACGAACACCTGAAGAAAGAAATAGAAAAAATGAACATAAAAACATATAACAAAAAAACTAGGATTCTCTTCCCGGGCAAGGATCATTCCGGGGACAATTCATTGATGGTTGGCATCGCTGGATACCTGAATTATATAAAAAACAAGAAAAAGACAATAAGGGCGGAAAATATTACGGCAATCGGCAATTTAAGGCTTTAAAAGCCTCGCTTAGAGCCAATTCCTGTGATATTATTTGAAGATGAACGAAAAACTGCTTAAACCATATGACCCGAAAACAACCGAACACAGAATTTACAAGCTTTGGGAAGAAAGCGGTTTTTTTAATCCTGACAATTTACCCAGGGACAGAAAAAAGGCATTTACCATAATGATGCCTCCACCCAACGTTACCGGGGTACTTCATATGGGGCATGCTTTAATGATCACGCTTGAGGACATAATGATACGCTACAAACGCATGCAGGGTTTCAAAACTCTTTGGCTCCCGGGAACAGACCATGCTGCCATCGCAACCCAATCTAAGGTTGAAAAAGAAATTCAAAAAAAGGAGGGGAGGTCTCGCCATGACCTAGGACGAGAGGAAATGTTAAGACGCATAAATGAATTTGCTAAAAAAAGTCACGACACCATCATTTCGCAGATAAAAGTCATGGGGGCTTCCTGCGATTGGTCCCGTGAGGCATTCACTTTAGATGAAAAAAGAAGCCTAGCAGTAAATACAGTCTTTAAAAAAATGTATGACGATGGATTAATCTACCGCGGAAATAGAATTGTTAATTGGGACCCAAAAGGACAGACAACGATTTCTGATGACGAAATTGTTTATGAAGAACGTACAGCAAAATTTTACACCTTTAAATACAGCAAGGACTTCCCTATCTCCATTTCAACCAGCCGGCCGGAAACAAAAATTGGGGATGTTGCCGTAGCGGTTCATCCAGATGACAAGCGATATAAGGAATTTGTCGGAAAAGAATATGACTTGGAGTTTTGTGGGATACCCCTTCACATTAAAATAATCGCTGATAAAGAAGTAGATCCGGAATTCGGCACGGGTGCTCTTGGTGTCACACCCGCTCATTCCATGGTTGATTGGGAGATTGCTGATAGACATAACTTACCTCGCCCTCAGGTTATAAATGAATACGCCAAAATGTCTGTTGGAGAAGAAAATCTATTGGGGAAAAAAACAACTGAAGCTAGGGAAATTATCGTGGAATGGTTACGAGCTCAAGATCTCCTGGAAAAGGAAGAGGAAATTAAACAAAATATCGCCACCGCAGAGCGAACCGGCGGAATAATAGAACCTTTGCCCAAGCTACAATGGTTTATAGACGTTAATAAACCCATCAAGGAGCATGAAAATAAAAGCCTAAAAGACCTGATGCTTGAACCAATTCAGAATAGGGAAATAGAAATAATTCCCGAATATTTTTCTAAAACATATTTTCATTGGGTAGAAAATTTGCGTGACTGGTGCATTTCAAGGCAAATTTGGTATGGACACAGAATACCTGTTTGGTATCGTTCGGGTTCATCTAAAAATGAAAAAAAAGATATTTTTGTGGGGGTAGAGGCACCAGAAGAAAAAGGCTGGGAACAAGATGAAGATACACTAGACACATGGTTTTCCTCTGGTATGTGGACGTTTTCAACTCTTGGTTGGCCAAAAGAAACTGAGGATCTAAAAACCTTCCATCCTACCGACGTCTTGGAAACAGGATATGAAATATTATTCTCTTGGGTTGGTCGTATGATATTAATGACTAAATATAATTTAGAAACAATCCCATTCTATAAAGTGTATCTCCATGGAACTATCCGCGATGCGAAGGGACGCAAAATGTCCAAGTCGTTAAACAACGGCATTGATCCTCTTGATGTTGCAGAAAAATTCGGTGCAGACGCAGGAAGGATGGCTCTGGTGGTAGGCACAGCACCAGGAACTGATTCAAAAATTTCAGAAGATAAAATTAGGGGCTACAAAAACTTTGCAAACAAGATTTGGAACATCACCCGCTTTGTTTTAGACAATACAGAAAAAAGTGATTTTGAAAAAAACATCGAAAATAAATTAACGAATGAATTTAACGAAATTGCAAAAGATATAACAAAGGATATGGAGAATTTTCGCTTTCACTTGGCTTCGGAGAAAATTTACCAATATGTCTGGCATAGATTTGCCGACGAAATAGTGGAGGAAACTAAAAAAATTATAAAAGAAGGCGGGGCTGAAGCGAAGGAACAAAAAAAGGCCCTCGCCTCAATTTGGATTGATTGCCTAAAGATTCTTCACCCGTTTATTCCTTTTGTCACAGAAGAGATTTGGTCGATGATACCTAGAGAAAATAAAAAACTTTTAGTGATTGAAAAATGGCCCTCGTAATAGGAAATCCGGAAATTTTGTTTTGGGCTTTTATTGTTGGGGTCATCCCTTCCCTCTTGTGGTTATGGTTCTGGTTGAGAGAACAAGAAGAACCTGAACCAAAAGGATTGCTCGCTATCATGTTCATCATGGGAATGATTGCTGTTATTCTTGTTTTGCCAATTCAACAGATAATACAAAAAATTATTAGCTCACATAAATTAGAACTAGTATTGTGGGCTACCGCCGAGGAAATACTCAAATATCTAGCTGTTTTAATTATTCTTCGTAAAACAAATATCGCCAAAAAACCAATTGATTGGCCGATCTATTTGATTACCGCGGCCCTCGGTTTTGCCACTCTGGAAAATACTTTATTCTTAATAAAGCCATTTTCAACACTAAATGAAACCACCAGTCTGTTCACTGTTGCTTCTTTAGGCCAGCTTAGATTTTTAGGGTCTACCCTTTTACACACGATTTCAAGCGGAATAATCGGTATTGCAATAGGAATTTCCTTCTATTTAGATGGCTGGAAAAGAAAATGGTACCTTTTAACTGGATTTCTGGCAGCCATTGCCTTGCATAGTACCTTTAATTTTTTTATAATAAAGAATGACGGAAATGATTTTTTAAAAGTATTTGCTTTTTTGTGGGTCGTCACAATCATCATTATGCTACTTTTTGAAAAAGTTAGAAGAATGAGTGAATAATTATAAACTAAAATAATAAAATTTATGGAAAAGAAAAAAAGAAGTTTTTTTGAAAGACTAACAGGAAGTGTCGACGCAGATGAAGAACGGGAAGACACAAAAAGAGATTATTTAATAAAAGGGATACGAGGTGAAAAGGGGGTCAAAAAAAGCCCAACTGAAAATAATTGGATTGAAGAAGAGAATGATGAGGCTGAGTTGTCTATTGACGTCTTTCAAACACCAACAGATATTATTATTCAAACCATGGTTGCGGGAGTAAGACCAGAGGACCTGGAATTGTCGGTAGCTAGAGACACAGTTGTTATCCGTGGCAAGCGCGAAGAATCTAGAACCATTGACGAAGATAATTATTTTATGAAGGAGCTTTATTGGGGAAAGTTTTCTAGAATTATCTCACTACCGGCGGAAGTTGAACCTGAGGAAGTTGAAGCGACAGAAAGACACGGTTTACTCACAATAAAAATTAAAAAGGTAGACAAAGAAAAGAAAAGCACGGTAAAGATCAAGTCAATCTAGCCCATAAAGAACACCTCATCCATCAATGAGGTGTTTTTTATTAGTGTGCCTGGGGGGTGAATCGCACACCCGACCTGTCCCTCTTCAGGGGAACGCTCTACTACTGAGCTACCCAGGCATTTTTTATTTAGGAATTTTATCCAAGAAAGAACTGACCTCCTCTAAGCCACCCTTTGCATTATTATAAACACTCATGGCTTGATCCAAAAACGGCTGAATGAAATAAAAAGCACCAACTGAAACTCCAATAATCAGCACCCAATAAAGAATGCTCATAATGCGAGCCCAGATCATTGAGCGCTTTATGGAATGTAGCATCTTATTATTCTCCTCCGCTAAAGAATAAGTTTCTTCTAATAACTTTTTGTCCTCTGGCTCCATGGATTTAATTTAGCATAAATTAAAAAAAATACCAATTCCAAATATGCTTTTTGTGTGGTAGATTATAGGTAAGTCTTCGTAGTTAAATGGATATAACGACTCCGTCCTAAGGAGTAATTGCAGGTTCGATTCCTGCCGAGGACACAAATTAAAGACCCAATAATTGCGAGATTTTTGGCTTATCAAAGCCGATTACCATTTCCTCATCAATGAATATCACCGGCACGCCCATTTGTCCGCTTTTTTCCATCATTTCCTTCCTCTTTTCAAGATCACTAGCAACATCATAATCTATAAAAGGTATGCTGTTGGCAGTAAAAAAGTCCTTAGCCATATGGCAAAAATGACAAGTTGGGGTTGAATAAACTGTTACTTTTTTCATAATATTATAATATTAATTTTTAATATTATAATTATAGCATACTTGTCAATCGACAAAAATAAGGATATATTTTCTAATGTGATAGAAAAAGGCGGGATTAGTTTAGTGGTAGAATGAGTATTTCTAAGTCTACAAGGATAGTTTGAAAAATAAAGTTTATGTCGTCGCGGGATTAGTTTAGTGGTATGATACGTCCTTCCCAAGGATGAGACGCGGGTTCGATTCCCGCATCCCGCACCAGAATTATTTACTCTTTCTTTTCCCCCAATGACATTATAATCTTGATAATTGTATCGGGATTCAGTGACATGCTTTCTATTCCTTCCTCAACTAGGAATTTTGCGAATTCTGGATAGTCGGAAGGAGCTTGACCGCAAATTCCAATATATTTCCCTTTCTCTTTGCATTTTTGGATAATTTGAGCAACCATTTTCTTAACTGCCAAATTATTTTCATTAGCTATTCGGGTGACAATACCAGAATCACGATCAAGTCCCATTACAAGCTGGGTTAAGTCATTGGAACCAATAGACATACCATCAAAAATTTCCAAAAATTCATCAGCCAGAAGAATGTTAGATGGAATTTCACACATTACATAAATTTTTAAATCTTTATCCTTTTCTCTATCCAGACCATTTTCCTTCATCACTTCCAGTACCTGCCTACCTTCTTCCGGGGTTCGACAAAATGGAATCATTGGTATTACATTAGAAAGACCCATATCTTCTCGCACAACTTTCATCGCCTTGCACTCTAGGCCGAAAGCAGTTTTGAATTTCGGATCGTAATAACGAGATGCACCTCTCCATCCCAACATTGGATTTTCTTCATGTGGTTCATACATATCCCCGCCTGCCAAGGTGCGATACTCGTTTGTTTTAAAATCAGAAAAACGAATAATAACTTTGTGCGGAAAAAAGGTCGCTCCGATTTTAGCAATTCCACGAGCAAGCTCGTCTATGTAAAATTTGGCTTTGTCTTGATAAAGAGGTGTGTGAGCGTCAATCTCTTTAAGTAATTTTGTTATCGCTGAAGTTTTCTTCCCTGCTTTTAGTTTTTTATAGTCAAGTAAAGCATTAGGGTGAAAACGAACATTTGAGGCAATAATAAATTCTAATCTCCCTAAACCTACTCCTTCAGCAGGAAGATTAAAATTTCTAAAGGCATCGTCCGGCGAACCAATATTTACCATAATTTTGGTCTCTACTTTGGGTATTTTATCTAAATGATGCTCTATTACCTCAAAAGGAAGAATCCCCTCAAAAACATTCCCTACTTGCCCCTTAGAGGCGTCTACGGTCACTCCCTTGCCGTTTTTAAGCTCCTTGGTCGCGTTATTTGACCCTACAATACATGGAATACCAAGCTCACGAGAAACGATGGCCGCGTGAGAAGTACGCCCTCCCTTATCAGTCACAATAGCGCTGGCAATTTTCATAATTGGTTCCCAGTCCGGATCGGTAATTTCCGTAACCAATACTTCCCCTTCCTTAAAGGAATTAATATTTTTTGCGCTACGTAAAACTCGTACTTTTCCAGCCCCAATCTTTGATCCGACAGCAATACCTTTTACTATAACCTTGCTTGTTTTTTGCAACTTATATTCTTTCAAAATATTTTTATCCTCGCCGGAAACTACAGTTTCTGGACGGGCTTGCACGATAAAGAGTTCACCTGTTTTTCCGTCTTTCGCCCACTCTATATCCATTGGTTGATAGCGATTGTGTTTTTTGGAAAAATATTTTTCCACTTCATAACACCACTTTCCCAATTTAACAGCTTCTTCATCTGTTAGAGAAAATTTCTGCTGATCTTTCAAGGAAACCTTTTCTTGTTTTGTGCCATCCTTGGCATAGATAAGCTTTATGTTTTTTTCACCAATATTCTTTCCAATAATAGGGTTCTTAATATTATTGTCTAAGCTTGGTTTGAAAATAATAAACTCGTCGGGAATAACTTTACCTTGAACAATATATTCCCCGAGACCATAAATGCCATTTATTACCACAACCTTGTCAAAGCCTGTTTCTGTATCAATGGTAAAGGCTACGCCAGAGGCAGAAAGATCCGAGCGAACCATGCACTGCACCCCAACAGACAAAGCAGCATCAAAATGTGAAAACCCCTTATCTGCGCGGTAAGAAATAGCCCGATCGGTAAAAAGAGAAGCAATACATTTTTTAGTGGCAATAAGAACATTTTCAATACCATGTACATTAAGATAGGTTTCTTGTTGGCCAGCGAAAGAAGCACCCGGTAAATCTTCCGCAGTAGCTGAGGAACGAACTGCCACATCATTATTTTCTCCATATTTTTCCCCAAGTTTTTTGTAGGATTCTGTAATTATATTCTGTAAATCTTGCGGTAGAGAGGATTTTAGAATGGCTTCACGAACCTTTTTTCCTCGCACTTGAAGATTGCGAATATCTTTTGTATTTAAATCAGAAAGAATTTGTTTGATTTTCTCGTCCAGCCCGGTTTCTCTAAAAAAATGTCGGTAAGCTTCTGCGGTAAGAGCAAAGCCATCTGGTACATTTACCCCGAGCGGGACAAGGTTAGAATACATTTCTCCCAAGGCTGCATTTTTCCCTCCGACAACAGGAACATCTTCAATCCCGACTTCACTGTACCATTTTACAAAATTATTTTTATCCATAAACTTTATATTTTATAAATTACTAATTTTAATTAATCTCTTATACTTTACCATTCTTTCTGGTTTTGTGGGAGCGCCTGCTTTCAGTCCAAAGCAACCAAAAGCAAAGGCTAGATCTGCGATAAAATCATCATCAGTTTCTCCGCTTCGGTGGCTTACAACAAGCTCTATGTTGTTCTCTCTTGCTAATTTCATAGTTTCAAGAGTTTCCGTTAAAGTGCCAATCTGATTTGGTTTAATAATCATCCCATTTATGCTCCCTTTTTCTATCGCCTTTTCAAGAAGTGACTTATTGGTGACAGTTAAATCATCACCAATCACTATGGTTTCGTTTTTTTCTTTTAATTTTGCAAAACTGTCAAAATCCTCCTCCTCAAAAGGATCTTCAATAGAAAATAAGTTAAATTCTTTTATCAGGGAATTGTAAGTGCCTGCAAGTTCCTCTTTTGAAATATTTTTTCCGTCTACTCTATAAACTCCATTAGAACAGAAAGAAGATGCGGCAACATCTAACGCTAATCGTACTTTATCTTGTAAGTTATTTTCCTTTATCGCCCTAGCTAAAAACTCTAAAGGTTTCCTGACTTCTTGTAACTTAGGAGCAAAACCTCCCTCATCACCAAGAATGATGGACTCCTTGCCTAAATCTTTTAGGATTATTTCTTTTAGTGTGTTTTGTATACCTATACCAATCTCAAGCGCTTCTTCTACGTTTTCGGTACTTGGAACAATATGATATTCCTGAAAAGCTAAATTATTCTCCGCATGTTTACCGCCATTTATTAAATTCATAAAAAGAAGTGGCGCTGAATGTGATGCTTTCATTTCAACCAAGCTTCGCAAATACTCAAAGGTTTCAATTCCTTTAACTTTAGCGGCAACTTTTGCACAAGCAATGCTAATACCAATCATAGAATTACCACCCAGATTGTCTTTATTCGAAGTACCATCAAGTTCAATCATTATCTTATCTATTTTTTTCTGATCAAAGATATTCTGACCCACTAACGCCGGAGCAATATTCTCTTTTATTTTACCCAAGGCATTTTTTACACCCTTCCCGTCCTCATCTCGCAATTCATGGGCTTCGTGAATTCCCGTAGAAGCCCCAGAGGGCACAGAAAAACTACCCGACGTGTCACCTACCCACACAGTCACTTTAATGGTCGGATTTCCTCGCGAATCCTTCATCTCTTCGGCAATAATTTTTGTAATTTTATCTTCCATTATTTTTATTTAAAAGAATCATTAGGTCTGAAACGTTAGAACCAGTCGGTCCTGTTTTAATCATCCCCCCAGTTTTTTCAAAAAAGGAATAGGAATCAAATCGATTAAAATAATCATTCGGCTCGAGCCCCATTTTCTTTGCTTTTTCTAAAATACTTTTATTAACCAGCACTCCGGCAACGTCGCTATTATCAATGCCGTCAGAAGCAAGAGAAATAAAAACAGAGTTCGGGCTGATTTTACCTTCTTTGGTTGCACAAAGGCCCAAATGAAGATTTCGCCCTCCTTTCCCCTCTTTTTCCCTTACCTCGATTCTCGGCTCACCAGCTGCCAAAACAGCCGTATTGTTTTCTTCCGCAGAAAATATTTTTTTTATCACTGTATTAACCTCGTCGTACAATTCAGTTGAAAGTATTTTTGTGCCCAACCCTAATTTTTTTGCTGTATTTGCCATGGCCTCTACTGCAGTTTTGTTGGAAACTAGAACAAAATTATAGACTTTTTCAAAATACTTATCTTCCTTGGGTGTTTCCATCAAATCAAAATCGCCTAAATTATTTTCTGTAATAATTTTTTTTGCGTCTTCCACAGTAGTTTTATCTTTGTAGGTTGGACCAGACGCCACGTTTTCAAAATTATCTCCTGGAATATCCGAAAAAATAAGGCTGATAACCGTAGCCGGATAGGCAATTTTTGCCAAACCACCACCCTTTAGAGAGGAAATATGTTTTCGCACGGTATTTATTTCCGTAATTGTTTTATTGGATTTTAAAAATGCGTCATAAAGTCTTACTCCTTGTTCCCACTCATTTTCAGAAGAACACAAAAAGGCTGAGCCACCCCCTGAGACAAGAACAATTATAAGATCATCTTCTTTTGAATTTTTAATTACATCACATATTTTTTTACTGGCTTCTGTGTTTTGGAGAGATGGTTTGGGGTGAGTACCAGTAAATGTTTCTATGTATTCACAACTAATTTTGTTGATCCCAATAACCGCTCCAGATATGATTCTGGACCCTAAAATTTTTTCTAATGCCAGCGCTGCCTCACAGGAAGATTTTCCAAAACCTACAATTTTTATTTTATTATATTTGGCGAGGTCAAAGTCTCTTCCTTTAATAGATAAAATATTTCCAATTATCGCCACCGAAGACTCGATGACCCTTTCTGTGTTTATTGCCTTTAGTCCTGCTTCCATGATTTCAAGCGCTATCTTGTCATTCGAGGTTGTGGCAAGTTCGTTAAAATTTTTTATCAGCGATTCTTCCATTTTTTTACTTAACTAAATTGGGAATATTACCAGAAACAAATCCATTAATGTTCTCTATCGTCGTTTTAGTGATTTCCCTTTCTGCCTCCCTAGAATAAAAGGCAATATGAGGAGTTACAATTACTTGCGGAGTATCTATTAAGACTTGATCTTGAACTATTATCTTATAATCTATTGGGGAAGAATCACCAGAACCAATGATTTCTTTTCTTATTTTTAAGTCTCTTTCTCCTTCCAAAACATCCAAACCGGCACCAGCGATTATTCCTTCTTTAATTCCCCAAATCAACGCCTCCGTGTCAATCAATGCTCCACGGGCAGTATTTACCAAATAAACCCCTTTCTTCATTTTTGAAATATTCTCTTTATTTATTAGATGGTGGTTCTCTTTCGTGTAAGGAGTATGTAAAGTAATAATATCGGATTCCTGAATAACCTCTAGCATGGTTTTATAAGAAAAATCATTTTCCTTGGCAAAAGATTCATCGGGGTACAAATCGTAGGATATTACTTTCATGCCAAAACCTTTAGCCATTTTTACGACATTCTTACCTATTTTACCAGTACCAATTACTCCGAGGGTTTTTCCAAATAAATCAAAACCCTTGAGAGAAGAGTAAAAATTAAAATCCATTGAATCCCGTAGATGATTATTCGCGTTTATCACATTTCGGGAAAGGTTTAAAATCAAAGAAAAGGCAAATTCAGCCACTGTATGCGGTCCATAGGCAGGTACATTTGATACTTTTATTCCTTTTTGAGAACAATACACTAAATCAATATGCTCAAAACCAGTCGAGCGAGTAGTGATAAACTTTAAACTTGGCAACGAATCAATAACATTTTTGTTTATTACAGAATTAATAAAAACAGAAATTATTTCTGCGTCCTTCGCTTTTTGCACATTATTTTCATTTAATTTTTCTTCAAAAAAAGAGATTTCTGCTCCACCGAAGGCCTCCGCAAAAAAAGATTGTTCTTCTTTTGGAATTTCAAAAAATGATATTTTCATCCTCTTATTATAACATATTCCTTATTTAAATAAATCCATCAAAAAGGAAAAAAATCCGGAGGAATCAGTGTTTTCTGTTGTCGTTGGTAAGTTTTTGTCTTCTACTACTATAATTAAATTTTCTCCTTCTTTCGCTAGACCAAAATTTTCCCTAAAAAACTTTTCCTTTCCTTCTTCGGTATTTAGGCTATCTATATCCTTTGAAAGTTTTTCTTTCTGTTCATTCAGCAAAAGAACCTTGCCTTCTGCTATTTTTTTATTCCTATTTGTTTCCAACATTTTATTCCAAAGACCTAAAATACTCCAAGAAAAAGCCAGAATTAGGATGACTAAAAAAAATAGAACGGGCTTGGATTGTACTACGTCTTTCCAAATTTTTTTTTGCTTTAGATTTCTCATAATTAATAAAGTATGTTATATTATCTAAGTATATGCTTTTCAATAAAAAACATCAAAAAAGAATACAAATTGCTTGGGCAATAGTCAGCGTCCTAATTATCGTCAGTATGATATTGCTTTATTCTCCGATATTCAGATTGGGGTAACTTCTCTATTTATTATTACCGCCTCGCATCATTTTTAAAAATACATCTTGGGAAATGTTCACCCTTGCGTTTTCCTTCATCCTGGCCTTACCTTTCTTTTGTTTTTCCAAAAGTTTCTTTTTTCTGCTAACATCTCCTCCCCCAACTAATTTACTACCGTGCATTAAAACATCCTTACGAAAAGCAGAAACGGATTCCGAAGCAATTATTCTTCCCAGGGCTTTGCCTTGAATTTTGAAAGCAAATTGTTGCCTGGAAATAATGCTTTTTAGTTTTTCAACCTGACTTCTGGCTTCTTCTTCCACTCGACGACGAGAAACCACCCTGCAGAATGCCGGCACTGGTTCATCGGCCACTAAAATATCAAGACGAACCACCTCCGCTTCTCGGTATTCTCCAATTTCATAAGAGATGGATCCATAACCAGAAGTAATGCTTTTTAAATCATCAAAAAAATTGCGCATTAATTCCCGAAGGGGCATTTCTAGATTTATAGCAGAGCGATTGTCTCCAAAATTTTCTGTCACCTGCACCTCTGCTTCGTGTTCAAAAAGAAAGGGCATTAATACGCTTGCGTATGTTTGAGGGGTAATAATTTTTACTTTTACCCAGGGTTCATAAATTTTCAATATTTGGCTATCCTCCGGAAAAAAATGCGGTGAATAAATTATCTGCTCTTTGTGATTCCGAAGAACAACCTTATAGGTAATCGAGGGCATGGTGACAACTAAATGAAGTCCAAATTCCCTCCTTAAGCGCTCAGTAATTATTTCCAAATGAAGCATGCCAAGAAAGCCACAACGAAAACCTTTGCCCAGTGTTCCTGAGGCTTCTTCTTCATAAGAAAAAGCTGAGTCAGACAAGCGAAGTTTGCTTAAAGAAAGCTTCAGGTCTGGAAAATCATCGGCGTCTTCCGGATAAACAGAAGCCCAAACAACTGGTTTTGGGTTCATATATCCGGGTAAGGCGGGCAATGGTTTTTTACTAGAAGTAATTGTGTCCCCAACAGAAGCAAGACCCGGTCTTTTTATTCCCGTTACAATATAACCAATTTCCCCAGTACTAATTGTTTCTTTTGGATTTTCTTGTGGGGAAAAAGTTCCAACTTCTAAGGATATGAATTTTTCTCCAGAAACAGAAAAAATTAAGGGGTCTCCTTTCTTAATTGAACCGTCAAAAACACGAACATAAACAATAACTCCTCGATGATTGTCATAATGAAAATCAAAAACCAAAGCCTGGCTACTGTCTTTCACTTCTTGATATTTCTGGGGTGCAGGAATCTTTTTTACTATCTCTGAAAGTAATTTTTCTACCCCTTCCCCGGTTTTTCCGGAAACTTCCAAAATATCGTCCGGATCAACATTTAACAAGAGAGCAACTTCCATTTTTATCTCTTCGACCCTAGCCAGAGGAGAATCAATTTTTGTTAAAACTGGAATAATTATTAGACCGCTTTCTTGGGCCATTTCTAAGGTGGTCAAGGTTTGGGCCTGAACCCCCTGAGTTGCGTCCACTAATAAAATAGAGCCTTCTACGGCCTTTAAAGCCCTAGAAACCTCGTAGAAAAAGTCTATGTGCCCAGGAGTATCAATTAAGTTTAAAACGTACTTTTCCCCGTTTAAAACGTATTCCATGCGCACAGGTTGCATCTTTATGGTTATGCCCCTTTCACGCTCTAAATCCATAGAATCTAGCACTTGTTCACGCATTTTGCGTGTCTCTATGGTATGGGTAATCTCCAGCATCCGGTCGGCTAGGGTGCTTTTCCCGTGGTCAATATGCGCGATTATACTAAAGTTTCGTATATTTTCTAATTTCATAAATTTCTAACACCCGTCCTGTAGCAAGCTTGTCCTGCCACCAGATTGCCTTGGGTCCATAAATCCATACTAGCAGAAATCTCTTTCACTCCAAAATCTATAATTCTTCTTGGGCTGGAGCGATAATTCTGGCACGCCAAAATTTGGTCTTGAGGGTTTTGACTAGATCTTTTAACTCCTCGTTCTTAAGCAAGTGCAAAACAATAACAGCAGCAACAATACCAAAAATTCCAGAGATAAATCCTTGCAAAAACACACCCCAAAAGGTTGTTGTGCCAAAAATTGGAGACAAGATATTTAGGCCCAAGTAAGTTATCAATCCTAAAAAGAAGGAAGCGCCTAAGCTTTGAAAAAAAGTTCTAGAAATAAAAATTTCCTCAGACATAAAATTCCTTTTCACAAAAAACCAAAGCAAAATAAAATTTAGAATTGTACCAGTAGAGTATGCCAGTGGTAACATGAGTACTTCTGTTCCAGAGATATCTCCCACTTTCAACAAGGATTCAATAAAGAATCGGAAGAATAACCAATTTTCAAAAAACTGCATAAAGACGTAAGATAAAATAATTATAGAAATGGAACAAAAAAAATTTACCAAGACTGGACGCTTGGTATCACCGGTCGCATAATAAGCGCGAGATAATAAAGTTATCATAGCTTGAGCAAGAACAGAAACAGCAAAAATTGCGAGCCCGGCGGCCACCAAACGAGTATTGTCCCAGGAAAAAGATCCGGAACCGAGAATCACACGAACAATCTGAGCTCGAAGCACAATAAAAAGAAAAATTACAGGTAGAGACCAAAAAACAATTGCCCTTGAAGCATCTTTTAAGTGTTTTTTAAATTCTTCCTTCTCTCCCCTGCCAAAAGATTTTGCCAAAACCGGAAAAGCAGCGACGGCATAGGACACACCAATTATATTTAACGGCACTGATTGAAGATTGAAGGCGAAATTAAACACAGAAATAGACCCTTCCTTTAAGAATGAAGCCATCGCAATTATACAAATAAGAGCAATATTGTGAAAAGCAAGGCCCAAAGTTCGAGGAAGTGAAATATAGGCAACTTTTTTTATCTCCTTGAAATCAATGCTAAATGAAAATCTTGGTGTAAAACCAGATTGATGCGAAGCCCAAGCTTGAATTCCAAAATGCAAAAGAGCCCCAAAAGCCACACCCATCGCCAATCCGGCAATATCAAAAAATGGATAGAAAAATATAACACCGGCAATAATACCTAAATTATAAAAAATTGGGCTCAGAGAATAAATAAAAAATTTACGAAATAGTTGAGTGACTGTACCAAAAAGATTTGAAAGACCTAGCAAAATTGGAGAAAGCAACATTATCCTAGAAAGTAAAATTACTTTTTCTTGATAAAAAGGAGTAAAGCCCGGGGCAATAAAATCAACCAAGTAAGGCATGAGAAAAAATGCAATTACCGCAACTGAAACCATCAAACAAAAGAAAATGGTGAAAATATCGTTTAAATATTTTCGCGCCTGGTCTGTGACCTTATCCCCGTCCATCCTGGCAATAATAAAAGGAATCAATACTGTGATAGATGCAAGTGAGGCAATAGAAATAAAAATAAGATCGGGCACACGAAAGGCAGCATAATAGGTATCTAAAGAAGGAGAAGGTCCGATAAAGTGAGCAAAGGCTCTATCTCGGAAAAGTGCAAGGACTTGAGATAATAAGGTGAGTAGGCCCAAAAGAAGAGCAGCCTGATTTATGCTGCTGGATTCTTTTGTAAAAATTTTTAAAATTTTTTCCATTAACCTTTAAATAACAATGTTAATAAGTTTGTTTTTTACATAAATTACCCTTTTTGCCTCTTTGTCAGCAATATGTTTTAAAACAATTTCATTTGAAACAGCTTTTTCTTTTACCCGTTCTTCATCTTCGTCTATTTTTATCATCATTTCTGTTCTAACTTTACCGTTTACTTGTATTACGATTTTTATTTCTTCATCTTGAATTAAGCTTTCATCCCATTTCGGCCAAGCTGATAAGTTGATTGTCTGCTTTTCACCCAGGAGCGACCAAAGTTCTTCCGCGACGTGTGGAGCAAACGGGGAAAGAATTTGAAGAAAAAGCTTATAGCTTTCAGCTGATAACTCTTTGGCTTTTTCTGCCTCGCTTGCAAATATCATTAAAGCAGAAATAGCTGTATTAAAATGCATTTCCTCAATATCTTCAGAAACTTTCTTGATTGTTTTGTGCAGGAGCTTCCTGGATGAAAGAAAATCAGAAGAATTTTGAACGGTCTGGCCGGGGCTTGGGGCCCCGGAGAACCGAGGACCTGAAAAATTTTTCTGATTTTCTGAAACCCTCATACCAATCCTCCAAACTTTTTCAATAAACCTTCTCGCTCCAATAATACTTTCTGTAGACCAGGCCACAGACTGATCGAATGGGCCCATAAACATTTCATAAATACGCAAAGTATCCGCACCGTAAGTTTTCACTATATCATCTGGGTTAATCACATTACCAAGCGATTTGGACATTTTCACTCCTCCCTCTCCCAATATCATTCCGTGAGCTGTTCTTTTTTTGTATGGCTCTGGAGTCGGAACAAGCTTCAAGTCATATAAAAATTTATGCCAAAATCGTGAGTAAAGAAGATGCAGGGTGGTATGTTCCATTCCACCGTTGTACCAATCCACCGGCAACCAGTACTTTAAATTTTTCTTATCGGCAAAGGCTTTACTGTTTTTCCAGTCCGTATATCTCAAATAATACCAACTGGATCCGGCCCAGTTCGGCATCGTATCTGTTTCTCTTTTTGCTTTACCTTTACACTTTGGACATTTTGTATTTACCCATTTCGAAATATTTGCCAAAGGGGACTCTCCGCTGTCCGTTGGTTGATAATTCTTTACTCTTGGCAACTCTACTGGTAAATCTTTCTCTGGCACCGGCACAGGACCGCATTTCTCGCAATTTACTACTGGTATTGGTTCACCCCAATATCTTTGTCTGGAAAAGATCCAATCACGCAATTTAAACCTAGTGACCATTTTTCCTCCAGTTTTTTTTGTTATCTCTTTTGGATCAGCCAACGGTTCATCAACTATTGGCAAACTAAATTTTTCTGCAAACTCCCTGTCTCTTTCATCGTGCTGAGGTACAGCCATAATTGCCCCCGTGCCATAATGCGGAAGCACATAATCAGCAATCCATACAGGAATTTCTTCTTTATTTGCTGGATTAATTGCTTTTAACCCTTTCAATTCAATTCCTGTTTTTGTTTTGTCTTCTGCTGTGCGTTCAATGTCTGTTTTGTTTTTTACCTCTTGAATATATTTTTCAACCTCATTCCAGTTTTTTATTTTATTCTTCAGCCTTTCTAGCAATTCATGTTCCGGAGCAAGTACCAAATACGTTGCCCCAAAAATTGTATCGGGGCGCGTGGTAAATACCTTAATTTCAAAGGGCACCTTTGACACCATAAAGTCAATTTCCGCACCTTCGGATCTACCTATCCAATTTCTTTGCTGTAGTTTGATTTGTGGAAGATAGTCAACCAAATCAAGGTCTTTATCAAGGCGGTCAGCATACTTGGTGATGGCCAACATCCATTGCTCCTTTTCTCTTTTCTCGGTATCGCCTCCGCAGCGCTCGCATTTTCCACCTATCACTTCTTCATTAGCTAAACCAATTTTACAAGAAAGACACCAATTAATTGTGGACTTAGCTTTGTAGGCCAATCCTTTTTTCAAAAACTGTAAAAAAATCCATTGAGTCCATTTGTAATATTTTGGGTCAGTAGTATTAATTTCCCGAGACCAATCAAAAGAAACACCGAGGGATTTAATTTGTTGACGAAAAGTGTCGCTGTTCTTTTTGGTAACCATTCGCGGATCAAGGTTGTGTTTAATCGCAAAATTCTCTGTTGGTAGGCCAAAAGCATCCCAACCAATCGGGTATAGAACGTTAAATCCTTCCAATCTCTTTTTTCTGGAAATAACATCCATGCCAATATAGGGTCGCGGATGACCAACATGCAAACCGTCTCCAGACGGATATGGAAATTCAATCAAAGAATAATATTTTGGTTTTTTTGAATTATTTTTCGCACAATAGATCCCATTTTTTTCCCAAAATGTTTGCCATTTTTTTTCAATTTTTCTATGATCGTAATTTTTCATCGAGACTGAATTTATTAATTAGTCTTTAGGAAATGGCGGATAAATATCCTTATCTATTGTCCTTTCAAAACAAGTTCTGCCTGTTTGGTGATCCCAAGATTCATTTGTTCCGCCTATTGGAGCCGGGTAAATTGAACTAGTTACACTTTTGTCCATCAATGGCATAATTTCTCCACCGTAATAACTTCCTTCTCTCCACCCCTTTGGCATTGGCAAAGCAAACTCTGCGCACAATTCAAAAACAAGCTTGTCTTTGTCTTTTGCAATATATTCATATTTTTCTCCTTTCTCAAAATTTGGCGGAACGGGTAAAGAATATCCGGTAAGCGGACTGGCAAGATCTTTGAGTTCTTCTGGTAATTTTTCTTTTTGTTGCCAATACGTAATTATTTGGTATTGAATATTTTGCAAATCAGACACTCTCCTGTCGTCAAATCTAAGCAGCCTTTGTTTTGCAGGACTTCCCATTATAGAGAAACTATAAATAATAGCTCCGAAAACAAGCAAAATACCTAAAATGGCACAAACGTTGGTATATATTTTTTTAAATTTTTCACTACCATGCCATATTTCCGAAATATAATAGTATGTGCCAACCAGAACAGCCACTACCAGGACAGTAATTACTTTATAAATAAATCTGGAGGTAATTTCCCCAGATACAAAATATTTAACGAGAGTAACGAGATCAACGGCCATGACCACAGATGAGAGAAATAATATCAAATAGACAAGCCATTTTTTTATTACTTCATCAATTTGTCCAAGGCCTCTTTTAATAAATCTTTTCCAAAAAAAAGAAACTGCAACAAAAATTGGAAAGAAAATAATTAGAGTAGCGAGCGCGATACGAATTCCTTCAAAATCATAAGTATTATAACCATACTGATAACTTGCATTTAGCACGTCTGGAAATTGTTTGTCTAGAGTGCCAAAGACTAAATTCATAAACGAAACGACTGATGTTATTAAGGTGATTAATGTGCCCAAACACAAGAAAAAGAAACCAATACTTAATTTTGGCTTATTTTCCTTAAAATTATTAATTGTTTCCATTTTTATATCATAACAAAAAGTAACCTACTTTTCCAGGACCAAAACACCAAAAAACTTAAAATTTACACCCCCACCTCCCTACTAATCCACCCCTTTCTAGTAGAAACCGGTATTTCCTTGGTTC
>CAYTSO010000006.1:0-53495 GCA_964440545.1 uncultured Candidatus Saccharibacteria bacterium | reverse complement strand
CTGTTGCAGTCTAAGGCAGAAGCAGGGGTGGCCACTGCAAAAAGACCAAAAAGGACAGCAAATCCCAAAATTAGTCCAAAAGATAAACCTATTTTCTTGTTTGATATTGTTTTCATATAATTGTGTTTTTACATTATTAAAGTGAAAATGTCAAATTCTTTCACTCTTCAAAAATATGAAATTATTTTCATAACTTTGAAGAGTGGGGGAGGAGAGAACATTGCTGTTCTTCCTCCCCTCACGATGTTGATGCTAGCGGCGTTTGCCGCTTGACCGTCCACTCCCGGACGATCTGTTTGAGGATTTGCCCGCCGACTGGCGGGTGCCACCGGAGGATCGCGGGGTGGCGGAAGATCGATTTCCGCTACCGCGCGGGGTTGCCGGCCTGGCCTGACTCTGCCTCGGGGCCTGCTGGCGCTGTTGCTGGGGCCGGTAGCTCTGCGGAGCCCTGGACGGTTCCGTGCGAGGATTTGTCCTCGCCGGCTCCGTACGGGGGGTGCCGGTGTTTTGCCAGCTGGGGTTGTAGCCCCTAGCTGGCTCGGTGCGCTGGTTCCGGGGGTTGTAGCCCCTGGAAGCGCTTTCCCGACTCGCCCGCTCGACGGGGCCAGTGGTGCCGGACCCAGGACCACCCGGCGTTACCGTAGTGGTGCCCCCGGGGGTCACCGGACCGGTGCTTCCGCCAGGGCCGACATATGCCGGACCGGTAGTTCCACCGGGTGGTTCGCCGGTCACCGGACCGGTCGTTCCGCCGGGCGGGATGCCCGGAGTGGTTGTGTTAGTCGTGTTGTTGTTGTTTTTGTAGACGTAGATACTGTTATCTACGTAGGTGTTGGAGTACCCTCCGCTACCGCTACAACATCCGTAGCCATAGCCAGAGTAGCCGTAGCTGTAGCCGAATCCAATCCCGAATAAAAACATTGGGTTGGATTCTACTACTAAAACTGCGTCTTGGCCGTCCCGTCCATTGTAGCCGTCCCGACCATCTTGGCCGTCCCGACCATCTTGGCCGTCAATTCCGTCCCGACCATTACGGGTCGGGGGAAAGGGGGCCACCTCGTAGATTTTGTTGTTGCATTCTGCGAGGCGCAAGATGACCCCGGTTTGGAGGTCGCAGACGACCCTGCGGCCTGCCTCCAGTCGGACCCATCCCTTTTTATTGAGTCGATCTGGAAGGTCCATCAAGAAACATCCACCGGTCGGATGACCAACGATGATCTCCCTGTTTGGATCGAGCCTCTGTTGGCCAAGGATGGTTGGGGCGTAGAACGGCGCACCCTGCGCTGCCAGAGCTGCCTCCTTGGTTTCCCAGTGGTCCATTACTTGCGCGCTCGCCGAGATGGCGAACGACACGACTACGAACACGACAAGAAACTTTACTAGTGCTTTCATAGCACCCTCCTTTTTAAAATTCGATGAACTTTTGGGGATTATCCCCGCGAGAACTGGGACAACCCCAACTCTCTTTCAGGTGGTATTGTATAATATTCATCTAGAAATGTCAAGTACCCCATAGACAAATAATTTATCTGTGCTTTTCTATAAATTTACCAAAATTTTTTTGTCCTCTCGGCAGGAATCGAACCTGCATCATAACTTCCGCAAAGTTACGTCCTATCCATTGAACGACGAGAGGATATTTTTAGATTAGCAATTAAAAATTAAAAAATCTACTTTAAAATCCGAGAATTTCCATTATCTTGTCAGAAAAATGTTCTTTCATTTCAACTTCTTCAATTTCTTTTTCAAGCAGAAGGGAATGAATTTTGGTAGCAATATTTTCATCTATAGGGATAGAAAGGACGGGCATAAAGGCTCTTTCGGAATGGATAAAAAGGACCGGTTTTAGATTTGTTTCTCCGGAAGTATCTAGTTGAACCCAAAAAGATTTTATATTTTCGTAAGGATAAACACGACTTCCTATTTTCAATCCTTTTTTATTTAGTTCATATTCAACCAATTCTGGTTTTTTGATCGCAAAAAACCAGAGCAAGGCTCCGGCGAGAACAAGCAAAGCGGCGAAAAAATAATTTTCAAAAATAATGGCAGCAATTGAACTAGTTACCACAATAATACCAAGAGCCCAAAACCAATCTCGGCTTCTTTCTTTTTCCTCGTATTCTAAAGCCGACCAAGATATTTTTTCATTAGTTTTTTCGTTTATATTCATACTTTAATTATAGCAAGAGAGAGGGAGGAAAGACAAATTATTTAGTAGTAAAAGAGATAAAGCCCTTATTGTTTTGTGTTAGAATTAGAATATGAAAGTTCAAGTTGCCTATGCGTGCATAAATACTTCGCTAAATTGCACTACCTCTAAGACCTTTCGACTCGCCTCTTTTTCCAAAGAAAAGCTTTGGGAAGCAATACGAGAAAATTTTCGGTGCCTAGAGGAAATTCTAAAGTTTAATCTAAATAATGGCATTAGGTTTTTTCGAATTGGCTCTGGTCTGGTGCCTTTTGCTTCCCACCCACTAGCTCAAGGAATTGGCTGGGAAGAAGAATTTAAAGACCATTTCAAAAGAATAGGAAAATATATTAAGGAAAATCATTTACGTGTAACAATGCACCCGGATCAATTTGTGGTGTTGAATTCACTGAGTGAAAAAGTAGTGCAGAATAGCGTACAGGAACTTTTATACCACGCCAAAGTTCTGGACTTAATGCAGTTGGATGAACAAAATAAAATTGAAATTCATGTTGGCGGAGTTTACGGAAATAAAAAAGAAAGCGCAGAAAGGTTTATAAAAAATTTTAAAAAACTCCCAAGGGCAATAAAAAAAAGAATTGCGATTGAAAACGACGGACCTCTTTATGGAATTTCTGACTGCCTAGAAATTTCCAAGAGAATTGAGGTGCCGGTGATTTTTGACATCTTTCACCAGGAGGTTTTTTTGAAGGCAGGGGGCAAGGAAAGAAAAAGTTTAGAGAGGCTTCTTGCTGAGGCAAAAAAAACCTGGAAGAAAAAAGACGGAGCTCAAATTTTGCACTATAGTAATCAGGCTATAGGAAAAAGGGTAGGAGCGCATTCAGAAAAAATAAATTTAAAAAAGTTTCGAGAGTTTGTTTTATTTTTAAATAAAAATTTTAAGAAAGGAAGCCTTGACATAATTCTAGAGGTAAAAAATAAGGAAAAAAGCGTTTTGGCCACCCAAAAAGCAATTAAGGATTTTTTGTAATTAGCGGTGTGTATTGAGCTTCGTCCAATTTTGGCGGAGGCGGTGAGATTCGAACTCACGGTGCCTTTCGACACTCCTGTTTTCAAGACAGGTGCACTAAACCACTATGCGACGCCTCCTTTTGGATAGACTATATCAGGAAAATTTAGTTTATGCTAATATTTTTTTATGTCAGCAAATTCAAAATTCATGGGTATTGACTATGGAACAAAAAGAATCGGGATAGCAATTTCGGACGAAAATTATCTTTTGGCTTTTCCAAAAAAAATTCTTCTAAACGACAAAGATGTTTTTTTAAATATTGGTAAAATAATAGAAGAAGAGGAAATAGGTGAAATTGTTCTCGGGGAGTCAAAAAATTTTTCTGGAGGCTCAAATCTCATATCAAAAGAAATAGAAACTTTTGCTTTGGAGTTGGAAAAAAGATTCAATCTATCTATTCGTAAAGAAAAAGAATTTTTAACCTCCGTGGAAGCAAGAAGATATAAAACTAAGTCCGGTCACATAGATGCTTCGGCGGCAGCGCTAATTTTACAAAGATATTTAGATAAAAGGAAAAACAAATTAAATAAATAATAAAAATATGATTTCTATAGAAGATTTTAAAAAAGTTGAGATTATTGTTGGAAAAATTTTGTCTGCGGAAAAAGTTTCTGACACAGATAAACTTCTTAAATTATCTGTTGATTTAGGTGAAGCTAGCCCACGACAAATAATTTCAGGCATTTCTTTATATTTTCCGGACCATTCTGTTTTGGTTGGTAAAAAATGTGTATTTGTTGGCAATCTAGAGCCAAGAACAATCCGGGGGCTAGAAAGCCAAGGAATGATTTTAGCTGTTTCCACCGAAGACGGTAAATTTTCTCTTTTGGAACCCAATAGTGAAATTCCTGCTGGCGCTCGAGTAAGATAACTCTAGAACGTTTTCGACTTTCTTGAGCGGCGCAAAAAGGTCTATTTTTCTTTGATAAAAATTTTACTAACGAGTATAATGTTCTTATGTTTAGAAGTTCACTTAATAAATTTCTTTTTCAATTTTTTCCGCCACCTAATTTTTTAATGACCCCTTCTTTTGGTTTTGATCTCTCGGATAAATCATTAAAATTTGTGGAACTTATTGAAACTAAAAAAGGTATCAAAATAGGAAAATATGGAGAACGTGAAATTTCGGCGGGGATTATTGAGTCAGGTAAAATTAAAAACAGAGAAAAACTGAAAGAAATTTTGGCTTCACTAAGAAAAGAGGAGGGAATTAAGTTTGTGCGAGTTTCTTTGCCAGAGGAGCAGGTGTACCTTTTTACTCTTCGACTAGAAAAGGCAGGACTAAAAAAAATAAGAGAGGCAATAGAGCTTGTTTTAGAAGAACACGTACCGATCTCAGCCAAGGAAGCAATTTTTGACTTCGATCTAATAAAAGAAGACCCTGAGGGGCTAGACATTCAAGTTGCTGTTGTTCCCAAAAGTATTATAGAAGATTATATGTCAATTTTTAAAGATGTTTCTATTTCAGTTCAATCCTTTGAGGCAGAGACTCAAGCAATTTCTCGAGCGGTAATAAAAAAAGGAGATCCAGAGACCTATCTTGTGGTAGATTTTGGTCACGACCGAACTGGTATTTTTATTGTGTCTCAGGGTATTGTGGTTCTTAGCTCTACTTTTGATATTGGAGGAGCTGCATTAAATAAAATGATCCAGAAAAATTTTAATATAAGCCCGGAAGAAGCAGAAAAAATGAAAAGACAATATGGGCTGGAGCGAAATGCTCAAAATAAGGAAATATTTGCAGTTTTATTAAACAGCGCTTCTGTTTTGCGAGACGAGGTAGCCAGGTATCTTTTGTATTGGAACACCCACAAAAACGAGGAAGGGAAAAGGTATCCTTTAATAAAAAAAATAATTCTTTGTGGTGGAGATTCTAACCTCACGGGTTTTTCCGAGTATCTGTCAGTAAGTACTAGAAATAAGGTAGAGATGGCAAATGTTTGGATAAATATAACAAAAACAGAAGAAAATATTCCGGAAATAAGTTTTAGTCAATCACTTAGGTTTGCCCCTGCCATAGGTCTTGCCCTGGGGAATTTTAATTATGATTAATTTAATTCCAAATCAAGAAAAAAAAGACAAAACGAAAGATTTTTATTATAGATTTTTTGTAGTTTTTTTAATGGCTGTTGGTTTTTGCGCCCTAATTGCTTCCGTGTCCATTTTGCCGGCTTATGTATTTTCTCTGATTAATAAGAATTTAGCTAACTCAAAACTTGAAAGCCAAAAAGCTGAACCTGTTCCTGTCGCTGACCAAAATTCCTTAGCTATAGTAAAAGACTTAGACAACAAGCTTAAACTAATTGAAGATGCCGAGAAAAATAAATATCTTATTTCCCAAAAAATAATAAATGAAATACTTCTTCAAAAAATGCCCGACATAAAGATTCACCAAATTAATTTCGAGAATACTGTTTCTGATGGTAAAAAAGTAAACATCCAAGGAGTAGCTCCAAATCGAGAGCGACTACTCCTATTTCGTCTTGCGCTGGAAGATAGTATCGCTTTTGAAAAAGTGGACCTGCCAATCTCTAATTTTGTCAAAGGTTCCGACATTGAATTTTTTCTAAGCCTAGTTCCCAATTCGCAAAATAATTTAACTAAACAGGTTCCATAATCATATGTTCAAAAATTTTAAAAAATTTAATAAAACACCGCTTTTTGTCTCAATTGCTTTTTTAATTTTTTCCTCTTCTTTTTTTGTATTTTTTTACCAACAAATTAGTGAAAATAGAAAAATTTCAGAAAGAACACAAATTGAATGGGGAACCGAAGCAATTAGGCGCGATGAAATACGTTCACTTGAACGCTCAATTAGAGAAATTGAAAATGAAAGAAATTTACTAGAATCTCACTTTGCCTATAGTGCCAACGTTGTGCCATTTTTAGACACCATAGAACAACTAGCGGTTGAGGCGAAGGCCAAACCCGAAATAACTTCTGTTGACATATTAAAGGATCAAAAGAAACTTTCAGTGGTGGTAAAAGCATCAGGTAGTTTTGAGTCAATCTATAAATTTTTGACACTTTTGGAAAATTCTACCTATGAAATCGAGTTTGTCTCGGTTGGTCTTCAGAGGTTGAATAGGCAGATTATTCCGGGAGCAGGTCCACTGCCAGAATGGGAAGCAATCTTCAAGGTGCAACTTATTAGTTTTATCCAATAAATTAAGAAAATTAAGTGTCTTTATGGATTTAAAAATATTTAAAATTAAGAGTAATTTCAAAAAAGAAAAACTCCCTGTTCGACCGAATTTGGTTTGGAGTATTATTCTTTTTGTTGCTCTTGTACTAGTTCTTGCTTCTTTTTTCCTTGGCACTATTTTGTTTATGCAAATAAACAAGGACTTAGAAATATCAACAGAGCAAATAAGGGGGCAAGTTAAAATGGTGAAGAAAGAGAAGATAGAAGAGGCCTTGAAATATTTTACCGAACGAGAAGAAAAATCAACTGAAATCTTAAGCCTTCCGTCGCCAGTCGTTGATCCATCTTTATAAAATTTGGTGCCCTCGGTAGGAATCGAACCTACATCAAGGCCTTAGAAGAGCCTTGTTCTATCCATTGAACTACGAGGGCAGAGTGCGCGGTGAGGGACTTGAACCCCCGACCTTCCCGGTGTAAACGGGTTGCTCTACCAACTGAGCTAACCGCGCAAGGTTTGTTGTAAACAATATAATTATCAAGAACGGTGCTTCTGTCGCGTCGCTACAACTGAGCTAACCGCGCAAGTTTTATAATCCCATAATATAATTATACAAAACAGCGTTCCTCTCAGATCGCCACAACTGAGCTAACCTCGTAAAAAACAGACGCTTGTAATTGTAGAACATTTCAACTAATATTTCAATATGAAAATTAAGGTTTTATACGAAGATTCTAATATTTTAGTCATAGACAAACCGTCGGGCATTTTAGTGCACCCCATACCAGAGCAAGCTCGGTACGGGGCAAGCCCCAAAAAAGAAGAAACAGTTTTAAGCATTTTTAAGAAAAAATATCCGAAATTAGAGATAGTGCATCGATTAGACAAAGAAACCTCCGGTGTTCTGCTTCTAGCAAAGAATAAAAAAGCGCATGAATTTCTAAAGAAGCAATTTCAAGATAGAAAAATAAAAAAAACCTATATTGCTATTGTTAATGGTTGGGTAAAAAATGATCGTGGAGTAATCAATAAACCGATTGGTCGAAGCCCAAAAGATTTTCGTCGACGCCTAGCGGGACGGGGAGCGAGGGGTGAGATGCGAGAAGCTATTACTCAATATCAAGTTCTTCAAAGAATTAAAGATAAAAAAGGGAATAAATTTTCTTGTCTTGAAATACATCCAAAAACAGGCAGAACGCACCAAATTCGCGTACACATGAAATATCTTAATCATCCGATAACTTGCGATGTCCTATACAACCCAAAAGGAATTTGTTTACCGGAATTCAAAAGACTAACTCTTCATGCCAAAGCCATAGAATTTAAGAATCTTCAGGAGGAAGTTAAAAAAATTGAATCCTCTTTGCCGAAAGAGTTCAAAAAATATTTTTAAAAGAGCAATTGCCTTTAAAAATGCTTTGTGCTAAAGTGTTTTTACCACAATGATAAGTAAAATTACAAAAATAAAATTCAGTCCGGTGGACATTGAAGAACGAAAGAAGCTTGATTTTAAGGCAGGAGACACCGTGGCTGTTTCTTCAAAAATAAAAGACGAAAAAGGCAAATATCGCTTGCAGGTTTTTGAAGGAATTATTTTGGCAAGGAAACATGGAAAAGAAACAGGTGCTACTTTTACTGTGCGCAAGGTTGCTTCCGGAGTAGGGGTAGAAAGAATTTTTCCCTTGTATTCTCCAATGATTGATAAAATTGAAATAACCAAAAAAGCTCGTGCTCGCAGATCAAAACTATATTATATTCGAGACAAAGCAGTAAAAGATGTTCGCCGAAAAATGCGTTCTGTCACAAGCCCAGCTGAAGAGGAGGTTGAAACAGAAACAGCTTCCGCTCCAGCAACAGAAGAAGAAAAAACCGCAGAATAATTTTTTGCTATACTGTTCAATAGTTTTTTGAGAGATGCCCAGGTGGCGAAACTGGTAGACGTACTACCTTGAGGTGGTAGCGCCCGCAAGGGCATGGGAGTTCAAATCTCCCCCTGGGCACAAGGTAGCAATTCTCCATATTTTTTGTTATAAATTAGAGCACATGGTGCCTATGGTGTAGCGGTAGCACAGAAGCTTGTGGAGCTTTTAGTTCCGGTTCAACCCCGGATAGGCACCCACGATTTGCATTACTAAAATTTGTTAGCTAGAATAATTGTTGCATTTGAGTGGTTTCCATTAATAAATGCCAAACTCAAAAGACAAATTAAAAGAATATTGGGATACGGTAATTCTTGATAAAATTCCTCCCCGAGCCCAATTTCACAAAGTAGAAGATGAACTGAGAGAACATTATTCTCTTCTTATGTGGACCTGGAAGAGATTTTTGCTCCCCTTGATTCTTTTGTATTTTGTTTTAGGTCTCATCTTTCACAGCAATCTTTTTGGTTCACTCTTTTTATCCCTATTAGTTTTCTTTTATAGTAATTTTTTACCTGATGCTGACATCTTAGTAAAAAAACCCGAAGAAAACGAAAGAGAAAGTTTGTGGTATGAGTTATACTTTCTTCTTTGTTTTGCCCCAATCTATCTGTTTTATGTAATGAAAGGAAAAGCAAACCCGCTTTATTCAAATAAAGCTAGACCTTTTCATGATATTTCTTCTATCTTTGTGTGGGGGGCTTTTCTTTTTATTATTTCTTCTTTATTTTGGCCTAACGACAACTTGCAAAGGCTAATGCTTCCTCTTTTTGGCATGGTTGGTTTCTCTTTTCATCTAATGGTAGACGGAATCATTAGTTTTTTTTGGATTAAAAAGAAAGAAGAAAAAAAATAAATTTTTAAGATTTTTTATTTTTTATTTTGTATAATACAGAGAAGTGAAAGAAACAAAACCATTTCCAGAGCCCATATCGTTTAGAAAACTTATTGGCCCGAGTTTTATTATTCTTGCGCTAGGACTTGGCTCCGGTGAAGTTATTTTGTGGCCTTATTTAACTGCGAATTACGGTTTAGGTATCGCCTGGGGGGCAATTCTCGGCATTACTTTTCAATATTTTATGAATATGGAAATTGAGCGCTATGCCTTAGTGAAGGGAGAGAGTGTTTTTGTTGGTATTTACAAATTATTCAAGCCGGCAGTTTATTGGTTTATTGTTTCTACCTTTATTGGTTTTGGTTTGCCGGGAATTGTGGCAGCTTCCGCGAAGGTAATAGCAAGTGTTTTTGGAATAGGAGATTTTAAGTGGGTAGCAATTTTATTTTTGATAATTGCTGGGCTTATTTTGAGTACAGGTAAAACGGTTTATGGAATGATGGAGCGTATCACTAAAATTATTATTCTAGTTGGTGTTCCTTTTATTTTTTTATTGGCTGTTTTCTTGGCTACAAAAACAGATTGGTCCGCTTTGTTTAATGGAATAATTGGCAGAGGAGAAGAGTTTTGGTTTTTGCCGGAGGGCATAAGTATTGCCACTTTTCTTGCCGCCTTTGCTTATTCTGGTGCTGGCGGAAATCTAAATTTAACTCAATCTATTTACATAAAAGAAAAAGGCTATGGAATGGGAGTTTATTCCCAAAAAATTGCCAGTTTATTCTCTAAAGAAAAAGACACGGAAATTGTTTTAGATGGAACAGATTGTGCCATGACCCCAGAAGATATTAATCGTTTCAAAAAATGGTGGAAACTCATTAGCATAGAACACGCTTTTGTCTTTTGGTTTCTGGGCGCTATTTCAATGGTCTTTCTTATGCTTCTGTCTTATGCGACCACCCACGGCCTAGCCGGAAACGCAGAAGGAATAAATTTTGTTATTAACGAAGGAATTGTTATCGGACAAATGATATTTCCTGCCATTGGAATTCTGTTTTTAGTGGTAGTTTCCATTATGCTTTTTCAAACTCACTTAGGGGTAGTGGATTCAACCTCTCGCATAATGGCAGAGAATTTGGCAATCAGAAAAGTGCACGGGCAAGAAGGCGTAAAAATAAATCTCTCTAAAATTTATTATATTTTTGTTTGGGCACAAGTGATTTTCGGAACTATTTTATTCTTGTTTAATTTTTACGAGCCAAAAACCCTGATTGTTTTAGGTGCGGTAATTAATGCTTTTGCTATGTTTGTGCACTTAGCTTTAGTGTTTTGGCTGAACCATAAAAGTTTGCCAAAGGTTTTTCGCCCCCGCATTTGGCGTAAAATAATAATCGGAATTATCTTTATTTTCTTTGGTATTTTCAGCTTCGTGGTTTTGTGGAGTAATCTATTTTAAGGAATGAAAAGGATTTCAAAAAATATTAAAGAAACTGACAAGATTGCAAAATCTTTTATTAAAAAAATTTTAAACGACAAAAAAAACCCTAGAAAGGCTACAGTGGTGTGCCTTTTTGGAGATTTAGGGGCAGGGAAAACCACTTTTACGCAAGCTGTCGCTAAATATTTAGGAATAAAAAATAAAATTATCAGTCCAACCTTTATTATTTTTAAAAAGTATGCAATAAAATCTAAAAAGTACGACTTCTTTTATCACCTTGACGCGTATCGTTTGGAAAAAGGAAAAGAATTATTGAATTTGGGGTGGAAAGAAATAATTGCAGATAACCGAAATTTAGTTTTTATTGAATGGCCGGAAAATGTGCACTCTGTTATTCCCAAGAATGCCAAATATGTTCGTTTATTCCACGATAGAGGCAATAAAAGAGTTTTAGAGATTTAAAAATAGTATGGAAAAAGATATCTGGAATAATGAAAATTTAATAGATGTGCTTCAAGAAGGGGGGGTGGTAGTGATGCCGACGGATACCATTTATGGAATTGTTGGACAGGCTCTGAACATGTTTACCGTTGAGCGAATCTATAATATAAGGCGCCGAGAAGAGAGCAAGCCTTGTATTATTCTTATTGGGGACCTTGCCGAGCTTGATAAGTTTTCAATTTCTATTTCAGAAGAGCAGAAGAAAGTTTTAAGCAAAAAATGGCCAGGACCGACAAGCGTTATTTTAGAATGTACTGCAGAAAATTTTTTTTATCTATCAAAAGGAGCAGGCACTCTTGCCTTTCGCCTGCCGGCGGAGATAGGTTTGCAAAATTTATTAAAAAAAGTCGGTCCACTTGTTGCCCCCTCCGCAAATCCAGAAGGCGAGTTCCCTGCAGAAAATATTTCTCAGGCCAGGGAATATTTTGCCGACTTGCCGGATTTATATATTGACGGGGGAGAGCTAAAAGGCAAACCGTCTAAATTAATTAAATTGCGGAAAGATGGGTCAGTGAGTATACTTAGAGAGTAATAGCATAAATACCCTCCCCTGCTAAAAGCTTCGGAAGGAAAACAAAAATATGGCACAAAATCACATTTCCTTTTTGCGTGCATTGTTTGACGAAAGCACAGAGGAAAAGAAAAAAATATTTAAAAGCATTAAGGCAAAAGCAGATGCGAGGAGAAGTAGGACGGAAAAGTTAGCGGACTTTATGACGGCCAGTTTTGGAAGCAGTACCTTTTTGGCTTTAAATGTTGTTTTTTTTACTGTTTGGATACTTATTAATACAAATCACATAAAAGGAGTTCCAATATTTGACCCCTTTCCTTTTGTTCACCTTACGACGATAGTGTCACTTGAAGCCATTATTCTTGCGATTTTTGTGCTGATATCTCAAAACCGCACGGTAAAGGTGGATGACCTAAGAGAAGAAACCGATTTACAACTTAATCTTATTTCTCAGAAGGAAATTACCAAGCTTATAAAAATGATGGCGCTTCTTCTGGAAAAGCAAGGTATTGATTTATCTCAAGACCCAGAATTACACAAAATGATTCGTCCTGTTAGCGAAGATGAAATTGAGAAGAAGCTTGAAAAAGAAATTCTGTAATGAAAATTCTAAAAAATCATAGTTTATCCAAATTGAATACCTTTGGCGTAAAGGCAAAGGCAAAATTTTTTGTTGAGATAAAAACTGAAAAAGAGTTAGCCAAGCTTTTTAAAACAACAGAATTTCAACAAAACAAAAGGATATTTCTTGGTGGAGGAAGCAATATTTTGTTTACGAAAGACTTTGAGGGGATTGTTGCTGTAAATAAACTTAAGGGGATTCAAATTCTCAAAGAGGATTCTAAAAATGTGATTATTCGTTCAATGGGCGGAGAAAACTGGCATGACTTGGTAATGTTTGCAGTAAACCACAAGTATTGGGGTTTAGAAAACCTGGCACTCATTCCAGGCACGGTTGGGGCGGCGCCAGTACAAAACATCGGAGCTTATGGCACCGAGCTTAAAGATATTCTTTTTGAGGTAGAAGCACGCGAGGTTAAAACAGGGATCAAAAAAATTTTTACCAACAAGCAATGTGGGTTTGGATACAGAGAAAGTATCTTTAAAAACAAGTTAAAAGGTAAATACTTTATTACAGCTGTAACTTTTCGATTAAGTAAAAATAAAAAAGCTGGAGAAATTTATCAAACACTAAAAGAGTACGTAAAAAAAAATAAGATTAAAATAAAAAGTCCAAGAGATATAAGTGATGCAGTGATAACAATTCGTCAAAGCAAGCTGCCAGACACGAAGATTCTAGGCAATGCCGGAAGTTTTTTTAAAAATGTTTATGTGAATAAAAACAAACTAAAAAGACTTCAGGAAAAATTTCCAGATATTCCATTTTTTAAGGAGCCCTCCTTCACCAGGGCATCAAAAAACAAAAGAGAAAAAATAAAAATTCCATCTGGTTGGCTAATCGAGCAATGCCAATGGAGGGGAAAGAAGTTGGGTAAGGTTGGTGTGTATGAAAAACAAGCGTTAGTTTTAATAAATTACGGGGGAGCAACAGGTGGGGAAGTTTTATATTTAGCTAACGAGATTATTAAATCAGTAAAGAAAAAATTTGGACTTGAAATAACTCCCGAAGTCAATTTGATTTAAGTTTTGCTCGGTGTATAATTGGGCTGTAAAAATGCATTATTAGCGTAATTTAAAAACATGGAAAGTAAAAAAAGCATGAATATTGTTTGGGCAGTGGTTATTTGTTTAGTTTTAGTCGGAGCCCTGATCTTTATTAGTATTAATAATAAATCAAATATGACAACAGAAAATAATAACGACGCTGTGGAGGAGACAGCAAAAACAGGGGATATTGTGGCGATGAATTATACCGGTCGATTAGAAGACGGGACAGTCTTTGATTCAAATGTGGATCCGAATTTCAAGCACGTAGAACCATTTATCTTTACTCTCGGGGCAGGACAGGTGATTTCTGGATGGGATAAAGGAATTACAGGAATGATGGTTGGAGAAAAGAAGACTCTTACTATTCCGCCAGAAGATGCCTATGGAGTCACAGGATATCCGCCAGTAATTCCCCCGAATGCCACTTTAATCTTTGAGGTCGAATTATTAGAAATAAAGAAATAATTTTATGGAAGTACAAGCAAATGAAAAATCATGGTTAGTAAAAGTGGGCGTGGTGCTGTTGGCAGTTTTGTCAATATATTTTATTATTAAAATTGTTGCTGAAATTAAAGAGTACCGTTTTATTGGCGGAGGTGCTCCAGCTTCAAATGTAATAAGTTTTAGCGGAGAAGGAGAGATTAGCGCCAGTCCAGACATTGCGGTTGTTAATATAACAATTCGAGAAGAGGACAAAACAATGCAGGGAGCACAAGACAAAGTGGTGGAAAAAGAAACTAAGGTGCTCGATTTTCTTAACACAAAAGAGATCGCCAAAAAGGACATAAAAGCTGAAAGCTACAATTCTTATCCGAAATATGATTACGGAGCTCCTTGTTGGGGAGCGTATTGCAGACAAGAACCGCCCAAGATAATAGGTTATGAAACCTCTGAATATCTTTCGATAAAAATTAGAGATCTCGAAAAAATTGGAGAGATCGTGCAAGGGATAGGAGATGTCGGAATTTCTGAAATAAACGGACCTAATTTTTCAATTGAAAAGGAGGAAGAATTGAAAGCTAAAGCTCGCAAAATGGCCATTAATGAAGCAAAAGCAAAAGCCGAAACGCTTGCCAGGGATCTCGGCGTTCACCTTGTTCGAATTGTTAGTTTTTCCGAAGATGGCTATTATCCAAGGCCAATGTATGAAAAAGCTTATTTAGCGGGCGATAGCTTTGAAGAAACAGTCACATCAGCCCCAGAGATTCCGGTTGGAGAAAACAAGATTACCTCAAACGTAACTATTACTTACGAGATAAGGTAAGATTGACTATTTAGAGAAAAAGAGTATTATTAAAAAAGCCCTTGAGAGGGGGCTTTTTTAAAATAAATAAAAAAACATATGTCAAAAATTACCGAATATTTAAAAGAAACGAAAACAGAACTCAAGCATGTTATTTGGCCGACAAAAAATCAGACCTTTTTTTACACCTTAATTGTTATAATCCTTTCTGTTGTTATTGCTTATTATTTAGGATTATTTGATTATATTTTTTCACTAGGGCTTGGAAGGATAATTACTCCTTAGGCTTAAAAATTATGGCAAAACAAGAATCATTAGGAGTTAGAAACTGGTACGCAATTCATACCTATGCAGGATACGAGAACGTTGTTCTTCGTAATTTGAAACAGCGCATTGATTCTCTTGGGATGAATGACAAAATTTTTAACGTCATCGTTCCGGTTGAAAAAAAAATAAAAATTAAAGCAGGAAAAAGAGTAGAAGTAGAAGAAAAAATCTATCCAGGCTACGTTTTGGTGGACATGATTGTAACTGATGATTCTTGGTATGTAGTCCGCAATACTCCCAGGGTGACTGGTTTTGTCGGCGCCGGAGTGAACCCGGTTCCCTTAAAGAAGGAGGAGGTTGATTTTTTATTTAAAAAGATGAATGCTGGTGTCACTAAACATAATATTGATTTAGTTGTCGGGGAAACTGTTCGTATTGCTGACGGGCCATTTAAAGACCTTGAAGGAAAGATAAGCTCCATAGACCAAGATCGGGGCAAGGCCAAAGTTTTGGTTTCCATGTTTGGACGCGAAACACCCGTAGAACTGGATTTCTTGCAAGTTAAAAAGATTTAATATAATGTAATTTTATGGCAACGAAAAAAATAACAAAAAAGATAAAACTGCAAATAGAAGCCGCGAAAGCAACCCCGGCTCCGCCGTTAGGTCCTGCTCTTGGGCAAGCCGGTATTAATATTGGAGATTTTGTAACAAAATTTAATGCGGCCACTAAAAATATGGCGGGCGACAAGGTTGGTGTTTCGATCACTGTTTATGAAGATCGAAGTTATGATTTTGTTGTAAAAACTCCTCCCGTGAGTGGTCTTATTTTAAAGGCGGCTGGGGTAGAAAAAGGTTCAGGTAAAAATGTTGCAACTAAGGCCGGAAAAATAACCAAAGCTCAAGCACTAGAAATTGCCAAGAAAAAAATGCCTGATTTAAATGCGAAGGATGACGAAGGGGCCATTCGTATTATTGCCGGCTCCGCTCGCTCCATGGGTATAGAGGTTAAAGACTAAAAAAAAGCCAACGTTTCCGTTGGCTTTTTAGTTTCTCGGAGTATAATTGTGTTATGAAAAAAGTAGCCAAAAAGACGATAAAAGACAAAAGACCCTCTTGGGATGAATACTTTATTGGTGTTGCCGAGGAGGTGGCAAGAAGATCAAAAGATCCATCTACCAAAACTGGCTGTGTAATTGTAGATAGTAAGAAAAGGCCCGTTTCTTTTGGTTACAATGGATGGATAAGTGGTTGTGACGAAACAAAAATGTCATACGAAAGACCGATGAAATATCATTTAGTTATTCATGCGGAAATGAATGCAATTCTTTTTGCAAAAAAAGATTTAGAAAATTGTACTTTATATAGCCTTTATGCTCCTTGCGAGAATTGTTTGAAGTTTATTCTTCAGACCGGAATTAAAGAGATCATTTACAAAAATCACGTTGTGGAAAGTAGAGCAAGGGGTATTAAGCAATCAATGACTAATTCTGCCACCAATGAGGCCGTTACCAGACTTTTACTTTCGGTGCCAGGAGTAGAATGTCGAAACATCAATGGTAAGAGTTATTTAAAGGAAGTGTGGGGCAAAAAAATCCCTAAATTTTAATAGAATAATTCTATGTCTAAAATAATTTTAGGAATAGCTGGAACAATCGCTAGTGGCAAAGATACCACTAAAAAATATTTGGCAGAAAAACACGACGCTCAAGATTGTAAATTTTCAAGTATTTTGCGTGATGTTTTAAATAGAATTACTGTTCCTGTTAGTCGCGAGAACATGCAAAAACTCTCCACTAGCCTTCGCGGCAATTTTGGAGAAAATTTATTAGCCAAAGCAATTGCTAACGACGCCTCAAGGCTTGAGGCTGACATGGTGGTAATTGATGGAGTGCGCAGGCCCACTGATATTGAACACTTAGTAAAACTCCCGAATTTTTTCTTAATAAAGATTGATGCTGATTCGCGCAAAAGATATGAGCGAATGGTAAAAAGAAATGAAAATGAGGGAGATGATAAAAAAACTTATGAACAATTTTTGCAAGACCATGAAGCGGAGGCAGACCGCTTAGTTCCAAAAGTGATGGAATTGGCAAAATATTCAATTGATAATAGTGGAACTTTTGAAGATTTGTATAAGCAAATAGATAAAATTATTAAAGAAGTTTCAGAAAAAAATGAAAAGTAAAAATTTTTTTGGCTTTTTTATTTTACTCAGCTTCTTCTTTTTTCCCAACTTAATTTTTGCTGTCCAAAATTCGGAGGAGGCGATAACTGATTTTCATGCTGATATTTTAGTTAATATTGATAATTCAATCGAGGTAACAGAAACGATTACTTATAATACTGGCAATATTGAAAGGCATGGATTAAAAAGAGACATTATTCCAAAATCATCAATCGGCTTCCGTATGCAGATAGATGTTTTGAGTGTTGTTGATGAGAACAATAACCCATATCCTTTTACCGTTTCGAAGAGTGGTGGGTATGTTGTAATAAAAGCAGGGGACCCCAACCAAACCTTTGTTGGTGAGAAAACTTATATTATTAAGTATCATGCCACAAAAGCGATTGCTCAGTTTGATGCTTTTGATGAAATATATTGGAACGTAACGGGTAATGATTGGGAAATACCGATTTACGCCTCAAATGCTTCTGTATTTTTACCACCTGGCGTCTCGGTTATTCAGTCGTCTTGTTATTTTGGCCCTGAAGGCAGTACAGCAGAATGCCAGAAAGAAGAAAAAAATAATTCCTATAATTTTATTACCCCAACACCTCTCGAAGTATATGAAGGACTAACTGTGGCTGTCGGTTTTCCGAAAGGGGTCGTTATGCCATATGCCTGGGCAGAAAAATATTTAGATACATTTTTTCCGTGGGCGGTTGCGATTTTGTTGCCATTTTTTACTCTGTTTTTTTCTTTAAGGCATTGGTATAAAAATGGCAGAGACCCGAAAGGTAGAGGAGTGATAGTGCCACAATATGATGTGCCAGATGATTTAGCTCCGATGGAAGCGGTAGCAATACTTAAAGAAAAAATATCAGCAAATAATATTTCTGCGGAGATTATTTATTTGGCTGAAAAAGGGTACTTAAAAATCAAGCAAACAGAAGAAAAAATTCTCGGATTATTTAATAAAACTGATTATGAATTGACTAAACTGAAGGATCCTTCAAGCGCTCCGAATGAGTTTGACAGGAAACTTCTTGATGGGTTATTCAGCGCGGAAACAGTAAAATTGTCAGACCTGCGAAACGTGTTTTATAAACAAATTAAAGGAGTTACTGATTCTGCTTTGGACGGGCTTTTAAAGAAAGGTTATTACAAAAACCTCGGAGGCATGAAAAATTCTGGTGCGAGACTGGCTTTAATATTATTTTTCTCAGTTTGGGCTTCTGGTTTCGTGGGTGGAATACTTGGGGTTTTAATTTTTAATGGAAATCCATCTCCACTTATTTTGGGAATTTTTCTTTCTATTGTTATTTATGGAATAGTTTCATATTTTTATCCAGCGAAGACAGAGAAAGGGGTGGCGACCAAAGAATATTTGCTTGGGTTGAAAGATTATTTACAAATTGCCGAGAAGGATAGACTTATTTTTCACAACGCTCCAGATAAAAAGCCGGAAATTTTTGAGAAATTATTACCATATGCTATGGCCCTAGGTGTCGCCAATGTTTGGGCGAAAGAATTTGAGGGAATATATACGACCCCGCCGTCTTGGTATTCCGGCACAAGCAACCAGCCTTTTAATGCTATGGTTTTTAGTAAATCTCTTTCAGATTTCAGTTCCTTCGCTTCAGCGTCTATGAGCTCCTCGCCGTCAGGTAGTGGCAGTGGAGGGGGAGGATCTTCCGGCGGAGGAGGTGGAGGCGGAGGAGGTGGAGGGTGGTAATTTATTTTAAAACAATGTCGTGTTCACCTCTCTTAATATCAAAGCGATCAATCTCCTTATCTAAATGTAAAACGAGGCCATATTTCGCAAAAAGTTTTAGCAATCCATCCGCCAACATTTTTGCTTTTTTTCGAAGCGTTGGGTGGACGAATCGAGTGGCTCTTAATTCAGTTAAATATACAAGCGAGGGCAAGTTTCCGGTTAGACAATTTGAAATTTTATAACCCATTGCGTAATAATATTGCTTTTCTTCTTTTGAGATTTTTAATTTTTTAATTTTTTCCTCTTGCTTTTTAATAAAATTCTTTGCTTCTTCTCGATGTTCTTGTGGTAATTCATTTATGTACCATTTTTCAAAACCGATTTCATTTGTAAGAAGTGGCATTCTTTGTGTTACCGCTCGATGTCTCTGGATATCTCGGAAAGAACCAAAATCCAAAAGGAATTCTATTCGTAGTGTGCCTGCTTCGGCTAAGTGTTTTGGTAATTCAGTTTTTATTGGGCGTTTCTTTAAAATTTCTTTTGGTAGTAATTTTGGATTTATGGAATTATTAGTGATTTTAAACTCCGGACATTTTTTATTGTGAAAATAATAATTTTTTTTCATCCAAAGCTCATTGTATTTTTCTGTGTGCTCAAATATCTCATGGCTGAAAGAATTTGGAAAAGTATTTTGTAGAGCGACACTGATTGCTTTCGCAATATCCTTAACTTCTGGAAGGGGGTGGTGTCGGAGAGTCATTATTTTGTCAGCCGCTTGTCGTAGATTTGTGTGCCAAGCCAAGTTGGTCGTGGAGCCAGCTGGTAAAAATCCGCGCAAGATGTCAAACGCTCTTGCGTTGATTGCTTTGGTGTAGATGTTCTCCTTTTCGTCTTTGTTGATAGGAAATTGTTTTTTTAAGTATTCCCTAGTTGGTTCCATCATCTTAATGTAAAAATTTCTCCAATTTTCTAGGACTTTTTCTCCATCTTTTGTTCCGAGCGGATTTTTGAATGGTTGAGTTTTAAAATCTACATAACGGGTGGAAGATTCTTGTCCAGAGTAAAGGGGCCAATCCTGAATTGCTTTTGCCGCAAGCATGGATATGCCTTCTACAAAAACAGAAACACTTCCACAGTCCCCAATAGATTTATGTCCATAACCGACGTAAAAGTTTTTCATAAAATTTTCTGGCCCTTTTTCGGAAAGAATTTTTAAGTGACTTCTAAGTCCACCGGTCGATCTAGAGTGAAGAGCCTGAAGCATAGCCCCAGATTCTGGTCCGATAATCGCCCCAGTATCAAGTACAATAACAGCCCCACCCCCTTTAATTTTAGTTTCCTGGTGATTAAGTTTTTCCAGGTTTATATTTGCCATGTTTTTAGTATAACTTTTTTATCAAAACTAATAAAACATTGACAAATAAAGACAAAAATGATATTCTATTATTATCATTCTCACCTAGCTACATATTGGGAGTGACCCATTATGTATACACACAAAACGGTCCATCCGAAGAAATTTGGAGGCCACACTTATTTTAGGGCAAAATCGCGTTTTGGCACGAGCGAATCCGTCCGTCGTCCACACGGTGTTTTTAATGGTTCCCGTTTTGCCCCTAAAAGAGGAAGAAACAAAAGATCTCGGGGGGAGCACATAGATTTTTCCCGTTTTATAAAAAAGGGAACACACACAGAAGAAAAGCCATATGTGCCGAAACACACTTTTGCCGATTTTCCTTTCAATGAGCATCTTCATAAAAACATCAAAAGAGCTGGATTCATCGATCCGCGACCAATTCAAGATCAAGCTATCCCGCCAGTAATGAAAGGACACGACGTTTTCGGCATGGCGAATACCGGCACGGGGAAAACCGCAGCATTTTTGCTTCCTCTTATCGAAAAAATTTATAAAACTAAGGGATTAAATAAAAAGGAAACAGTTTTAATAATGGCGCCGACACGGGAACTAGCACTCCAGATAGAAAGTGATTTCAAAAATCTTGCTTTTGGCTTCGGAATGTTTTCTGTCGCTTGCGTCGGAGGGTTACCGATAATGAAACAAATTCATGAAATTAGCCGAGGAGTTTCATTTATCATCGGTACCCCCGGGCGTTTGCGTGATCTCTTGAACAGAAATGCCTTAGATTTAACTACGTGTCATTCTGTGGTTCTTGACGAAGCGGACAGAATGCTCGATATGGGTTTCCGGGACGAGATGATTTACATCATTGGCAAAACAGCAAAAGAACATCAAACACTTTTCTTTTCTGCGACACTTTCTCCGGAAATTAAAAAATTAACCGAGCGTTATTTAAAGGAGCCGGTTTTTGTTTCAGTAATTACCGGCGAGACATTAAAAAATATTAATCAGGATGTGATTAAGTTTAAAACAAAAGAAGAAAAAATGGAGAGGTTGCATGAAGTTTTAAAAAGGGACGGCTCCGACAAGGTTCTTATTTTCCGCGAGATGAAACATAGCGTAGATACTCTAGCCAAAGAATTGGCGCATATGGGGTTTAAAGTAGGTGCGATTCATGGTGATAAAAGAAGTCGTGAACGCATACGCACGCTCGATTCATTTAAGAAAGACAAAATAAATATTTTGATTGCAACAGATGTGGCAGCTCGGGGACTTGATATCCCAGACGTTACCCATGTCATCAACTACGATGTGCCACAAACCTACGATACCTACGTGCACCGCATCGGACGTACCGGTCGTTCGGGCAAAAAGGGGACAGCTTTAACCTTTGTGCCAGCGTAATAAAAAAATCCCCTTCTACAAGCTCAGGGGATTTTTTTACTTTGCTTTTATTAATCCGGCTTTGAGGAGGGTGGCGTAGGTGCCGTTTTTTTTCATTGTCTTCATTCCACGAGCGGAAATTCTTATTTTAACTGTTTTGTTTAACTCAGGAACAAAAAAACTCTTTTTTTGAAGATTTGGATATTTTCTTTTCTTGCCGGTCGGATTAAATTTAGTAGCACGAGTACGATTGGAATATCCGCCCCCGACGACAGAACCTTTTTTTGTTATCGCACATATTTTTTTCATCCCGCTTATGCTATCATAAAGTCTATATGGGTGCAACCAATGCAATTTTTTACATAGTCATACTTATTATGTCTGTGGTGATTCATGAAATCTCACACGGATATGTAGCTGAGTATTTCGGTGATGACACTGCGCGCAATGCCGGACGTCTTACCTTGAACCCACTGAAGCACTTAGATTTATTCGGTTCTGTTTTTCTACCGATTATTCTTATTTTGTCTCAAGCCGGTTTTCTTTTTGGCTGGGCAAAACCAGTACCCTATAATCCAAATAATTTAAGTAATAGAAGATGGGGAACTGTGGCCGTCGCTTCTGCTGGAGTTTTGTCTAATTTTTTTGTCGCGGCAATTTTTGGAATTATTATTCGTTTTTCCTCCAACTTTACCTTACCAGCCAGTTTTTATTTTATTACTTCCGCTATCGTAATTATTAATTTAGCCTTAGGAATTTTTAATTTAGTGCCGATTCCGCCGTTAGACGGGTCAAAAATTCTTTTTTCGTTTTTACCTGAATCTGCCTTTTCCTTTATTCTGGTTTACGAACAATACTCCTTAATTTTACTGCTTGTTTTCATAGTTTTTTTTGCTGAATATTTATTTCCCATACTGTCTTTTCTCTTTCAGTTGGCTACAGGGCTAGTCTTATAATATTTGCAATTTTTACGAGGTTATAGTATATTTTTACCTGAGTCTTCGGACTCTTTTATTTTATGCCGACAGTTAATCAATTAATTAA
Organism: uncultured Candidatus Saccharibacteria bacterium; assembly: GCA_964440545.1. Lineage (GTDB taxonomy): Bacteria > Patescibacteriota > Minisyncoccia > Phycocordibacterales > UBA9973 > UBA9973. Next base: position 31,088 of record CAYTSO010000006.1, on the reverse strand, counting down.
GAAAAAAAGAAAGAAGGTCTATCCCAAAGACAAGACAGTGGCTCTTACCCGTGGTTTTAATGTTCTAAAAAACAGGCCAGTTTTTTTTCATTCACCTTTTAAACGAGGGGTTTGCACAAAGGTTTCTACCACTACTCCCAAAAAACCTAACTCGGCTCTACGAAAAATTGCCAGAGTTCGATTGACTAATGGGATGGAAGTGACCGCGTATATTCCAGGCGAAGGACATAATTTACAAGAACACTCTGTGGTAATGCTTCGCGGGGGGCGTGTGAAGGACCTGATTGGAGTTCGATATCATATTGTGCGCGGAGTTTTGGATACCCAGGGAGTAGAAAAGCGTCGACAGAGCCGATCTCTTTATGGAAACAAAAAACCCAAAGAAGGTAAAAAATAATTTTAACGAAGAAAAATAAGATATGCGACGCAAGGTTAAAAATAGAAATATAGTGGAAGCAGATTTTGTGTATAACTCTCCTAAACTAGAGAAGTTTATTAATTACATTATGTGGGACGGGAAAAAAGAAACTGCTAGAAAAGTTATTTATGCTGCTTTTGATAAAATTAAAGAACAGACTGGCAATCCAAACCCATTAGAAATTTTTGACCTGGCGCTTCGTAATGCTGGCCCGACAACAGAAGTACGTTCTAAGCGTATTGGTGGAGCCAACTATCAAGTTCCAGTTGAGGTTCGGGCAGAGCGCCGAGTTGCTCTAGCCATGCGCTGGATCAGAGATGCGGCTCGAGGAGGCAAAGGGCGTCCAATGTACTTAAAACTGGCTGATGAATTAATTGCGGCTTCTAAAAACGAAGGTGCAGCTATTAAAAAGAAAGAAGATACGCATAGAATGGCCGAGGCCAACAAAGCCTTCGCTCACTTCGCGTGGTAAAATATATGGAACGAGATTATCCCTTAGAAAAAGTTAGGAATATTGGAATTATCGCGCACATTGATGCGGGAAAAACAACTACGACCGAGCGCGTGCTTTTTTATACTGGAGTTTCGCACAAAATAGGTGAAGTGCACGAAGGAGAAACAGTTACGGATTGGATGGAGCAAGAAAGAGAGCGTGGAATTACTATTACTTCTGCGGCGGTAACTTGTTTTTGGACGCCGACTTATGCTGATCCTTTAGATAAATCAAAAAAACATCGTTTTAATATTATTGATACTCCAGGACACATTGATTTCACGGTGGAAGTAAAAAGATCTCTTCGAGTGCTGGATGGCGCAGTTGTGGTTTTTGACGGAGTAGCCGGAGTGGAGCCGCAATCTGAAACAAACTGGCGCTATGCCGACGAAGCGAAAGTTCCACGTGTTTGCTTCATCAATAAACTAGATCGCACTGGTGCTTCTTTTGAACATTCTTATGCAACAATTTTAGAGCGTCTTACTAAAAGAGCAGTACGCATGCAAATTCCTATCGGGCTGGAAGACAAACATGAAGGCGTTGTGGACCTTTTAAGAATGAAGGCCTATTATTTTGAAGGAGAAATGGGAAATAAAGTTGTGGAAAAAGAAATTCCAGAAGAATTAAAAAAAGAAGCTCAGGGATATCACGAAGAATTGATAGAAAAGATAGTAGAAACTGATGAAGCGATGATGACAGAATATTTGGAAGGAGTTATCCCAGACATTGAGGTACTGAAAACAACTCTTCGCAAGGCGGTAATTGCCAATGAAATTTTTCCAGTTTACGCTGGTTCCGCTCTTAAAAACAAAGGTGTCCAGTTGGTTTTAGATGCCGTGGTTGACTATTTACCAGCTCCTACCGATATTCCGGCGATTGATGGAATAAATCCAGACACCGAGGAACCAACCGTCCGCCATGCTTCCGACGCAGAACCTTTTTCCGCACTCGCCTTCAAGGTGGCAACAGATCCCTTTGTCGGACAACTTATTTTCTTTAGAGTATATTCTGGAACAATGAACTCTGGTTCCTATATTTACAATCCGCGCACTCGCAACAAAGAACGTATTGGACGAATTCTCCGCATGCATGCGAATGACCGGGAGGAAGTGAAAAAAGTTTTTGCTGGAGAAATAGCAGCGGCCGTCGGGTTGAAGGATACAATTACTTCCGACACTATTTGCGATGAAGAAAATCCAATTGAGTTAAATCGCATCGCTTTCCCTGAGCCGGTTATTCAGCTTCGCATTGAGCCAAAGACAAAGGCGGATCAAGAAAAAATGGGCATAGCCTTAAATCGATTAGCACAAGAAGACCCAACATTCAAGGTGATGACGGATCAAGAGACCGGAGAAACTATTATTGCTGGCATGGGTGAATTACACCTAGAAATCATTGTAGATCGCATGAAACGAGAGTTCGCCGTAGAAGCCAACGTTGGTAAACCACAGGTAGCTTATCGAGAAACTATTACTGGTCATGCTGAAGCAGAAGGAAAATACATTAAACAATCTGGTGGACGAGGAAACTACGGACATGTGAAGATAAAAGTTAAGCCGATGGCGATGCTTACCAAAGAAGAATTGGAAGATTTACCAAAAAACACAAAAAGGCATGAAGGTTTTGAATTCGTTAATAACATTAAAGGGGGAGTTATTCCTCAAGAATTTATTCCACCTTGTGAAAAAGGATTTAGAGAAGGTCTGGATCGTGGAATTTTAGCCGGATTCAAAATTGTAAATGTTTCCGTGGATCTTTGGGACGGAAGCTACCACGAAGTAGACTCCAATGAAATGGCTTTCAAAATTGCTGCTTCTATGGCCGTGCAAGATGCTTGTAAGCGTGCCAATCCGGTAATCTTGGAACCGATGATGAAAGTAGAAGTTGTTACTCCAGAAAAATTCATGGGAGATATTACCGGGAATCTTTCTTCAAAACGAGGTCTTATTGAAGGAATGGAGGATAGAGGAATGAATAAAGCCATAAGAGCGATTGTTCCGTTGTCAGAAATGTTTGGTTACATGACTGGCTTGCGTTCTATGACCGAGGGCCGTGCAGGTTTCACTATGGAATTTTTACGTTACGATATTGTTCCGCAAAACGTTGCGGAAACTATTATTGCTTCCAGAAAATAGTCGCAAAAAGTTTTTTCTGCTATAATTTTTTAATATGGATGAATCTTTTCCAATACCAGAAGATGAAAAATCTCGAGAAACCGGGTGGGCTTTTGCTGATTTATCCAAAGAGAAAGAAACTACCCAAGGAATACCAGAAGAGAAGGAAAAACTAATTTTGAAAATTCTTTATGCTGAAGACGACCCAGGGGTGGCAGCTGTTACTGAGATCATTCTTAAGCGCAAGGGCCATGCGGTTGTAATGGTAGATAACGTAGAGGCGCTATTAAACGCACTTAAAAACGGAGAATATGATCTTATTATTACTGACAATAATTTAAAATCTAAAATTACAGGAGTTCAGGCGCTAAAAGAGATTCGCCAAATCAACAACAAGGTACCGATTCTTGTTTATAGTGGACTCTTAACAGAAGATGAAAAGATGGAAGTTGGAAAAAACAATGCGGAGTTTTTGTCAAAATCAGGTGCCACGATGCAGGATATTTATGGCGCGATGGAAAGGGCAATAGAAAAACCGCAATAGTTATCGTCTATTTGACATTGGTTTTAAATTTGCTATTATCTTAACAACTGCACTTTCTGCAGTTTTTATTATGGTTTTTTAATTTATTTAGTAATTAAGCCTTAGCAACTGGTTCTCGTATGCTGAGTTTTGATTATTAAAACAAAAATATGGCAGAAGAATTTAAAAGAGATAAGCCACACATTAATGTCGGCACCATTGGTCACGTTGACCACGGAAAGACCACTTTAACCGCTGCAATTTTGCACGTGTTAAATATGGCAGGAAAATCAGTTCGCCTTCGCGGAGTTGATCAAATTGACAACGCTCCCGAAGAAAAAGCTCGTGGAATTACCATTAATATCTCTCACAATGAGTACGCTACTGATGCTCGCCACTACGCGCACATTGATGCTCCAGGCCACGCAGACTATATTAAGAACATGATTACCGGTGCCGCCCAAATGGACGGGGCTATTTTAGTGGTTGCTGCTTCTGATGGCGCCATGCCACAGACTCGCGAACACGTTTTACTTGCAAAGCAAGTTGGTGTACCCAAGATGATTGTTTTCTTAAATAAGTGCGACATGGTAGATGACAAGGACATGATTGATCTTGTTGAGGAAGAAATTCGTGACTTGCTTACTAAGCAAGGATTTGACGGTGCCAATGCGCCAGTGATTCGCGGATCAGCCTTGAAGGCGCTTGAGGCAAAGTCTCTTGATGATGAATGGGCAAAGAAAATCGTCGAACTTACTGATGCTCTTGATACTTATATTCCTGTTCCTGAACGTGATACCAGCAAGCCTTTCCTTATGCCAGTAGAAGACATCTTTTCTATTGAAGGACGAGGCACAGTGGTGACTGGAAAAATTGAAAGAGGAGTAGTGAAAGTTGGAGAAGAGGTTGAAATTATTGGAATTAAGCCAACTCAAAAAACAACTGTTACTGGTATTGAAATGTTCAACAAGAATCTCCAAGAGGGTATGGCTGGCGACAATGCCGGAATTCTTCTTCGGGGCTTGAAAAAGGAAGACATCACCCGCGGACAAGTCTTGGCAAAACCAGGAACTGTTACTCCACATGACAATTTTACTTGCGAAGTTTATGTTCTAAAGAAAGAGGAGGGTGGACGACACACCCCATTCTTTAAGGGTTATAAACCACAATTTTATATTCGAACCACGGACGTGACTGGAGATGTCACCTTGGCAGACGGAGTAGAAATGGTTATGCCTGGGGACACCGCAAAATTAACTGTTAAGTTGGTTACTCCGGTTGCTCTTGAAGAATCTCAAAAATTTGCTATCCGTGAAGGCGGAAAAACCGTTGGCGCAGGAGTTGTAATTAAAATTCTTAGCTAAAGGTTTATCAGAGGGACGTTCTTTAAAACAAATTCATGACAACAACCACAAAAACAAAAAAAACGAAGGCCCCGGTAAAAGCCAAGATCAAGGTGGCAAAGACCAAAGTTTCCGATAAGTCAGAAAGGTCTACTCGTGCAGATGGAGCAGATACTAAGGTGATACTTCGTATCAGGATTCGTGCTTACGAGAGCAAGGTCCTAGATGCCTCTATCAAACAAATAATGGATACTGCGGCGCGTTATGACGCTGTGGTCATAGGTCCCGTCCCGTTACCAACCGAAATAAAAAAATATACAGTCAATCGTTCTCCTTTTATTTACAAAAACACACGAGAACAATTTGAAATAAGAGTACATAAACGATTGATTGACATAATAAACCCAAACGCAAAGACGATAGAAGCTCTTACGAATCTTTCGCTTCCTTCCGGAGTTGATATTGATGTTAAAATGATGTAGTTTTATGAAATTTATTCTTGGAATAAAAGAAAATATGGCTGAATATTTTTCGGAAGATGGAACTGTTTTTCCTGTGACTGTAGTTTCTGTTCCAAAAATAACCGTAACGAAGGTTTTTGAAAAAACCAAAGATGGTTATGATTCTATCCAGGTAGGTTTTGCTCAAGGAAAAAAGAAAAAATTAAAAGAATTTAGACTAAAGCCAGGTGAGAAGGTTGAGGCTAAAGAAGGTGAGGCAATTGACGCAGGAATTCTTACTCCCGGAGATAAAATAATGGTATCAAGTATTTCAAAAGGAAAAGGTTTTCAGGGAGTAGTAAAGCGACATGGTTTTGCCGGTGGGCCGAGGACTCACGGCCAAAAGCACTCAGAAAGAGAGCCTGGAAGTATCGGTGGTGGACTTAGAACCCATGTTCCAAAAGGAATGCGCATGGCGGGACGCATGGGATCCGATCGCATCACTCAAAAAAACCTAAAAGTTGTTTTTGTGGATAAAGAAAATAATTTATTGCTTATCGGAGGGGCGATTGCCGGGAAGAGAGGAACATTAGTGGAAATAGTGCAAAGATAGTTCGAAAAACTCACTATAAATAATTATGGAAGCAAAAATATACAATCAAAAAGGAGCAGAGGCCGGATCAATAAAACTTCCAGCTAAGGTTTTTGGAGCCAAGTGGCGCGCAGACTTAGTGCACCAAGTTGTTGAGAGTATGCGTAGCAATAAGCGCGCTGGAACTGCCGACACTAAAGGTAGGGGAGAAGTACGAGGCGGAGGAAAGAAGCCATGGAAACAAAAAGGAACTGGTCGTGCCAGACATGGTTCAAGTCGAAGCCCTATTTGGGTCGGAGGAGGTGTTACTCATGGACCGCTGGCTGAGAAAAATTATAAAAGAAAAATTTCAAAAAAGATGCGAGCACAGGCCTTATTTTCAGTGCTCTCCAAAAAAATTAAGGATGGAGAAGTTCTTTTTGTTGATACCCTTACTTTACCAAACATCAAAACCAAGGATGCGCTAAAAACCATAAAAAGTTTAGCAAAAGTCTCCGGATTTAAATCTTTAGAAAATTCCCAAAAACCCAAGCTTCTAACCGCCTTATTTGAGAGAGATGAAAAAACAGAAAAAAGTTTTAGAAACTTACCACAATTGGAAATAGTTTTTCTTAAAAACTTAAACCCGCTAGAAGTGTTAAATCACCAATATCTTTTAATAGAAAATCCGACAAAAGCGGTAAAATTTTTAGAATCAAGAAGTTAATTATTTATTATGAAAACGCAGATTATTAAAAATCCAAGGATTACTGAAAAAGCCTCTTTCCAGGCAGGGCAAAATGTTTACACTTTTGATATTGCTAAATCTGCCAACAAAACAGAAATAAAAAAAGCAATTTTTGCTTTGTATAAAGTGCGTCCCGCAAGAATAAATATTTTAAATATTTCCAGGAAAAAAATAATGTCTAGGGGTCAAGTTGGAACAAAAGGAGGGGGTCGGAAAGCCTATGTTTATTTGAAGGAAGGGGACAAAATAGAATTTGTTTAATCTAAGAATTGTTGCAAGATTATGAAAACATATAAACCAACAACCAAATCAAGGAGGCAAATGAGCAACGTCAATTATCGTGGAGTTCTGACGGCTTCTTCCCCCTTGAAATCACTCACTCACGGATTTAAGCGCTCGGTCGGCAGAAATAGTCAGGGACGCGTTACGATGATGCACAAAGGAGGCGGGCACAAACGCCTGTATCGCGAAGTTGACTTTTTATACAACAAAAAAGAAATTCCAGCGAAAATAAAATCTATTGAATATGACCCAAACCGTAGCGCTTTCATCGGACTAGCTGTTTATAAAGACGGAGAAAAAAGATATGTGATTTTACCAAAATCTGTAAAACCAGGAGATTCTTTTATGGTTTCAGCCAAAGCCCAATTAACTCCAGGCAATAGGTTGCCACTGAAAAATATTCCAGTTGGTACTTTTGTTTATAATATTGAAATAAAGCCGATGGGAGGTGCAAAGATTGGGCGTTCCGCAGGAATTTTTGCGCAAGTTGTCGCCAACGCCGAAGGATACACTAATTTAAAGATGCCCTCTACTGAAATAAGGAAAATAAATGAAAATTGTTGGGCTTGCGTTGGTACTGTTTCCAACGAAGAACACCATTTAGAGAATTATGGAAAAGCTGGACGTAGCCGTTGGAAAGGAATCAAGCCGAAAGTTCGCGGAACAGCGATGAATCCAGTGGATCATCCATACGGAGGGGGTGAAGGCAGACAAGGACGTGGAACGAAAAGGCCAAAAACTCGCTGGGGCAAGGTTACCGGCGGAAGGAAGTCTCGCCGACCAAAGAAATACTCAAATGTTTTCATTGTCTCTCGCAGAAGAACCGGCAAAAAGAAATAAAAAAGAAAAATACAACCCCGTCGCTTGCGAGCGACGGGGTTTTTTTATTATCCACATTCTTATTAGACAGTTATTTGTGTTGTTTGTGGTATAATTTTAGGGATCTCTGAGAAAAAATTATTATTATAAATTATTAGTTATTAATTAAAAAAATGAAATTAAAAAAAAGGTTTTTGAAGTTTGCATTTCCTAGTTTGGTCGCAATAATTACCATACTTTCTTTGGTTGTCTTTCCGTTTACACCGAAAACTTTTGCAGCAGTTGACAACTGGACTCGCCTAACAGACATTCCTTTTGCCACTGGTTGGGGAACTGGTATGGCATGGGATGGAGGTGATTATATTTATGTCACACAAGGCAAATTGAATGGTGACGTAGGAGCAGATGAATTTGCTCGTTACAGTATTTCAGGTAATTCTTGGACCTCCTTATCCCCGCAAGTTGTTGGTCAAGTTGGTACATCTTCAAGCAATCAGTTGGTTTACCCTGGTGTTGGCGATTATATTTATACATACAAAGATGATGGCACAAATAGTTTTCTTCGTTATAGTATTTCTGGAGATACATGGAGCGCTGCCGCAGTAGCTCTTTGGGCTGTCGGCAATGATGGGTTGGGTTTGGTTTACCCTGGAGCCGGTGATTATCTTTATGGTTTTAACGGGACTGGTCTCGATGCAGCAAAATACTGTTTCCAGGACACCGGTAGTGGTTGTACTCCGGATACATGGTATGACGCGGGGGCCGGTGATTCCGGACCAGACATGAAAAGTGAGGGAGGTAGTTATGTGGATTCTCCAGATGACACAGATACCATTTTTGCGATTGAGGGAGGAAATGTTGCAAACAGTATTCGATTGTATAAATACACCATAAGTACCAATACATGGAGTGTCGCAGGAGACCTTACTTCAGCGCCTGCCAACGTATCAAGTGGTGGAAATATGTCCTATGACGCCACAACTGACTCAATTGTATTAATTCACGGCGGTAGTCCAAATGTTTCAAGATATGATATTGATTTAGATTCTTGGGTTTCCGATGCTGCAGAATTAGGCGGAACAAATAATGATTTTGGAAGCTCTTCGGTTGCTGCAAATGGTTTAGTGTACGCAGCAAAAGGACAAGGTGCAGGAGGTGGAGTTGAATTTTATAGATACACCGGCTCTACTGGTCTAGGTGATGGGACCCCTGGGGATCCGTGGCAGATAGATACTTGTGATGAATTACAGGCAATGAGGAATGACGTTACCGCGAGTTATATTCTTATAGATGATGTGGATTGTTCTGATACAGTTAACTGGATAAATAGTAGTGGCACAGGATTTGAACCGATCACAAATTTTACGGGAACTTTCGATGGACAGGGTTACACAATAGATAGTTTATTTATAGATAAAACTGGTAATGATGTTGGATTGTTTGGTAAGGTAAAAATGGATGCCGGAAACGTGGTAATTGAAAACGTAAATTTAACTAACGTTGACATAACCGGATCCGGGAATGAGGTGGGTTCGCTGGTAGGATTCGTAGATAATACTGGTGCAATTTCAAGCGTCACCGTCTCAAACGCCCATGCGGATGGCACCGTTACAGGCGGGGCGAGCGCAACTGGAGGTTTAATTGGCTATGGTTTTACGGAGATGTATGTTAGTGATTCTTCTTTTGATGGGGATGTTGTTGGGACCAACATTTACACAGGAGGCCTTGTTGGATTTTTTGGCTCTAACGGTCCTACTACTTGCGGTATTTCAAATTCATATTCTACTGGTTCGGTTGCTGGTTCAAACTCTCAAACCGGCGGACTAGTTGGCTGGTCTGATTGCGACATAACTGATTCTTATTCTACAAGCACTGTTTCCGGAACTTCTGATGTTGGGGGGCTGGCAGGTCGCATGAGAGACAGCGCTGGATCAAGCCCAACGATAAGCGGTTCTTATGCAACAGGTAGTGTTACTGGTTCGGCAGACCAGGTAGGAGGTTTGATTGGGTGGAACGATGGCACTACCATTGATAATGCTTTTGCTACCGGAAATATTCAAGGTCATGTGAATGTTGGTGGTTTTTCTGGCTATAACGCAACTTCTACAATATCAAATGTATATGCCACAGGGGACGTAACTCCCGTGGGTGTTGGCAGTGGTAACGTTGGAGGTCTTTTTGGTTATATGCCAAACACTGTTTCAGCCAGCAATTCTTATTATGCGATCGGAACAGTCTCAGCTTCTGACGGATTTGAAGCATGTCTTGTTGGTACAACTGGTGGTGATCCGGTTACCTTTACAGATTCTTTTTGGGATACAGACACTTGTGTTCTTGGAAGTGTCGGCAATGGAACTTTGTCATCTGTCACCGGCAAAACTACAGCGGAGATGAAAACATTTTCTACTTTTGATACTGCTGGCTGGGATATTGGTTACAATCTTGCTGATCCAAATAGTGGCTATCCGTATTTGAGTTTACAAGTTGGAGATAGTTCTCCTCTTTGGTATATCGTTGGTACGGCTCCAACCGTTACTGATGGAAATATTTCTCTTGCCTCGGCCACCGGTTCTGGGGTAAGTGGTGAGTTTATAATCGGAGATTCTGTCATTGGTTTATGGGATAACTCTGCCGGAGGAGATAACAATGCTGGTATTACTGCGGTCACCATGGACTTTACTGAATTTGAAGGCGGAGCAGCAGTAGCAGCTGAAGATGATGGCGCAGGTGGAACTTGTGATGACGGAGGCGCAGGAGATGAAGTCTATTGTGCCACTTATACTATTGTTGCTGGTTCTATTGATAATGTTGGAAATAAAAACATTTCTGTCACAGCAAATGCTGGCGGACCGACAACCACAACTGCAGACACAACCAACGCAACAGTAGACAACGTAGCTCCAACTATAAATGCCGACATTTCTATTTTTTCTGACAATGCGCTTGATACTACTTTAGCGAAAGCCGGAGATACAGTTTCTCTTACTTTTACTTCTTCTGAAGCACTTTCTTCAGTGACCGTTGCATTTAGTTCTGGCGGCAACCCAGTAGCCAATGCATCTATTCCAACCGACCTGGGAGGAGGCACTAGCTGGCAGGTTGATTATGTGGTAGATCCAGCCGACACTGATGGCGCGGTTACCTTTACTTTGGATTATGAAGACTTAGCAACAAACTCTGGCGTACAAGAAACGGCCACTGACGATGCTTCTTCTGTGGATGTTGATCTTACTGCTCCAACTCTGGTCAGGGTTACTACAAAGACTCAGGGTGGAAATTTTCCTGCTACACATGACTCGGTTCTTTGGTATAACTACTCAGGAGATACTCTCGAGGCGTACGTTGAGGGAGGAGAAGATTTAGACGAAGTCAGGATTTGTGTTAAATCCTTAAAAGGAGTTGACCCACAAGATACCTGTGATGACGTGGATTTTGCAAATCCAGCAAATTATGTTACCAGTGGAAGTGGAATAGGCGCTACGTCGTATACATTTACTGGCGGTGATGATTTTGAAACTATTGCTGGGCAGGCCTTGTCTGACATGACTGGGTACTCGATGAATGTTTTGGTTATCGATGCAGCTGGTAATCCATACGCCTCTCCTGATCCAGCAGAAGCTCTTGTAATGGTCTGGAACGTAGATCCGAAAGTGCTAGATACTGATTTAGACAATATTAGTACCACAGACTGGACAGCAATTGATGACTTTACCGATGTGGTTGGGCTAACCTTCCGGGCAGAAGATATTGGAAATTTATTGGGTGAAATATCTTTTCCAGGGTCTGTTGACTTGACTGACTCTGCTACGGTGGATGCTCTGCAAAGTTTTGCAAGTAATGTACTGGTGGGCGGAGGGGACACAGCAGATGGTTCTGCTGATGTCGGCATTGATGCAACCGACTTGGCTGCCCTTGATGAGGCGGCTGATTTAACAATCGCGGTTCCGGGAGCTACTGGCCAGCCCGGCATGATTGTTTATGACGACACGGGAACAGCCTGTGGCGCCATAGCAAACGATGAAGCGGGCCCAGTTCTTGTTTGCGGTGATACTATTTCTGGCATTACCTGGAATGCAGGTCCAGAAACATTAACTTTTAGCACCGATGGGTTCTCGAGCTTCGGGGCGGACAGCATCGCTCCGACGGTAGTTACTTATAGCCCGGCAGACGAAGCGACAAGTGTTGCTGTTGATGCAAATTTGGTTTTGACTTTTGACGAAAATGTAAAAGTTGGTGCTGGAAATGTTGTAATTTATAAAGCAAACGGTGATTTGGTTGAAACGATAGATATTACTAGTGGCCAAGTTGTTTTTGATGGTGCTACTGGGGTTACAATTAATCCAATAGCTGACCTGTTGGGAGACAGAAACTATTATGTGCAAATTGACAACACTGCAATCCTTGACGATGTGGATAATGCCTACGCAGGAATTGCCGACGATACTACCTGGTCATTCAAAACAACAAGCGCCGATGCGGTTTCGCCTATCCAGGGTAGCGGTTCCTATTATATTTACAGAAACTCTGCGGGCCTCGGAGACAGTGCTACTCCACCGTTTATCTTTACCGTGGATATCTATCCGGGAGCAAAAAATACAGATACTCTTGAATTACAAAAGCGCTTAGTCGGAGAGGGACTACTTTTCGGTCCAACAGATGGAATATATGGCCCAATGACAACTGCAGCAGTGAAGGCCTACCAGAAAAAGTACGGTTTACCTGAAACAGGCAATGTTGGTCCGCTTACCAGAGCTCAATTAAATGGAACTCCAGTTGCTCCGACAACCCCTACGTCTTTAGTGTATGATTTTGGTCCAACAACTCTAAAAATTGGAAGCGCTGGCGAGCCGGTCAGAAATCTTCAAAACTTCTTGAACAGCTTTGCAAGTGCCAGTCTTTTGGTTGACGGATTGTTTGGTCCCAAAACTGATACTTCGGTAAGACAATGGCAGGGAGGAAATGGCTTAGTGGTTGATGGTCTTGTTGGCCCAAAGACAAAAGCGTTGATGAATTCTGTCGCAGGTCAATAAAATTATTAAATTCACAAAAAACCCTGTCGCTATCATGCGACGGGGTTTTTTATTTGCTAAATTTAATAGAAGTGTTATAATGTTCTCTAGAAAGGAGGTACACATTAATGGCAAAAAAGATGAATCGGAAAAAAATTCTCGAGGAGAACGCTCGGCGCAAAGCCAACCCGGCTGACTTCCGGGAAAGGACTAGCGTGGTGTCTGCCACCAAGGCAGCCACTAGGGCCGCCAATGCCGAGCTGGCGAGAAAGAGGAGGGAGGAAGCGGATGCCCAGGAGGCAAGGGCCATGATGAGCCTGGGCAATGAGAGAGAGGAGTATCAACCCTCACCACGAGGGTAGTATAAACACAGGGGGCTCGAAAGGGCCCCTTTTAATCTTGCCAGTTTGACTTTTAAACTGAATTTGCTATTATAAATTCAAGCTCGTTTGAGAGCTGTTTTTTATGACACGATCGCTAAAAAAAGGATTAAACGTTGACGAAAGGCTCTTAAAAAAGATTGCCGGTAAAAACCCGTTGCAGACTCCAATGATTAAAACCTGGAAGAGAGCTTGTGTTATTTCTCCTGAGATGCTCGGTTTTACTTTTGGTGTTTATAACGGCAAGAATCACATTGAAGTTTTAATTACCGAAGATATGGTCGGACATCGCCTAGGGGAGTTTTCTCCTACCAAGAAGTTTATTAAACACGGAGGAAAAATGCAGAAGGAACTTGAGCAAAAGAAAAAAGAGGCAGAAATAACTCAAGCTAAATCTGCTACAGCGGCTGCCGCTGATGCTAAGGGTGCTAAAAAATAATTATGAAAGCTTTTTTAAAAAACTACAGACAATCACCAAGAAAAGTACGCCTAGTCGCCGGATTAGTTAAAGGCAAAAATGTGACTGAGGCCATTGCCGAGTTAGATTTTTTGGCGAAGCGTGCGTCAACCCCTATTAAGAAACTTTTGCTTTCAGCCGTAGCCAATGTAAAACAGACGGGAAGGGAGGTTGAAAATTTGTTCATTAAAGAATTACGAATAGACAAAGGTATTGTAATGAAAAGAATGATGCCGGCGGCCATGGGTTCTGGGCACAGAATAAACAAGCGTACTAGCCATGTAAGTTTGGTTTTGGGAGAAAGAGAGATTAAAAAAGCAAAAGAAAAAACAAAAATTAAGACAAAGAAGGTCGAAGAGGCAAAAGTAAAAAAACCCCACTCTGTTAAAACTACGCGGGGTAAGAAAAATGAGTAAAACAGTGCATCCATACGCCCATAGATTGACTATTTTGCGAGACTGGAAGTCCCGATGGTTTGCTGATCCCAAAAAATACGTAAGTTATTTAAAGGGTGATGTTTTAATACGACAATATTTAGAAAAGAAATTGCGCTCCATGCATGTTTCTAGTATAGAAATAGAGAGAAGCCGAAAAGCCACTCGTTTTATTATTAAAACTTCTCGACCGGGCTTGATTATCGGACGAAGCGGAGAAGGGGCGACAAAACTAAAAGAAGATATATTAAAGAAAATGGAAAAATTGAAACTTCCAAAACCAGAAGATTTTAAACTCGAGATTATGGAAGTTGCAAACCCAGAAGCTGATGCTGCCATTGTTGCCTATATGATTGCCGAGGCGCTGGAAAAAAGAATGCCTTATCGTAGAGTTATAAAGCAGATTATTGAAAAAGTAATGCAGGCTCATGGGGTAGAAGGAGCAAGAATAGTTCTTTCAGGCCGACTGGGTGGAGCAGAAATTGCCCGCACGGAAGAGCTTAAGCGTGGAAGTATCCCGCTTCAGACTTTCCGCGCGGACATTGATTTCAAGAGAGAAAGAGCCACTCTTTCTTACGGAGTGGTTGGCATTAAAGTTTGGATTTATCGAGGTAAAATTTTTGCCGAAAAGAAAAATATTAAAAGCGCCTACAGTACTGCGCCAGCCAACGAAAAAAATGACAACCTTAAGACTGATTAATGGTTCGGTAAATTAACCATAAAAGTATATGTTAATTCCTAAAAAAGTAAAATATAGAAAGTGGCAAACTGGACGTGTTAATCCCAAAAAGCGATCTCCTGATACGCGTGGCATTACTCTTTCTTTTGGCTCTTATGGACTAAAGTCGGAATCTCAAGCTCGTGTAAAATCAAAACAAATTGAAGCCGCCAGAAAAGTTATTTCTCGCACCCTTACTAAGACAGGTAAATACTGGATCCGTATTTTTCCAGACAGGCCCTTTACCGCAAAAGCTGCTGAAGTTGGTATGGGAAAGGGAAAAGGAGATCCGCAAGGATATTGTTTTGATGTTCTTCCAGGTCGTATTATTTTTGAGGTAGACGGTGCTGATGAGAAAACTTCCCGTGAGGCATTACGAAAAGCTGGTTCTAAACTACCTATCAAGGCGAGAGTTGTTAAAAGATTGAATAGTTAATAGCACTATCATGGCCAAGAAAAAGGAAAATTATAAAGTAATGGCGGAAGGAGAGCTTCGGAAAGAGCTTGGAGTTTTAAGAGAGAATTTAAGACTTATAAATTTCAAGTCAGAGGGTTCTAGGTCAAAAAATGTTAAAGAACCTGCCACCCTTAAAAAACAAATAGCTAGAATTTTGACTGAATTGAGTCAAAATAAAGGCAAAAAGGAAGTAGTCAAAAAATAATAAAATTAAAATGGAAAACAAATCAAAAAAAATGAAGGGTATAGTTGTTTCGGATAAAATGGATAAAACCATTGTTGTTTCTGTTTCTAGATTTGTGAAGCATCCTCTCTATGGAAAATACTACAAAATCAGCAAGAGATATAAGGCGCACGATGAAGACAATAAGTATAAAACAGGAGATACTGTGGAGATAACAGAAACTAAGCCGATTTCTAAAGATAAAAAGTTCAAGGTAGTTAGCAAATAATTAAGAGAGAAAAAACATGATTCAAAATGAAACTTTGGTAAAAATAACAGATAATGCTGGAG
Source organism: uncultured Candidatus Saccharibacteria bacterium (assembly GCA_964440545.1). GTDB lineage: Bacteria > Patescibacteriota > Minisyncoccia > Phycocordibacterales > UBA9973 > UBA9973. The sequence goes on along the minus strand of CAYTSO010000006.1, from coordinate 15,368 downwards.
GCACTGTTGGAAAAGTGTTCAAGATTTTAGGTTCCTCTAAAAAAAGATATGCGACGCTCGGGGAAAGAGTAATTATTTCAGTAAAAGTTGCCAGCCCCAGAAAAATGGTAAAAAAGAAAGACGTACACCAAGCAGTTGTTGTGCGAACCCGAGGCGCTTGCAGAAGAAAAGATGGTTCCTATATTCGCTTTGATGACAATGCCGTGGTGCTTTTGGAGAAGGGCAAAAAAGATCCAAAGGCTGGACGTATTTTTGGGCCAATTCCAAGAGAATTAGCAGAAAAAGGGTATCAAAAAATAATTTCCCTGGCGCAAGAAGTGATTTAATTTTTGAATAAATATATGAAATTAAAAAAAGGAGACAACGTAAAAATAATTGCTGGTAAAGACAAAGGAAAGTCCGGTAAAATTGTGCGTGCTTTGCCCAAAATGAACAAAGTTGTAGTTGAGGGACTTAATATGATTAAAAGGCATCAACGCCCAAGAAAGTCTGGAGAAAAAGGCACTATTTTGAATATGGCGATGCCGATCCATGCTTCCAATGTTAAAAAGGCAGAGTAGTTCAACAAGTTCACTATAAATAATTAAAAAGATATGAAAAATTTAACCGTAAAAGAAAAAGAGAAAGAGGTTTTTGGAAAAATGAAAGAGATTTTTCATTATAAAAACGCCATGGCTGCCCCAAAGCTAACAAAAATAGTAATTAATGTTGGTACGGGCACGGCGATGAAAAAAGACAAAAACAAGAATGAGGCAATTGCCGAAAGAATTGCAAAAATTTGTGGACAAAAGCCAGCCCTAAGAGGAGCGAAGCAATCTATCTCCTCTTTCAAAATTCGTCAAGGAGATCCAGTTGGAATTATGGTTACCCTCCGTGGCAAAAGAATGTTTGCTTTTTTGGAAAAGTTAATCAATGTGGCTCTTCCTCGAACCAAGGACTTCCGTGGTATTAACCGTAAAGTGGTAGATGATATCGGTAATTTAACTATCGGCATTAAAGAACATACTATTTTTCCAGAAACAGCGGATGAAGACATTCGCGATGTTTTCGGTTTATCTATTACCCTAGTTTCAACTGCAAAAAATAAAAAAGAGGGTTTTACTTTCTTCGAGCTTCTGGGTATTCCGTTTAAGAAGGAATAAAAACAGGCTTGACTATTCAATTAGTATTTGTTAGTATCAAAGCAAGGGAATATGGTTTTAATCAATCCGTTTTTCTCCTTTTGGGATAAGCCCTAAAAGAAAAAAAACGAGATATTGTAAAACTCTCCCGATATCATTTTATATGGCAAAAACATCAGTAAAAGCCCGAGCGGCAAAAAAACCAAAATTCTCTACCAGACAGAAGAATCGCTGTTTTCGCTGTGGCCGAGGCAATGCTTTCATGCGTGATTTCGGTATTTGTCGAATCTGTTTTAGAGAATTAGCAAACGAAGGAATGCTTCCAGGCGTTCGCAAGTCAAGCTGGTAATTTCAAATAAACCCATGGACCAAATTTCAAACATGATAATAATAATGAAGAACGGAAGCCTTGCGAGCAAGGAGTCTGTTTCTTTTCCTTATTCAAAAATGAAAAATGCGATTGCCGAATGTTTGAAAAAAGCAGGTTATGTTTCTGAAATTTCCAAAAAAGTAAAAAAGGGACATCCAGTACTAGAGGTGAAGCTTGTTTATATAAATAAAAAACCAAAAATTACCGAGGTGGAAAGAATTTCTAAACAGTCAAAAAGAGTTTATTTTGGGATGAAAAATATTCATACTGTTCGAAATGGTGCAGGCCTTTTAGTACTTTCAACTCCGAAAGGAATTTTGTCAGGCAAAGAAGCCAGGAAAGAACAGGTCGGAGGCGAAGCATTATTTAAAATCTGGTAGAAAATATATGAGCAGAATTGGAAAACAAGAAATTTTAATACCAGCCGGAGTAAAAGTTACCCAAAGTGGCAATATTATTACCGTTGTTGGCCCCAAAGGCACTCTCAGTAAAAACTTTAGAGATGATATCGTTATTACTATTGCCGACAAAATGGTTACTTTAAACGTAAAGAGAAACGATAAATTTTCCAAATCTCTCTGGGGTACCTATGCTTCGCATATAAAAAATATGATCAAAGGAGTAGAAACTCCATATCAAAAAAAATTAATTTTAGAAGGTGTCGGGTTTAAGTCCGAAGTAAAAGGAAAAGAGTTTCACTTTGCGCTTGGTTTTTCACATCCCGTAATTGTGGCTATTCCAGAAGGCATTACCGCGAGCGCAGAAAAAAATGTTATTACTATTGGTGGTATTGATAAAGAATTAGTTGGTAGCTTCACTGCTTCTATCCGGGCTTTAAAAAAGCCAGAACCCTATAAAGGTAAGGGCATGCGCTACGAGGACGAAGTTATTAGACGCAAGCAAGGCAAGAAAACTGTATAAATAAAATGATTAAAAAAACTGACAAAAGAATACGCCTAAAGAAAAGGATCAGAGTAAAGATTCGAGGCACAAGCACACGCCCTCGTCTTTCTGTTTTTCGCTCTAACAAATTTATTTATGCGCAAGTTATTGATGACAGCACAGGCAAAACCCTTGTTCAAGCGAGTGATTTAAAGAAAGGAAAGGGCACAAAAACAGAAAGAGCCAAGGAAATAGGAAAAGCAATAGGGGCAGCTTGCTTAGCAAAAAAAATTAAAAAGGTGGTTTTTGACAGAAATGGGTTTAAATATACGGGGCGAATAAAATTAGTAGCTGACGAAGCGAGAGCTTCAGGATTAGAGTTTTAATTATGGAAAAAAGAAACGAAAAAAGAAATACTGGACGTCGATCTTCTTTTAACAGGGTAAAACCCGAGTTTGATCAAAAGATTTTGAACATTCGTCGAGTTACTCGCGTGGTGGCCGGAGGTCGCAGATTCTCTTTTTCTGTTGCCTTAGTAGCGGGGGACAAAAAAGGTTCTATTGGCTTAGGTCTTGGAAAAGCAGGAGATACTGCCTTGGCTATTAATAAGGCCTTGAGAGACGCAAAGAAAAAAATGATTAAATTGAATCTAACTAAGGATATGTCGATTCCCCACGACCTTTTTGCTAAATTCTCTAGCTCTTATGTGATGTTGAAGCCGAACAAAGGACGTGGATTGGTCGCTGGCTCCGTTCTGCGTGATATCATTAACCTTTCAGGGGCAAAAGACATTACTGGAAAGGTTTTATCAAAAAGTAAAAATAAATTAAATAATGCGAAAGCGGTCATGAAAGCCCTATCTGTCATTTCTTCAAAATATGAAAAAAGGGTTCCTGAAAACAGCATTGTGGACAAAAAAGAGATTGCTGTGCCAAAAACCGAAGAAGAAAAAAAATAATTATACCTGTCCCGTACTAAATTTTGCTTACGGGGCTTAGTGATAAAGATTATAAATAAAATTTAGTACCGAGATGCAGATACATAATTTAAAAAGAATACATAAAAATAAAAAAGACAGGCTCGTTGGTCGTGGTGGAAAACACGCAAAGACTTCTGGCCGCGGTGGCAAGGGGCAAACTGCCCGAGCGGGGAATAAGCGTCGCCCAGAACTTCGTGATATTATAAAGAAGTTGCCGAAGAATCGCGGTTATCAATTTAATTCTATCCAAAAAGATTTTGTTTTGAATAAGGAAAAACTTGTTACTAAAGAGGAAAAATATTCAGAGATCAGAAAACGCTTGGGCCTGAAGGGAAAAAAAATAAGAATTAAATAAAATGGAAAATTTTTGGACAAAATTAAAATTAATTTGGACAGATGAAACCTTACGTAAAAGAGTTTTATTTGTTCTTTTTGCTTTAATAATATTTAGAATACTTGCCGCGATTCCCATACCAGGGATTGACACAGTGCAGTTAACTAGATTTCTATCTAATAACCAATTTTTCGGAATTCTTAACATCTTTTCCGGAGGAGGACTTTCTAATCTTTCTATAATAATGCTTGGTGTTGGTCCATATATTACTGCCTCGATTATTATGCAACTTTTGACTATCATGGTCCCTTCTTTGAAGAGGATTTATCATGAGGAGGGAGAAGCAGGTAGAAAGAAATTTGCTCAATACTCTAGGTTGCTCACTATTCCTCTTTCTGCCATTCAGGGATACAGCCTTTTGTTTCTTCTTGAAAAACAGAATATTTTATTTAATTTAACCGCCTTTGACCGAATAACGAATTTATTTATTGTTATTGCGGGTGCGATTCTTATCATGTGGATTGGTGAATTGGTTTCTGAGTTTGGCATTGGAAATGGGGTCTCTCTTTTAATCTTTGCTGGTATCGTTTCCAGGCTTCCTTCTTGGGTCAGTCAAAGCCTCTTTACTTTTGATGTTTCCCAAACCCCTTTGTACTTAACCTTTGCCGTAGCGAGTGTACTTATTTTGGCGGGAATTGTTTTAGTAACCGAGGCGGAACGGCCAATTCCAGTTACTTATGCTAAACGGGTGCGAGGAATGAAGATGTATGGAGGAGGTTCAACTTATTTACCTCTTCGAGTCAATCAAGCCGGGGTTATTCCCATCATTTTTGCTCTTTCAATTTTACTTTTTCCGCAAATGATTGGGACTTTTCTTTCTAGGTTTGACAGCAGTGTAATTCTTTCAAAGATTTCTAGTTTTTTGATTGCCTTTGATCAGACCTCTGTTTTGTATGCCATATTTTATTTTGCTTTTGTTTTTATGTTTACTTATTTTTACACAGCAGTTACTTTTGATCCAGAGGCCCTTTCTACTAATTTACAAAAAAACGGAGCGTTTATTCCAGGAATTCGTCCAGGAGGATCTACTTCCCAATATATTTCAAAGGTTTTAAGCCGTATAACGCTCCTCGGCGCGGTTTTTTTGGGGATTGTTGCTGTTCTTCCTCTAATCATGCAATTTATTACCGGCAATACTTCTTTTGCCATAGGCGGAACCTCTATCCTTATTGTCGTTTCTGTGGTGCTTGATTTAATAAAGAAAGTTGATGCTCAGATTTCCATGCGAGAGTATTAAATTTTTTTCGAGATTGATTTTTAATTAAAAAAAGTGTACGCTTGTGGAGTATGAATCCACAAGCTTTTGTTTTTTTTGGTAGATCGGGGTGTGGCAAGGGCACTCAAGCTGAATTACTAGCTGAATATTTGAATAAAAAAGGAGAAAGTGTTTTGCACGTAGAAACAGGCAAGGCCTTTAGAAGACTTGAACAAGAAGATAATGTTTTAGGTAAAAATGTTCGAAGTATTTTAGAAAACGGAGGTCTAATTCCAGTGTTTTTGCCTATTTGGGTTTGGACAGATTATTTAATGAAAAATTTTACTGGCCAAGAGCACATTATTTTAGATGGCGTTTGTCGGAGGAAAGAAGAGGCCGTTGCCCTAGATTCAGCTTTTGATTTTTATGGTATAAAAAATCCGAATATTATTTTAATGAACGTTTCAGAAAAATGGTCTAATGAAAAAATGATGGGGCGCAAGCGAGAGGACGACACCCCGGAAAAAATAAAAAGCAGACTGGATTGGTATGAGAAGGACGTTCTCCCGTCTCTACAGTATTTTCGAGAAAAAGCAGGTTATGATTTTATTGAAATTAACGGAGAGCAGACAATTGAGGAAGTGCACCAAGATATTATTAAAGCTTTAGGAATTTAAGACATGGAAGTTATCGTAATTTCACTCGGAGGATCATTGATAGTCCCAGACAAAATAGATGTTGATTTTTTAAAAGATTTTAAGGCTCTAATTTTAGAAAATATTTCCAAGAACAAAAAATTTGCCATTATTACCGGTGGAGGAAAAACTTGTCGAAACTATCAAGTGGCCGCGAAGGAAATTTCTCAACTTTCTAGTGCAGACCTTGACTGGCTGGGTATTTTTTCAACCCGTTTCAACGCAGAATTTTTACGCCTAATTTTAGGCAAAGAACATAACGAAAAAGAAATAATTACTGATCCGACCTTGCCAGTTAATTTCAAAAAATCTATTGTGGTTGGTGCCGGCTGGGAACCCGGGAATAGTACTGACTTAGATGCCGTTTTAATTGCCAAAAATTTTGGAGCAAAAAAGGTTATTAATTTATCTAATATTGATTATGTTTATGATTCAGATCCGAAGAAAAATCCAAATGCTAAAAAAATTGAAAATATTTCTTGGGCAGAATACAGAAAATTAATTCCGAAGAACTGGGATCCCGGCCTTAATTCTCCGTTCGACCCTGTTGCCTCAGAAATGGCGGAGAGGGGAGGAATAGAAGTAATTATTATGAACGGCAAGCCAATTTCCAATTTGGCCAATTGCCTAAATGGAGAAAAATTTTTAGGAACAATAATTTCGTGATAATCATAAAAACACCAGAGGAAATAGAAATTTTAAGGGAAGGAGGCAAAAGGTTAGCCACAGTTCTTTATAAGACTGGCGAGGCGGTAAAACCTGGAATTTCCACAAAAGATTTAGATGATTATGCATTTAAGCTCATCAAAGAAATGGGGGACGAGCCAGCGTTTTTAAATTACAAACCCGAGGGAGCAGATTCTGCTTACCCGGCATCCCTTTGTGTGTCGGTAAATGAAGAGGTGGTACACGGGATCCCAAGTAAAGATAAAATTTTAAAAGAAGGAGATATTGTTTCTCTAGATTTAGGATTAAAACACAAAAATCTTTATACCGATATGGCGATAACTGTACCGGTAGGGAAAATAAGCTCAGCTTCGGCAAAACTTTTAAAAACAACAGAAAAAGCTCTTTTTACTGGGATTGAAGCTGCACGGGCGGGAAATAAGGTTGGAGACATCAGTCATGCGGTGGAAAGCTTTGTTCGTTCTCAAAAGAAAAATCAGCGATATGGCATCGTGGAAGTATTGGCAGGACACGGCGTAGGCAAAGCGATACATGAAGATCCCTATATTCCAAATTTTGGAAAAAAGGGGACCGGAGTGGAATTAGTTCCCGGAATGGTAATCGCAATAGAGCCAATGATAAACGCTGGCACCAAGAATGTAATTTTAGACAAAGATGGTTATACTTTTCGTACTGCGGATAGTAAAAGAAGCGCGCATTTTGAGCATACTATTTTTATTACCGAAAAGGGTCCAGAGATATTGACCAAAGTTACAAAAGATTAAACTTTTTTCGGTACGGATTTTTTGAAGCTTAAAAAATCCTGAAGTTCTCGCGCCGTCGCGCTCGAAACCCCTTCAAAAGTTTAATCTTTCGCCTGTTTGCTGTATAATTATATTAATCATGGAACCCACCTTTTTTAAGGAAATGCCGAAGTTTAAGAGCCCAGAAGAGGAGCTAGAATATTTACGCGCGCATGTTAGGGAGAGAGAGGAGGAACTGACAAAAATAGGACACATTGAACACGCGGGCGAGCGTGCGGTGAAAGAAGTAATTACTGAATATCAAAAAATACCGGCTGAACAAGTGGTGCACAAGGACAATGTTCTTGGCAAAAAGGAAACCGAAGGAATTGTTCTTAAATTAAAACCTGAAATTCACGACACCATTATGGAAGAGCTTTTGGGTATTGTTATAACGAAAGGAATTCGCAATGCACTTTCGGTGGTAGGGGCCATGAACAATCCCCACGTAGATGATGATTTCCATCGAATCCTTGTTCAATATATAAAAACAGGGCAAGCAAAAGTTGATTATAAAGAGGGCTCACCCCTTTCTAAGTCTCTAAATATGACCCTTTTTGAAATAACCTTACCGCCACCAGAGGAGGAAGCAGATAAATCAAAAAGCTTCAAGGAGTTTATTGGAGCGATGGAGCAATTTTACGCCGGCATGCAATCTATTGGCGAAGGCCGATATAATGAAAAAGAAAATTATTTTACCCTGGAAGTAGCCTTGGGCAATCAAAGCGATGAGGTAGTAATTTATGCGGCTATCCCTAACAAGCATCTTTCCCTTTTTGAAAAGCAGGTTTTAGCTTTTTATCATGAGGCGAAGATTCGAGAGGTAGCAGATGACTATAATATTTTTAACGAGGAAGGGGGTTCAGTCGGAGCGTACGCCAGTTTTTCTGAGCGCGCAGTTTTGCCAATCAAAACCTACGACAATATTGAACACGACCCCATGAATCCTATTCTAAATGTTTTTTCTAAATTGCAAAAAACAGGTGAAGGAGCGGCGATTCAGATTGTCATTGCGCCAGCGGGAGATAAGTTCATTAATGAATTTCATCACATTTTAGACGATGTAAAAGACGGAATCTCTGTTAAGCATGCCTCAGACAATTTTTATAAATTTAACAAGGCTATTGTAAAAGTGGGGAAGGAGTTTCTTTTTGGTACAAAAGAAAAAGAAGAAAGCGAAAAAAAAGAAAAATATATGAGTGGCCGCAGGGCGGTAGACGAAGGGGCAGCAGAAAAGATAGGTAATAAAATGAAGAGTACTATCACAAAAGCAAATATTCGCGTAATTGCTTCAGCGGAGAGCAAAGAGAGGGCGGAGGCAATTCTAAGAGAAATTGAATCTTCTTTTAATCAATTTTCTGAGGCGGCCAGCAATTCGTTTTTGTTTGAAAGGGTTTCCGGTGGTGAACTAAAAAAACTTTTTCACGATTTTTCTTATCGCGCTTTTTCTTCTGACAAGGTATTGCCCATGAACTTAAAAGAACTTGCTTCAGTCTTTCATTTTCCAGTTGGGATTGGTAGCCAGCCTCAACTAAAAGAAGCTAGGGCTGGTATTGCTCCAGCTCCGGTTGAAATGGGCCAGGAGGGTATAATTTTAGGTGTAAATAGCTACCGAGGCAGAGATACCGAAATTCATTTGGCGCGAGAAGATCGCATGAGACATTTTTATGTCATTGGTCAGACGGGAACTGGTAAAACAAATATTTTACTTAATATGATAACCCAGGATATTAAAAATGGAGATGGTTGTTGCTATATTGATCCGCACGGTACGGACATTCAGACCATTTTGTCTCGTATTCCCAAGGAGCGCATAGATGACGTAATTTATTTTGATCCAGCTTATACAGCTCGACCCATGGGATTGAACATGCTGGAATATGATCCAAAGTATCCAGAACAAAAAACCTTTGTGGTAAATGAAATGATGGGGATTTTCAATAAACTTTTTGATATGAAAATCGGCGGTGGAGCGATGTTTGAACAATATTTTAGGAACAGTGCTTTTTTAGTGATGGAAGACCCAGAATCTGGCTCAACTTTACTTGAAATTACTCGTGTACTGGCGGATAAGAAGTTTCGTGATTACAAACTTGCTAAATGTAAAAATCCAATTATTAAACAATTTTGGATTTCTGCGGAACAGACAACGGGAGATCAATCGTTAGCGAACTTTGTGCCTTATATTTCTTCAAAATTTGATAACTTTATTTCAAACGACATTATGCGTCCGGTGGTTCTTCAGCAAAATTCTGTTTTCAATTTCCGCAAGATTATGGATGAGAAAAAAATTCTTTTAGTAAATCTTTCCAAGGGACGACTTGGGGATATTAATGCAAACCTAATCGGGCTAGTGCTGGTTGGAAAAATTCAAATGGCGGCGCTTTCTCGAGTGGACATGTTCGGCAAGCCGATGAATGATTTTTATCTTTATATTGATGAGTTTCAAAATGTCACGACTGACTCTATCGCTTCTATTTTATCGGAAGCTAGAAAATACAGATTGTCCTTAAACATTGCGCATCAGTACATTACTCAACTTGAAGAAAATATAAAAAATGCTGTTTTCGGAAACGTTGGCTCGATGGCAGTCTTCCGAGTAGGTACCGAAGATGCAGCGTTTCTTGAGCCAAAATTCAAACCAATTTTTAATGCTCAAGATATCACCAAACTTGATAATTACAATGCTTATGTGAGCATGCTGGTAAACGGCCAGCCAACGAAGCCATTCAATCTATCCACCCTGCCTCCAGAGAAAGGGAATCCAAATATCGTTGATAATTTAAAAGAGCTTTCCTACTTAAAATACGGTCGCGATCGCGAGGAAGTAGAAAGTGAAATCATGGGGAGATATAAAACGATGGAATAGGTAAAATTTTACAAAATAATTTTTTCTGCTAAGATTAGCTATATTATGGTAAACACAAAAGAAAGAACACTTATAGTTTTGAAGCCGGATGCAGTACAGCGCGGCTTAGTGGGAGAAATTCTCTCACGTTTTGAGAAAGTTGGGCTAAAAATAATTGCGTCAAAAATGCTGAAACCGGATTATGATCATCTTTTTTGTCACTATGAAAAAATCGGGAAGATGATTTCTCGTCGAGGACAAAAAACTTTTGATGTAACCCTAGAAATGATGAACACTGGTCCCGTCGTTGCTTTTGTTTTGGAAGGAATTGAGGCGGTTTCTCTTGTTCGTAAGATGGTTGGAGGGACAGAACCTAAATCGGCTCAGCCGGGAACGATCCGAGGAGATTATGCGCACATGAGTTACGCTCATGGAGATGCAAATGAGGTTGGAATCCCGAATCTCATTCACGCTTCTGGAGACGAGAAAGAAGCTGAAGCCGAAATCAGGCACTGGTTTTCTGAAAATGAACTTTTTGAATACGAAACAGTACACGAAAGATTCACACAGACCAACAGATCTCACTTAAAAAAATAATTAAACTTGTCTTTATCTCAATTCCGTGTTTTTTTGCTGAAAAGTATTGCAAGATTTTTAGGAGCAGATATACTTAAGGTAGGGTTATTTCCGATTATTACCTAGAACACTAATTTAGGGGAGCCTCGATCACTTTTGGCCTTGGCCTTCTGCGTCTGGCACCCACCTAGCTTTAAGCTATGGTAATATATCAGAAATAGTCCTAAGAAGAACTCCGCTTCCGCGGATTTTTTCTTGGACATCTCCTTGTTTTGAGGGTAAAATGGATTAATGGACAAAAAAAAGCTTTTTCAGCGATTATTATATTTGATTTTCTTTATTCTGGTTGCAAATTTTCTGGCAAATAAATTCTATTGGTATTCCTCCATTTGGTATTTAGACATGATTATGCACTTTTTGGGAGGATTTTGGGTTGCTTTGGCTTTTATTTATTTTTTTTCGCCTAAAATATCTTCCTTTTCCATTCTTCCTCTTCTGAAAGTAATATTTTTTGTATTTTTGATTGGACTAGGATGGGAATTATTTGAATTTCTTGTTTACCGAATGGTTCCCCAATATGTTTTTGACATATCAGACACAAGCTCAGATTTATTTTTTGATTTAACTGGCGGATTTTTTGCTTTTTGGTATTTCTTAAAAAGAATTATGCTTTTGAAAGAAAATAAAGTAGAATAAAAACAATGAAGACTGCGAAAAAAAATGCTAAGCTAACATTTTGCGGGGGAACAGGTTCGGTGACGGGAGCAAATTTTTTGCTAGAAATAGAAGGTAAAAAATTTTTAATTGATTGTGGACTTACCCAGGGAGACAAAATGAACGACTCAATAAACTGGGAGCCTTTTCCTTATGATTCAAAAGAGATAGAAATTCTTTTTATTACCCATGCTCACGTGGATCACATAGGAAGAATACCAAAATTAATTAACGATGGTTTCCGTGGAAAAATTTATTCCACTGAACCGACCAAAGCTCTTTCCTTTCCCATGCTTGAAGATACTAATGGCATTTTGAGTAAATATAAGGAATTGGATTTGCATAAGATTTACACAGAAGAAAATACTAAAATTGCCTTTTCGCTTTGGCGCGGTTTTTCTTATAAAGAAAAAATAAAAATCACCGAGAATTTAGAAGTTAGTTTTTTGAATGCGGGGCATATTTTGGGGTCAGCTATGGTTGAATTTGTTTACAACGGCAAGAAAATTCTTTTTACCGGCGATTTGGGCAATAGCCCTTCAATGCTTCTGCCGGACACAGAAAAAGTTACCGACGTGGATTATTTAATTATGGAAAGTGTTTATGGTGACAGGAACCATGAATCTAGAGAGAATCGCAGGAAGTTTTTAGAAGAGGCGATTGAGGATAATTACAAAAGAAAAGGAACCCTCATTGTTCCAATTTTTTCTCTTGAACGGTCCCAAGAGCTCCTTTTTGAGCTTAACGCGCTAGTGGAAAATTCTAGAATTCCAATAATGCCCATCTTTCTTGATTCCCCGCTAGCTATTCGCCTGACTGATGTTTTCAAGCAATATAAAAATTATTTCAATGAAAGTGCTCAAAAAGCAATGTCCCATGACAAATACCTCTTTGATTTTCCAGGCTTGCATAATACTTTAAAATCGGAAGATTCAAGGAAGATAGGCAACGTGCCTAATCCAAAGATAGTTATTGCCGGAAGTGGAATGTCTACTGGGGGGCGCATTGTGCACCACGAAAAACATTACTTGCCGGATCCAAACAATACGATACTTCTAACCGGTTATCAGTCCGTAAATACTCCTGGACGTTCAATTCGTGAGGGATTAAAAACCATTCACATTTTAGGGGAAAATGTCCCTGTTCGGGCTCATGTGGCAAAGATTTCCGGATATTCAGGTCATAAGGATTCTGATGGCTTGCTCGGTTTTGTGGAAGACATGCAGGACAACGTTAAAAAAATATTTGTAGTGATGGGCGAACCAAAATCCTCAATGTTTTTGGCTCAGAAACTTAAAGACAATCTGGGGTTGGAAGCTTTTGTTCCAAATCCAGGCGATAGCGTGACGTTAGATTGTAATATATAATAAAATTATATGGATTCCAAACTAAACGCTCCTGATAAGCATGCACACAATAAAATAAAAGTCTGTGTTTCCGGCGCGGCAGAGACGGGGCATTGCGGTCTTGGTGCTCTAGATCAAGCAAGGGAACTCGGAAGAGAAATCGCTCGACAAGGAGCAGTTTTAGTTAACGGGGCGACAACCGGTTTCCCTTTTTGGGCAGCCATGGGTGCCAAAGAGGAAGGGGGGATTTGTATTGGTATTTCTCCAGCAGCATCTGAATATGAACACGTAGAGGTTTATAAGCTTCCGTTAGATTATATGGATTTGATTATTTATACTGGTTTTGGTTATCCGGGACGCGATTTACTTATGACACGCGCAGCGGATGCGGTGGTTTGTGGATGCGGACGCATTGGTACTATTCATGAATTTACGGTTGCCTTTGAGGACAAAAAACCTATTGGAATTTTTGAGGGGCCCTGGAAAATGGACGAGGAACTTACTCAAATTATTGAAAATGCTCATCGATTTAATCCCAAGGTTGTCTACGGTTCTGATCCAAAGAAACTTTTGGCAGATATCTTAGCTTTAGTTAAAAAAGATAAAATTGAATATAGGGTTTCAAAAGAATCATTATCTGACGTTGATTAAAAAACCACCCTTAGGAGGTGGTTTTTGTTGTAGCTGTAGGTTTTTGTTTTAATAAATCTAAAATCTTGGCAAAAGTTTTAGGATTGTGTTCTGCCAGATCGGCAAGTATTTTTCTGTCTAATTCTATTTTTTTCTTTTTCAAAGCGTCGATTAGTTTGGAATAAGACAAGCCGAGCTCACGAGCGCCAGCATTGATTTTAATATTCCAAAGTTTTCGGTTGTGTGATTTTTTATCTTTACGATGAGCGAAGGCGTAATTACCCGCATGCAAAAGCGCGTCCTTCGCTTGACGTTCTTTAGTGCTTCGGCCATGACGAAATCCCTTCGTTTGTTTTAAAACACTCCTCCTCCTTTTTAGCGCGTGTACTCCCTTTTTTACTCTAGTCATGTTAGTTTATTATTTTTTAATTAAAAGGCATTAAGTGACTTTTTGGTTTATTTTTTATGACGAAACCCGAACGTTTTTTACCGGCAAGCTGAGCACCGCGGGATTGTTTCGCATTGAAATGATTAAAACCTGGCTTACGGGAAAGAACTTTTCCGTTTTTGGTAAGTTTTAATCTTTTACTGTATGATTTATTTGTTTTCATTCCTTTTCCCATAATATTTATAGTGAGTTAATCGAACTATTTCTTTTCTATTATTATTGTTAAACCCTTCGGCCCCTTTTTGTAAGGATCAGATATTTTATAATCTTCAGAAATTAAATGTAACACTCTATCTAACCGCTCCTTTAAAAAATTTTGATCCATATATTTTGCGCGGCCAACTAGATAAAGTTCAACTTTGATTCGATGGCCTTCCCTTATCCACTTGGAGGCGGTTTTTGCTTTTAACTCAAGGTCGTGATCTCCAGTGCCTATTTTAATCTGAATTGACTTGGTTTCGCTTTTACTTGCGCCAGCTCTGGATTTTTTTAACTTTTTTGCCGCTTCGTATTGATATCGGCCGTAATCCATAAGCTTCGCAATCGGTGGATTATTGTTCGGGGATATCTCTATTAAGTCCAGGCCTTTGTTTTGTGCCAACTCTAAGGCCTCTTTTATACTTAAAATTCCGAGATTTTTATTTTCACTGTCTAAAACCCGAACTTCCTTCGCTCGTATTTGGTTGTTTATTCTTTCACGCAATGTATATATAAGAAAGCCCCTTCAGGGCTTAACTGTTAAAGATAATAGCTTAATTAGAGATTAAAGTCAACATTATGATAGTATATATTTATGGCTAGTTATGCAGAAAATCGGAAGGCTAGATTTAATTACGAATTCCTGGAAAAATACGAAGCGGGTATTGAACTTTTTGGCTTGGAAGTAAAGTCGGTGCGAAATGGGCAAATGTCACTAGAAGGTGCCTTCGTCGTCGTGCGCGGGGGAGAAGTGTTCCTCATTAATGCGAACATCCCGCCGTATCAGCCACAAAACGTGCCGAAAGATTATGATCCACTACGCAATAGAAAACTTTTGCTTACAAAAAAAGAAATTGTTGAGCTGGCAGACGGTGAAAAAAACAAAAGTTTGACAATTGTGCCAATTTCAGTGTATAATAAAAACAGAAAAATCAAAGTGGAAATCGCTTTGGTCAAAGGCAAGAAAAAATTTGATAAACGCGAAACTATCAAAAAGCGCGAGACGGATCGTGAAGTCCGCAGGGAATACAAAGAACGTTGAAAATAAAAACATGGGGATGTAAGGCATAGACAGTTGGCCTATTGTTATTGATGCATACCGAGCATGAACGTAACCTCGTTAAAATTCGTTCAAATGTTAATTGCAAAATTAACTTCTAAAGTAAAAGCTGTAGTCTCTCCATTCTTCGGAATGAATGACTTCGCTTTTGCTCGAGTTTCCGCTTTAGCGTAAGCTCGTGTCTCACTTATAGACTTCCGATATATAAGCTGAGGCACAATATTATCGGGATAGGGGAGAGAATGTCCTGACTCTCTTCCGAAACAAAAGGACTCGATTAAAAAATATTTGGCTCGCTTAAGAATTTTTTAATCTAAAACAAAAAGCGCGCTATGTATGTAGACTTCTTTACAATAACCTTCTGCACCGGGGTTCAATTCCCCGCATCTCCACTCGACTCATTTTGTAGTAACAAAATTCGCTCGTGGCAAGCCACAGCAAAA
>CAYTSO010000005.1:0-54176 GCA_964440545.1 uncultured Candidatus Saccharibacteria bacterium | reverse complement strand
AAAAGAAAAAACCGAACTGAAAATACATCAAGCAGAAGACAAAGGTCTGGGAATTTTGACCTGGAAAAGCTACATACCGCTTGTTGTAATAATTTTTATGATTACCGTATCTTCTCTAGTGCTATCTTTGAACAAACAATTCTCTGATTTCATCTTGTTTTTCATGACTGGCTTCTTTCTTGTCTTCTCTGGTTTTAAACTTATGGATTTGAAAGGATTTGCTGAAGGATATTCTACCTATGACCTGTTTGCTCAAAAATGGTCTGGCTATGGATACATCTACCCTTTCATTGAGTTTGCTTTCGGGCTAATAATGCTTATGGGTATTCACACCGCAGGGCTATTGTGGACTGAATTTGTGGTAATGTCTTTCAGCGGACTTGGGGTGGCAATAAAATTAGCAAGGGGCGAAGAATTTCAATGTGCTTGTCTTGGTACCTTTTTAAAAGTGCCTCTGACAAAAATTACTCTTATTGAGAACTTTGGTATGGCATTATTAGCTCTAATAATTTTACTGCAATAATTTTAGCGAGAAAGGGTTTTTGTTTTTTTATAACACAACCTCTTACTTTTCCTTGAGATTTGGTATATAAATATAATTATTGTGGTTGCGTATAGCAGTTCCCACTTCGTCCGCCCCCGGCCGTAGCCTATGGGCGAGGCTAGTCCGCTAGCGTAATATCTTTGTGGTATAATTAGTCTGTATAATTATTATTAATATTTATTACAAAATGAAAAAAAATATTATTTTGGTGTTGGTTGTAATGCTGGTTATAATGGCCGGAGGATTTATTGTAAGTGATTTTTTCAGCAAAGCAGTGTTAGAAGACAAGAACGTAATGAGTAGGCAAACAGCAGGTCCTGGCTTAGGAACCCCACCTACCGTTGTAACTTATGACGCGGATGTTAATAGAGATGAAGTTGTCTTAAATGGAGAAGTAACAGATGGTGGCGGGGGCGGTATGTTAAGTAAGGGCTTTGATTATGGACTTACTGTCGATTATGGTAGCTATGCTGGAGCCTCAGAAGCTCATGTGTCTCCTTATTCTGTTGAGGTTCCTGATTTGCCTTGTGGTAAAACTTATCACTTTAGGGCCACCGCGACAAATAGTGATGGTTTGTTTGGAACCACTGGTCAGGGTGAAGATAAAACTTTTACCACAACTAGATGCCCTGCTACTGGGAGTTCTGCTCAATATAGAACCCAAACAACAAACCCTACAGTTTTTTCTGAACCAATCCCGGCTTCTCCCGCAGAAGAATCTTCGCCAGCTCCTTCTGGGCCAGCTCCAAGCCCGTCTGAGGAGGAACCGCCTTCTTGTTTTCTAGTGACAAAATTGTTTTACGGTAGCACCGGAGACGAAGTAAAATGTTTACAAACGGGACTAAACACTAAAATACTTTCTAATCTAGTGTTAGATGGAATGTTCGGACCATTAACCAAAGCAGCCGTTATTAAGTTTCAGCTAGCAAACAATTTAGTAGGGGATGGGATAGTGGGTCCGCTTACCAGAGGAGTGTTGAATCAATAAACCAAACCTGACACTGTGATTTCACTCTGGATATATATTTATATCTCCACCATGCCTTCGTATAGCAGTTCCCACTTCGTCCGCTAGTCCGCGCATCGTTTTTTACTCAATAAAATAAACAAAAAAGCGTGTCCCGTACTGAGCTTTGTTCTAGTGCTGGGGGTTCACGCGTAGAATGGATTTGAACTGTGGTATTATCAAGATATGAAAATCCAAGTTCTAGGGTCTGGTTGCAAGACTTGTAAAAAATTACATGAAATAACAGAGAAGGCTGTGGCTGAGTTGGGATTGAATGAAAACGTTGAGTATCTTGCTGACGTTCAAAAGATAGTAGCTATGGGACTAATGCAAAGTCCTGTTCTTGCCATTAATGACAAACCAGTCATTGTTGGTTTTATTTCCGACATAGAGAAAATTAAAAAAGCTATCCAAGACAATTTATAAACATGAGCGTATTTTACCCCGTAAAAATATTAGCTGATTGGCTTACTTATTCTGTCTTTTTGATTGCTCCCAAAACTCTTCTAGCTGACGCAGTCAATTTCTTTATTTATGACACTATAAAAATATTTATTCTTTTGGCTGTCATTATCTTTGCCGTTTCAATTATTCGTTCATATTTACCACCTGAAAAAATAAGAGCAATTTTATCTCACAAGAGTAAATATGTTGGGAATGTTTTTGCTTCACTCTTAGGTATAATCACTCCTTTCTGTTCTTGTTCGGCCATTCCTTTGTTTTTAGGCTTTATCCAAGCTGGCATTCCACTCGGAACTACTTTTTCTTTTCTTGTAGCTTCTCCGATGATAAATGAAGTTGCCTTAGTATTATTGCTCGGAATGTTCGGCTGGAAAATAGCTCTGATTTATATTGTTAGTGGCTTGATTATTTCTATACTTTCGGGAATTGTAATAGGGCATTTAAAAATAGAAAATTTAGTTGAACCATTCGTTTATGAAAATTCCATAAATAGCAATATTGATTTACCAAGAATGTCTAGAAAGGAAAGAATTACTTATGCACTAGATTATACAAAAGATATTCTCAAAAAAGTTTGGATATATATTTTAATAGGTATTGGAATTGGTGCTTGGATACACGGCTATGTTCCTGCTGATTTCTTGGCTCAATACGCAGGAAGTGATAAGTGGTATGCTGTACCGTTAGCTGTGCTGATAGGTATTCCTTTGTATTCAAATACAGCAGGGGTTATCCCTCTTGTGTCTGCTTTAACTGAGAAAGGCGTATCTATGGGAACCACACTGGCATTTATGATGTCTGTGACCGCTTTGTCTCTACCAGAGTTTATGATTTTAAAAAGGGTGATGAAAATTAAATTAATCTTTATTTTTGCCGGGATAGTAGCGTTAGGAATTATTCTTACAGGTTATTTATTTAACTTAGTAATTTAGGAATGTATCTCTGTGTATCTTCTAACCCAAAAAACGCAGTTCTAACATCATCCACTAAGTCGCGCAAATTAATTTACTCAATCTATTTTCTCCAGCATGGTTTATTTTGAAGGCAGTTTTGCATAATACCTTTCATGGGTCCACGCTGGGATAATTTATCGTTTAGGCCAGTCATGTCAACAAGCCAGCCCGCTACTAAAATCACTAAAATAAAACCAAATATAATAAGCCACGGGTTATTTTTGTATGAAAAATCATATTGGCGAACAAGCCATATTCCCAAGATCAAAGCGGCGATCGCCACAAGTGTTATCCACCACGGAAAATTCGATATCATTTGGCCCAATTTAAGTTGGCCCACTGGGCCGTGGATGCGCAACGAAAACCTTATTAGTCCAACAAGAAATACTGAAGTAATTACAGAAAAAACTAATCCTAAAAAGGTCAAAACCGAGCCAATAATAAAATACAACTTAGGTCTCATTTTTATTTTACCTTGATGAATTTGGCTCATTATGTTCTCGGTAACATTTTTTAATTCTTTTTGCATATTTTTTTCATTATTTTTTTTGCTCTATTAATACGGGTTGCGACCGTGCCCATTGGAATTCTTAATATGTCGCTAATTTCTTCATATGATTTTTCATCGAGATAATATAAAGAGAGCGGTTCAGAATATAGCAGTGGAATATTTTCGAGACATTTTTCTATTTTTTCTACTATCTCTTTTTTTTCAAAATCTTTTTCAATATCCTCTTCACTTTGGAAATCTAAATCTTCCGATAAAGAGATTTCCCTTTGGTGTTTTTTTATTGTATTTATTATTTGGTTATGAACGATGCGATAAATCCAACTAGAGAATTTTTTTTCAATATCAAAATCGTTTAAATTAACAAAAGCTTTTATAAAAGATTCCTGAACTACATCAATGGCTTTTTCTTCATTTTTAATTAAATTATAAGCATAGCGGATAAGTTTTTTCTGGTATCTATCAATAATAAGAGCGTACAAATTCCGATTAGAGGTTCTAACTTTTTTTATAACTTCCTCGTCTGATAATTCATTATTTTCTATCATTTTTATATAGTAGCAATCTTTATAAATTAATACACCAAATCCCCAATTTGACTCGGGGGATGGTGCATTTGCAATACCTATTGGTTTGTACAATTGATTCTTCCTGCTCCTCTTCCAACCCCGTTCACGTTTCTTTGTCCCTGACCATTTTTTAGCCCCAAACCAAGTTCTTGCCTAATTTTCTTTGCTTCCTCTAGATCGCCCTTTTCAGCTAATCTATGCGCCTCGGCAAATTTTACAAAATTATTCTCGTTGATAATTTGGGTAACCCTACCTCGGTTTTGCATAAGATTTTTCCAGGCGAGAAAGTCATTTGTTTCAAAAGCCTTTTCCATGGCAGCATGACGCTCGGTTGAATAGCTTGGTCCTTTTATGCTTGGATCACCCCTGTACGCGTTGACTGGGGTAGCAAGCGCAGAAAAAGTTCCTAATACTAAAGCCAATGTTCCTAGCCCTAAAAATATTTTTTTCATATTTTCTAACCAATCTTAATAATAAATCGACCTGTAATATTAATACAATTTGTGATGAGTTTTTCTTTCATCAACTTGCCATCTTTGCTGGTTTATTTAGTATCAGAACTGCTATAATAAATTTATGGAAGAAAAGGTGATTGTACAAACGCCCTGGTTTTTGCCCATTGAAGAGGTTTTGCAAAAATTAAATACCTCTATGGACGGATTAACGGAGCAGGAAGCCCAAAAACGTTTAAGCCATTTTGGCGAAAATAATTTTAGAAAAAAAAGGATATTAAGTGTTCCCAAGTTGATTTTAAAGCAACTGATAAGCCCTCTTATATTTATTCTAATCGCGGCTGTTTTTTTGACTGGCGTATTACAGGAATGGGTAAATATGGGTATTATTATCGGCGCTATTTTAATAAATGTGGTTCTCGGTTTTTCTCGCGAATACCAGGCAGAGAATACTCTAGAAAAATTAATTACTTATATCAAAGATCGTTCTCGAGTAATAAGAAATGGAAAAGAGCAGGAAATTGACTCTTCCTTGCTTGTTCCAGGAGACATTATTAAATTATCTTATGGTTCTAGAATTCCAGCGGATGCTCGAATAATTTCCATAAATAATTTCAAAGCCGACGAAGCAATTTTGACGGGTGAGTCTGTCCCAGTAGCAAAAACACTTGAAGCAATCGCAGAATCTTCCTTAGTAGCCGATCGCACCAATATCGTTCATGCTGGAACTTTGGTAGTTGAGGGATTTGCCACGGCCGTAATAGTTGAGACTGGAAGTCGCACAGAAATAGGAAAAATTGCTGGTATTGTTTCTAGTGTGGATAGGGCAACTACTCCGATTCAAAAAGGAGTAAATCAACTTGCTTGGTATATTTTTACCCTTACAATTTTTGTTGTTTTGGTCATCTTTGCTCTTGGAATTTTTCGAGGACAACCAATTTTGGAAATGTTAGTTTTGTCCGCGGCTGTGGCTGTGGGCGCAGTACCGGAATCTCTACCCATAGCACTTACAGTTATTCTGGCGGTTGGGGCAGAGAGAATTGCTTTAAAAAAAGGAATAGTGCGAAAGCTCTCGGCGGCTGAAACTCTCGGATCGACTACCTTGATTATGACTGACAAAACAGGGACATTGACCAGGGCCGACATGCAACTCGTGGGCGTATATCCTTTTGAGACATTGAGCAGGGGAGATTATTCTGAGCCAAGCACATCTCGTCTTTCCAATGGGCAAAAGGAAATTCTTAAATTGGCACTTCAAAATGTTGACGTGGTCGTTCAAAATCCATTAGACAAAGAAAAAGACTGGGAATTTACTGGCAATCCTTTTGAGGTGAATATCGCAAGGGCATCAGTTTTACACAATGTCCTAGCTAAGGGGATGATGATAGAAGGAAATTTTTTATATCTACCTTTTAATTCCACCAATAAATTTTCTGTTTCTAAAAAAGGTAACCAATATGTTATTATGGGAGCTCCAGATATTCTACTAGAAAGGTCCAATCTCAATAAAAACATTTATTTCAAAATTCTTTCTTGGATACAAGAAGCAAGCACGAACGGAAAAAGATTGATTGCCATAGGGACACTCGAAAAGGAAATTAAAAACCTCAATGCCAGCTCTGTGCAAAATATTAATTTTTTGGGCATTTTATCTTTTTTTGACCCAATTCGAGAAGAAATTCCAGAGGCTGTACAAAATATAGAAAGTCATGGCATTAAGGTAATCATTATAACTGGAGATCTAAAGGGGACTGCTCTTTCGGTGGCGAAGAGTATTGGATGGAAGGTGGCAGATGATGAAATTTTGACGGGCGAAGACGTGCAGTCAATGAATGATAATCAATTAATTAAGACAATTGGAAAAATCAAAATATTTGCCAGGGTAACCCCAGAAGACAAGCTCCGTATCGGAAATTTGTATCGTAAATTGGGCGAGGTCGTGGCTATGACTGGCGATGGAGTAAATGATGCTCCGGCTCTTAAATCTATGGATATTGGTATTTCTCTCGGTTCTGGAAGCGACGTGGCGCAAAGCGCGGCAGATTTGGTTTTACTGGATGACAATTTTCAAACCATTAGTTTAGCTATTGACGAAGGTAGAAAAATACTTGCAAATATTAGAAAAACATTTATTTATTTAGTATCAAATTCCCTTGATGAGGTTTTTGTTATAGGTGGAAGTCTTTTGTTGAACATCGCTCTGCCTATTTCAGCACTTCAAATAATCTGGGTGAATTTATTCACTGGAAGCTTTTCTGCTATTGCTTTTGCCTATGATGAAAACCTAGACAAAGGCTTGGAAAAAAAAATATCTAAGAAAAAACTTTTAAACACAGAAGTAAAAATATTGTCTCTTGGGTTAGGCACTTTTACTTCTGCTCTAGTTTTTCTCCTTTATTATTTACTGTTGTGCTTTGGGGTGGAGTTAGAAACTGCACGTTCCGTATTTTTTGTGTGTTTTTCGGTATATGTTTTAATGGTTTCTTTTTCTTTTAGAAGCTTATATAGGCCAATTTTTTCTTATAATCCATTTTCTAATAAAAAATTAAACATCGCTATTCTAATTGCTCTTATTATTTTAGTCATAACCATGACCGTTCCATTTATGCGCAATATCTTTAATTTAGCACCAATGCCTCTTTCTTGGATGTGGTTGGTTCTGGGCTGGGTTATTTTAAATGTAATTCTTGTGGAAATAGTTAAATGGATATTTGCGCGCAGAATAAAAATAGCTAATAAAAAATAAAAAAATCTTCATAATTTATTTTAATTATGCTATCATTCGTACATGGCGACTAAGAAATTTATTACTACTGTAGTAAAGGTTCTCACTCTTTGTGTTATTGTTTTTGTAGTTAGTGCTTATTATATTTACGATGCAGAAATTATTGGTTTAATAATATTTGGGTTGGGTTTGTTGTGTCTTTCTGCGCTTACTCTTTTTAATATTTTGATAAAAAATGTGTGGCCAGATATTGTTTTTGGATTAATCGACAATGGTATTTTGGCTATTTTGGCGATTCTTGGGGGAGAGATGGCAGGGGTTGCTGGGGCGATTATTGGCGGGGTGGTGGGAAATGCTATTACCGATGCTATTGCTGGTTTGTTCGAGGGACATATGGCAGAAAGGCTAAGGGAAAGCAATATTTCGGAATCTAGAACCATGCTCGGCTCAGCCGTGGGAAAGATGGCTGGTTGTCTTTTGGGAGCCGGGATGGTACTAATAATTGCAAGCTTTGTTGATCCCACGCTGTAAATAAATATCTGGGAAATTTAAACCTTGCCTTTTACGATAATATTTATTACAATATCTACAGTGGTCAGGAGCCAGTGTAGTCAGCTCGGCTTGTTAGCACATTTATCATTAACTCAATAATAATATGTCAGACGAAACAACGAAGTGCCCAGTTTGTGGCAATGAGCCATGTACTTGTCCTCCAGCTCCAGAAACCCCAGAGACTCCAGCGCCCGAAACCCCAGCTCAGTAGTTCTTAAAACAGCCCCTTAGAAGGGCTGTTTTTTTTGTTTTCAAGTGTTAGAATATAAGTATTACTAGAATAATTATTAATTAAATAAAATATTATGGATCAAGAAAATATGCAAATGCCATCGGGTTCTAGTTCAGGTAAAAATAAAAAATACTTAACAATTGTTATTGTGGTTATTGTTATTCTTGTACTTGGTTTTTGGGTAAATAGTTTTATGGGTAGAAGAGCAGGGGAAAATATGGCTGAAGATATTTTGGAAAGCCAACTTGGCGGGAATGTTGATGTTGACTCGAACGGCAATTCAGTTTCAATAACAACCGAAGATGGTACTTTCACTGCAGGTGAGTCCACTAAATGGCCTTCCGATATGCCAAGCGACGTTCCAGAGTTTACCGCCGGTGAGTTGACCATGGCTGGCTCGGTTTTTGGTGATGGAAACGGTTGGCAAGTAGCAGCGATTGGTGTTTCTAGCGAAGATTTCAATGCTTATCATTCCCTGCTTAAATCAAAGGGCTGGAAAGATGTTGGCGTATATAGCGCTGAAATTGGCATGGTGCAAATGAACAAAGACGCTTACGATTTATTCATTGCTTTTGACCCAGAAGAAACCAATTTTTCTTTAACCGTTTCTTTTAGAAAATAAATATATGCAAAAAGCTCCAATTCCCAACAATGAAAATGAAAGGATTAGCGCGTTACACAGAATCGCTATTCTAGACACCGAGCCGGAGGAGCGTTTTGATGTGCTTACTCGCGAGGCGGTGGAAAAATTAAAAGTGCCGATGTCCATGGTTTCTATCCTTGACTCTGATCGAGAGTGGTTCAAGTCTTGTGTTGGTTTTGATAAAAAAGAAGGGGACAGATCTGTATCGTTTTGCGGGCATGCACTTTTAGCAACAAATATTTTTATTGTGGAAGATACGCTAAAAGATGAACGATTTGCTGATAATCCGTTGGTTGTTGGTCACCCCTTTATTAGATTTTATGCAGGAGTTGCTCTTTTTGATTATAAAACAGGGCAACCGATAGGTGTTTTTTGTGTTAAAGACACAAAGCCGAGAAAACTAACCACAGAAGAGATTGGTATTGTTATAGACTTAGCGACAAAAGCAGAAAAAGAATTAAATAAATAATTTTTGCAAAATGAACGAAAATAAATCCCCACACCTTTGCTCTTGTCAAAGGTGTGGGGATAAACTACTATAGTTTAAGTAGTGTGTCTGTTTGCCGTTGTAGCTGTTTTGGTAAGTCATTTACGACAATGTTTGCCGTTGTAGCTGTTTTGGTAAGTCATTTACGACAATGTTTGCCGTTGTAGCTCAGTTGGTAGAGCACGATATTGGTAATATCGAGGTCCGCGGTTCAATCCCGCGCAACGGCTCCCTTCTTCACCAAAGCCACGAAGGGCAGGCCCTACCAAGCTTGTACTACGAAGCCTTGGAGAAGTAGTGCCATCCTAGCTCAGTTGGTAGAGCACGTCTTTCGTAAAGACGGGGTCCCGAGTTCGATCCTCGGGGATGGCTCATGGATAAGGAAAATATTCAAAAAGAAATAGACAAAATCGAAACCTTGATGCAGAGTTCCGATTTTTGGAATGATAAAAGCAAAGCCCAAGCAACCCTGAAGGAACTTGAGTTGTTAAAGAATAAAAAAGAAGGAATAGGAAAATACGACAAAGGAAATGCTATTCTGACCATTATCTCTGGGGCTGGAGGTGACGACGCGGAAGATTTTTCCGCGATGCTTCTTTCCATGTATACGAAGTATGCGAGCAAAAAAGGATGGGATATTTCTTTTATTCACGAACACAAAAATGATCATGGTGGATACCGGAATGTTTCTTTTGAACTACTAGGCAAGGGTGCTTATGGTGAACTAAAAAATGAATCCGGGGTGCATCGGCTTGTGCGTATTTCTCCTTTTAATGCAAAAAAATTGCGTCACACCTCCTTTTCTTTGGTAGAAGTTTTACCAAAGTTTTCTAAACTGGAAGAGAAAGATCTAGTAATTCCTGAAGCTGATTTAAAAATAGAATATTCTCGTTCTGGCGGTCCTGGCGGACAAAACGTAAATAAAAGAGAAACGGCTGTTCGGCTCGTGCATGTCCCTACCGGCCTTGCCGTGCACGCTTCGGGTGAACGTTCGCAAGAGCAAAACAGAGAGCAAGCCCTATCTATTCTTCGGGCAAAAATTTTTAAAAAAGCAGAAGAAGAAAAGAAAAGTATAGAAGAAAGTATGAAATTGACCAAAGACACAGACATAGAATGGGGAAATCAAATAAGATCGTATGTTTTACACCCTTATAAAATGGTTAAAGATCACAGAACTAACACTGAAACTTCTAACGTAGATATGGTTTTGGGTGGAGAACTTGGTCTTTTTATTGAGGCAGAGAAAAATTTGTGATAAGATAGATAAGAATGATTTATTTTAATAATGTTTCAAAAACCTATAAGGACGCTACAGCTTTAGAAGATGTCACCTTTACTGTTGAGGCAGGAGAATTTGTTTCCATCGTTGGACATTCTGGTGCCGGCAAAACGACTCTTACAAAAATGATTTTAGCAGAGGAAGATCCTTCCACCGGGACGATCTTTTTTGAGTCCATTAACATAAACAGAACAAAGGAGAGTGAGCTAACCAAACTTCGTCGTCGTATCGGAGTTGTCTTTCAGGATTTTAAATTGCTTTCTAATAAAACGGCTTATGAGAATATTGCCTTTGCCATGGAAGCAGTAGGAAAGACAGAAGAAGAAATAGCAAGTGACGTTCCGCATGTTTTGGAATTAGTTGATTTAAGTCATCGAGCGATGCATTTTCCCCACCAAATGTCCGGAGGAGAAAAACAACGCCTAGCGATAGCACGAGCGATTATCAATCAGCCGGAGGTTATCATTGCCGACGAGCCAACTGGAAATTTAGATCCGGTTAATACTCATGAAATAGTCCAGATTTTAAAAAAAATAAACGACCTTGGCACAACGGTAATTTTAACTACCCACAATCGTGGAATTATTGATCACGTAAACAAAAGAGTAATTACTATGGAAAACGGAAAAATTATCAAAGATACTAAACATCAAAAATAAAATGACAATGGTTTCACTAAAAAGAATTATTAAAAACGGATTTCTAAACTTCAAGAGAAGCGGACTTGTTTCCTGGGCGGCAGTTTTGGTGGTCACCATTACTCTTACCGTTATTACCTTAATTATTCTTCTTCAAGCAGTTTTGCATTTCTCTCTTAACCAGATCAAAGATAAGGTGGATGTAACTATTTATTTCACCACAGAAGCGCCTGAGGAAAAAATTATGTCTCTGAAGTCTTCTTTGGAAAAATTACCGGAGGTTGCGGAAATTAGTTACACCAGCAGAGAAGAAGCCCTGGAGATTTTTAAGGAACGTCACGCCAATGACTACCCAACCATTCAAGCGCTAGAAGAAATAGGGGAAAACCCGCTTGGAGCCTATCTTAATATTAGAGCCAAGGAAGTTTCTCAATATGAAAGCATTGCAAATTTTATGAAATCTGACAGCGTGCTCGTTCCTGGGGAAATCTCGATTATTGATAAAGTAAATTATTACCAAAATAAATTAATAATAGAACGATTAAATAACATAATATCCGGGGCGCAAAAATTAGGATTTTTAATAACCCTGATTTTAGTAATTATTTCTATCATTATCACCTTAAACACAATTCGTTTGACTATTTATATTTCCAGAGAAGAGATCGGCGTAATGCGTCTTGTTGGTGCCTCTAAAATGCATGTACGTGGCCCGTTTATGGTTGAGGGAGTGATCTACGGTTTCGTGGCCACGATAATAACCATGGTTCTATTTTTGCCCATAACTGCTTGGCTTGGACGATATATGACCGATTTCCTTGGAATTGATATGTATGAATATTATCTTTCTAGCTTTTTGCAAATCTTCATAATCATACTATTATCAGGAATGATTCTGGGAATTATTTCTAGTTTCCTGGCAATCAGGAAATATTTAAATAAATAAGAAAATGCCAGGAAAAAAGGCAACCAAATACATCTTTGTAGTAGGGGGCGTTATTTCTGGGGTGGGGAAAGGTATCACTGTTTCGTCTTTGGGTCTTATCTTAAAAAATCGCGGATTAAATGTAACTTCAATAAAGATTGATCCTTATATTAATGTGGACGCAGGCACCATGAACCCCACAGAACATGGAGAAGTTTTTGTGCTTTCTGATGGGGACGAAACTGATCAAGACATGGGTAACTACGAAAGATTTCTTGATTTAAACCTGACTCGCATGAATTACATGACAACAGGAAGAGTTTACAAAACTGTCATTGAGAAAGAAAGAAATTTAGAATATGGAGGCAAGTGCGTAGAAGTTGTTCCGCATATTCCGCTTGAAGCAATCAGGCGCATTAAAAAAGCAGGTGAATTGGCTAAAGCAGATGTGGTTATTATTGAAATAGGCGGAACCATCGGTGAATACCAGAATATTTTGTTTTTAGAAGCAGCAAGAATGATGAAAATCGAAAACCCAGGAAACGTTGCTTTTGTGATGGTGTCCTATTTACCTACCCCGGGGAAAATAGGGGAAATGAAGACAAAACCAACCCAACATGCCGTTAGGACACTTAATGGTTCTGGTATTCAGCCGGATATTTTAATAGCCAGGGGAGAACATAATCTTGACCAGAAGAGGAAAGAAAAGCTTTCGCTTTTTTGCAATATGCCGGCTGATAGGGTAGTTTCTGCGCCGGACGTAAATAGCATTTACGATATACCGATAAATTTTGAAAAAGAAAAATTGTCTGAAAAACTTTGTGAGATTTTAGGAATTGCTCACAAAAAACCGAACGAGACAGCCTGGAAGGCCTGGAAAAAATTTGCTCGACATGCGCACAATGGAAAGGAGAAAATAAAAATAGCCATGATCGGAAAATATTTTGAAACCGGGGATTTTATTTTGTCTGATTCCTATCTATCTGTTATTGAGGCAATAAAATATTCCAGCTATGCGCAGAATCGTAAGCCGGTTTTGACCTGGCTTAACTCAACTGATTTTGAAAAACATCCGGAAAAACTCAAAGAGTTAAAAAAATATGATGGAGTGGTAGTTCCGGGAGGTTTTGGTTCACGGGGGGTAGAGGGAATTTTGAGCGCCGTAAAATTTGCTCGAGAGAATAAAATTCCATATTTTGGTCTTTGTTATGGCATGCAAATGATAGTGATAGAGTATGCGAGAAATGTTTTGGGGCTTAAAGATGCAAATACCAGGGAAGTTAACCCAAGCGCAAAAAATATTGTAATTGACGTAATGGAATCGCAAAAAGAAAATTTAAAAAATAATTTATATGGCGGGTCTATGCGCCTTGGTGCGTATAAAGCAGTTTTGAGAGAAGGAACTATCGCTAGAAATAGTTATGGAAAAAAAGAGATTACCGAAAGGCATCGCCATCGCTACGAGGTAAATCCTTCTTATATTGCAGATTTGGAAGCAAGAGGACTGGTTTTCTCTGGGCGCTCGCCAAATGGACATTTGATGGAAATTGCCGAGTTGCCAAAGAAAAAACATCCGTTTTTTCTAGGTACTCAATTTCATCCAGAATTTTTAGCTCATCCGCTCCGTCCACACCCCCTCTTTAACGCTTTTATTAAGGCATGTGTTAAGAAAAAATAAGGGCTGGGAGACTTGGATTCGAACCAAGATAGCGTCCTCCAGAGGGACGTGTCCTACCATTAGACGATCTCCCAATGTTCTTAACTTAACATATTTTTTACTCAATTAGAAGCATAGTGTTATAATGTAAACATGAAAAAACAACAATACATAGCGGATAAAAAGAAGTTTTTGCGAGAAACAGATCGTCTCACTAGATCTCCCAGGATGAGCAGGATTAAAAACTCTGCTCGCAAGAGTCAGAGATCTAAATAGGTTATTTATTAGAAATATTTTATATGCGGGGTGCTTTTGATGATTTCAAGAGCTTCTTCGGCAGAA
Source organism: uncultured Candidatus Saccharibacteria bacterium (assembly GCA_964440545.1). GTDB lineage: Bacteria > Patescibacteriota > Minisyncoccia > Phycocordibacterales > UBA9973 > UBA9973. The sequence continues at coordinate 40,202 of CAYTSO010000005.1, read as the reverse complement.
TTTACAATATTTAATATTTTTAGGTCCTCTTTGTGAATTAGATGGTTTTTTTCGTACAAGGTTTTTTCCATCCATTCCAGGAGCGGGGTCCAAAATTCTTTACCTACTAGAATAATAGGAATTTTCTGAGATATTTTTTTTGTTTCAATTAAGGTTGCCAATTCAAATGATTCATCCAAAGTACCGAATCCTCCAGGGAAATACACATAGGCCTGCGCAGCGTAAGCGAGCATCACTTTTCTTGAAAAGAAGTAATGAAAGCCTATTCCCTTTTTTACCCAAGGGTTGATTCTTTGTTCATAGGGAAGCTGAATGTTGAGACCAATAGATTCTCCTCCCGCCTCATTAGCACCACGATTGGCTGCCTCCATAATGCCGGGACCACCGCCAGTAATTACCCCGTATTTATTTTTTGCTAGCATCTGTCCGAGTTTCCTGGCTTCCTGGTACCAATAATTATCTTCTTTTATCATGGCAGAGCCAAAGATTGTTACCGTTTTTATTTTATTGAAATCTGCCAGAAATTGAAATCCCTCTATAAATTCAGACAAAATCCGAAGGGTTCTCCATTGAAAGGACTCCCTCCAGTCTTTTGGGTTTTCCTCAGAGGCTGGCAAATCCCGGGCTGGGACATTAATATTCTTATTGTTTACTATGGGCATAATGAAATTATACCAATTTAACCCCAGTATTCCAATAGGGCACAATTTTTATTATTTATGTTAGAATTAATCCAAGAGAGAATCTTTTATTAATAACAATATTTTAAATTACGTTTATGAAAAATTTTTATAAGTATATCTTAATTGTAGCAATACTCTTATTACCAGTAATTTCTTTTGCCTCAGAATATCGAGCTGGAGATCAGCTCTCGACAGGGAAAGATGAAATTATTCCGAACGATATGTACATGGCAGGCAGTAGTATCACCAGCGCCGGAGAGGTAGAGGGTGATCTTGTTACTGGAGGCGGAAATATTGTTATTAGCGGAAATATTGGGGGAGATCTCATGGCCGGAGGTGGAAATGTAAACATTCTTTCTGACGTGGGTGATGACTTGCGTGTTGGAGGTGGGACTGTTGTGCTTCAAGGAAAAGTTGGGGGAGATATGATTGTTGGGGGAGGACAGATAAATATTGGTGGAGCTGGCATAGGGGGAGACCTAATAATCGGAGGAGGCAATGTTCGTATCGATGCGCCAATAGAAGGCAAGCTTATCATTGGAGGCGGTAATGTTTATATTAATGCGCCGGTAGGTGGTGAGGTAAAAATAATGGCGGATAAGGTGACGCTTGGAGGCGAGGCTCTGTTGTCCGGAAATTTAACCTATAAAGCAAAAAAAGAATTGACTAAAGAGGACGGTGCGGTTGTGAAAGGAGAAATTAACTTTAGCCCAATCAAAGAAAAGAGGATCTCTAAGGTAGCATCTTGGGTTATTTTTTCATCTTTCTTTTTGTGGAAGTTTTTTGCTCTATTGGCAAGCTCGCTTTTACTTGGTCTGATTTTCCGTCGCTATGGCAAAGAGATTGTTATTTTTGCGATCAAGCGTCCGTTTTTTGAACTCGGTAGAGGGTTTTTGGTTTTTGTAGCAATGCCGATTATTTCTATGATATTATTGTGGACCTTGGTTGGAATCCCTATTGGAATAATAGGATTGCTCGGTTTTGTTATTATTATGGTATTTGCTTGGATTATTACGCCAATTATTTTGGGTAGTTTTGTTCGTTCCTATTTTTTGAAGAGAGAATTAGAAATATCGTGGAAAACTATTCTTTTGGGAGTATTTATATTTTGTCTGCTAGGGCTTATCCCATTTATCGGGTGTTTGGCGCAGTTCGTTCTTGTGCTCATTGCTCTTGGGTCTATGCTTGCGTTCAAGTTGCAGATTATTAAAGAGTGGAGGTAAATAATAAAGTTATGAAAAACAAAATTCTAATTGTAGACGACGACGAAGCAATAAGAAAATCTCTGGAGAGAGCGCTTGTTTCTGAGGGATTTGAGACAATAACAGCGGATAATGGTGTTACTGGTCTTGCTACTGCCCTTAATAAAAATCCAGAATTAATTTTGCTTGATCTAAAAATGCCCGAGTTGGGGGGAATGGAAATGCTTGAGGAATTACGTAAGTCTGGCGACTGGGGCAAAAAAGTTCCGGTAATAATATTAACTAATTACGACACAGACGAAAAAGCGATGCAGGAAATTCTCAAACACGAACCGTCTTTCTATTTTTTGAAATCAAAAGTCGACCCCGACATAATTGTTGATACTATTAAAGAAAAATTAGGTACAAAACAAGAATGAAGCCTCTTCCTCCGGCAAAATTATTTTTTTGGTATTATTTCGTGGCGATTGTACTCGTATTGGTGGTCGGCACAATTTCTAGTGTTTTCACTTTCAAAAAAGTTTCTGACGTCGCCCAAGAAACTTTACTAGAGAGCGCCAACATGATGGCTAATTTAATTCAAACGAGCAATTTCACTTTATTTTCCGGAAACGAGAGTGATTTAGCGAATCCAGCTTATATTTCCTTGAAAGATAGATTAAAAAAAATACCAGAAACCAATAAGGATATTCGTTTTATTTATTTATGGGGGCATCGCGAAGGTTATCCATATTTTATAATAGATTCCGAACCTGAAAATTCTCCTGATTATTCGCCCCCAGGGCAGATATACGAAGAAGCTACTCAGCTTGACCATGATATGTTTTTGAAAGAGCTACCCCCATCCGTAGAAATAAGCACTGATCGCTGGGGAACCTGGCTTACCGCTCTTGTGCCCATCAGAGATTCGCAAACGGATAGGCTAGTTGCTGTAATGGGGGTGGACATGAGTGCTCACAAATATCTTGAGGTAGTTTATATCTATACTGCTATTCCAATTTTAGTTACAATTTTTGTGCTTGCTCTCATCGTTGTTGGTTTTATCCTAACAAAACGCGAGCAAAAATTTTTAAAATTTAAATCTGAATTAGTATCTATCGCTTCCCATGAAATTCGTGCGCCCTTAACCGGAGTATCTTGGTTGGCAAATGGAATTCTTCGGGACACAGATAATTTATTACAAAGGCAGAAAGAAGATATCAGTATCATAAAAAATAAAATAGACGGGCTTATTGCAACGATAAATGATTTATTGGAAGGGGCCGCGACAGAAAAAATCAACAAAAAAAGCTTGGTAAAAAGTCGGATTAATGCCCAAAAGTTATTTGAGGAAATAACCAAGGATCTCTCTTTGATTTTTGAGGAAAGAAAAATCAAATCAATTATTGATGCCTCAATTACTCCAGAAATTTCTATTTTGGGGGATTATGACAGAGTCAAAAAGATGTTTGTTAATCTTATTTCTAACGCCATCAAATATTCCAAAACAGGAAAAACAATAACAATAGGTTTGTCTCTTGAAAAAGAAGATTATGTTTTTTGGGTAAAAGATGAAGGTATTGGGATTCCCCTGAAAGATCAGCGTAAAATATTCGAAGGTTTTTTCCGGACAGAAGATGCCAAGAAAATTACAGACAGTGGGACAGGAATGGGCCTTCATTACGTAAAACAAATTGCAGAGCTTCACGACGGAGAGGTGTGGTGTGAGTCGGAACTAGGCAAGGGTAGTATTTTTTACGTAAGATTGCCCCAAATTTGAATTTATTGCAATAATAACCTTTTTCCTCTATACTCAGCTAATAAATGAGTAAAAAATTCTGGGTCTTCTTAATAGTACTTTTCCTTGCATTGTTTGCTTTATTTTTTCTATTTCCTGAATTTTTTAGCAGCGTTGTTCTCTATAGTCAAGATGATCAAAGTGCAAATGTAATACAAGCCGAAGTTGAGCCAATAGTTCCTGTTATTCCTCCGCTTAATACCATTGCTTACGACAAAAAATTAATTGAACTTGCCAATAACCCGCCACCACCACCCCCAGAAACTAAAATAGTAGTGAACCCAGAAACCGGAATAGAAGAAAATGTAATTATAGAAAAACCAGCACCGAATTATCCCTGGCCCGTAAAGACTGCCTACCCAAACGCTGGAGCCATTTTACCCTTTAATCGCATTGTAGCTTATTACGGAAATTTATATTCGACCAAGATGGGAGTACTAGGGGAATACCCAGAAGATATAATGCTAGCAAAACTTGACACAGAAGTAAAAAAATGGGAGGCAGCGGATCCAGAAACACCAGTCATTCCAGCCTTGCACTACATTGCAGTGGTTGCTCAGTTGCATGCAGGAGCAGATGGAAAACACCGGGCTCGAATGCCGGGAACTGAAATAGAAAAAGTTTTGGCTATGGCCGAAAAAATAAATGCCATTGTTTTCTTAGATTTGCAGGTGGGATTTTCCAATGTGCAAACAGAAGTTCCTCTTTTAGAAAAATACTTGAAATTACCTAACGTGCATTTGGCTATTGATCCGGAATTTTCCATGAAGGGAAACATCCGACCCGGGAAAGTGGTTGGTACCTTAGATGCAGCAGATATTAATTTTGCCTCTGAATATTTATCCAAGATTGTCCAGGAAAACAATCTAACTCCAAAAATTCTTATTATCCATCGTTATACGCAAAACATGGTTACTAATTACCAGCAAATTAAAATATTACCTGAGGTGCAGATTGTGATGGACATGGACGGGTGGGGAGGTAAGGCGAAAAAAATAAATACTTATCAACAATTTATTTACAAGGAACCCGTGCAGTTTACCGGTTTTAAGCTTTTCTACAAAAACGATGTTTGGGATCCTGGCACAACACTTTTCACCCCAGAAGAACTTTTAAAATTAAGCCCTCGTCCGGCTTATGTTCAATATCAATAAACAATTTTTTGTGTTAATATATCTATATGAAAAACTTTGAAAATTTTAGTCCAAATGTACCCGAAAATGGGGGAGAAAAAGAAGATTTAACAAAAAAAGCTTTAAAAATTAAAGATTTTAAACCCGGCAGGGCTAGGCAATTAGAAAAAAGCATTAAAGATAAATCAAAAACGGGCCTGCCACTTACTATTGAGGAGGAAGAATATTTAGATGCGCTAGCCGCGTTTAAGGCGATAACCATAGGTGCTCAAAATAAAGAATAGAATGGATTCTCAAAAAGAAAAAAGAGCGTGGCGGGAGGTCAAATATCGTGAAAAATTTTCTAATGCTTTTAGGGGTGTATACGTTTGTTTTAAGGCAACAAACCATGCTTTTGTTCATATCGCTGTAGCTTTGGCAGTAATAATTTTAGGATTTTATTTTAAAGTTTCTGCTCTTGAATGGATTGCTTTAGTTTTCGCTATTGGTTTTGTCTTTGTCTCGGAAACATTTAACACAGCCATTGAAATAGACATGGATTTAACTTCTCCAGAATTTCACCCTTTTGCCAAAGACACAAAAGACGTGGCAGCCGCGGCAGTTTTATTGTCAGTATTTATTGCCGTTATTGTGGGATTAATTATTTTCTTGCCAAGGATTTTATAAATTGATAAACTTTGATCATGAATAACAACGTAAAAATATTTATATTAATAATCGTACTTTTGGTCCTGGGGACAATTGCCTCTGTTCTCCTTCAGTCGGCTGGCACTTCTTCGGAATCGGGTAAATATGATGAATTTGCGACTTGCCTGAAAGATCAAGGAGCCGTGTTTTACGGCGCTTTTTGGTGCACTCACTGCAACGCAACAAAAAAAATGTTTGGTTCTTCCCAAAAATTATTACCTTACGTTGAATGTTCTTCAGCAGATGGTTTCGCTCAGTTAGATGTTTGCAAAGAAAAGGGGATTGAAGCCTATCCTACCTGGGAGTTTGCTGATGGTTCTCGTTTGACAGGGGAGGTCTCTTTTGAACAGTTGGCAGAAAAAACTTCTTGCGTTCTTCCCCAATAGTTTAATTTTAGGTTAGGTTATTAAGTTAATTAAAAAAAATATGCAAAAAATAATTTTAGGTATTTTAGGTTTAGGTATTATTGTGGGCGTCGGGCTTCTTATTTTTGGAGCAAGTGATAAAAACTATTCTGATCAAACAAACAATAACCTTCCCGTAGAAATCTTGGATCCGGTAGATATTACAAATCCTACAGAACCAATAAACCCAGTGGAGCCTGCCAATCCCGCTGAACCTACTGAACCTACAGATCCGACGGATCCAGCAGGCGGTTCTGTTGGAACCAATAATTCGGAGTTTGATAAAATAATTAGCTTCGAATTAAATGATAAATTTATTTTTACTGATGGCTTAGAGGTGGTATTAAAAGAAATAAATGATTCTCGTTGTCCGGAAGGGGTACAGTGTGTTTGGACTGGGGAAATCTCGGGGCTTTTCAGCCTCTCTGGTGGCGAGCTTTCCGTTTCGAAAGAAGTTCGACTAGGTACAGTAAATAATAAAAGCGCGACCGTGGAGAGTTATGTTTTTTTCCTAAAGGAAGCCACGGAAAAGATCTTAACTATTGAAGTATTAAAAAATTAAACAAGAAATGCCGGATTTTTCTAAAAAGGAAATAATCCTGATGCAAAAATTAAACACCCCAGCTAAGGTTCAAGATTTTTTAAATTGCCTGAAATTTAATTTTGAGAAAAAAAGGGAAACCTTAAAATCACCTCTTTTCTCACTTCGCGTACGGAATATTCATTGCCTAGAAGGGGCATTGCTAGGGGCCTACATCTTGTCTCTACATGGCCATAGACCCTATTTGATGCATTTAAAAGCTAGCCAAGAAGATTATGATCATGTAGTAGCCCCCTTTAAAATGGGAAGATTTTGGGGTGCATTATCTAAAACCAATCATGCGGTTCTTCGCTATCGAGAACCAGTTTATAAAAATATTCGTGAATTGGCGATGTCTTATTTTCACGAATACTTTTTAGATAATGGACAAAAAACCTTAAGGCAATATTCTGAACTTCTTAACCTGAACGGTTTTGAAAAAAATTGGGCTACGTTAAAAGGTGACCTCTGGGGAATAGACGAAGAATTGGACAAAATAAAACATTACGACTTGGTGCCTAGATCATACTTAAAAAAACTTCGTCGAGCAGACAAAATCGAGATTCAAGCAGGGAAGATAACCGAATTTAAAAAATATTAAAGATTTTATCTAAAAGTCTTTCAAACCAATTCTTTTTGGGAATCTCTGTTTTTTCTATTATTGGCGCTGGAGCAGGGTCTAGGGCATTTACAACCACAGCTTCAAGATTTTGTTTTTGAGTTATTTTTTTAGGAACCTCCGTTTTGACCACTACGGCTATTGGTTTCTCAATTGTGATTTTTGGTTTTTCGAACTTTTGCATTACTTGATTCCAATTTTTACCCGAAAGGGAAGCTAGAACGTAGGAAGTTTGCCAAATTCTATTATTTAGGTCTTCTCCTTTTATTCCTCCATCTTCTTCCTGATTTGCTCCAAAATATTCTTTGGTAGAAGCCTTTATTTCTTCGCCCAGGGCCAGCATTCCTTGCAGGGCCCAGGCAGTAGAAGAAACATTATCCCAGCTCCCGTCCTCTTCTTGTTTTTCCTTGAGAAATTCTTCGGCCTTAATTAAGGCATCGTTTACCCTTTCATCATCTCTAAATTTTGACAGAGCTTCTAGCGTGGCTCCAGTCATATCTGCCGATTCATTCCACGAACCATTTTCTATTTGTTTTTCTAAAATAAAGGAGATGGTCTCGTTGATTATTTTTTCATCCTTATTGAAGCCTGTATTTTGTAAAACAATCAAAGCAAAAACGTCATCATTGTATTCGTCCGGGTTGCCGAACTGTTTTCCGTCAAATTGCGTCACAATTTTTTCAATATAATTCTCCCCATTTATATTATAGGGATTAAGCCCTAGCGACAGAAGAGCCATTGTGTGCCTCTCGTAGTCTGTTAGCAAATAATTTTCAGTTTTTAAATTTTGAAAATATTGAGTTAATTTTGAAAGGGGTTCCTGAGATTTTTCCATAGAAGCTATGGCAATGGTTGCCCAATCTGTGTATAAGTTTTCGCCAAATGACCCGTTCTCTGTTTGTTGAGAAAGCAAAAATTCTAAAGCTTTTTCGACATCAAAAACTAATTTTACGTTTTCTGCGGGAACCGTTGGTCGACTTCCGCCACTAGAGGGACGAGGTTTTGGCTCAGGCACAGCAATTACGGTCAAGGTTTCTGTTGGAAAATAGAAATCCTCCTGAACTCCCACATTATATGAGCCCTCTGATATTTCTGAAAAAATGGCTTGGCCGTTTGCGTCAACGAGGCTAGTTTGAACTTCTGTGGGTGACCAAGGGTCATTCGGATCAGGTTGAGTTAGTCCGACGGTTACGCCTTCTCTTACTAGCCAAGAATTATTTTCATAATCATATTTTTCTGTGGTAACCGTAACAACTTCTTCTGTAGTTATTTCTTCATCGCTTAAAATAATTTTGTTTTGTGGTCCGAAATAAAAATAAACATCTTCTCCTCCCGAAAGAATTTCTTGATCAACACTTAAAAACGGATAAGAACCGTTTATTACATATTGCCAATTATCACAATCATTTCCAAGAGAACTCTCGATACATTTTATATAGAATGACCCGAATGAATCGTAATATTGTAGGTCGGAAATACTAAAATCAGAACTTAAAATGTCGGCATCATTCAAAACCGCCAGAACACTGTTTGCATCAATGGTGTGTCCATTTAATTCTATTGTTCCGGCTGGTTGTAACGGGACCGAGCCAGAAAAAATTATTGTGGAACCATTTCTTATGGTTAGATTTATATCTGCTGCAAAAACTATGTTTGTTCCTATAAAAAATAGGGTCACCAATAGTAATATTTTAAAAATTTGCTTTTTCATATCTCCAAGACACAACGTCTCCAGGGTTAATTTTATAATTAGAAACGCCGACTTGCGCCTCCTTTCCATTTACAGAGTAAATCCAATTTTGTTCTCCGTTTCCTTTTATTCCATTAATAGAAGAGATAAATTTTCCCATCCCCGCATAAGTTTTTTCTGTAAAAGTAATTTTTCCTTCTTCTCGGAGCTGGTCCATAAAATCGTAGACAGTCGAATTTTCTGTTGCTATATAGGATAATTCTACTTGGATTGGTGTAGAATTTTTATTTTCTGAAGAGTAAAAATAAGCGCTAATACCTAAGAGTACAATTATTATTACTATTGCTGAAAATATTTTTTTGTTTTTTGACATATAAATAAAAAAATTCTGCTCGAGCAGAATTTGAGGCTCCGACCTTGCGTCGGAGTTATCCTGCTCGGGATTAACAAAATAATTGGTATTCGGACTTGTTCCCTCGACTAAGCTCGGGACTTACCGTAGCGGCACTGTACTGGAATTCCCATAAAGGTCACCAGTTTCCCCAATTATTTTTTTTAATTTTAAAAGGAACATATTCAGTATATACTCGTCTCAAGCAATGTCAAATATCTCCCTTTTCTATAGTAGAGGACAAGTATATTCCGTAAAGCATTAAGGTTCCCAAAATGAGAAAAATAAAATTAAAAGAAGGAATAAAATAAAAAGCGATAAAAGCTACGAGGGGAGCAAGAACATAAGCCACTGGGGCAGTATTACGATAAACAGCGATAAATTGATCGTTTTCTTTTTCTATGTGTCGGAAGAAATAAACATCGCTCATAACTTCTATGGTAGCGGCGCCGATTCTTGTACTAAAAAGCATCAATGCCCAAATCCAAATTTCGTGTTTCTGTATAAAAAAAAGAGAAAGGGTGGCGAGCGAGGCAACTAAAAATCCCAACATTAACATTTTTCTTTCTCCAACTTTATCCGAATATCTTCCAAGGGGGAATTGGATCAAAACAAAAGGCAGAAGCATTATCATAAAAATAGCCCCGACTTCTTCCCAGCCAAATCCCAGATGCGAGTATAGGTATATCGGAGTATAAATAACCATCCAAACATAAAAAAATTGCAGAAGAAAGTTTATTTTATAAGCGCGGGCTAGATTTGAATTTGCAAAGAAACTTTTGAATGACTGCCACCCTAAAATTTTGTCGTATTTGGGGTCTTCCAAATTTCGAAAACTCCAGAAAGCAACAAAAGTAAAAATAAGCACGATGGCAAAAGCAATAAAGTATAAAGTGGTAAAGGAGTGGCTAGAAAGAATTTTTCCTGAAAATGCTTGGGAGATTACCCAAGCCGAATTAACAAAAGTTAAATAAAGACCGCGTACTCGACCCGTGGAAGAGTTTCTGGAAAATATTTCCAGCAACTCATCCAGGGCGAAAATGATTAAATAACTTAAAGCAAAGTAAAAAATAAATATACCAACAACAAAAGCCGGGATTTTAAGAATTGCCAGCGAAAGCAGAGACAAAGCGCTTAGTCCGGACACCAAAAGCAAAAATTTATATTCCCCGATTCTTTTTAATATAGAAGGGATAAAGAAAAGAATGACCAGAGACAAGACAGAACTAATTATATATATTAAACTGATGTTTTTTTCAGGATAAAAAGATGAAAGGAAGCTGGAATTGAAGTAAGAAATAACCGCTAAATGCAAAGAAAACAAAAAACCCAGAAGAAAAATTTTTTTTAATTTTGGATTATTTTTAAACATAATTTTTTGTTTTCTAGACGCTTAAAATAACAGGTATAACCAGTGGCCTTTTCGCAGTTTTTTGGAATAGGAATTTTGAGATATTTTCTCCCAACTCTTGTTTAATGAAGTCAAAATCTACTGTGCGATTTCTTGCGGTGGTATCCTCTACGCTTTTTTTAATCATCATCCTTACTTGGCGCAGAAGTTCCTGATTTTCTTTTAAATATACAAAACCCCTAGAGATTAGGTCTGGCGATTTTTTTAATTTTCCAGTTTTTTGGTCAACCAGTGCAATGATGACAAACATTCCATCTTGGGCAAGCATTACCCGATCACGAATAACCACATCCTGAGTGTCGCTAATAGAAGCTCCGTCTACCAGCATAGCTCCGCTAGGAGCTCGCTCTTTTCGCCTTGTTATCTTTTGACCGTCGGCTGATATCTCAATAACCGAGCCATTATCTGGAACAACGATATTTTCCTCCGACATTCCCAATTCCATGGCAAGTTCTTTGTGTAATTCTAAATGATAGTGGTGCCCATGAATTGGTATAAAGAATTTTGGATGAATCTTTCGATGAAGCCACTTAACATCCTCCTTGTTTCCATGGCCGGTAGCGTGGACAAAATCTTCACCAGGGGTGCGATAACTGATAATTCTTACGCCTTGCCTTGATAGAGCGTCCTTCATCTTTTGTACTTGCAGTTCGTTGCCAGGAATAATAGAGGAGGAGAGTATTATCGTATCTCCTTTGGCTAGAGAAAATTTCTTGTGGAGTTTGTTTGCAGCGCGATTCAATGAAGCAAATTCTTCTCCTTGGGCTCCGGTCATAAGCACTACGATCTTGTTGGGCGGATAGCTGTTAACTTCCTCTATGGGAATAATCGTGCCTTTTTTGGGCTGAAAAAAACCAGCCTCAATAGCCACTTCAATATTTGTTTTCATGGAGCGCCCATCCAGGGCTACTTTTTTTCCGAGACCCTCAGCCGTTTTTACCACATGGGCTAGGCGCGTTATGCTGGAGGAAAAGGCCGCGATAATTATTCTGCCATTAATTTTTTTCAATAAATTTTCCAACCCTTGGTGCACTTTTATTTCTGACAAAGAAAATCCTTCGTTTTCAATGTTTGTAGAGTCAGTCATAAGGAGAAGCACTCTTGCTTTGTCAAAAATAGAATATTCTTTTTCTTCTTCTTTGGAAACAACTCCGTCAATCTGATCAAGCTTATAGTCCCCCGGAGTGACAATCCAACCGTTAGGTGTTTCAATAATTATTCCCATAGCGTCTGGAATCGTATGAGTTACTCCGAAAAATCTGATTTTTATTTTTCCGCAGGTTACAGTTGAATCTTTCTCCACAATGTTTTCTTTCATTTTTTGGAAGTGGGGGAATTCTGCCTGGCGTTTTCGCATTAAAAGGATAGAAAGATTTCTAGAATAGACAGGAGGATTGCCAATACGCGAAAGTACTAGAGGAACACCTCCAATGTGGTCCAGGTGTCCATGGGTTATAAATAGAGCGCGTATTTTATCCTTGTGTTCTTCCAGATAAGTTGTGTTTGGAATCACATAGTCAATGCCCGGGGTTGTTTCGTTGGCAAAGTGCATCCCGGCATCAATTACAATAATATCATCACCGATTTCTATCGCTGTCATGTTTTTTCCTATTTCCTCCACTCCGCCCAGTGGAATAATACGAACTACCCCTTTTTCAATGGGAGGGATTTTTATATCTTTGTCTTGTTTCTTTGCTCCAGAGGATTGAGATCCTTTATTTTGCCCATATCTTTTTTTTGTATATTGATAGGTGGAGGTCTTAGAGGTCTTTTTTTTCTCTAAACTCCTTCGTTGTTCTCTGTTTGCACCATGAGTAGGTATTTTGCTGGGGCTAGAAGCACCACCACTAGAAGTAGGCGTTTTTTCATCAATAGTAAGAGAGGAAAAAGAGAGTCTTGTTTTTTTTGTCATTTTTATCTTTTATTAATTTTTTGAAAATATTTTCCAAACATTTTCTGTTTGGGTGTACCATAGATAGACATTTAGGAAACGATCTACTGGCGAAATAATATTATCGATAGAAAGCCCCTTAATGTTTGGAGATACTACATAGATAAAGTCAGGGCTGTATAAGAAAATTGCTGGCAGGTCTTTTCTTATTTCGCTTTCAAATTGAGCGTATTTTTTAATTCTTTCTTCTTCGTCGAGAGTGACAGAAGCCTCCTCGAGAATTTTGTCTACCTTTGCGTTGGTGTAGAGGGCGACATTCAAACCGGGATCTTTTCTTTGAGAGGAGTGCCAAAAAGCAAACAAATCAGCTTCGTGGTTTATGATTTGTCCGAATAAAAGGGTATCATAATTTCTTGGACGGATCACGCTTTGGTTTAAATTACCAACTTCAAATGTTTTTATCTCTACCTTCATCCCGACTTTCTGCAAATCTTTTACAATTAACTCTGCTGTTTTTACTAAATCTGGATTGTTGCCTGTTGAGATGGAAAATTCAAGAACAGAAGAGTTTTCTTTTTTGTTTTTATCCGTGGAGGTTTTTTCTAAAAACCCATCTTCGTTTTTTGTCCAACCAGCTTTTGCTAAACTATTTTCCACTTCCTTTATTTTATTCTCACGAGTAGTATCACTTTCTCTTTCTAGCTTTGGATAAGCAATCATATTGGGTGGTATTGGATCGTCGGTTACTACTCCATATCCAAAAAGCACTTCTCGGACTATTTTATCTTTATCTATGGCTTCATTAATAGCATTTACTACCGTTTTGTCCGTAAAAAGCTGATTTTGGTTTTGGTTAAAGAAAAGGCCGAATACTCTTGGAAGCACCGAAGCCTCTACCTGGAAATTTCTTTCTTTTAAAATATCAGCATTAAGGGGAGTAATAGAGCTTATTTGATCGACTTTTTTGTCTTCTAGGGCTTTTATAAGATCGTCTTCATTTAAATAAAAATTCAATCTAAATTTTTTAATAAAAGGTTCCCCTAGGGCAAATTTCTTGAAAGATGTTAATTCATAGGAATTTACCACTCCCGATGCTTCTTTTGCAACCTTGTCTATCAGATAAGGTCCCGATCCGATGGGGGAAATATTCAGCTCGTTTAATTCTATAGGTGAATCACCCCATAAAGATTCGGGCAGAATTCCAAGCGTGGTGTTTTCTAAAAAAGAAGGATATGGTTGCTTTAAGGTAAATTCAATTGTTTTATCGTCTATTTTCGTCACTGTTATTCCTTCCCAGTCTATTCTGTGCGGGCTTTTTATAATCGGGTCTTTTGTTTGACCGATCGTAAAGATTACATCATCTGCCGTAACCGGAGTTCCGTCATGAAAATATATTTCATCTTTTAAAGTAAAGGTATAGACTAGGCCGTCTTTGGACATTTCATACTTTTCTGCTAGGTCAGGAATAAAATTTCCGTCTACATTTTTTCTCATTAGACCTGAATAAATTAGCGAAGCAATATCCATATCCACAGAGGAACTTGCTAATACTGGGTTTACAAAGCGGGGAGTGCCGATAATTCCCTCGGAAATAGATCCTCCACGCAACGGCACGCTTACCATCATGGATTTATTTAAAATTTGAAGCATTGAAAGGGTGCTCACCAGAAGAATTATTACCAAGATAAAAAAAACTAACCGCTCTTTTTTTGAGAAGGAGGCAAGAATCAAATCTATTTCGTCTTTTTTAGGCAATTTAAAATTGCGTAATCGGCTATAAAATTTTTCCATAAAGAAGTTATTTTGAGTCTCAGCTTAGAAACGCGCTTCTATTATTATAGACAAAAGCGCGAATAAAGCAAAAAGAATTCCACAAATGATGGACAAATAAAAAAGAAACTTTTCAAAGCCCCGGCGGGTATGATGAAAGGAACTGTCATTTCCTCCCAAGGCGCCCCCTAAGCCGGCAGCAGACTGCTGAAGCAGAATAGCGGCAATCAATATTACAGAAAGAATGATTTCTGCGTAAGGGATAATTTTTACTACTAAAGTCATGGGGAGATTATTACACATTTACCGTTAAATTGCAAAGGGCGCCAAAAAGCCGGGATTAAAGGGCTTTCTGGCGCCAATTTTTGCGCATAAAGTTTTCCACAGTTTTTTTGTTGGCTAGCAAGCCAAATGCTATAATTAATGTGTCACCAATCCTGGAGAGTAATCTCAAAGGATTGGGAAGACAAATAGTTCTTTCCAAGAATAATCTATATTACAAAGCCTTGAGACTTTATTCTCATAATTAACTTGTAACACATAGTTATTCAACGTCACCGGCAAAGTCATTCGACCTTGCCACATCATACAAAGGACTCCGCGATTACTCGCTGAGTCCTTTCTCCGTTTTGGGTGAGTTTTCTTTTTTGTGAAAAACTTTATATAATGAACTTATGTCAAAAGAAATTTCAATGTTAGGTTTGTTTCAAAAATTATTTCATAATTTTAATTCTCGCCAAATGAAGGACGCTACCTTGGCGTTCAAGAAACACTTGGACGATGGAGGAAAAATGTTATTGGCGATGGGTGGAGCCATGTCTTCTGCTCAACTAGGAATCACCTTGGCCGCTATGATCAGAGAAAACAAAATCCATGCAATCTCTTGCACCGGCGCAAACTTAGAAGAATCTATTTTCCGTTTAGTGGCGCACAATAGTTATAAGGATTATCCCGATTATCGATATTTCACCAAAGAAGACGACGAAGCAATTTTAAAAAGGGGAGAGAGGCGAGTGACGGACACTTCCATTCCGGAAGAGGAGGCTTTTCGCGTAGTAGAGCCGATTATTCTGAAGCACTGGAAAGAGGCGGAAGCAAAGGGTGAACGTTATTTCCCGCACGAATATTTTTATCAAATCCTTCTTTCTGACGAGTTAAAAGATAAATATGAAGGCAATCCAGAACATTGTTGGCTTTTGGAAGCAGCGAAAAAGAATTTGCCGATTGTGGTACCAGGTTGGGAGGATTCTACTCTCGGAAATATTTTTGCTGGCTACTGTAAAGCAGGCGAAGTAAAGCCGAGTGTGATGAAAACCGGCGTAGAATACATGACTCAACTTTATGATTGGTATCAAGAATTAGCAAAAGATGGTCCGGGTCTAGGATTTTTCCAGATCGGTGGAGGTATTTCCGGAGATTTTCCGATCTGCGTAGTACCTTCGATAAAATATGATTTGAAAAAGCCGGTGCGACCTTGGGGTTATTTTTGTCAGATTTCCGATAGCACGACTTCTTATGGTTCGTATTCTGGGGCTACTCCCAATGAAAAAATTACTTGGGATAAGCTTACCAAGCACACTCCAATGTTTGTTATTGAATCCGACGCGACCATTGTCGCTCCGCTGATGTTTGAGGCGATTTTGGATCGTTATGTTTTAACCGAAAAATAATCCCGTTAGAAGCCGCGGTCACGGCAAATAGTGGGAAAATATTATAAAGTTTTTAATTAATGCGAGCGTGGTTTTATAAATTTTTTAATTGATTAAGATCGCGACCTGCTTCTAACGGGATGAATTGGAAAAAAGCAATTGGGTTCGGGGTTTTGATTTGGGTAATTATGTTCGTGGTTGTTTTTGTTTTTGCGGTACTTAACATGCCTTTTAATACAACCACAGACATTCTTATGACGATCATTGTTTTGTTGGTTGTTTATATTTTAGCTAGATATGCTACTCCAAAAACTTATGGCACAGCTTTGGGCTATGGCTTAGTTTTTACTGCTGTTGGAATAATTATAGACTTTTTGGTTAACACTATCTTTGCCTCCGGGATGCTTGGCCTCAACAATATTTATTATTGGATTAGCTACGCTCTGGTTGCCCTTGTCCCGTTGCTAGCAGTAAAGAAAATGAAAATACCGGAACAAGTTTCACAATAAAGAAATCTCGATGAATGAATTAACAGAAGAAGAAAAAAAAATAATTATTGACAAGGGAACGGAAGCTCCGTTTACGGGAGAATACGTGAACAACAAAGACGCGGGTGTATATGTTTGCCGGCAATGTGGAGCCCCACTTTATAATTCTAAGGACAAATTCGAATCCGACTGTGGCTGGCCGTCTTTTGACGATGAGATACCTGGAGCAGTGCATAAAAGCTTGGACGCTGATGGAAGACGTACAGAAATAACTTGTGCGAAATGCGGCGGACACCTAGGGCATCTATTCATTGGAGAGCAGCTCACACCGAAGAATGCTCGTTACTGTGTAAATTCAATATCAATGAAATTTATTCCAGGAAAATATCATGATTAAAAAAGCATATTTCGCGGGTGGTTGTTTTTGGGGCCTGGAAGATCTTATCAGAAAAAAGTTGGGTGTGAAGAATACTACCGTAGGTTATACGGGCGGAGAAGTAGAGAAGCCTACTTACGAAAATCACAAAGGACACGCGGAAGCAGTGGAAATAGAATATGACACCGAAAAGACTTCATATAAAAAGTTGCTGGATTTTTTCTTTCAAATCCATAACCCGACTACTTTAAACCGGCAAGGGAATGACGTTGGTACTTCTTATCGCTCTGCTATTTTTTACGGAGACGAAGAGGAAAAAAAGGAGGCGGAAGATTTTATCAAAATTGTGAATGATTCCAAACGTTGGCCAGATCCCGTAGTGACAACACTGGAGCCATTTAAAAAATTTTATCCAGCTGAAGAATACCATCAAGATTATTTGGTAAAAAATCCGAATGGTTATACTTGTCACGCCGTATTCTTTGATAGTTATCTCAAGTGACAAATGCGATATATTCACATAAAAGTTGTCGCCAGCGCAAAGAAAGAATTTCTGAAACAAAAATCAGAAGATCACTTTGAAATTTCCGTGAAAGAAAAAGCGGAGCGCAATTTGGCAAACATTCGTGTTTTAGAACTTTTGGCTGAGCATTTTGCAGTTCCAGTAAATAAGATTCGTATCGTGAACGGCCACAAACACCCAAGTAAATTATTGGCCATTGATGATTGATTTTATTTTTCGTGCTAGGATATAGTTATTATTAAAATATTTAAAATATAAAAAAATGCCCATCCTACCATTTGTTTACGCTTTTTTAATTCTGTTTATTATTAGTGTTCGTCAGATAAATCAATACCAAAGAGGAGTGAAATTCACCCTAGGTAAATTTTCTTCCATCATGCAACCCGGCTGGAGAATCGTTTGGCCGATTATTCAAAGTTACCAGAAAGTAGACGTGAGAATCAAGGCGGTAGACGTTCCAGATCAGAATGCCATTACTCGCGACAACGTTTCCGTAAAAGTGAATGCCGTTATCTATTACAAGGTAAGTGACGCAGGGAAGGCAGTTATCGAAGTGGAAGATTTTCGTTATGCTATTTCTCAATATGCGCAAACAACAATGCGAAATATTGTGGGAGAGGTCACTTTGGATGAATTACTTTCTAGCCGAGATAAGATTGCCGAAAGAATTAGGGAAATAGTCGACAGGGAAACTGATGCTTGGGGTTTGAAAGTAAATAATGTTGAATTAAAAGACGTTAGTTTGCCTCCAGATATGGAACGCACTATTGGTAAACAAGCCGAAGCAGAAAGAGAGAAGAGGGCGGTTATTATAAATTCTGAGGGAGAACTTGCTGCTTCCGAAAATATTGCTAAGGCGGCCGAAATGCTCGCTGGTACTCCTGGGGCGCTTCACCTACGAACGCTTCAATCAGTTAACGACATGTCTTCGGACCAAAGCAATACCGTGGTTTACATGATTCCAATAGAGGCCCTAAAGGCGCTTGAAGGCTTTGTGAAGAAGAAGTAAAAATGGAAACCAAAACACAATCTATCTTAAAGGCGATAACTTGGAGAATAGTAGCGACAATTTTGACTGGTATCGTCGTGTATCTTTATACTGGCGAAATTAAAGAGACAACCATAATTACTGTAGTTCTGGCAATTATTTCAACCTTGGCCTATTATCTACACGAAAGAATTTGGACGAGGATTATAAAATAATATGCGCGTCTGGGATATACATCCGAAACATTTATGTCGAAAACATTTACTCGCGGAGCACCGCGAGCTTCATGGTCTTTGGAATATTTTAACGAAACACAAAGGTAAAGGAGGTTATTCGCGTCATCCGGAAACTTTGCGTTGGGTGGGGAAAGAAAAAGCTCTTTACGAGCGCCACGAAAAACTGGTGCAAGAATTTTCTCGCCGGAATTATCAGCACCACAGTCCGCTGGATAAAAGACTGGCGAGAGGAAAAGGCGGACAAAAAGTATTTATCAACACCATCAAAGAGCAAAAGAAAATCCTCAAAGAAAAACCCTGCCAGTGTTTTTTGCACAAATAGAGTGGTGGCAAAAATAATCAAATTAATTCGACTAGTTTTTTGATCTGCTTTATTTTACCGGGAAGTATATACTTTCCACGATTTACAAGTATACTATTTATCCCAGCTCTTTTTGCTCCAAAGTAATCATCTCTAAGACTATTGCCAACAACCAACGTGTGTTTTTTTTCTTTTATTTTCCCGAAAATTTTTTTACTTGGCTTCCTGTCACCTTCTTTATATGAAAATATTTCATAATTTACATATTTAGAAAAATTAAATGATTTATACAGGTCGTCATAAAAGTTACAATGATTGGATATAATGCCAATTTTGTTTTGACTTCCAATGTGCATTATTGTTTTTTTTACTTCCGGAAAGATTTTTACCAATTTCAGGTCTCTGATTAATTGTTTCTCCATCTTTTTTCTATACACTTCTAAATCAATTTTTACACCCAGCGTACTAGTAAATTCCACCAAAAAAGACCTAATATTTTGTTGTTTTTTGCACAAGAATAATGGTTTAATTTTTTTTACCCATTTGCTTTTTGGTATTTTAAATTCCTCTTTCAAAAAATTAAATGTTTTCCAGCCGTTTGGTAAAAAAATCAAGGTATCCCATAAATCAAAGAAAATTGTATTAATTTTATTCTGCTTGGCGAAAAAAATATCCCTCGCTGTCCCATGAAAGTTTATTTTATTAACATGTTCAATCTTTCTTGAGCTATTCATCACCCAATTATCTATGCCTCTTGCGCCCATGATGCTCCCGGCAATTGAAGCTACTGTATCAAGATCAGCCCCTTTGTGTTTTCTGTGTACTAGCTCGACGAAATCTTTTTGTGTGGCGTTTTTAATAAAACCTATTACTATGGCGGAAGGGACAGAGCTCCAGGCATATTTTTTATACCCGATCATTTTTTCCAAATTGTCATAAAGGTTACCACCCCTTTTTTCTAATTTAAAACCGTAAATAAGATTTTTGTATGTTTTTGTTTCTAAGCCTGTCCGGAAATTATTCTTTAAGTTTTTTTTAACAAAACTCATAAAGTTTATTTTATAGCCATGCAACTGAAAATAAATTGCATATCCAACACACAGAGCAGCAGTGATAGCTTCTTTGTTGCCATGGGTTAAGGTGCTTTGGTCAATGATATTTTTTGAAAGTGTTTTAATGTTTTCTTCAAAAAAAACTAAGGGGGATATCCTTATTGAAGAGCCATTAGTATAACCTGTTTTTGTTACAAAAAGTGGATTTTTACTTTTTTTAAGTTTTTTTATCTGTTTTCCTCCACCGGGATCACAATTAATCAATTTAATTGCGAAATCTCTTCTACAAAATCTTCGGTTTTGAACCAATGAATTTGCCATTATTAAACTCAAGATTGTATCATCCGTTATTGATCCTTCTAGCCATTTTCTTTTGCTTTTTCCCCGAATTGGTTTTGTCAAATTAAATATTTTACCACCATAAAGCCTAATTACATCTCTTGTAGAGTATTTTGAACAAATTTTTCCAAAGGCGTCCCCAACAGCTAATGCCCTTAAAATATTTTCAATTTTTTTTACGTCATTATTTTTCATAATTTAATTCTCTCAAAAGTTTTTTTGCTCCCTGGGTATTACCAATATAATATCTACGAACAGAATTTCTAATTATAAAAAGGTTTTTCCAAAAAACAGCACTATCTTTTATGTAATTTCTTTCCTTTGCATTGTATGTTAATAAATAATCGTTTAGACTTTTATTTTTTACAACCCTGTAATTGTTCCTGTCGAATACCGGTCTTACTATTCCATACCCTAACGGCAATATACCAAAGGCTTCCTCGTCTATTATCTTTATGCTTTTTCCGTCAGAAATTAAATTATGTACACCAAAATCTTGATGGTCAAAACAAGGAATAATCTTGGGAAGATGCTCGATACTTCTTAATAAAATTGAACCTTGTGATTTATCAATCAACCCCTTACTTTTTAGGAACAGGATCCATTTTTTTGTATTTTTTTTAATTTTAAACCTTAGGGTTCCTGAAATTATAGGATCAATCGAAATTTTATTCATTTTATACTGAATTTCAGAAATTTTTTTTATTACTTTTTTGTTGTTTGTCGTAACAAGATTTTCCCCTTTGAAATATTCAAAGACAACATAATTTTTAATTATATTAATTGGTTTACATGAGGGAATTTTATTTTGGTATGCAAATTTTGATCTAGCATATAGGCTTTTTGCTTCCATGTGGTTTTTACAGTACCTTATTTTTAAGAAATGGTTATTGTATATAATAGAATAAACCCTTTCTGTTTTTAGGTATTTTTTTGTATCATTCTCCCAATATTTGAGTGGGGTAATATTTTTTACGTTGACACCAAGTATCTTTGATATTTCCACAATTATTTTATCCCTATCGAGTGTTACTTTTTTTGAATTTTCAAGATCAAAAAAATTATCACTTATTAGTTTTTTTTGAAATTTGATTTTCATTAAATAAATATTTTATTTTAATATTCAGAATTTTTTCTGCTTCACGTACATTTTTTTCGTTTCTTTTACTATTCATTAATACAAAAGTTCCAACATCTAATACCTCTATTCCAGAATCTTTGAAAGTTTTTACAGCATTGAGCAAGGTTGATCCAGTAGTTATTTCATCTTCAATGATAATAATTTTGTCTCCTGCCTTAAGATTATATATAAAGTGTTGTGACCTCATTGAGTGCGGTTCCTCAAAAGTTATTTCATTTTTAACTTTAAGTCTTACTCGATAGGAGCCAACCATGGGTATTCCGGTTACTTCAGATAAACCATATGCAGACAATATTCCACCTTCTGCAAAGCCGACGATGTAGTTTGCGTTTTTGAAACAAATTTTTTTTGAAAGCAGAATGGAATATTTTTTTAATGTTATTGGCTCAAGGGGGATAATTCTTCCATCAAAGGGGTGTATAACTTTATATTTTTTCTTATCCAAATTATTTCTTTTCACCAAAAAAATATCTATATCCTTTTTCATTTTATTTAATTAAATCTACTGGTACTTTAATAAACCCAGCATAAAATAAAATTACAATAATTATTACGTAGACCAGGGATATTAATAAGTCCTTCTTGATTTCTTTAAACAAAACAGGTCGGTTTTCTTTATTTCTCCACATACCTACTCCTTTATGCATAAGTAAAAACCCGAGTACATTTGTAGCAAGATATCCGGCGACGAACATGGGTAAAAATAATTTTTTACTGAAAAAAGAAAAAGGAGCAGCGAACAAGTATGAAAGTGGAATATTGACGATTATGTCATTCCACCAAGATAACGGAGATAATATATAGCCAACGACTATCAGCGCCGAAGAGAATATTTTTTTCATATCAGCAAGCATAACATAAAAAAAATATTTGTCAAAAATAATAAGTATTTTAGTAATAAAAATTTCATCATTCTCCTAGTTTGTGCTATACTAGATTTACAATTGAATATTTTATCAAGAGTGGGGTAGAGAATTGGCTCAATGATCCCACAGCAACCTGCTAAAGCAAGGTGCTAAATCCAACCCACAAGGGGGAGATATGTTTATGTCTAGTCCGCATAAAAATTCTTTCCTCCAAAAGAGGAATTTTTTAATTAATATGAAAAAAACAGCAGAATTTGTAAGCCCAAAACACCCTGACAAGATTTGCGATTATATCGCGGATTCTATTTTGGATGCATATTTAACAGAGGACAAAGAGAGTCGAGTCGCCGTTGAGGTAATGGGTGGGCATAATTTAATTACAATAAACGGTGAAGTGACCTCTAGCGCTAAGCCCGATATTGAAAAAGTTGTGCAAAATATTGTCGGCGAGAATTTTAAAATTATTTCAAACATTGTGGAGCAAAGCCCCGAGATCGCGCGAGGCGTAGATGCCGGCGGCGCGGGGGATCAGGGAATAATGAAAGGGTACGCGACGGCGGAAACGGCGAGTTTGCTTCCGCTTGAATACGAACTCGCGCGTAATTTGTGCCAAAAAGTTTACGAGAAATATCCTTACGATGGCAAGGTGCAAGTGACAGTAGATGGTGATGTGGTAGACACGGTGGTGGCGAGTTTTCAAAATACAAAAACAGCAAAGTTATTGGAATTAGTAAAAAATATTATCAAAGCGAAGAATTATCTCATCAATCCGGCCGGGGAGTGGCAAAAGGGCGGTTTCGACGCGGACACGGGCCTATCAGGCAGGAAACTCATTATTGATAATTATGGTCCGGAAGTTCCGATTGGCGGAGGCTCTTTTTCCGGCAAAGATTATACAAAGGTTGATCGAAGTGGCGCTTACATGGCGCGAAAGATTGCTGTAGATTATTTAAAAAAATATCAAGCGAAAGAAGTTCACATCAAACTCGCTTATGCAATAGGCAAAGCGGAGCCCGTCATGGCCGTAGCGGTAGTGGACGGCAAAGAAATGCCGATTACTGGTTATGATCTTTCTCCCCGTGGCATTC
This sequence comes from uncultured Candidatus Saccharibacteria bacterium, assembly GCA_964440545.1. Lineage (GTDB taxonomy): Bacteria > Patescibacteriota > Minisyncoccia > Phycocordibacterales > UBA9973 > UBA9973. Next base: position 16,917 of record CAYTSO010000005.1, on the reverse strand, counting down.
GCAAATTCCTAAAATTAGAGGAGCTAAAATTTAGCGACACCACTTTCTGGGGCCACTTCGGTCGTAATTTTGAGTGGCGCTAGCCCCGTTAGAAGTAGGAGTAATTATTTTTAAAATCCCCATTTGAATGGGGGGAAAATAAAAATGAAATTAAAAAGGGTCAGCATTTCTGCTGACCCATGATCACCTCCTTTCTTTGCCGATATTTGCCTAGTCCCTCGAGAGACCGCCGAAGAGAAGACCGGCCAACACGGCGCCCGGAGAGTCGTCTTCGTCCTCGTGATGAACGCCACACTCGTCGCAGAAAAGTCCGTTGAAGCAGATCTCCCATCCGGCCCTGAGACCGATGCTTTCGCCGGGCCAGCCGAACTCCTCCTCGGCCGAGGTCCAGAAGAAATCGCGAGCGGTTTTGACTCGTTGTCCGAGCCATTTGTGTTTGATTTTGTTGTACCCCTTGGGTCCCTCCTTGGGCTCCTCCGCTTCTATGGCCTCACGGAGCTTCTTCTGCTCCGCGATGCCCTCTTCGACGAGGATGCTCACCCGGACCCAGAGGTCCTGCAGGTGAGGGGGCAAAGTGCCGGCGAGCTCCTCTTCGGGCGCCCTGGGGTCAAGCTCCGTCATGGCCTTCTTCCTCTGCTCCTCGGTGACGGGAAACGACAACAATTCGATCAACTTCATCAAATTCCTCCTTATGAAAAGAACCACACGAGTTCGCCTTTCTGTTTTCCCCCTCCTTTCGTATTAGCGAACGATTAAATTGCCGATAAGCATAATATCATGTTATTAGACAATTGTCAAATTTGCGTCAAAAGCAGAGAATGAGGGCTCGCAGCGTGTTTCTAGCTCTAACGGGATTAGTATAGAATAGGGGGATGAAAGGCAAGACCAACAACCTATATTTGCACGTGGATGGGGATTCTTTTTTTGTGGCTTGCGAACTCACGAAGCATCCGGAATATAAAGGCAAGCCCGTCATCGTGGGCGGAGATAAAGGCATAGCCGTCGCCATGAGCCCTGAGGCGAAGAAGGTGGGCGTCACTCGGGGTATGCCCGTTTTCCAGATTAAGAAACTTTTCCCCGAGGTGATAATCCTCCCGCACCATTTTGATTTATACAACGAGATTGCGGAGGGTTTGCATAGAATTCTGGAATCATATTTTCAAACGATTGAAGTGTATAGCATCGATGAATGTTTTGCAGAGGTGGAGCCCTCAGAAGTGAAATATTTCGTTGGTGCAAAGAATCTTCTCAAAGAATTAAAAAACGAAATAGAAAAAACTTTAGGCGTTACGTATTCCATAGGCCTCGCGCGGACGAAAGCTCTCGCGAAGCAGGCCTCGAAGCTCGAGAAGCCGGGCGGCCTCGTGATGCTTCTTACGAAAGCTAACGAGAGAGAAGCGTTAAAGAGAACACCGATAGACGACATCTGGGGCATAGGCAGGCAGACGATTCCTCGCCTCCGCCGGCTCGGCCTTTCGACTGCCTACGATTTCATAAATTATTCTGAAAAAGAAATTGAAAAAAATTTTTCCGTGCCTCTCCGCGAGCTTCAGCGCGAGCTCCGCGGGGAGCCGGTTTTCGAAGTGGAAAGCAACGCCGACCCGCGTGACCAGAAATCCATCCAATCCACTTCCACTTTTCGCCCCGCTTCCACGGACCCGAAAATAATCTGGCAAGAAATTGCAAAAAACGCAGAGCGCGCGTGCGAGCACGCGCGCTCCATCCTCCTCGTCTCGAACAAAGTTTCTTTCTTTGTGAAAAATAGTGATTTTAAATATAAAACGGATGAAGTGAAGTTGCCTCTATATACTGCCGACCCGGGAGTGATATTAAATGCGATTGAGCCGAAGCTCTTGAAACTTTTAAACAAGAAAGAACGCATTCGTTCCACGGGAGTAATCTTGAGTAACCTCACCCGCGAGGAGAATGTCCCCCTGGATTTATTTGGCAAGCAAGACAAAATGTTGAAAGGCCTCGTCGTAGAAGAAGTGGCGGATAAAATTCGCAAAAAATACGGCGCGAGTGCCATCAAACGCGCCGCGTCGCTAAAGCACAAAGTAAGTCGTTAACCCCGCTTGACTTATAAGTTAACAATTGTTAACATGTAAGATGTATTACATTAACAAAGAATTATTATGGAAAATAAAGGTAAAAAAGCAATATATATCTCGATTGCCGAACTTGCAAAAATGCTGGGCATTAGTCGTATTGCAGTTTTTAATAAAATAAAAAAGGGACAAATTCCTGCCGAGAAGATTGGACGTTCTTATGCTATTTCCATGGAACATGTTAACGAAATAGTTTCTGGTTCTGGTACTGGGGTATTAACAGAAGAAAAGAAGGAAGATATAAAAAGAGCCGTAGAAAAAGTTGTAAAAGAGTATGGGGAGACCCTAAAACTTCTCGGTAAGGAATAATATGAAATTGAAACAACTTACAATCGTAGATGTAGAGTATGTGGCACACCGTCTAGCAAAAGAGACCATGAGTTGGAATGAACCGATTCCCGATTTTAGTACTCGCTATACGAATGCCCTTGAGAGATGCATTGAGGCACCATTTCAAACATTTGGAGGAAGACAGCTATATCCTGGATTAATAAAAAAAGCAGCAATACTTTTTTATTTTATGATTAAGAACCATCCATTTCAAAATGGAAACAAAAGACTAGCGATGACTACGTTATTTATTTTTCTTTTCCAGAACAAGAAGTGGCTTAAAGTAGATAATCAAGAATTATACAATTTTGCCGCCTGGGTTGCCGCAAGTAACGCAAAATTAAAGGAAGACACTGTTCGTGCCGTCGAGACGTTTCTGAGTAATTACATAATTGATATTTCTTAAGAGTGAGGCCTCGTCGTAGACCTGTCCCGTTAGAGGTAGGGCTCGCCAAAGGCGTGCTCGCAAGCTCTAATGGGGGAAGAAGGGAGTAATTATTAAAAATCAATTTTTTCTCAGGTCCTCGGTTCCCTGGGTCCCACCCCAGCCAGACCATTCGAAAAAATTATTTTTAAAATTACCATGCAGGGGGATTAATCCCGTTAGAGATAGGGCTCGTCGAAGACGTGTCCGCAGGCTCTAATCGGGATTGAGTTTTGGAGCGGGGAGGAGTAGAATGAAAAAATGAAAAAAGACTTTAATGATTCAATAAAAAAGATATTAGCATTCAGAAAGGCTCGAAACTGGAAACAGTTTCACAACCCAAAAGATTTGGCGATTTCTCTTTCCCTTGAGGCCTCGGAAGTTTTGGAGCATTTTCAATGGAAGTCAAAAGAAGAAGTTGAAGAGTACGTAAAAACACATAAAGAGCACATTGGTGAGGAACTCGCAGATGTTTTTTACTGGATTTTATTGATGAGCCACGATCTAAAAATTGACATTATAAATGCCCTAGATAAAAAAATAAAAAAGAATGCCGAAAAATATCCGATAGATAAAGCAAAAGGAAAACACACAAAATATAACAAACTTTAATTTGTGATAGTTTATCAATCAACAAAAGAAGATTTTCTAAAAGATGCATCCGGTGGGTGTATTGAGGATATTATTCGTGAATCTGTAAAACTAAAATTAAATAAAAATGTTGGTAATAATGAATATATTTCTTGGAAAAATTCTCTTGGGTCAATGTATCATGTTATAAACAATGAGCTTATTCCAAACGATTCCGGAATAGCGATTGAGTACTCAATACCAAGAACAAAAAACAGAATAGACTTTATTATAACCGGTCAGGATGAAAATAATAATGATAAAGTTATTATCATTGAGCTGAAACAGTGGACGGACATTGAGCTTACGGAAAAAGATGCGATAGTTTTAACTCGTTTTCAGCAGGGGCTTAGTGAAGAGCTTCACCCTTCATACCAAGCCTGGTCTTACTCAGCACTTTTGCTGGGTTTTAACGCAACAGTCTACAATGAAAACATAGGATTACAACCATGCGCGTATTTACATAACCACATTGATAACGATGTGGTTAAAAATTCTTTTTATAATGATTATCTAAACAAGGCGCCAGTTTTTTGCAAAGGAGAGAAAGAAAAACTCCAGAATTTTATTACAAGATTTATAAAACACGGAGATAAAACCAACATAATGTATCGTATTGATAACGGAGAAATCCGTCCATCAAAAAATCTCGCAGACAGTATGGCCTCCATGATTAAGGGCAACCAAGAGTTTGTTATGATTGACGATCAAAAAATTGTATATGAAACAGCTCTGTCTTTGGCAAGAAAATCTAGTAAAAGTAATAAAAATGTTTTAATCGTAGAAGGAGGTCCAGGTACTGGTAAGTCCGTTGTTGCAATTAATCTGCTTGTTCAGATAACAAAGCTTGGACTAAACACTCAATATGTAACAAAAAATGCAGCCCCGCGGGCCGTTTTTGAAAGCAAGCTAACTGGGACGCTTAAGAAGACCGAAATTTCAAATATGTTTACGGGGTCAGGTTCATATATAGGGTGTGACCCAAATACCTTCGACTGTTTAATTGTTGATGAAGCGCATAGACTTAACGAAAAGTCTGGCATGTTTAAAAATCTTGGCGAAAATCAAATAAAAGAGATAATAGAGGCCTCAAAATCTTCCATTTTTTTTATTGATGAAGACCAAAAAGTAACCTGGCATGATATTGGGAAAAAGGAGGAAATTGAAAAATGGGCAAATAAAATAGGAGCAAAAGTTCAAAATCTTAAACTCGAGTCACAGTTTCGCTGTAATGGGTCTGATGGGTATTTGTCATGGCTTGATAATATCCTTGGAATAGAAGATACGGCGAATACTACCCTAGAGGGGATAGACTATGATTTCAAAATCGTTGAATCACCGAACGAATTAAGGGACCTAATTTTTGATAAAAATAGAATAAATAACAAAGCTAGACTCGTTGCAGGATATTGTTGGAATTGGATAAGTAAAAAAGATAAAAAATTAAATGATATTACTATCCCAGAATATAATTTTGGAATGAAGTGGAATCTTGCCAGCGATGGAAATATTTGGATTATTTCTCCAAAATCCGTAAACGAAATAGGGTGTATCCACACTTGCCAAGGGCTAGAAGTAGATTATGTTGGGGTTATTGTTGGTAATGATTTTGTTGTTCGAAATGGAGAAGTAGTCACAAGTCCAGAGAAACGTGCAAAAACAGACGCCTCATTGAAAGGATACAAAAAGGAATTAAAACAAAATCCAGAAGGCACAGCTCAAAAAGCCGACATGATTATAAAAAATACCTACCGAACTCTCATGACTCGCGGTATGAAGGGATGCTATGTATATTTTATTGATAAAGAGACTGAAAAATATTTTAAGAGCAGAATTGGGGTCATCCCATCAATCAACAAGATGGTTATGCAAAAAATTGTTTCTCCCTATGTGCAAGGCATGGTTGGTGTCCCGCTAGTAGGTTCTGCCCCATGTGGTGAACCATTTTTAGGTGAAAATAATATTGAAGAAATAATAATGGTAGAGAAAAATAAAATAAAACCCGGGGCAAAATATTTTATACTGCGGGCAAACGGTGATTCTATGAATAAGGCTGGAATAGATGATGGTGACTTAGTTTTGTGCCGCGCTCAAGAAAAAGGGGAAACAGGTGATAGAGTGGTTGCTTTGCTTGGCGACAACGTAACAATAAAAATGTATGACAAAAAAGACGGACGTAGAATATTATTACCAAAAAGTACAAACGCGACTCATCAACCAATAACACCAGAGGAAGGTGATACCGTTCAGGGCATAGTGCAGGAAGTTATTGAAAGAGTAGAGGAAAAATAATTCTATGAAAAAAATAAATATTATAAAACAAAACCGGTTTGTATATTTAGTTTCAATTGTTGTCCTAATCTTTTCGTTTTTGTTTGCCTATTTTCTTCCAATAAGTGAAATTTTTAAAGGATTAGTGGCTATTCCTGGCGTTTTGGCATTGTGCCTTTCTTTGTATAAGTCGTGGAAGGACGAGCAATTACAAAACAAACAACAAGATTTTATTTTAGGGACCGCTAGCCATATGGCAGAAGTCGCCTATGACAAGCATGTAATATTTTGTGAAGAATATATAGAAAGAGTCGAAAAAGGACGACAAGAATTATTTACTGAAGGTCCATCGAGGAACGCTATAAATATTGGACGTGAATTAGTAAATATTAGACAAAAACACTCTCCTTGGCTTACAAAAGAAATTGAAGAAAATTTAAAACCTTTTGAGGGGGCCTTGATCAAAATAGGAGCACAAAAAGGATTACTCGAATCACTTCCTGTTGGTGAGCAAAGAAGCAAAGTAATTAAAGAGGTTTATAAATCATTTGGTTTGGTTTTGGGGCACGAGGAATCCTTAGATGAAGATGAGGCCAATATATGCATAGATAAAATTATTGAAAAAATTAGAAATATTTTGGGTATAAATATTTTAACAAAACTTAGGTTGAAGGCAACTGATTTAGCATTCAAGAGACTAGGTAATTAAAAAGAATGTGCAATTACAGTCTTTGCGTAAAAAAACATGAAAAAACAAAAATTTCAAGGAGATTTAATGCACATAGAGCCATTTAGAATTATAAAAGAAAACAAAAACGACTCGATTGATAATTTCTTTTTGGTTCTTGCTGTTGTTTATAATGATCTAAAGGGCATGGTCCTTTTTGAAAAACTTGTTTTTGACACGTATGAACCAGTTTCCATGAACGACGAAATATCCTTTCACATGGGTGAGTACGGTGGAATATTTACTCAAACGAGGAAAATTTTTATTAGTTATCTACGAGAATTTTTTGAGTTTTTAAAAGAAAACGAGCAAATTTTATTTTCTACAGAATTTAAGGGAGTTCTAAGTAAAACCAATAAGGATATTACAATTAGGTGGAATAATCTTGTCGACATTGCATTAGATAAATCAAAAGATACTTCTGATTTTACTAATTATCTCGTTAGGGTAAGAAACAATGTAGCCTCTCATTATTATCAATCCGGAAAAGAATTGAGAAGAGCTTTCTGTAATATTTTTTTCAAAAAGGAAAAAGTTGAGCAAAATAAGCTGGCATATTATGCCATTGGCGAGAATATGGAAAAAACTAGATTTTTTTATGCGGACGCTGCCGTACAAGAATATCTCAGATCAACAATTAATGACATGGAAAAAGGCTTTAAAGTTAAATACAAAACTGAATTAAGCGCAATTATTGATAACATGAACTGGACCATTTTAAGATTATTAAAAGCTTATCTTAAAAATCGTCCTAAGTAGTTTCTGATGCGGAAAAAATCGGGTCAGGTACAATTTTAAAAACAATTTTTGTCCGTATACTAATCGGCAGTAGAATAAATCCATTCTCCAACCCCTCAATTAACATTCTCACATTCTCAAGAATATGAGAATGTTATATAATAGAGATATGAAAACAAACAAAACAAAAACGGCCAAGCAACTCGAAAGGCATTTTAAGGGCGTAGCCAACCATCGTCGTATCGCGATTTTGTTATTGGTAGCAAAAAATCCGAATATCACCCTGGAATCCATTTCGGAGAATCTAGATTGCAACGTGAAAACGATATCTGAACATACTAGACGTTTGGTTCAAGCAGGTTTAATAAACAAATCATATAAGGGGAGGAAGGTGGAGCATTCCGTCTCGCCCTACGGCAAAATCTTCTGTGACTTCATCCTCAAATTCTAATCCTGACATTCCAACATTCTCAAGAATGTGAGAATGTCCCTCTATCTCTAATTTGTGCGCTTGTCCGCCTCCGGCGGAAATAGGCGAATAGTTTTGAAATGGAAAATGATGATATAATAAAATTATGAAAAAATATTCATTTGGAGTCTTTCTATTTATTACCATTTTGCTAGATTTTTTTGTTCTATTGTTTTTTTCAGGCTTTGGGGATTTTACTCCTAAACTTTTTATTATATTAGTAATATCCATACTACCGACAATAATACTTCATTATTATTACGCAAGACAAAGGCCGATAATTGGAGCTATTTTGTCGTATGTATGTTTTTTGATTATCGGATCACTTTCATACCTTCTTCTTTGGCTGGGTGGGTCTGGCTGGCCGAAATTATTACTTAGTTACGATTTAGATGGATGGGAGTCTGTTAACTTTGGCATACAGCTCTTTGCATTCTTTGTTGTTTTTATTGTAGTTTCAATTTTATTTCTTATAATCATAAGAAGAAAATAAAGAGAAAGGAAATCAATCACAATTTTTATGCAAACAAAATAGGGTCAGGTGCAATTTTAAAAAATAATTTTTGTCCGACCCCTATCCCACCATTAACATACCAACAAACTGGAGTTTGTAAGTATGTTGTAAAAAGATTTTGGTATATAATATAAATATGACAAAAATTAAAACAGCGAGACAGATGGAAAGACATTTAAAGGGCATGGCTAACCATTATCGTATTGAGATATTGCTTCTCGTGGCGAAAAATAGCGGGATAACCCTCGACGGCATTATAGATATAATCAAGGCAAATCCGAAGACGATAGGGGAACATGCCAGAAAACTTTACCAAACCGGTTTGCTCAATAAGAAATACAATGGCAAGTTTGTGGAGCATACTCTTTCGTCCTACGGCAAAATATTTGTTAATTTTCTAAAATCTTTCCAATCCCAAAAATAACATACCAACAAACTGGAGTTTGTAAGGATGTCGTATTCTCTAATTCCTGCCAAAGGCAGGCAGGCGCGCTTGTCCGCCTCCGGCGGAAATAGGCGGATAATATATTTCAGAAATAAAATCTTCATGAGATGTTAATTTACTTGACATACACTGAATATATATTAAATTTGTAAATGGAGATGGCCGGACAAACTGGCTGTCAAAACAGAGGGGAGATCCCCAAAATGAGTGTGCGCACCATCACCCGCGTGGCTGGCCCCCAGACCAAATGACGAGAAGGTCCCAAAAGGACGGAAAGGCAAGGTGACCATGATCAGAGCGGCTCCCAAGTTCTTCGTGAACACCAACACCGAGGCCCCTGCGGGCTTCTTCAAGAACAAAGCGGTTATCGGCGGCATGCCGATGACCGGCGTCGTCATCTGACCGCGCGTTTTGACGTGGACCGTCGTGGCCGAAAACACGGCGGGTCATTCACCGGAAATTCGCGAGAAGAAAAATGTTGGGCCAGCCAGCGAGCTGGCAACACGAGGGGCGGACCGTCCTGAAGTTTCATGGCCTAGCCATGAAGGTGGGCAGAGGGGTTTTTCGGGACCCCTCTGCTCTACCAACATCACACAAGATCGTATAGAACTTTTTTACTAAAAGATACTAGCGATCTTTTTTTGTTTTTAGAATAAAAAAACCAGGCACAATTTTAAAAATGTCCGATCTCTAATCCACCCCCGCATCTGACATTTCAACGTTCTACCCATGCTATACTTTAAATATGAATAATAGACAAATTATTTTAAGAGCGATTTTGAATGCGACAGGGGTTGCACTATACGTTATAGCCCTGGCGGGACTTTTTAGTATTTTGGAGTATTGGCTTGGCCAGAAGCCGGACACTTGGCTTGCACCAGTCGTCATGCTTCTTCTTTTTATAATCTCTGCTTGTGTGACGGGGTCCTTGGTGCTCTTGAAACCAGTTTTGCTTTATCTGGAAGGGCAAAAGCGGGAAGCAATTTCCTTGTTTACTTATACAGTCGTCGCGCTTGTCATTTTGGCGTTTCTAATTATTTTTGCATTGTTTGTAATTTAATACATTTGTAAAAATTTAGTAAGTTAAAAATTTATTAATAATTATTAAAAACTAAATTATGAATAAAAATCTTAAACTTGTATTTAGTATTGGTGGGGCGGTAGTTGTTTTGGGTCTCGGGATGTATTTTTTAAATCAAGATAAGACACAAAGTAATCCTAGCGATAATGCTGGCACCGGCGTCGTTCAAAAATCTGTTTCGGGTGATTTTATTCGAATGGGGGAAAATTCGTTTGGGCTGGATGTTTGCAATGAAATGACGAAAAAAGAAGTCGGCGCAGTTCTTGGAAAGACGGTTGAAAAGGTAACTGATTTTTCTAATAACATGAGTACTGGTTGCCAATATTATATACAAGGCAATCATTTTGTTACTGTCGACGTCGGCTATGGAGACATGGAGAGGCAACGCAAAGGCTTAGAAATCTTGGAAAGAACCATTAAAAGCGATGATAGAATTGGTCTACCTAACATGCTTGCATATTCAGATTCTGGCTTGATGGATATTTATATGTTGGTGCAGGAAAAATATAAATTTGTCCGGGTCGGCCGAAGCTCTACGACAGTAGTGACAGAAGAAGAACTTATTAAACTAGCAATTGCAGTCGAACAAAAAATCCGAAGCTACAAACAATAAAAGGGAAGAAATTGTCATAAAAGGAGTTGACTGTTCTTTCGGGTTTTTGTGGTAAAATATAGGTAGGCTTCAATTGTTCTTTATTTAAATTATAAGGGTCGAAATTATAAATAAAAAATAAAAAAATATGAAAGTATTACACTGGGTAGCTTTCGTTTTGGTAGTTGTTGGAGGTCTTAACTGGGGGTTGGTAGGTTTTCTTGATTTTGACTTAGTAGCTACACTCTTTGGTTCTATGTCCATGATCTCCAGAGTTGTTTATGGTTTGGTTGGTTTGGGTGCGGTATATATGATTTTTTCTTGCCCAAAAAGATGCAAGATGTGTGCTCCTGGTCAGTCAGAGTAAACGTGATTAGATGTTTTTTTGGCAGCCCGTCCTAGACGGGCTGCTTGCTGAGATATTTAATTACAAGAATTTTTTATAAAAAATTATGATAAAAAATAAAGTTACCCTACAATCTCTCGCGAAGAATGTTTCTATCGTTATCGGTCTGGTTTTGATTTGGCGCGGTATTTGGTATGTTTTGGATGGTGTAGATAAATGGCTCTTTGGTGGCAGTCATTTCTGGACAGCGGTAGTTGGAATTATTCTTGGCCTGCTTATTCTTTACCTGCCGGACAAGGACTTAAAGGAAATTGAAAAACTATAATTCCCAACAGGAATGTTAAAATAATTTTATGTCGGAATATTACAAAGGAAACAGGGGACCAGGGTGGAATTACGGAGGAGGGAACTGGAAATTAAGTCGATCAAAGATTGATTTGTTTTTGGATTGCCCGAGATGTTTTTATATTGATAATAAATTAGGAATAAAGCGCGTGCCCGGTTATCCTTTTTCATTAAACAGCGCGGTGGATTATTTACTCAAACAAGAATTTGATATTCATCGAGCAAAAAACCAACAACACCCCTTGCAGGAGGAATATGGGATTGATGCAAAACCGGCCCCGCACGAAGAACTTGATGCTTGGCGTGAGAATTTTAAAGGCGTTCAGTATCTGCATGAACCAACTGGAATGCTGGTAACTGGCGCGATTGATGATCTCTGGATTAATGGTAAAGGCGAATATATTGTGGTGGATTATAAATCGACAGCAAAAGAAGAGGCGGTGACGGAGCTAGACAAAGAATGGCAGGACGGATACAAAAGGCAGATGGAAGTATACCAATGGCTTCTCCGACAAAAAGGATTGAAAGTTTCTGATACGGGATATTTTGTTTATTGTACCGGTAAACTTGATCGCGAGGCTTTTGATAAAAAACTTGATTTTGATGTAAATTTGATTGCCTACAAGGGGAATGATTCCTGGATAGAGAAAACATTATTAAAAATCAAGGATTGTTTGGAAAACAAGGAGATTCCAAAAGCGGGTAAAGATTGTGACTGGTGTACTTATTGGAATGCACGAAGAAAAATAGAAAAATAAGCGAAAGTGTGGTATAATGGATTTATTATCATTATTAATTTAAAAATATTTTATGGAACTAAAAGCATTGTGTATGAAGTGTAGAGAAAACAATAAGCCAACGATGCAGACGATGACAAACCCAGTCGTAACGAAGAATGAAAAAGGCAGATATTCTGCCAAGGGAACTTGCGCCAAGTGTGGAGGCAACATGTTCAAATTCATGTCTCAGGCTGATGCAGAGGCGCTTCAAAAATAAATGAACAATACTTACAATTGGTATTCGCAATTGATAAAGCCATCCTGGTCTCCGCCAGCGTGGCTTTTTGGGCCAGTGTGGAGCGTGCTGTATATTTTGATTGCCGTATCTTTCGGGAAAGTTTTCTGGATGGCTTGGCAAAAGCAAATTCCTTTTATTGTTGCCTTGCCATTTGTTTTGAATCTCGTTTTCAATTTTGCTTTTAGTCCGATTCAGTTTCAGCTTCAAAATAATTATCTCGCGGCCTTGGATATCCTGCTTGTATTGGGAACGCTCATTTGGGCGATGATAGTTATCTACCCATATGCTAAATGGGTGACTTATATTCAAATTCCCTATGTGGTCTGGGTAACTTTTGCCACAATTCTTCAATTAACCATTACTTATTTGAATAGATAAAAAATGCTATAATTGGTGCATGAAAAAAGTACTAATTTTTGTTGTTGCCGTTCTTATTATCTTAGGGGTTTTCTATTTTGTTTATAAAAATGAGGCAGTCGCTCCGGCGGTTGTTCCTCCAATCACGGATGGTGTCGATTTGACGGAAAAACCAGAGGGCGCTTTGACTGAATATTGCTATGCCAGTTTTGGCACGCCAGACAAAAACGGTTACTACGACATTAATACCTTGCGTATAATTTTAGACGGAGAGAAGGCAAGGGGAGAATTAAATACGTTGCCTGGAGGAAAGGATAGTATGACTGGCGAATTTGAGGGAACGGTTAGCGCGCCGGATGACGAAGGCGGCGCTAGGACAGCAAATTTGTGGTGGTATTCTTTGTCTGAAGGAACTTTCGTAAAAGGAGAGTTAAAAATAATTTTTGATAACCAAAAAGCCAGTGTTGGTTTTGGGGAAATGATTGATCGGGGAGACGGGGTATATGTTTACAAAAATCCGGAAAATCTTTCTTACTCTTTAAATATTTCCAAGATTACTTGTCTTGACTTGACCGAGCGGGCGAACGTTGAAAATTATTTGCAGGACAATATTGCCGAGCTTTCGCCGGTAAAACCGGTTCTAGGTGGAAGTTGGTATATTCTTTGGATGACGGTTGATTTAGAAAAAAATACTGGAACAGTCGCTTATGAGGATGGGCACATTCAAGAAAACAAAACTTTTTCCTACACGGTGGATGAAAACGGAACAGTGACCAGTATGATTATTAATTAAAAATTTTATGACCATAGAGGGGCCAGCAAATAATGAAAAAGAATTAATCACTTCACTGGAAGGGGATAATTGGGTTTTAACGACCGAGCTAGCTTCTGTCGACAAGGCCGATGAAGAATTTGAAAGAAGGTTGAAAGAAAAAGGTTGGACAGAGGATGAGATTTTTTGGCCGAAACTTGGATTTCGCGAGGCTTTAATTAATGCTATTGGTCATGGAAATCTTGAAATTAAGGATTCGAAAAAAAATATTGGGGAGTTAATATCGGAGGAGCTGGAAAAAGATCCCAAAAAGAAAAATCTTATAGTACGGGTTTCCATAAAGCTAGATGAAGATAGGATAGAAATTACTATTAGCGACAGTGGTAAGGGTTTTAATCATAAAAATATTGCGGACCCAACAAGCGATGAGGGGGTTAAGAAAACAAGTGGACGAGGAATCTTTTTGTTAAAAAAGTTTTATACTAAGGTAGATTTTAACGAAAAAGGAAACGAGTTAACCCTGATAAAGGAAGGGAAGCAAGAAGAATAGATTATTAGTTAATAAAAAATAAAATTATGGTTGATCCAACAAAAGTAGATATGAATAAATTGCCGAAGAAGTTTATCGACGGCGCGATGGGAGGACACGGCAAAGATGTTTTTTCTTTTGCCCTTACTTCCGGAAATAATTTGGATTCTTTTGCTACTACTCCCCAGGTAATGAAAAGCATTTCCATCTGGATGGCAAAACAAATAGAAAATTACGAAAAACAATTTGGTGTTATCGACATGACTCCTCCACAAATAGTAAGCCCACTACAGGTTTCGGACCTTAGAAAGGGAGAGGACGAAAAATAAAATTTATGGAAAATTCATCGAAAAATTTTTTGTATTGGCTTTTGGGAATTTACGGAGTTCTCTTCGTGGTACTGGCAATAAACCCTATCGATCGTCAAACTTGGTTTGTAGAGAATTTAACTGTTTGGATTATTCTTGCTGTTATTTTATGGTTATTTTTTTTCAAAATCAGATTTTCTAAAACAGCGCTGGCTTTTATGTTTGTGCTTATTTATCTGCATACCATCGGAGGGCACTATACTTTTTCTCAAGTTCCATTTGATTGGGTGACCGATACGTTTAATTTCTCCCGTAATCATTTTGACCGCATGGCGCATTTTACCGTCGGTTTTTATGCTTTTGCTATTGCCGAGTGGCTGTTTGTTAGAAAATTAGTGAATTCTAAATTTTTGCTTTTTACCTACCCGATTTTTTTAATTGCCACGATTGCTATGTCTTATGAGTTGGTAGAATGGATATATGCAGCGAAATCCAATGCTGCTGATGCGGCAGCCTATCTCGGTAGTCAGGGTGACATTTGGGATGCGCAAAAAGACATGCTGGCTGATACGCTAGGTGCAGTTTTCGCTACCATAGTATTCTTTTGTGTAAACAAACTTTGGAGAAAAGATAATAATTATTAGTTTATAGATTAAACATGATTAATAAAGAATTAATAGATTATTTAAAACAACAATTACAAAGTGACGAGACTAAGGAAAAAATTTCTAAGGACTTGATCTCAAATGGTTGGACGATGGTAGACGTCGAAGAGGGTTTCCGGGCGCTAGATTCTACCCCCAATTTATCCAGCATGCCAGCTTCTGTTCCTGTCATTAACCCGGCCGCAAACTCCGTGCCAGAACAACGCTCAAAGAACTCCTTGTTTACAAATTTATGGCTTTGGTGGTTTGTTTTGACCACCATTTATATTGTGATTCAGATGGTTGGTGTAAACGTGTTGGGTGAAAAAAATATTTTTCCCAGCATCATGGGTCTTTTTGTTCCAGTTGGCCCCTTGAGTTTGATGGGCATACAATTATCTCTTTTGTCGGGCCTTTCAGGTAATTTTGAAACAGCTGTTATTTTTATTAGAGGCATCTCGGGAATCTTGTTTATGTTTATTGCACTTTATCTAGGAAATAAATTTATTAATAAAATTATTATAAACAAAATATTTAAAATAACTACAATTCTGGTTTATCTTTTTTTTCTAACAATTGTAGTTGATCTGATAATCTGGGGAGCGTGGAGTTCAATGTCAATAGTACTTACAGGCGAACCCTCGGGCTTATTTACTTCAATTAAGCTTTGATTTAGGCTAGATCATTCCAAACGACGAGCTTCCATTCGTCTTTTTTGAACCAATGGCTTTTGTAGGTAACGATGGCCATGCTAGCGTTGTCGATAGGATTAAAATAGGAAAGGTTGTTGTACTGAGAGGCAGTTAATTTTTCTCCGTATAACATGTAGGCTATTACCATTTTCAAAAAGATTTTATGGGTGACCATAATAATTCTTTTGTGCCACCTCATAGAGATAAAGAACAATAACTCGCGTGCTCTTTTTTTTAGGTCGGTAAAATTTTCTTCATCTGAAACTCGTAGATCATCGGCGTGATAGCTAAAATCTATTCGATCAATAATGTTTTTTATTCCATGCTCTCCGCCCCAGTGGCCGATTATTTCGGTTGGGTTTTTTCTCTCTTTTAACAGATCAGTATATTTTATTTTTAAATTTAATTCCTTGGCAATAATTTCGGCTGTTTCCCTTGTGCGTTCGAATGGACTTGCATAAATAATTTGCGGACGGCCTTTTTGTTTCGGAAATCTTTTAGCTGTTGCCAGTGCTTGTTCTCTGCCTTTTGCAGACAAAGGCCCTCCTTCTCCTTGCCTAACTCCCGCCACATTGGCTTCCGTTTGACCATGTCTTACAAAATAAACTATCTTGGTTGCCATGCATATAATATACCATAAAATAAGCATTTTTTTATTATTTTTCGCACTTGACACCAGTTTTGCGTTAGTATATACTTTTCAGTGCGTCTTTCCTTTAGTGGAATGACGTTTTAATTTAATCTTCTTTGATAAAAGAATAAGTTTTGAGAACAAGTGCAAGCTTGTTTATTTTTTTGAATTCCAAGAGCTAGGACAACGCATTTACAAAAACATTGCTGTTTTTTGTTTTGTTTCGTTCTAATTAACTTTTAGTTAGAGTTTGATCCTAGCTCAGGATGAACGCTGGCGGCGTGGATAAGGCATGCAAGTCGAACGGACCTCATTTTTCCAGAGAGGCGATTATATCAATTCAAAGGTCGTTTGAGGTTAGTGGCGAACGAGGTAGTAATACATAGGAACTTCCCCCAAAGTCGTGAATAATTCGTCGAAAGACGGACTAATACACGATGGTCCCTTACGGGTAAAGAATTTCGCTTTGGGAAAGGCCTGTGCGATATCAGCTAGTTGGTAGGGTAAAAGCCTACCAAGGCTATGACGTCTAGGGGAGCTGAGAGGCTGACCCCCACCGATGGTACTGAGACACGGACCATACACCTACGGGTGGCTGCAGTCGAGAATCTTCCGCAATGGGCGAAAGCCTGACGGAGCGACGCCGCGTGATTGATGAAGTCCCTTTGGGACGTAAAGATCTTTTATGAGGGAAGAAGTTTATTGACGGTACCTCATGAATAAGAGGCTCCTAATCTCGTGCCAGCAGGAGCGGTAATACGAGAGCCTCGAGCGTTATCCGGAATTATTGGGCGTAAAGGGTGCGTAGGTTGTTCTGTTAGTCTTTTGTGAAAACCCCGGGCTTAACCTGGGATGCGCGGGAGAAACGGCAGAACTTGAAAGTGCGAGAGGCGTACGGAACTCATGGTGTAGGGGTGAAATCCGTTGATATCATGGGGAACACCAAA
>CAYTSO010000004.1:0-62386 GCA_964440545.1 uncultured Candidatus Saccharibacteria bacterium | reverse complement strand
GAACCAAGGAAATACCGGTTTCTACTAGAAAGGGGTGGATTAGTAGGGAGGTGGGAATCTAAAAAAACTGGTGCGCGATACAGGATTCGCCGACTACATCGGCAGGTGAGTTTCAATTTTATTTTATAAAACAATGAAACTCCTTTCGAATTCTGTACGCAACTAAAGCAGTTTAGTTGCTATCTTGCTAGTGCGCGATACAGGATTCGAACCTGTGGCCTACCCCACGTCAAGGGGTCGCTCTACCAACTGAGCTAACCGCGCGTAATTTTAGGCGTCGCTACAACTGTGCTAACCGCGCGCCTTTAATTTATAACATTTTTTCTTGAATTCTTTCAAGCGCTAAGATAAAAGCCCCCATGCGGAGATGTGTTTTGTTTTCTTTGGCCTTTTCAAATATTTTTTGAGCAGCGTCGTTCATCATTGGCAGAAGCCTAGCATTCACTTCCTTTTCTGTCCAAGTTTCATTTTTTAAATTTTGGTCCCATTCAAAATATGAGACTGTCACCCCGCCGGAATTTGCTAGAACATCTGGAATTATTGGAATATTTTTTTTAAACAATATTTCATCAGCCTCTGGGGTTACTGGACCATTAGCGAGCTCTAGAATCGCTCCAGCTTTAATTTTTGGTGCGTTGGCTTCTGTTATAACGTTTTCAAAGGCAGCTGGCACCAAAAGATTACAGGGAAGCTCAAGCAGTTCTTCGTTGGTAATATTTTTTGCACCAGGAAAATCTTTCAAGGCACCAGTATTTTTCTTATGCTCTTCAACTTTTACCAAATCCAACCCATCATTTTTCACTATTGCGCTTTTTGAATCTGAAACAGCAACAACAGTATGACCATTTTCTGTAAAAATACGGGCAGCATTGCTTCCAACATTTCCAAAACCCTGAATGGCTACTTTACATTTTTCCGGAAGTCCGATTTGAGCACGCAATGAATTAAAGACATAAAACCCACCGAGACCCGTAGCTGGTCCTCGGCCAGCTGATCCACCGTTGTCTAACGGCTTTCCGGTGAAAGTCGCTCTGGTCTTATCACCGGTAATTTTTTCAAATTCGTCTGACATCCAAGCCATAATTTCAGGGGTAGTGTTTACGTCTGGTGCGGGAACATCTTTGTGAGGTCCCAATATGTCAGAAAGTTTTTGTACCCAACCGCGAGAAAGTCTTTCTAATTCTCCTTTAGATAATTCTTTCGGATCAACAGTGATTCCGCCCTTGCCACCGCCCATGGGAATTCCCGCAACGGCGCATTTTATGGTCATCCAGAAAGCAAGCGCCCTAACTTCGTTTATTTCTGTGTTATGATGATACCGGATACCACCTTTGTATGGCCCAAGAGCGTTGTTATATTCCACCCGATAACCCTCAAAGATTTTTAATGATCCGTTGTCCAGCTTAGTTGGTATGGAAATTCTTATATCTCGGTCGGGCTGCTTTAAGCAATTAATGAATTCCTTATCAAAGTTTTTTATTTTAGCGGCCTTTTCAAGCTGGGCCATAGCATTTTCAAATGGATTTTTCATATTTTTTGATTATACACTAAGCTATTTGTTTATCAATATTTTTTAAGACTTTTGGGATTTTTCTAAAATCATTTATTAAAACATCACGCATAGAGCCGTCATACAAAGCGGCAGCTGGGTGGTAAAGGGGAAAGAAGTATTTTGTAGACATGCCCTTAAATTGTTTAATTAATAATTTTCCGTGAGCGCTAGATATTTGTAAGTCCGGAAAGAAATTATTCATCGCATGGCGACCGAGGAAAATTATAACCTTGGGAGAGATTATTTTTAACTCTTCTAACAACCATAGCCGGCAAGCAGATTTTTCCTCGGGTAATGGGTCACGATTGTTTGGTGGGCGATATTTTACGATGTTGGTAATATAAACATCCTTTCTTTCTAGATTAATATGTTCAAGCATTTCGTTTAAAAATTTTCCAGCTGCCCCGACAAATGGTTCTCCTTGTTTGTCTTCAGATTTTCCCGGTGCCTCGCCAATAAAAACAATTTCAGCTTCCGCATTTCCTACACCAGGTACAGCTTGCGTTGCTGTTATTTTTAGCTCGCATTCGCATTCGTTTGTCCATTTTTTATGCAGGTTTTCTAATTTTTGTTTTTTTTCCATACAAAACGATTATAAAAAATATAATTGAAATTAACAAACAAAATATCCTTGACCAAGCAGTTTTTGTGTGATAAAAATTACCTGGAGGTGAGGCATGGCAGATCTTTTGATTAAGGTAAGTTCGGGTGGTGGCAACAAGGATTCCTTCAAGTCCGTTGTAGATCAAACTCGACGGATTTTGTACGGAAAGGAGGTAATGGTAGAGGACGAAAAGAATAGGATCGTCCGGGTAAAAGATGCATTGTTTGCGGACGTGGCGCCGTTCCTGGCCTTGTCCGGGATAAACGCGGAATATCTCACGCTTTAACCAAAAGAGGGGGTAAGATGGAAATGAGGATTCGAATACTGAATTGCACCCCAAATCAAATAACTTGGCTTGTTGCCGAGCTGAAAAGAAGGGGTCTCTTAAGGGGCTTAGTAGAGATCAGCTGGAGGCAACAGCCCCCAGTTGTGTCGATTGTCGGCACAAGCAGGGAGGACATCGAAGAGTTCTTTGCTCAGAAGGGTATTTCCGCGGAAGTGCTTCCGGGATAAATTTGTAGGCAAAAAAAATCTGTGTCTCGGTTCTTTGAATCGAGACTTTTCTTTTTGGTTTTACATTTTGCAATTAGGCTTAAAAATGTTATATTTTTCATACGGCCCTATCGTCTAACGGTTAGGACATCGGCTTTTCAAGCCGGTAATCCGGGTTCGATTCCCGGTAGGGTCACATGCAAAGATTCTTCAAAGTTCATCCTGATGTGATCAAACTAGGGCTTGTGAGTTTTTTGACTGATGTTAGTTCTGAATCAATTTTTTCAATCTTTTCCATTTTTTTTACCACGGTAGCGGGGGCTTCCGCTTCGTTGCTAGGTTTAATAGAAGGTTTTGCTGATTTTTCCGCGTCCTCACTTGATTATTTTTCTGGTTGGCTTTCAGATAAAACAGGCAAAAGAAAATCTCTAACCTTGGCTGGCTATGGTTTTTCTTCCGTAGCAAAATTTATGTTGTTGTTGGGTGGTTCTGTGGTAGCGCTTGCTTCTTTTAGGATAATTGAACGTTTAGGTAAAAGCTTCCGTGGTCCACCTAGAGATGCCTGGCTTTCGGCTGTGGCAGACGAATCAAGGCGTGGATATACTTTCGGGCTTCACAAAGCCATGGACAAGGCCGGGGCCATCCTTGGTCCGCTGGTAGCCTATTTTTTTCTTCTATGTTTTGGACAGAAAACAAGCATCTTCAATTTGATTTTCATTTTTGCTATTGTTATCGCAGTGTTAGCAGTTTTGGTACTTTCTACCATGAGGGATCAACCGGGAATTCCCCACGAAAGAGAAAATATTTTTAAAGCCTGGAGAACTTTAAGTCGAGGTTTCAAACTATTTCTTATTCCTGCTGGAATTTTTTCCTTAGCTTATTTTAGTTTTGGTTTTTTGCTTCTAAGGGCATATCTTATTGGGTTTGCAGTCAAGGACGTGGTTTTGCTTTATGTTCTTTTTAATATTTCTTTTGTAATTTTTTCTATGCCTATTGGCAGGCTGGGGGATTATATTGGTAGAAAATATATTATTGTCTTGGGATATTTAACATACATATTAATGTC
Organism: uncultured Candidatus Saccharibacteria bacterium; assembly: GCA_964440545.1. Classification (GTDB taxonomy): domain Bacteria; phylum Patescibacteriota; class Minisyncoccia; order Phycocordibacterales; family UBA9973; genus UBA9973. Next base: position 58,672 of record CAYTSO010000004.1, on the reverse strand, counting down.
TCTAGGCTTTATTTTTGCTACTGAAAAATGGCAAGTAATTACTCTCTTTTTATTATTCGGTATTTTTTATACCATTGATGAAGCCCAAGGTAAGGCTTTCATCTCTGATATAGAAAAAGAAAGACGAGCGACCGCTATTGGTTTTTACAATTTTACCGTTGGAATTATTTATCTTCCCGCTTCGGTTATAGCAGGCACTTTGTGGGTTTCTAGTCCTACTTATGCATTTATTTTTGCCGCAATAGTAGCTTTTGTTGCGATGAGTGTTTTTATTTTTCTTCAGCCGAAAATTTTGCAGAAATAATACGGATGTTTTAACATAGAGGACAAGGAGGGTTCGCCTAATGGTATGGCACTGGTTTCGAAAACCAGCGGGAGAAATCCCTTACAGGTTCAAGTCCTGTACCCTCCGCCAATTTACAAAATTTTTTATTTTGTATGTATTGCCAAATAGATGTCTTCCAAAGCACGAACCGCATCGCCGGCGGCGATGTTATTTTGGTGATAGAGAACATTAGTGCAATCTCCGGCTGCCCAAATGCCTGAAACTTTGGTTTTTTGAGACCAAGCGTCAATTTCTATTCTACCGATTTTATCAAGTGGAATTAAATCTTTAACAAAATCGGTGTTTGGAATTTGTCCGATTTCTATAAAAATACCAGCAACCCCCAATTCTTTTTGTTCGCTAGTGATATTGTCCTTGTAAACTAGCCCCTCTACAAACTTTTCGCCCAGTATTTCTAAAATTTCTACGTTCTTAATTATTTTTATTTTTGGATTTTTTGAAACTTTTTCTACAGTAATTTCATCGGCTCGAAAAGTGTCGCTTCTATTTATCAAGGTAACAGATTTGCAATAGGCGAGAAGTTGAGCAGCTGTTTCAAAAGCCGCATTGCCTCCACCGATGACAGCCACATCCATGTCCGCAAAGAGGGGACCATCACAGGAGGCGCAATAAGTAAGTCCCTTATGCTCCAACTTGTCAGCATTTTTAGCAGGAAGTTTTCTGCGTCCGCTTCCACTAGCGATTAAAATTGTTTTAGTTAAATATTCTTGACCAGTGTCTGTTTTTACAATAAACCCTTCTGTGTGCTTTTCTATCATATTTACTTTCTCTCCCTCTTTTACTTCCAGGCTTTCTCCGACATTGGCTAGTACGTGTTTTTTAAAATTTTCTGCCAGTTCTGCGCCAGAAATTGAAACACTACCTATCCAGTTATAAATTTTCTCCGAAACGACACTCTGCCCGCCCCATTCGAATGTGACAAAAAGTGTTTTTAGTCTTTTACGCGCTGCATAAACAGCAGCTGCACTACCTGCCGGCCCACCCCCAATAATTATTAAATCGTATATCATCTTTTAATTATACACTATACGTCAAGCTTTTGACAAAAGGCCATTTTTTTGTTAAGATATTGGCTAATATATTTCGTTCTTTTAAATCTCTCGTCCTGCGGGGCGTGTTAATATATGGATTCACGGAAAGGGGGATCACAATGTTATACGCTTTAACAGAGGAGGTAAGCTGGTTTGGAGAAGGAGGAAGAAGAATGGCGGAGAGACTGAGCTATGGCGAGTTGGTTCTGCAGAGGCATTTTTCTCCCAAGGGTGACTCTGAGCCACGGAAGAGTGGCAATGACAAACCAAAATTTCCATATTGGGTCGCTGGCGGACGGCTCCACATCGCTGGCATCTGCCAGTGTCCCAAAAGCCAAGGTGGGCTCGGGAGAAGAAGGAGTAAAGCGAAAAAATAAAAAATCAGGCCTCGCGGAGCAACATGCTTCGTGAGGCCTTAAACTTTTTATAACAAAATTTTAATTTTTCTTTCGTCTTAGAAAGGCAGGAACAGCGCTCCAATCATCTCCGTCATCTTCAATAATTTCCTCTTTCACTTCCTTTTTTTCTACTTTTTTAAAAAAATCTCCACCGTTTGCGTTTCCATTTTGAATACTATTGTGTATTTCTTTTTTTATTACAGCAGGATTCTCGTTTTTTACTAATTGATTTCCAGTTGCTGTTCCACTAAAAAGATTTTTACGAGGAAGGTCAGCAGGGAAGTTGGTGGCGATAACTGTCACTTTTATCTCACCCTTTTTTAATTTTTCATCGCGAATTGTTCCGAAAATAACCCGAGCGTCTTTGTCAATTGATTCAGTGATTATCTTTGCTGCCTCCTGGATCTCATTGATAGTCAAATCATCTCCACCGGAAATAGCAAAAAGTACTCCCTTTGCTCCATGGATAGAAACCTCCAAAAGGGGAGAATTAATGGCAGAAAGGGCTGCTTTTTCAGCTCTTTTTTCGCCAGAAGCGCTACCTATTCCCATAAGAGCTGAGCCTGCGTTAGCCATTACTGCTTTAATGTCCGCAAAGTCAACGTTTATAACGCCTGGAGTTGTAATTAGGTCAGAAATACCCTCTACTGCTTGGCGCAAAATATCATCACACCTAGCAAAAGCATCTTTAAAATTGGTGCTTTGCTCGGCTAGTTGAAGCAATTTATCATTTGGAATGATGATTATTGCATCTACTTCTTTTGCTAATTCCTCTATTCCTTTTTCCGCTATTTTCATTCGGTGGTTTCCTTCAAAAAAGAAAGGTTTTGTGGTAACGGCAACAGTAAGAATTCCTTGTTCTTTGGCTGCCCGTGCAACTATTGGCGCGGCTCCTGTGCCAGTGCCTCCACCCATGCCGCAAGCAAGAAAAATCATGTCCGCGCCCTTCACGACATCTTGAATTTCTGATTTAGTTTCTTCAGCCGCCTTCTTTCCAATTTCTGGGTCCATGCCAGCGCCGAGACCTTTCGTTAAATTTTTTCCAATGTGAATTTTTTTCTCTGCGAGGGAGTGATGCAAGTCTTGCGTGTCCGTATTCATGCAAATAAATGAGACACCTTTAACTTTTGTATTTATCATATGGTTCACTGCGTTTTTTCCAGATCCTCCGATTCCGATTACCATAATGCGAGCAAAACTTTGTATTTCTTGGTTTACTTTTGGCATAACCATACATTAACAGAAAGCCGAAAAAAGTAAAGTTTTTACGGCATTAGTTGTTTTATTCCTGATTTTATTGTGTTTTTTAGATCTTTAAAAATGTTTTTTAGAGAACCGTCAGAATAATTTACGCCGTCCTTGCCGGAAATTAAAAGACCCAAGGCGGTAAACCAAGAAGGGTCCCGAAGCTTAGTTTTATTGTTGCCAAAAATATCAGTGGTGCCGATACTGGAAGGAAGTTTTAAAACAGATTTTGACAATTCAACAAGGCCTGGAATGTTTGCTCCACCACCGATGAAAACAATACCGGCTGGTAACAACTCAGCTCTTTTTATTTTCTTTAAATTATTTTCAATTGACTCAAAAATATCGCAAAGGCGCGCTTCGATAATTTCATCAAGTTTTTTCTTTGAGAATTCTTCACCGTAGTTTCCAAGTTTCATTTCCTCAGCTTTTTCTAATGGTATTTTAAAACCAAGGGCAATGTCATTGGTTATGTCAGAGGAACCTATGGAAAATGAACGAATTGATATCAATGAACCATTTTCAAAAACCGAAAGGGAAGTAGTTTGATCTCCGATATTAACAAGAGCTACCCCGACAACTTTCTGTTTTTCAGATAAAACAAAATTACCGGCAGCAACCGGCGAAGCGATTACGTCCGTTGTTTCTACCCCAGCTCCGGCAATGACACCCAGCAAATCCTCCAAATGAACCATAGAATAAGTGACAAAATAGGCTTTTGCTTCAAGTTTTGTCCCTCGCATTCCCTCTAGTCGTCCCAATACCTCTTTTCCATCAAGTCGAAAGGAGGATGGGTACATATGAATAATTTTTTTATTGCCCGTGCTTAAATTATCCTCACAATCTTGTAGTACTTTGGTAATGTCTAAATTTGTTACCTCGCCGTCTGCTTTGGAAATTATTGTTTCTCCAGAATTAGTTTCTCCGCGCAGGGTAGTTCCGGAAAGTGAAACAAAAGCGCGTTTTATTTTTATTCCTGAAAATTTTTCTGCCATTTGTATGGCGTTTTTTACTGAGTTTGTTGCTTGAGTTTCATTCACTACATAACCATGTCTAAGTCCAAGGGTAGGACTTTCGCCAGCGCCAATGATTCTAGGATTTTTTTCTCCCTTTAAAAATTCTCCGACCACGACTCGTGTTGTGGACGACCCTATGTCTATTCCGACAGAAATATTTCTTATCATCCCGATACTAAAATTTTAATTTTTAATATCATTATTATATCACTTCTTTAAAAATTTAGTACGAGACAAGTATTTTTCTTCCATTTCTTCCATCTTTGCGCCGTGCTCATACCCCTTTAAATGAAGCATTCCGTGGATAACTAACAAGCCCAGCAACTGCTCAAAATTTCTGCCGAACTTTTTTGTTTCCTTTTTGACAAGGCTTGGACATATTATAATTTCGCCTACATTTTTGTTTAACACAAAAGACAGAACGTTGGTGGCACTATTTATTTTTCTGTAATTTTTGTTAATTTTTTGAGATTGCTTGTTGCCAACAAAAGCAATAGAAAGAGAATATTTTTCCCCCAAAATGTCATTTTTGATTTTTTGTAAGGTTTGCCTTTCAACAGGCAAGGCTAGTTTAGTTTGGTTTATCAGAGAAAATTGGTCTTCCATCCCGTTAGAAATTACCTGGACCCCATCTTTCCTAGTTTTCGGAGTTTTTCTATTTCCTTTCTTCTTTCCATTTTCTTTAGGGCGCTTTTCTTTATTTTGAGCTTTGACTCTTTTCTCATACTATAGCGAGAGCCCTTAATTTTGCGGACAATTCCAGATTCCTGGATTCGCCTAGAAAAACGACGCAAAACACTCGCGTTATTTTCGTTAGGATTTTTTTTAACTTCTATAACTGTTTTTGCCATATAATAAAAAGATTATCACACTGGCATTATTTAATCAAGATGATATATTTAATATTATGAGGAAACCAACGAATAATTTACTTGACGCAATAGGCAACACACCTCTGGTAAAAGTTCCCTTTGATGCTGCTGCAGAAATTTTTGCGAAGTTAGAATATATGAATCCGGGTGGTAGCGTAAAAGATCGCTCTGCACTTTTCATGATTGAGGAGGCCGAAAAAAATGGATTACTTAGGCCAGGTAGCACAATTATTGAGGCTTCTTCCGGAAATCAAGGAGTTGCCATAGCAATGATAGGGGCGGTAAAAGGGTACAAGGTCATTATTACTGTTTCAGATAAAGTAAGCGAGGAAAAAATAAAAACCTTAAGGGCATACGGGGCGAAAGACGTTATGTGTCCCAACGTTGATTTAGACGATCCAGAAAATTATCATACTAGACCGTTTCGACTTCAAAAGGAAATACCAAACTCATTTGTTCCGAACCAATACTTCAATCTTTCTAACCCACAAGCATATTATGAAACACTAGGACCAGAAATATGGCAACAGACCAACGGAAAGATTACTCATTTTTTTGCTGCTGCGGGAACCGGTGGAACAATTAGTGGAGTTGGGAAATTTTTGAAAGAAAAAAATCCTAAAATTAAGATTATCGCTGTCGATGTTGCCAACTCTTTTCATTCCACAAAAGGGAATCCAAAGCCGTATAAGATGGAAGGTATCGGAATTGATTTTGAAACGCCCTGTCTTGATGAGTCGGTGATAGATGAATTTATTCCGGTTTCAGATGAGCAAAGCTTTGCCATGCTAAAAATTATGGCCTCGAAGCATGGACTCTTCCTCGGAACCAGCGGAGGGGCAGTGGCTCACGCAGTCCAAGATTATGCTACTAAACTCAATAAAGACGATTTAGTCGTTGTTGTTTTTGCGGACTCAGGAAGAGCTTACTTGTCAAAAAATTATTACTAATTATTGTTGACTTTTTTGTAAAAAAATATAATATATATACAACTACATATTAAGACGACTAAACATAAACAGCTCCGCTTGTTTATGTTTCTCGTTTATTAGGCGAATTAATAAATTTATGGACAAAACAGATAATTATATAACTGAAGAAAAAAAAGAAGCTCTGTTGGCAGAACTGAAACACTTAAAGGGCACGGAAAGAAAAGAAATTCTGGAAAATTTAGAGTACGCTAAGTCCCTTGGAGATCTTTCAGAAAATGCGGAATATCATCAAGCTCGCGAGGAACAAGGCAAATTGGAAGAACGTATTCAAAAGATAGAAAAAATCCTACAATCCGCTCAGATTGTCAAAGGCGGCGGTGGTGATATTGTTGGCATTGGCTCCAAAGTTGTTGTGCAAAAAAAGGGTTCTCAAGAACAGAAAAATTATGTTATAGTAGGATCTGAAGAGGCAGACATGGCAAAAGGAAAAATTTCAAATCGCTCACCCATCGGTTTAGCTCTCTTCGGAAAAAGGAAAGGGGAAAATGCCTCTTTCAAAACTCCAAATGGTTCAGTTGATTATAAAATAATAAGTGTTTCTTAAAATTTCCGCGGCTGCGGAGAAAAATAAAAAATGTCTTCAATTGATGAAATTAGGGACACGAGAATTGAAAAACTTAAACTCCTAAAGGATAAAGGGATAAATCCCTATCCGGCATTTTCCAAAAGGGAAATAACGCTTAAAACAGCGATTGACAATTTTGAGATTCTGGAAAATAAAAAGGACGCAAAATGGATTGCCGGAAGAATAATGTCTATTCGTGGACAGGGGGCAATTATTTTTATCACCTTAAATGATGGAACGGGGAGCTTCCAAGGATTACTCAAGAAAGATATCGTCGGCGATGAAAAATTTGATTTGTGGAATGAAGTAATTGACATCGGAGATTTTATAGAAATTCAAGGAACCTTTTTTAAAACAAATAGGGGAGAAAAGACGTTGGAAATAAAAGATTGGGGCATGTTGTCAAAAAGCCTGCGTCCCTTGCCGGAAAAATGGCACGGGCTTACTGACCCAGAGGAAAGATTTCGAAAAAGGTATCTAGATATTTTAATGAGTCCCGAAATCAAGGAAGTCTTTGAAAAGAAGGAAAAGTTCTGGGAAGTTACTAGAAATTTTCTAAAAGAAAGGGGATTTTTGGAAGTGGAAACACCAACTCTTGAATTAACTACCGGTGGAGCAGAAGCTAGACCATTTAAAACTCACCATAGTGATTTTGATCTGGATGTATATTTAAGAATTTCCGTAGGAGAACTTTGGCAAAAAAGATTAATGGCCGCTGGTTTTCCGAAAACTTTTGAAATCGGAAGAGTTTACAGAAATGAAGGAGGAAGCGCTGAGCATCTTCAGGAATTCACCAATATGGAATTTTATGCTTCTTATCTAAACACAGATGAAGGAAAAAAAATGGTGCGGGATTTATATATAAAAATAGCAAAAGAAGTTTTCGGAAAAACAGAATTTCAAACAAGGGGACACAAGTTTGATTTGGCAGGCGACTGGCAGGAAATAGATTATGTAGAGGAGGTTAAAAAACAAACCGGTATTGATGTATTGGAGGACGATGAAGAAAAAATGGAAGATACACTGAAAAAACTCGGGGTAGAATTTGAAGGAAAAAACAAAGAAAGGATGACGGATTCTTTGTGGAAATATTGTCGGAAAAATATTTCTGGTCCAGCTTTTCTGATGAATCACCCGAAACTTGTTGCCCCGCTTTCTAAGGAAAATCCAAAGGATAGTCGCAAGACAGAAATGTTCCAGGTAATTATTGCCGGAAGTGAAATTGGCCGGGCACATGCTGAACTGAATGACCCTCTCGACCAAGAGGAACGTTTTGAGGTACAAAAAAAATTAATTGAAAAAGGAGACGAGGAGGCAATGATGCCTGATATGGAGTTTGTAGAAATGCTTGAATATGGGATGCCACCTTGTTTTGGTTTTGGTTTTGGTGAACGCCTTTTTGCTTTTCTGGTTGATAAGCCGGTTCGGGAAACTCAGTTGTTCCCACTAATGCGACCAAAGGAATAATTTCTGCTGAAGGAAGTCCGATTTCCTTCAGTTTTATGTGATATATAAATAAAAAAAGCCTCGCAAAAGCGAGGCGTTTATTTTTAGATTTAGCTCTGAATAAGAGCGTTGGAGCGGGGAATCCCAGAACCCGGGGGGACCTTGGGGGGAACAAGGCCCGTATGATTCCAGGATTCCCCGCACAAGGGAAGGAACATTGGCGTGGGGAATCCCGCGATAGAATCGTCACGGACGCTGTCCGTACTCGCCCCATCTTGGTGCGGGATTCCCCACAGAAAGAATTTACAATATTTACTTTTCGAAGTCAATCAGGGGGGTATCGTACGCCCCCGTTTCTGTTGCTTTGCCTTGCTTTTCTGCGATGGCGGCTAGAATGAAAACAACTAGCACGCCAAGTAGAAACCATACCATTCTGCCCCCTTTCTAGGTGACTTTTTTCACCCTGAACCCGTTTTCGGGGTCTGTTAAAATTTTGATGTCCTCGTCGTTTCCTCCCCGAATCTGAAGAATCTCGGGTCGGAAAGCGTTCTCTGGGTTTACTGGTTTTCCGAGAAGCTTCGCAACCTGCGCTGAATTAAAGAACCTCTTCGTGGGCCAAATTATCTCTAGTACCATCACATTACCTCCTTAGATAGGGGAATCGTGGTCAACCCCAAGGATATCAAAACCAATTTTCCACACGATTACTCCGGCAAAAATCACAAAGGTCGTCAAGGCCTTGGTTGCCAAAAAGAACACACCCATAGTTACAACGAACATAAACATTTCACAGTCTCCTTTCAGTGAAAATATGTCACATTCCAGGATATTAGTCAATAAATTATTGTTCTTGAATCCTTGGAGAGTTATCCACAGTTTTTATTTGGTCATAATATATTGGTGGTTTATAATGTTAACTAAGTGGGAAAAAGTGGGAAATCTGTTAATAAGTAATTTTTTTAAACTTATGCTCATCGGCGAATACATCCACACAATAGATGAAAAAAATAGAGTATCAATGCCGAAAAAATTTCGAAAGGAAATGGGCAAGAAAATTATTATTACTCCCGGCTTAGATTCTTGTTTGTTCGTTTTTACAGCTAAAGAGTGGGTGAAGGTAAGCCAGAGACTTTCTACCAGTAGCAATGATCTTTCTTTTCTGAAAGCAGACCAAAGAAGTTTTAATCGATACATGTTTGGTCGAGCAGCAGAAGTAGAAATAGATTCAATCGGTAGAATTTTAATTCCAGATTTTTTAAAGGACAGAATTGGGCTTAAGGACAAGGCAGCCATCATCGGAGTGGAAGACAGAGTGGAAATTTGGAATGAAAAAACATGGCTGAAGAATCAAGAAGTGGTTGAAAAACAGGCGGGGGAATTAGCAGAAAGGTTATGAGTGTGCATAAAACAGTTCTTTTAAAAGAAACAATAGAGGGTTTGAATATTAAACCAAATTCGGTTGTTCTCGATTGTACCTATGGAGGAGGTGGGCACAGCAAGGAAATTTTAAAGAAATTTCCAGAAGCAAAAATAATTGCCCTAGATCAGGACAAAAATGTTTGGAAACAAAATAATGCTCGAATTTCTTTTCACAATGAAAATTTTTCTGATCTAGACAAAGTTTTAAAGAGTGAAAAAGTTGATGGCATAATTTTTGATCTTGGTTTGAGTTCAGACCAATTGGAAAATTCTGGACGAGGATTTTCTTTTATGAAAAACGAACCCTTGTTGATGACCATGAAGGAAAATCCTCTTCCGGAAGACGTTACGGCAAAAGATATTGTAAATACCTGGGAGGAAAAAAATTTAGCCGATATTATATATGGCTATGGAGAGGAAAAATATTCAAGAAAAATTGCTCGAGCGATCATCCAGGCAAGAGAAAAAAATAAGATAGAAACCACCCATGATTTAGTAAAAATAATTGAGAAGGGGGTTCCCGGAATATACAAAAGAGGAAAAATCCATTTCGCCACAAAAACTTTTCAGGCATTAAGAATAGCAGTAAATGACGAATTGAGGGTTTTGCAAAAGGGACTGGAGAAAGCTTTTGAGGTCCTAAAAGCGGAAGGAAGAATGGCAGTGATTTCTTTTCATAGCTTAGAAGATAGGATTACCAAAAAATTTTATAAGTTAAAGGAAAAGGAAGGATTGGCAATTTTAATAAATAAAAAACCAATTAAAGCAACGGAAGAGGAAACAAAAAATAATCCACGGTCTAGAAGTGCGAAATTAAGGATTTTGGAAAAAATAAAATGAGACAAGTAGCATTACAATTTAAAACACGCATTCAAAATGCAAATATCATAAGCGGAAACATTGAAGGCCGTAGAGCTATTTTGAATACTTTGTTTTTTGTTTTGGCCGGCCTTGCTTTTCTCTATGTGTTAATTTTAGGAAACATGGTTTTTAATATTGTGGAAAGAAGAGCTTTAGAAAAAGAGGCCTTGTCTCTATCAAACGAGGTAAGAAATCTCGAACTTTCTTATTTGTCTGTTTCGAACAATATTGATATTTCTCTGTCCTCTTCGATGGGATTTAAAGAAACCAAAGCAACTTTTGCGACCAGAAAAACTCTTGGCAGTATAAAAATTGCTAACAATGAAATCTAGTTTTCTTTTTAGGTCTAGAATAATCATTTTTTGTGTTGCCGTTTTCGCTTCAGTGTTTATAGGAAAACTATTCCTAGTTCAAATTATTCGTGGCGAGGTATATTCAGAAACTGCCAATCGCCAATATGCCACTCCTTCTACTAACATTTATGAAAGAGGCACCATTTATTTCCAGCGCAAGGATGGAGGACTTGTTTCTGCCGCAACTCAGATTTCTGGTTTTAAGGTGGCAATCAACCCAAGTAAAATTAATAAGGCGGAAGAGGTTTTTCAGAAATTATCTCAATACCTGGTTTTAGATTACGATGATTTCATAAAAAAATCTGAGCAGAAAGACGATCCCTACGAAGAAATAGCGCACCAGCTCTCCCAGGAAGAAGCAGATGCTATTTCTGAAATGAAGTTATCTGGGGTCAGTGTTTTTAAAGAAAAATGGCGTTTCTATCCCGGCAATAATTTGGCCTCCCATGTCCTTGGCCTGGTTGGATATAACGGAGATGAGCTCGGTGGACGTTACGGCCTGGAGAGACAATACGAACCTGTGCTTGCTCGCGATATTGATAATCCATACGTTAATTTTTTTGCCGAAGTCTTTTCTAACATGAAGGAAACTTTATTTGAGGGGAAAACACCGGAAGGAGATATTGTAACCACTATCGAACCGCAAGTTCAGGGTTTTTTAGAAAAAAAATTAAATGAAATAAAAGATAAATACCAAATTGATTCCATCGGTGGAATAATTATGAACCCGCAGGACGGTTCGATTTATGCTATGACAGCCAAGCCGGATTTTGATCCAAACAATTTTTCCCAGGTTAAAAATGCTTCAGTTTTCTCAAATCCTTTAGTTGAAAATGTATTAGAATTTGGTTCGGTGGTAAAACCTTTAGTGATGGCAGGCGCGCTTAATGAAGGGGTGCTTACAGCTGATACTACTTATCATGATTACGGATCTGTGATAGTTGAAAAACATGAAATATTCAACTTTGACAAAAAGGGTAGAGGTCCAGGCACAAGCATGCAGGAAGTTTTAAGCCAATCACTGAACACAGGCATGGTTTTTGTAGAACAAAAATTAGGCAAAACAAAATTACGTGATTATTTATTATCTTATGGCATAAAGGATAAAACTGGAATTGATTTACCAAACGAAACCAGTGGTCTAGTTTCAGGAATTCTAAAAAGTCCTAGGGAAATAGAATATGCCAACGCTGCTTTTGGTCAGGGTATTGCATTTACCCCGATTGAATTGATTCGAGCGCTTGCTTCTTTGGGGAATGGCGGAAACTTAGTTGTACCCCATATTGTTAAAGAGATAAGGTACGATAGTGGTGTTATCAAAGAAATGATTTATCCTCTTGCGCCCACCAAGATTAGCAAAGAAACTTCTCAGGAAATAACCAGAATGTTAGTGAATGTAATGGACAAGGGCGTTGCTGGGGGAACAAAAAAATTAGAAAATTTTAGTATTGCGGTAAAAACTGGAACAGCTCAAGTTGCAGATAACGTAAACGGAGGATATTATGAAGACAGGCATAATCATTCTTTCTTTGGTTATTTTCCTGCTTACGATCCTGAATTTATAATCTTTCTTTACGCAATAAATCCTAAGGGCGTGCCTTATGCTGCCACCACCTGGACTGATCCTTTCTTAGACATAACCAAATTTTTATTGAATTACTATAGTGTTCCACCAGACAGATAAAATTTATATGAAAACAATTTTTAAAAAGATAATAGCTTATATTCTTAAAATAGAATCGCAACTAGTACTTTGGAAATATAAACCAAAGATTATTGCAATTACTGGATCCGTCGGAAAAACTTCAACAAAGGATGCAGTTTACGCTGCGCTATCTAAAATGGCGTACATCCGAAAGAGCGAAAAGAGCTTTAATAGTGAAATAGGCTTGCCATTGACCATTCTTGGTTGCCCAAATGGCTGGAATAATCCACTAATTTGGCTTGAAAATATCCTGAGAGGTCTTTGGCTTTTTGTTTGGCCACATAAATATCCTACTTGGCTTGTGCTTGAGGTTGGCGTAGGAAAACAAGGTGATATGAAAAAAACCGCTTCTTGGGTTAAAACAGATGCGGTAATTATTACCGCGATTGGAGAAACCCCGCCCCATATAGAATTTTTTAATTCCTACAAACATTTAGTAGACGAAAAAAGTCAACTTATAAAAACCCTAAAACCGGACGGACTTTTAGTTTTGAACGCTGACGATCCGGTTGTGCTTGGCATGAAGGCAAAAAGCAAACATCGTCTAATTACTTATGGGTTTAGCGAAGGAGCAGATATTTTAGGTTCTGGGGAATCAATCTCCTATAATGAGGCAGGAGAGCCAATTGGAATAATTTTTAGAGCAGATGAAGAAGGAAATAGCCTGCCTGTTGTTATTGAGGGAGTGTTCGGTAGAAATCATGTGTATGCCTCACTCGCTGCTCTTGCCTTGTCTTCTGGTCTAAAATTGAATATGGTGACAGCGATAAATTCTCTAAAAAATTATGACGTACCTTCAGGAAGGATGCGACTTTTGAAGGGGATAAAAGAAACCTTTATTATAGATGACACCTATAATTCTTCTCCTCTGGCTTGCGAATCCGCGCTTAATACTTTAAAGGAAATTAAGCTAAAGGGCAGAAGAATTGCTGTCTTGGGAGATATGTTAGAGCTTGGTAAACATACAGTTGAGGCGCATAAAAATATTGGGAAAATAGCGAAAGATAAAGCTGATTATATTGTTATTGTCGGACCCAGAGCAAAATCAATAAAAGAAGGAGCGGTAGAGGCAGGGATGGAAGAAAAAAATATTTTTGAATTTTTAAATTCTCAAGAAGCTGGAAATTTTATAAAAAACTTTGTTCAAAAAGACGATATAATTTTAGTGAAAGGCTCACAAGGCATGCGAATGGAACGAATAGTGGAAATGATTCTTCTGGATCAAAAAAATAAGGAAAAACTCTTGGTTCGCCAAGATGAAGAGTGGAAAAATATAAAATAAAAAAAAGGGTTCGCTTAAGCGAACCCCGATTACTCACTATCATCTTTTTTGGCCCCCATTTCTTTCTCGACCATCTGAGCCTGCTCTTGTAGAATCTCTACGAGGGTCCTTCTGTTGTTTGGGGGACGCATGCTCGAAAAAAGTTCGACCAGCCTTACCAGTACTTTCTTTGCTTCTTGCTGCTCTTTCTGAAATTCAAAGTCTGGTGACATGCGCCACCTCCTTTCTATTTTTCCAAGGTACAAAACCTGGCACCCATAATAATCTTGACAAATATATGGACAATAGTCAAATAAGAAAACTAAATTTCTCCAAAGATTTTTTCCATCCATCTTTCTGCTTTTTGTATTGCTTTAAATGAATAGGGGTGTCTTTGAGATTGTTTATTTATCCAGGAACGGAATTTAGGAAAACAAAAAGATACCAAAAAGAAACCAATAATCAAAAAAAGGATGCCTTGTAGAAAGGGAAGCGCCAGACCGGCCAATCCAATTATCATAAAAATAATTCCAGTGATTAAAATTAAGATTTTTTTAGCTTTTTTCTTCACCTGGTGAGTATAGCTTTTATCCAATTAATGAACAACGTCAAGTTGACAAAAGCATTAAAATTGTTATAATCGAAATAAGTCGTACCTTGGCTTTTTAAATATAAAATCTCCCATATTGGGAAAGGAGGACAAACCATGTTGCCACTTGAAATGAAGCCACTGCTTCTTGAGCACGGGGCTCGTGTTCGGATAATCAGATATGGATGCGCCGATGAGGTAGAGGCGACATTCTCTGAGGCCAGTAATGGTCGGTTGAGGATTACGATGATCTTCAACAAAGACAAGGCGCCCCTACGCGAGATTTCCCAGTCGTCTCGTACGATTCCAGGCTCCAGCATGGAATTCATTGCCCTGGATGAGTTCAAGTGCCAGGGGCCAGCTCCCGGAGTCGGCAAATGCGATTATTACGTTGTTAGAAAGAGCAACGTGACACTCGTCATTTGGCCGAATGGGCCGGATCCTCGAGCCATTGAGTTCGAGGAGAAAAAAAGAGAAGAAGAGGTTCGCGAAAAACGTGAGAACCTTATCAATATGTACCCCGCTTCATAATCATGAAGCGGGGGATTTTTTTTACAAAATAAAATAAAAAATAAAACCCGCCGAAGCGGGTTTCAATATTTTGATGATGATGTGGGGGGTTCTACCCCTCGTCGACCTCGGTGATCTCTACACCCTTGGTTAAGGCCTCGAGGATCTCCGAGATTTTTTCGATCTTTTTCTTGTCCGGAATTCCGGACCTTAGGATCTCGAGCATCTCGAGGTTTTCCCTCAAGAGCTCACGGAACAGGTTTCTTTCACGCCAGTCCATTTCTTCCTCCTTTTCTGTATTTTGGTATTATATCATATATAGATATGCCTGTCAAGAGTAAACTATTCTGAAACAATTTGAGTGCAAAAGGAACAGCGCTTGGCAGCAATAGGTATTTCACTCAAACATTCTGGACATTTACGGGTTGTTGGATCTAGGGGCGGTTCTTTTTTAGTTTTCGCAATTAGTAGATTAATTGGTTTGATAATAAAATAAAAAATTGTTGCCGCGACGAGAACAAACGAGATAAGCGCATTCAGAAAGTGGCCTAACATAAATTTACCGCCGTTAATTGTAAAAGAAAGCCCGCTGAAATCCGGAATCTTGGCTACGGCCGAAATAAACGGGGTCAAGAGGTCTGTTACAAGAGAATTGACCACTGTTCCAAAAGCTGTACCGATTACCACACCGACTGCTAGGTCAATAACATTTCCTCTGAGCAGGAATTGTTTAAATTCCTTGAGCATACTAAGTTTAATTATTTTATCTTTCATAATACTTATATCATAACATACAAAAGTAGGAGTTGATTTTTTTTGCATATTTTTTTATTATTTATCTCGGCAATTATTTGTACAAAGGAGAAAAAGCATGGACGCTTACTATTTCATAAGGAGGAACTTGAAAATGAGCAACCAGAGAGGGTTTTGTTACGGGTGCAACAGGCGTTTTAAAGAGCTTGTTGGGAAATATCCTGCTTTTTGTTCCGACTGCGAGGAAGCAGGAAAAAAAATTGAGAAAAGAGAAGAGAGCTCTGATAGAGAAGGAAAAGATAAACCTCCTCTGGGAAGACGTGATAAATAATATGATTGCCCCGATTGATCGGGGCTTTTCTTTTTTTGTAGTGATATAATTAAAGCATGAGAAGAAAAAAGAAAAAGATTCTTTTTATCTGCAGCTATAGTTTTTCACTAGAAAGCTATGCGCTTCGATTGAGACAGGAAAATTTTGACGTCTTTTCCCTAGAGGATGCCAATGATGATTTTGTTGGAAAAGTGGTAAAAATTATGCCAGATTTAATTTATCTTTACATTGTTTTACCGGGGAGGGATGGTTTTATGGCCCTAGGTTTGTTAAAGGCCGACGTTCGAACAAAAAATATCCCAATTATTTTTGAAAACAGAAAAAGTAAGATCGAGGACATCGAGATGGGCATAAAACTAGGAGCAGTTGATTATTTGGTTGATGAATACACCAATACAGAAATAGTAGCAAGAACGGCCATGGATTATTTAAGAAATCCCCATAACTATATTACACGGTATCCCATTTTCATTGAAATGCTGAAAGCGGGACATATAGATCATAAAATTAGCAAAATCATGAAAGAAAAAATGACAGCTCGAGGTATTAAAATGTTCGACAGTCAAATGAGACCAAGGGCAAATATATCTAATTCAAAACAGAAGATTTTGGCTATTCTGGTTGTGTTTTTAATTCTTCTTTTTATGATTTGGCTGAAGATTTATTTGGTGAGATAATCTGCTGTAATTAATTTGTTGAAAATAAACAAAAAAGAGCCCCTGGTGGGGCTCTTGTAGATTTATTACTCATCCCGGCTGTAGAAAACAGCGATGATGGGTTGGTTCTCTGAGAAACAAAGGTCGGTGCAGATGATCTTGACGCCGATTGCCTCGGCTTCCTGGAGCCATCTGTTTATTGCCACTTGCATTTCGAGAAGGGTGGGCTCCCTAAATATTTTTACCTGGCTCATTATGGTCGCCATTATGACCTCCTTTCTACGGACTGATCATCGTGCTCTTTGAGGTGCTCTCTGAAAAGAGAGAGAAGCAAAACGAACTCTTTTTCGCTGGGGCAAGAATAAAGTTGCTTCTTGACCCTTTCCTTAAGTTTATTGAGCACAAGAATCTGTTCGTCATATTTATTCACGCGATCCTCCTTTTAACAAAGTACAAAACGAGTTGATAAGCTTACGTGTTAATTATACATTTAAAAAATGATTTGTCAATTTAGGTTATTTTATGTGAAGAGTGAAGTTAACATTGACCACGATAATTTACTCGTCGTTACTCGCAAACATTTCGGCTGGTGACCCTACAGAGAATCGAACTCTGATTTTATCCTTGAGAAGGATACGTCCTAACCGTTAGACGATAGGGCCAGTACAAAAAATATAACATTTTTATTTTATTCTTCAAACCCGGGTTTTTCAATTTCAAGAAGAGAAAGTTCGGGCGAGGAGCCTGCGATACGTAGGACGTCCTTGTCTATTTTTTTTAATTCTTTATTTGAGGAATTGTAGTGGTTAACCACAGTACCCAAGGCGTTCCCGAGTTTGTTGTGATATTCATCATATGCCTTTAAATGTTTTCCCAATTCTTCCACCCTTTTAATGATTTCTTTTGCTGACTCTTCTATTTTAAAAGCTTTAAATCCATAAAGTATTGATTGCAAATATGCCATAAAGGTAGTTGGAGAAATAATGATGACCTTTTTATCATTATAAGCGTAATCAATTAAATTTCGGGTGTTTACTTTTATTGCCCCAACCTCGTTGACTAAAAGATCATAATAAATTGCTTCTGCTGGAATGTACATAAATGCGAAGGGAAGTGTTCCTTCTTCCGGCCGAACATATTTAGCTGTCTCGTCAATTCTTCTTTTTAAGTCATTCTTGAATTCTTTTTCTAATTCCTCTCGCTGTCGATCATTCATTGCGTGTACTACTCGGTCATAATTATCCAATGAAAATTTCGCGTCAATTGGAATGATGCCTTCTTTGGTTGTGATGACCGCGTCTACTGTTTCTCCGTTTTTAAATTCATATTGCATTTTATACTGCCCTGGAGCCAAAGTATTAGAAAGAATGAGCTCTAGAGACGCCTCACCCCAGTTTCCGCGTTGTTTTTGGTGTTTTAGGGTTTTTTCTAGGTCGCTTAATTTTTCAGCAATACTTATAAACTGCCGAGTAGCCTCATTGGTTTTAGTTTGCTCTCGTGTAACGTCCAATAAGCTTTTATTTATTCGATCGGTAAGTTCCGACATTTGTTGCTGAAGTAATAAAAGAGGTTGAATGGTTTCGTTTTTCTCTTTATCCTTTTTACCAAAAATTAAATAAGCAGTAACAAGCCCTCCCGCAACTCCTATTATTATCCAAATAATGTTTTCCATTTTTTATCTATTATACTCTATAGTTTTCTAATTTTGTGATAATCTGATCGAATGTTTGCTGACAAATCAGTAATAATGATATCAATACTTCTCTCCCGAGGGTTTACAAAAGGTTTAATGTTCATTGCGCCGAAACTAAAGGAGGCCCCAACGGTCTCGGATAAATAGATAAGAAATTTTTTAATCATTTCCTCTAATTTTTTGTAAAGATCATAGTTTTTGGCAAATATCTCTTGTCCCTCTGAAGGGATAGCGCCCCTTGGCATCTTGACCAGCAATTCGAAATTTAAACCCTTAACATACTCCTGACCCACTAGTGAAGGAACTTCTTCCTCTGTCTCGCTAAAACTAGATTTTCTTCTTTGTGCGAGCATGAAGTCCCCTTGTTGTACAATCTTATATTTAAAGAGATAATTTTCGCCATTAATTTCCATGCTTTGCTTCAAAGGATTTGGATCTTTTTCTAGCATTCGAAACGCCTTTTCTGTATCTTGATGATATTTACTCAAAATCTTTTTTGTAAGCTCAGGATTATTTAGTCCAGCAAAGCCACCGCTAAGGTTGTCATAATTTTTTGCAACCCCTAATATTTCTCCTGTTTTATCATCGTTAATTGAATATACTGTTGAATCTCCGCCCTCATCTATTTTTTTTACGGTTCCAATTTTTTTAATTAAATTCCAAGTATTTTTTTCTTGCATACTATTTTTTTAAATGATGTTTTAGAGTATAAATCCAATCCTCGTCTATTTGATCGCTTTCTAATTTCTGCTCTAACAACCATTCTAAATAACCTCGATCGATTGCTAATACTTCTTCCAATTTTTTACCATTGTGCTTACCAAAACTAAAGGTTTTCATAAGGGTGGGATGTGAAGATATCGCAATCATTTTTTCTATTGCTTTTTCCTCGTTTAGCTTTTCCTCCTTCATTATTTTATTTTTCAATCTTTCAAATAATTTTTCCATGACCAATACGTCACCCATGGCATCGTGAGCTACTGCTTCTACATTTAAATCCAACAAGTACCGCAAATATTGCAAATTGTATCTTTCTATTTTTCCCTCTTTGTCCAATTCTCTGGCAACCCGGAGTGTACAAATAAATTTATTCGGCTTGATCCCTTCCTTTTCTATCATCAAAAGATCAAAGGGTGCGTTGTGGGCAACCACAACAGAGTCTTTATCTTCGAAAAGTATTTTAATAATCGGCAAGTCAGTACCTTCTTTAAAAATTGGTTTATCCTCAACCATTTTATTGGTAATGTGGTGTATGGCCGAGGCCTCGGGTGGAATTTTAATTGGCGGGCGGTAAAGACCGACAAAACTCTCGTCGCCGTGTTTGTAGGCAATTTGAACCAAAAAATCTTTTTCCGTGTTGCCAGTCGTCTCGGTATCAAAGAATATCAACTTGTTCATTTTATTATTTTAACATAATTTGTTATAGTATGGATATGTTACATGAAAAAATAAAAAATGGAATTAAGGAAGCGATGATGGCAAAAGACACATTACGTCTAAAAGTTTTTCGAGGGATGTCAGCGGCTTTTACCAATGAATTGGTGGCGAAAGGGAAAAAACCAAATGAGATTTTGTCGGATGAAGATGCCCTAGTTGTAATTTCTCGATTAGCCAAGCAGAGGAAGGATTCCATAGAACAATTTAAAAAAGGAGGTCGGGAAGATTTAGTAAAGGAAGAAGAGTCCGAATTGTCTATCTTAGAAGCCTATTTGCCGAAATTGATGGACAGAAGTGAGGTTGAAAAGATAGCCCAGGCAAAAAAAGAAGAGCTTAATATTACTGATAGTACCAAAAAAGGCATGCTTATGTCTGCTCTAATGAAGGAGCTAAAAGGGAAAGCGGACGGAGCGACGGTAAAGGAAGTAGTTGATACCCTTTTTTAATATGAGAAATTCTAAGGTAAAAAAATTAATTACCCATGATGGGCCTTTTCATTGCGATGATATTTTTGCCTGTGCAACTCTTTCACTTTTTTTAGAAGGTCAAAAAGAAGTATTTGAAATAATAAGAACAAGAGAGAAAAAAATAATTGAGGAAGGTGATTATGTTTTTGATGTTGGAGAAATTTATAGTGAAGAAGAAAACAGTTTTGATCATCATCAAAAAGGCGGAGCTGGAAAAAGAAAGAATGGCATAGAATATGCCTCTTTCGGTTTGGTGTGGAAGAAATTTGGTCCAAAACTTTCTGGATCTGAAATTATTGCTCAGGCCATAGACCAAAACTTAGTTTCACCTATTGATGCTGACGATAATGGCATCAGTTTGTTTAAAAAAACGCACAAAATCTCTCCATTTTTGATTCAAGATCTTTTTAAACTTATGCGACCAACTTCAATAGAAGAATGGAAGGATTATGATAAAAATTTCTTGAAATCAGTTAAGTTTGCAAGAGAAATAATATTAAGAAACATAGCCCATGTTCGAGATGCTGTACTGGCTGAAGAAAATGTTCTAAAGACTTACCAAGAGAGTGAAGATAAAAAAATTATTATTTTAGAAAAATATCATCCGTTTAAAAAAGTTTTTGAAAAATTACCTGAGCCTCTTTTTGTTATTTTTCCAAGAGAAAACAAAAGTGCCTGGGTCGTGAAAGCCGTAAACAAAGAAGGCGATGAATTCAAGTGTCGTAAAGATTTTCCCTCAAGTTGGGCAGGGCTCCAAGACGAGGAATTTCAAAAAATTACAAGAGTTTCTGATGCAATTTTCTGTCACAAGGGACTTTTTTTGGCGGTAGCAAAATCTAAAAAAGGAGCTATTAAATTAGCTCAAATTGCGGTAGAATCATAGGATGGCATTTATTGATGAAATGACAATATCCGCTGAGGCTGGACGCGGAGGAAACGGTGTCGTGCGTTGGCGCCAGGAAAAATTTATACCAAAAGGCGGACCCGCTGGGGGGGACGGAGGGCGCGGTGGTGATTTTTATATTTTGGCCGTACGTGATATTCACGTCCTTTCTAAGTACAAAACAAAAAAGAATTTTTCAGCTGGTCGTGGCGAGGATGGAGGTAAGAAAAGTTTGCATGGAAAAAACGGCGAAGATTTTATTTTAGAGTTGCCAGTTGGTTCCGTCGTTACGAATCTTGAAACAGATGAAACTTGGCAACTAATCGAGGAGGGGCAAAAAATTATGATCTTAAAGGGTGGATATGGTGGCTTTGGCAATGAACACTTCAAAAGCTCCGTCAACACAACACCAAAAGAATCACGTGAGGGACAAGAGGGCGAAAAAGGAAGCTTCAAAATTGAATTAGAGCTTTTTGCTGATGTTGGCTTGATTGGTCTGCCTAACGCAGGAAAAACTTCGTTACTGAATGCTTTAACTAACGCAGAAGCAAAAGTGGGAGATTATCCATTTACCACCTTGGATCCCAATCTGGGAAATTTTTACGGATATATTTTGGCAGATATTCCTGGACTTATTGAAGGAGCGTCAGGGGGAAAAGGATTAGGTGTTAAATTTTTACGTCATATTAAGCGTACAAAAATGCTTGCTCATCTAATTTCATTTGAAAACCTGTCCAAGGGTTCAGCGGGAATGATGAAAGCCTATAAAGAAATTCGCAAAGAATTAGAAAAATACGACAAAAATTTAAAATTTGGAGAAGGAGATCTTTGTTCCAAAAAAGAAATAATAATTTTAACCAAGAGCGACCTGATAGAAGATCCTAAAATTATTACAAAAAAAATAAAAGAATTCGAAAAAATCAATAAAAATGTTTTTACCATTTCACTATTTGATGATAAAATGATAAAGGAATTTAGCGATGGATTAGCAAAAATTCTAAAGAAAGATTAAACATGGCGAGGAAATATTATCCTACAATTGGTTTAGAAATACATGCAGAGTTAAAAACATTAACGAAAATGTTTTGTGCTTGCAAAAATGACCCCGACGAAGAAAAGCCAAACGTAAATATCTGTCCAGTTTGCACAGCGCAACCGGGGGCCCTGCCTGTTCCAAACAAAAAGGCTATAGAAAATGTTATAAAAGTTGGGTTATCCCTTGGCGGAGAAATTGCAGATTTTTCAGAATTTGATCGTAAAAATTATTTTTATCCTGATATTCCAAAGGGTTATCAGATTTCTCAATATAAGTATCCAATTGTTTCTGGCGGACATTTAACAGATTTTGATATTACTCGCGTACATCTTGAAGAAGATACTGCGAACAATAAACACGACCGAGGTAATTTTTCACTGATCGATTTTAATCGAGCTGGAGTACCACTTATGGAACTAGTTACGGAACCACATACTTTTGAGAATGCCAAAGAGGCAGCCGAAAAGGCAACCATGTTCGCCAAAGAATTGCAGTTAGTACTTTGGTATTTGGATATTTCTGAAGCAAATATGGAAAAGGGTGAAATGCGAGTAGAGGCAAATATTTCAATTTCGGATGAAAAGAACAAATTAGGCACGAAAGTTGAAGTAAAAAATTTAAACTCTTTTCGTAGTGTAGAGCGAGCCATTAAATACGAGATTGACAGAATGATAAAACTACTGGAACAAGGGAAGGCTGATGAAATTACACAAGAAACCCGGGGCTGGGACGAAAACAAACAACAAACGTTTTCCCAGCGAAAAAAAGAAGGGAGCGCTGACTATCGGTATTTTCCAGATCCAGATTTGCCGAAAATGTTTTTACGTGGAACGTTTTCCACCGAAGGCGGATCAGCCTCTGGTTGGGATTTAGAAAAAATAAAAAAAGAATTACCAGAGTTGCCGGAAGCCAAGCGTGCTAGGTACAAAAAAGATTTTGAAATTAAAGAAGAGGACATAGAGGTTTATGTAAACAACCCAGAATTAGCAGAGTGGTTTGAAAATATTGCGAAAATTTTGGATGACAAAAATAAAATAAAAACGGCTTCAAACTATATCACCTCTGACCTACTCGGTTTGCGGAAATCCAACTTGGAAGCCGGGCTTCCAAGTGCGGAGAATTTTGCGGAATTGATAAGCTTAGCATCAGAAGACAAAATTTCTTCTCGCGCTGCCAAAGACATTCTGGCAATGATTGCGGTAAAGGATGCTTCGCCTCTTAAAATTGCGACTGAAAATAAATTACTTCAAGAAAACGATGAAGGGGCACTAAGCGAAGTTGTACAAAAAATTATAGAAGCAAATCCAAAAGTAGTTGCCGATTACAAAGGAGGCAAAGATCAGGCAATTATGTCATTGGTGGGTCAAATAATGAAAGAAACAAAAGGCAGCGCCAATCCGCAAACAGCAAAACAATTATTAATTAATTTATTAAAATGAATAAGGAAAAATTAATTGAAATAGTTAATCGTTTAACGATGCCACCCAAGGGAATTTTGGCTATTGATGAAAGTTTAAATACCTGCAATGAGCGCTTTGAAAAACTTGGTATTCCTGCTACTGAGGAAAAACGTAGGGAATATCGAGAGCTTCTCATAACAACACCTGATATTGAAAAGTATATTTCAGGCTTTATCCTTTTTGATGAAACAATTAGGCAGTCGACAAAAAACGGAAAGGACTTCACCAATATTTTACAAGGAAAAGGAATTGATATAGGAATAAAAGTTGACCAAGGACTAATTGATCTTCCTGGGCACGAGGGTGAAAAAATTACCAAAGGACTGGATGGTCTAAAAAACAGATTGGAGGAGTACAAAAATCTGGGCGCAGTTTTTACTAAATGGCGCGCAGTTTATTCAATTGGTCAAAATACCCCATCAGAAGATTGCTTAAAAGAAAACGCAGTGGTTTTGGCTAAATACGCTTCTATTTGTCAGGAGCTTGACATGGTTCCCGTTCTTGAACCGGAGGTATTGTTTGATGGAAGTCACACCATAAATGATTGCTATGAAGTTACAGCAAAAAATTTAGATATCATTTTTGATGAATTGCAAAAGAAGGAAGTTTTTATTCCTGGAATAATTTTAAAAACAAGTATGGTGCTAGCGGGCAAGCAGGCAAAAGAAAAATCTAAACCAGAGGAAGTGGCAAGAATAACAATTAAGTGTCTTGTGGAGCATGTGCCAGCACGGATTGGCGGAATTGTTTTTCTCTCTGGCGGACAAGAGGATGAAGAAGCGACGATACATCTAAGCTTAATGCATCAGATGGGTGCATTGCCTTGGCCTCTTACGTTTTCTTTTTCCCGCGCAATTCAAAATAAAGCACTGGCAAGTTGGGCAAAAAATCCGGAGGATATTACGTTTGCGCAGAATCTTCTGATTGAAAGAGCAAAAGTCAATAGTATGGCAAGTGTTGGAAAATACTAAAAATTAATTATTTGAATTTGTTTTTTAATCTTTTTTATATATACCCGTACACTTATTATCGTTATGCTACGTAAGGATGCTTTTGACTTTTAATAAGTGTTCGGGTATACTATTTTTATGTTTCTAATAAAAGCTAAAAACAGGGAGGAGGGTGTGAAATTAAATGCCCTAAGAAAATCTGGAGAAATTCCAGCTGTTTTTTACGGAGCAGGAAAGAAAAATACACCTATCTCAATTTCAACTTCTGAATTTAAAAAGGTTTGGCGAGAAGCAGGGGAATCATCCGCCATTAAAATCAATATGCCGACAGGTACTGAAGTTGATGTTCTCATTCATGAAGTGCAAGTTGATCCGATTACCGAGGATCCAATCCATGTTGATTTTCTAGCGATAGACATGACCAAGAAAATTACAGTTGAGGTTCCACTTGTCTTTGAAGGTATTTCTAATGCGGTAAAAAACGGGCTCGGGAATCTCGTGAAGGTTTTGCATGAAGTTAAAATCGAAGCATTGCCAAGCGATTTGCCCCATGATCTCGTTGTTGATATTTCAAAACTAGAAACACTAGATGATCAAATTTTTGTTTCAGATATAAAATTACCAACCGGGGTTACTATTGTAGATAATCCGACTGATGTTGTTGCTTCCATTGTGGAACAAGTGGAAGAAAAGGAAGAGGAGGCTGCGCCAGTTGATCTGTCTGAAATTGAGGTTGAAAAGAAAGGGAAGAAAGAAGAAGAAGGGGAAGAAGGCAGAGGAGAAGAAAAGTCTACCCCAGCAAAGGAACAAAAGCCGACAGAAAAATAAAATATGTTATAATAAAAACTATGGAGAAAAAAGCCATAGTTTTTATATTATTAAGTTTGTTTTTTGTTTACCTTTTTGCCTTGTCGGTGTCAGAAACATCCGCAGCTTTTGATTGTCTTAGTATAACCAGTTCTTCTAGTCAGTCCGAAAAGGACTATTGCAAAAAGGAATTAGCTCAAATAGAAGCGGAGCTTCAGGACCTATTAAATAAGCAAAAAGAACAGCAAAAACAAACAGGTACATTGAAGGGTGACGTGGATTACCTAACCGCGCAGATTAATGCCCTGAAAGCGAAAATAAAAGCGAGGAGTCTTGCTATTGCGCAACTAAAAGCAAACATAAATGAAAAGGTAAGTACAATTAAATCACTTTCTACAAAAATCGATCGGGAGTATGAATCATTGGCGCAACTTCTTCGGAATACAAATGAATTTGATAATGAAAATCTTATTCACCTAATTCTTTCCGATAACACTGTTTCAAATTTTTATAGCGACCTGGAATCTTATGCTTCAATAAAAAAAGCGGTAAAGGATTCAGTAGATACTATTAAAGGAGTAAAAACAGAAACCGAGGCAGTTAAAGAAGAACTTGAAAAAAAACAAGATGCTGAAACTGACGCCAAGGCTGAACTGGAGAGTGCCCAGAGAAATGTTGCTAAGTCTGAGGCAGACAAAAAAGAGTTATTGGAAATTTCAAAAGAGAAGGAAGCCGCTTATCAATTGCTCGCTGCACAAAAAAAAGCACAGGCTGATAGAATTAGAGCTGCCCTATTTCCACTTGCTGGAACTTCCACAAAAATTGATTTTGGAACTGCTCTTATGTATGCCACCGAAGCCCAAAAAGTTACAGGAATTGATCCGGCATTTTTGCTTGCCATTCTTACCCAAGAAAGCAATCTTGGGGCAAATGTTGGTCAATGTTATTTAACAAATCCTGACACTGGAGCAGGGGTAGGAAAAAACACAGGCACACCATTTGCTAATGTGATGAAGCCCATGGGATTACCAGGCAGGAAGGGTGACGTTGAAGATTTTATGAAAATAACAAGCGAATTAGGACTTAATCCATTCCAAACAGCAGTTTCTTGTCCTATCGCTGGCGTTGGTGGTTATGGTGGAGCTATGGGACCTGCTCAGTTCATTCCATCAACCTGGGCGGGCTATGTAAGTCGTTTACAAGCGATGCTAGGGCATAAACCAAATCCATGGAATCCCCGAGATGCCTTTTTCGCTTCCGCGACGATGTTAACTGACAAGGGTGCTGTTGGAAATAGTGCCAGTGCCCAGCATAAGGCAGCCTGCGCCTATTATGGTTCGGGTGGTGCCTCTTGTTCTTATAGTAGGAGTGTGATGAATTTGAAAATTGGAATACAGGCAAACATAGACTTACTTTAGTTTTTATAGTTCTAATTGCTTTTAACTGAAAGCTGTGATAATATTCTTGAG
This sequence comes from uncultured Candidatus Saccharibacteria bacterium, assembly GCA_964440545.1. Taxonomy (GTDB): domain Bacteria; phylum Patescibacteriota; class Minisyncoccia; order Phycocordibacterales; family UBA9973; genus UBA9973. The sequence continues at coordinate 32,121 of CAYTSO010000004.1, read as the reverse complement.
CAATGAAAAAAGAGATACATCCAAAATATGATTTAAAAACAAAAGCTACCTGTGCCTGCGGAGCAGTTTTTGAAGTTGGTTCTACCGTTCCAGAAATAAAAATAGAGATTTGTAGCCAATGCCATCCTTTTTACACTGGTAATGAAAAAATTATGGACACTGCTGGACGCGTTGAGCGATTTAAAAAGCGAGCAGCCGCTTCCATAAAAACTAAAAAGTAATTAAAATTTTGTAAATCAAACTTTGCTTCGTTAGGTCGCAAGGAGTATGCTCTTGCAAAGTTTATTTACAAAATTTTACTATATTATGCTAGACATTAATGAATTAAAAAAAAATCATAACACAAGTTATTTGGCTGGTGAACTTGAGCGTTTGTTGCGTGAAGAAAAAGAGGTAGAAGAAATGTTAAAGGATAAAAACCTAGAAGAAATGGTACAAGGCGAACTAAGGTCCATTCAAGAACAAAAAGCACACATAGAAAAACAAATACAAGATATTTTGGACAAAGAAAAAGAAGCCGAAGAATTTCCCAGTGAAATAGTCCTAGAAGTAAGAGCTGGCGCTGGTGGGGATGAAGCCTCTCTTTTTGCCTGGGAATTAGCGCATATGTATGAAAAATTTGCTGAAGCGCAACGATGGCAGTGGAAAATAAACTATGAATCAAAAAGTTCCTTAAATGGTTATAAAGAAGCAAGTTTTGAAATCAAGGGGAAAGATGTTTACAAAAAAATGCGTTATGAAACTGGGGTACATCGAGTACAAAGAGTTCCAGCTACTGAAAAAAATGGACGTGTACACACCTCAACTGCTTCTGTGGCAGTGCTTCCGATAAGAAAAAAAATAACTTTTGAAATTAATCCAGCCGATTTTGAAATGGAATATTCTCGCTCGGGGGGCAAGGGCGGACAAAATGTAAATAAGGTTGAAACAGCTGTCCGGATAATTCATAAACCAACTGGACTGGATGTGCGTTCCACAAATGAAAGAAGCCAATTAGCCAATCGTGAAAAAGCGATGATGATTTTGACAGCAAAATTGCAACAACTAGAAGAGGAAAAAGAGGCAAAAAAATATGCTGGTGAAAGAAAAAGCCAAATTGGTACTGGTGATCGTTCTGAAAAAATTCGTACTTATAATTTTTCGCAAGATCGTGTTACGGATCATAGAATTAAAAAATCTTGGCATAATTTGCCAAGAGTTATGGAAGGGGATATTAGTGAAATAGTCAACGATCTTGAATCCGGTGAGGTCGGAAATGAAGAAGAGTAAAAATTTTCTAATAAATTGCTATAAATTTTCAATGTGCTATGCTTTCAATGTAGGGTCTCATTTAGCGAAAAAAGAGTTTCTACGTTTTATTAGGTAGTTTTTGCCTATTTTTTAATAAATAGGAGAAGTTAACAAGATATGGCTACAAAGCTATATGTAGGGGGTCTCCCTTACGCAACGCAGGAGGATGCTCTTAAAGAGCTTTTCTCTCAAGCTGGTACAGTTGCATCAGCTGTGATTATTATGGACAAAATGTCCGGTCGTTCAAAAGGTTTTGGATTCGTAGAAATGTCATCTGACGAAGAGGCCCAAAAAGCAATCTCTATGTTTAATGACCAAGAATTCGAAGGACGCAAACTTACCGTCAACGAAGCCCGTCCAATGGAACCTCGCGCTCCAAGAAGTGGAAATGGTGGATACGGGGGACGATAAATAATGAACTTAAACAAAAAACCGCCCAAAAGGGTGGTTTTTTGTTTATTTTATGTTATATTTTATGTTGATATCTAAATAATTTTGAGCGTGTAGTTCAGTGGTAGAACGCTGTCCTGATAAGACAGAGGTCGATGGTTCGATCCCATCCACGCTCACAAATAATATCTTTTTTCTATTTTTGCTTTATAATTGGAACATGAATAAAAAAATCATAATATTAATTTTAATAATTATTTTTGGTGGTGTGTTATTTTTTGGTTTTATGTCCTTGGCTAAGCCAATAGACCTGCCTACACCACACGCGGAAGTTCTGTCAGTAGCTGGAGAGGCAAAATTAATAATTGGAGACAAAGAAGAACAAATCAAGGTCGGAAAAATTTTGCAAGCGCAAGATACAGTAAAGACCGGGGTAGATGGAGAGGTAGAAATTAATTTTTTTGACAATGCTGTTTCAAGAATAGGTCCTAATAGTGAAATAACCTTAGAAGAAATCTTTATTAACCAGGAAGACAATTCTCTTACTAATATTTCCATAAAACTTACTGCGGGAAATATCTGGTCACGAGTAAATCAACTGCTAGACCGAGAAGCCTCATTTCAAATCGTTGGCGGTGACACGGTAGCGGTGGTTAGAGGAACCGTCCTAAATTTTTCAACTGACAAAGATGGAATTGTTAAAATTCAAGCCTTAGAGGATTTTGTAGAGGTTTCTTTTGTTGACCAAGAAGGTGGACAGAATGACAGTGAAAAAATTGACTTAATCGAAAATTCAGAAGTATTATTCAATCCGGAACAGAAACCAACAACCATCTCCTCGCCCAAAATTAAGTCTATTGATCTCGAAGAAAGTTCCAGTGCTTGGTTCGTTGAGAATGAGAAGAAAGACCAAGATTTTGACAACAAAATCAAAGAAAATCAATTAAAAATCATCAAAAGCAGAACAGGAGTTTTACCCGGCTCGGCTTTTTATAAAGCAAAAATTGCTGCAGAAAAAGCCAGATTGGCTTTTGCTTCAGATGATCAGAAAAAAATTGATTTAATGGTTTCTTTTGTAGTCAATAGGTTGATGGAAGGACAGTATTTAATCTCAGCTGGCAAACCGATTATCGGAAAAGCCGTACTTGAAAAAGGACGTGAAGATTTTAAGAAGATAATAAAAATTTCTACCGATGATGATTTAAAAAAAGGCAGGAATAAAATTAAAAAAGTTTTTGCTTTAACGGCAAATGTATTAAAAGACGTAACACCAAACATGCCTGAGTACGAAGCAAAAAAATTACTGAGAGAAATTAGGAAAGAAATATTAGCCGAGGACGAAAGGGAATATTGGTCCTTTAAAGAACAAGAAGAATTTTTACGTGATTTAAAGAGGTTGCGTAGAAAAAATTCAAAATTCTTAATAGAATACCTTTTAGAGAATAGAGAAAAAATAAGAACATTAAAAAACACTGATGTTGCTGTTCCTTTGCGTGAGCGAATAGGAATTCTGGTGGATATTTTATTAAACGAAAGATTTACCGAGGAGGTAGAAAACAACGAGTCTATTATTGAAAATTCCGCAGACAATGCTGATAATCAAATAGACAATACAAACAATCCAATAAAAGATGAGCCGGTGGTTGCGAGGCCAAGCTCTGGGGGAAGCTCAGGAGGTTCTTCTCCGGGTGCGTCAGCAATTCCGTTAAACTTGCTTGTTTTGAGTGATTCACCGAATACCATGGAACCTAATAGTACAAAGCAATTTAGGGCGGTTCTGGAATACGACGATGGCTTTCTTGAAGATGTTACCACACAAGCAGAATGGACTCTAAGCGGGAATATAGGTTCTGTCAACCAAGGAGGATTACTTACCTCTGATCAGGATGGCGGATTCGGTATGGTTGGCGTTTTCTACTCAAAAAACGACGTGAATTACGAAGGAGTATCTGAAGAGATAACAACCTTTGGATTAGATGCAACTTACAATATGTACTACTAATTTAATGAAAAAGGAAGCGTTAAAAATTTCACTCTTTACTATTATTATTAGCACTTTAATAATTTTTGTTTTTAGCAATAATGTTTTTTTTAGTTGGAGAATGAGTTTTTTGGACAAATTGTTTTTAAGTCGTCCGCCTAATCAAGATATCTTGATAATTGAAATTGACAGTTCTAGTATTAATAAATTAGGACGTTGGCCTTGGGATAGGAAAATCCACGCTGAAATTATTAGTAAAATATGCAATCAACAACCTGCGGTTTTGGGTGTTGATATAAATTTTTCTGAACCCAGTGATCCTTGGAGTGACCAAAAATTAGTAGAATCTTTTAAAAATTGCCCGGCAGTCGTTTTACCTTTGCTGGCGGAAACAAACTTAACTTTTGGTGAAATTAGGCTTGATTCATACATTTCACCCATTATTGGATTGAGAGGAATTTCTTCTCAAGGGGTTGCCAATATTATTTTGGACCGAGACGGCATTCTTAGGAAGTCGTTAATAAATTTACTAGGACCGGAAGGAGTTGAATATTACTCTTTCGCCAAAGTGGTTGCTGAAGAATTTAATAAAAAAAAGCTACCCAATATTCTCCTAGACCAACAAGGGAAAATGGTTATAAATTTTTCGGGGCCACCGGGAAGCTTTAATTCTATTTCCGCTCAAGAATTTCTCTCAGGAGATAAGGAAGTTTCCATGAACGGCAAAATAGTTTTAATTGGAGCCACTGCCCCGGATCTACATGACAATTATATGGTGCCTACCTCGGGCGGCCAACCCATGAGTGGAGTTGAAATTCACGCCAACGCCATTAGCACCATTATCGAAAATAGTTTTCTTCGACCAGTAAACAATTTTTGGCAAATAGTAATTTTTGTTTTACTAATCTTGGGCACTTGCTTGTTTATGTTTAGGCTCAATTTAATAAAAGGAACGATTTTTGTTTTTGTTTTATTCCTTTTGTATCTTCTGTCGGCGTTAGTTCTATTTGAACAGGGATATATATTAGACATACTTTATTCGATAGTTTCTATAATGCTGACATATTTAACAGTTGTTATTTTTAGAAATCTTACTGATGTGCGAGAAAAAAGAAAGATAAAAAAAGCATTTTCCCGTTATGTTTCGCCGGAAATTATTGAAGAAATTTTAATTGATCCCAAAAAATTAAAACTAGGAGGAGAAAATCGGGAACTTTCTATCTTGTTTTCGGATATTCGCGGTTTCACCTCAATTTCCGAAAAATTGTCCGCCCATGATTTAGTTTCCTTTTTAAATGATTATTTGTCTCTAATGTCTGATTTAATTATGGAAGCGGGGGGGGTGGTGGATAAGTATATCGGTGATGCCATTATGGCTTTTTGGGGTGCTCCAATTCGCCAAGATCTTCATGCGGAAAATGTTTGTCGTACTGCCATATCCATGGTTAAAAAATTAAATCAAAATATTTCAAGATGGAACGAGGAATATGGTTTTGTTCCGGACATAGGTATTGGTATCAACAGCGGGGAAGTAATCGTTGGAAATATTGGTTCAGATAAAAGATTTGATTACACGGTAATGGGTGATGCAGTTAATCTATCCTCACGCCTTGAAAGTCTGACCAAAAAATATAAGGTAAAAATAATTGTTAGCCAGTTCACCAAGGAAGCAGCTGGTGATAGTTTTGTTTTTAGATATTTGGACAAGGTAGTAGTAAAAGGGAAAAAAATTGGCGTGGAAATTTTTGAATTAATCGGTTTGTCAAAAGAAGTAGAAGAAGAGGAAAAAAAGATGATAGACAAATTTTCCGAAGCCATTAAATTTTATCGGGCACAAAACTGGGAACAGACTATAGAATTATTTGAAAAAATAAAAAGGGAGGATGGGTTGGTTGAGATGTATCTAGAGCGAATTCAGGAATTCAAAAAAAATCCACCAGCTAAAGATTGGGATGGTTCTCATATTCTGACCGAAAAATAAGACATTTTTCCACATTTGCATCAAGAATAACTTTATTCTATAATTAAACAAAGCCGTTTTACGGCTTTGTTTTCATGAGTGACAATAACCAAAACCCAAACAGTGGTCCTTGGTGGAAGCCTGGAATACAGATAATGAGCGAGGTTTCGACCTGGATTATCGTACCTATAATATTGGCTCTAATTTTTGGCAAAATGCTAGATAATCACTTTGGTACGAGACCAAAAATATTTCTTGTTTTTGCGGGGCTTGGCTTTGTCGCAACTTGTTTTGGTATCTACCGAGTAATGAAAAATTACCTAAAAAAGCTAAAAGAGATAGAAAAAGAGTCAGAACAAAAATAATAATAAAATGACGACAGCTGAAAATCACACAGAATCAATATCGGAAACATCCTCGGAGGCATCCGTGCCCGGAGGGGAAGAACATATTTCTCAAGAAATTACTCTATTTGCTGAACCGCTCGTTCATTTTGAAAATTTTACAATTACCAATGCTTTGCTTACTAGCTGGGCAGTGGTTGGCATTATATTAGTTTTATCCTTATTTATTCGCCTAAAACTTAAAACTGTTCCTGGTAAATTACAAAATATTTTTGAAATAGCGATAGACGGAGCCCTTGGTTTGTGCGATCAGGTGACAGGAAACAGGGCTATTTCTCAAAAAATCTTTCCAGTTGCAATCTCGGTTTTCTTTTTTATTTTGATAAACAATTGGTTGGGCATACTTCCTCTTGGGGCTTTTGGAATAATTGAAGAAGGAGAACATGGACTTTTATTTGTTCCGTTTCTTCGTGGAGGAACTGCGGATATAAACACAACAGTGGCACTGGCGGTGATGGCAGTTTTGGGCGCGAATCTTTTTGGTGTTTTTTCTATCGGTATATGGAAAACTTTTAATAAATATGTTAATCTCAAGGTGCTCGGGGAGATTTTCACCAAGATTCGCCACGAGCCAACAATAATAATTGTTGCTCCAATTACGTTCTTTGTCGGTTTGATAGAAATTGTCGGAGAATTTGCAAAAATAGCCTCCCTCTCTTTTCGTCTTTTTGGAAACGTTTTTGCTGGGGAGGTTCTGTTAGTTTCCATGGCAGCCTTAGTGGCCTATATCGTTCCAATACCATTTCTTTTTCTTGAACTATTGGTAGGAGTTATACAAGCACTCATTTTTTCAATTTTGCTCGTAGTTTACTTCACAATTGCTTCAACTGATCATGCAGAACACGAGGAATATGAATCAACCCACTTAAAAAAAGAAAACGACGATGAAAAAATTTTAATTAAAGAAGCAATAAATGAAATGGCATAAAATTATTAATTAAAGGTCAAAATTATTATTAGTTAATTACCCATTTGGGAAAATATATGGAGTTTGATTTAACAACACTCTCAAAAGCAATAGTAATGGCAGTTGGATCAATTGGTCCAGCGTTAGCTGTTGGTATGATTGGCTCGAAAGCGATGGAATCAATCGGACGTAATCCTGAAGCAGCAGGTAAAATCCTTGTTCCGATGCTTCTTGCTTGTGCCTTTGCAGAAGCTATCGCAATTTATGCATTAGTTATTGCATTTTCGATTTAAGAGAAAATTAATGAATGAAGTGAATATAATTTTTCTTACCCTGTTAAATGCCTTTGGGCAAATTTTGCAAAGCAAAATTTATTTAACAGGGTGGAGATTTATATAATCGCCTCGCTCTTGAAAATCAACCATGGAATCAATTATTTCAACATTTCACATAGACTGGAAGATTATGATTGCCCAAGCAATTAATTTTGGAATTGTCTTTTTGGTATTGTATGTTTTCGCCCTAAAGCCACTTTCGAAATTAATGGCCGAACGTAGCGAAAAAATAGCAAAGGGTATTGAAGATGCCAAGGAAAACGAGGTACTTATAGAAAAAACACGGGCAGAATATGAAGAAATACTTGCCAGGGCTAAGGTTGAGGCAAACAAGATCTTTCAAGACGGCAAAAAAGAAGCTGAAGCAAAAAAAGTTGCGATGCTAGAAGATGCAAAAAAAGAAGCTGCCGCTACAATAGAAAGTGGTAAAAAAATGCTTGAGGCAGAAAAAATAAAAATGGTAGGAGAGGCAAAAAACGAAATAATCAATCTTGCCATGCAAGCAACAGAAAAATTAATTAAAAGTAAACAAGATCTAAATAGTTTGTAAAAAATGACCGTAATTTCAAACAACAACATAGCGGAGGCCATTTATTCAGAGCTTATGGGTAAGGATTTAAGGGAACAATCTTTAATTTTTCCAAAAATAGTTAAATTTTTAGTAAAAAAAAGATTATTAAACAAAACTCCTGACATATTTAAACATTTAGAAAAAATAATAAACAGAAAAGAAGAAAGGGTGGTGGCTAAGGTCTCGAGCGGGAGCAATCTTGATGAGAAAACAAAACACGAGCTCAAACATTTGCTTGCCGTACGATACAAAGCAAAGGAAATAGAATTAATTTTAAATATAGATGAAAAACTGCTAGGCGGATATAAAATCGAAGTAAATGACGAAATAATAGACTTAACAATGAAGAATAAAATTAATAAATTACAAGAATATTTAAAAAAGAGCGTATGAGTACAAATCACATCATAGAAAATTTAAAAAGGGAAATAGAAAATTTCACAGCAGAAGCAAGGGTTGAAAAAGTTGGTAAAGTTCTGGAGGTTTTCGATGGTATTGCAAAGGTTTCTGGCCTCTCGGATATTAAATCTTCCGAAATGGTGACTTTTTCTAATGGTGAAACAGGTGTCGCGCTCAACCTTGAAGAAGATGCGATTGGTGTGATTGTTTTAGGTGATTTTTCTAAAATTAAAGAAGGGGATGAAGTCAAGGCTACAGGAAGAATTCTGGAAATTGGAGTTTCTGATTCCATCTTGGGGCGCGTAGTTAATGCTATTGGTATTCCTGTTGACGGCAAAGGACCATTGAAGTCAACAACGACTTATCCGATCGAAAGAGTGGCTTCTGGGGTTATTACTCGTCTTTCTGTTTCTGAACCGGTTGCTACCGGAATAAAAGTTATTGATAGTATTATTCCCATTGGTCGTGGACAGCGCGAACTTATTATTGGGGATCGTCAGACGGGGAAGACTGCTATTGCTATCGACACAATTTTAAACCAAAAAGGACAGAATTTGATTTGCGTTTATGTATCAATCGGACAAAAAGATTCAAAGTTAAGGAAAATTGAAGCACGTCTTGAAGAGGGTGGCGCGATGAAATACACAGTTATTGTTTCAGCTGGCGCATCCGAACCAGCCCCGATGTCGTACATTGCACCCTATGCTGGAGTTTCAATAGCGGAATATTTTATGGATCAAGGGAAAGATGTATTAATAATTTATGATGATTTATCAAAACACGCTGTCGCATATCGCGAAATTTCGCTTCTCCTTCGTCGTCCACCAGGCCGTGAAGCATTTCCAGGTGACGTTTTTTATTTACATTCTCGCTTACTTGAACGTGCTTGTAGAAAAAATAAAGAATATGGTGGAGGATCTATCACAGCGTTGCCAATTATTGAAACACAAGCAGGAGATGTATCTGCTTATATTCCCACGAATGTTATTTCCATTACGGATGGACAAATATTTTTGGAAACAGACCTTTTTTACAAAGGTGTTCGCCCGGCAGTAAATGTTGGTCTTTCGGTTTCTCGTGTTGGCTCTAGTGCTCAAATCAAAGCAATGAAGAAAGTGGCAGGAACACTCAAGCTTGATCTAGCGCAGTTCCGAGAACTTGAAGCGTTTGCACAGTTCGGCTCCGATCTCGACGATGCCACTAAGCGTCAACTAGAACGCGGCAAAAGAGCCGTGGAGGTCTTAAAACAATTACAATATTCACCAATGAAGATTGAACATCAAGTTGTCGTCCTTTATGCATTGACCAAGGGTTACATGGATGATATTGCGATCGATAAAATTAAAGAATTCGAGCAAGGACTTATTGAACACAGCGAACGTAACGCAAAAACTTTTTACAAACAAATCACTGAGAAAAAGATTTGGGACGAAAAAGGCGAAGAAGAATTAAAAAAGGTGATTGATGATTTCAAAAAATCTCTGAGTAAATAAACATATGGCGGGTACAAAAGAAATAAAAAGAAGAATAAAAAGCATAAAGAATACTAAAAAAATCACCAAGGCGATGGAGTTGGTAGCTGCTTCAAAAATGAAGAAGGCAGTAAACAGCACGTTGGCCTCACGCTTATATGCTGAATATTCCTGGGATATTTTATCTTCGATTGCAGAGAATATAGAAAATACAGTTCACCCATATTTTGAACAAAGAGAAATAAAAAACATATTATTGGTTCTTGTTAGTTCGAATCGTGGTCTTTGTGGCGCTTACAATGCGCAAATAATCAAGAAGGCATTTTCATTTTTGAAAAAAGAAAATGAAAACATAAACATAGACATTGTTACAATTGGTAAAAAGGGTGATCTTGCCATGAGACGTTTAAATAAAAAAATTATTGCAACTTTTTCCGAGGTTAGTGATGACGCCAGTCTTTTTGAAATTATTCCAATCGCAAAAATACTTTCGGAGGAATACCTATCTTCCCGTTATGATAGGGTTCTGGTGGCTTACACTGACTTTGTTTCTCCTTTAGTACAAAGAGCGAACCTGAAACAATTACTTCCTGTTTCGAAGGGAGATTTGAAGGATTTAATTAATTCTCTTGAGACAGATGAGAACATATTGGTAAATAAAGGAAAAGAAAAAATTAATTATTTATTTGAGGGAGATTTCAACATACTTATTTCATCTTTAGCTGAAAAAATAACCCAAATGCAAATCTATCAAATGATTTTAGAATCAAATGCTTCTGAGCAGTCTGCTAGGATGATTGCAATGAAGAACGCTAGCGAGGCCTCGGGCGAAATGATTGATGATTTGACCTTAATGTTTAACAAAGCAAGACAAGCAAATATTACAAGAGAAATTTCAGAGATTAGCGCAGGTATGGCTAGTGTGAATTAATAAAATATTATTATTAAATTATTAAAATAAAATGAAAACAACAGGCAGAATAAAAAGAGTTATAGGAGCAGTGGTCGACATAGATTTCGGGGAAAATTTACCAGAAATTTTTTCAGCCTTGGAAGTAAAAAATGGCGATAAAAATTTGGTATTAGAAGTAGAACAGCATCTGGGTGGTGGTATTGTCCGAGCTGTGGCTATGGATACTACGGATGGTTTATCCCGCGGAATGGAAGTCTCAAATACTGGAGCGCCTATTTCTGTGCCTGTTGGAGCTAATACCCTTGGAAGAATTTTTAATGTATTAGGCGAAACAATTGATAATGGAAAACTAATTGTTACTGATAAAAAATTGCCTATTCATCGCAAGGCACCTGAATATGTTACCCAAGCAACTAAAGTTGAAATTCTGGAAACCGGCATTAAGGTTATTGATCTTATTTGTCCAGTACTCAAAGGCGGGAAGGTAGGACTTTTCGGTGGTGCTGGTGTGGGAAAAACTGTCGTCATTCAAGAATTAATTCACAACATTGCATCAAATCATGGAGGATACTCGGTCTTTGCTGGTGTTGGCGAACGTACTCGTGAAGGTAATGATTTATTTCATGAAATGAAGGAATCCGGTGTGCTCCCTAAGGTTGCCATGGTTTTCGGACAAATGAATGAACCGCCTGGTGCCCGTTTGCGTGTCGGATTATCTGCTCTCACAATGGCAGAACATTTTCGTGACGCTGAAGGCAAGGACGTGCTTCTTTTTATTGATAACATTTTCCGTTTTACTCAAGCTGGTTCCGAAGTATCAGCTTTGCTCGGACGTATTCCTTCTGCTGTAGGTTACCAACCGACGCTTTCTACGGAAATGGGAATATTGCAAGAACGTATTACCTCTACTGACAAAGGTTCTGTGACTTCTGTACAAGCTGTGTATGTGCCAGCTGATGACTTGACCGACCCAGCTCCGGCAACAACCTTTGCACACTTAGACTCTACTGTGGTACTTAACCGTTCACTTACAGAAATTGGGATTTACCCAGCAGTGGACCCGCTTGATTCTTCTTCAACTATTCTTGACCCAAATATTGTTGGTAACGAGCACTATGAAGTAGCTCGTGAAGTTCAACGTGTGTTGCAACGTTACAAAGACCTACAGGACATTATTGCGATTCTAGGAATGGAAGAGCTTTCAGAAGCTGACAAAGAACTTGTCGCTCGGGCCCGAAAAATACAAAAGTTTCTTTCTCAGCCATGTTTCGTGGCCGAACAATTTACCGGCACAAAAGGACAATATGTTCCTTTAAAAGAAACCATCAGATCATTTAAAGAAATATTAGAAGGCAAGCATGACAGCAAATCTGAAAATGATTTTTACATGAAAGGAGCAATATAGAGATGAGCACCAAGCAATTAAAATTAAAAATAGTAACACCCGAAAGACTGGTTTTAGAGGAAATGGTTGATCAAGTAAGTTTACCCACGACTTTGGGCGAAATTACTATTCTTCCGAATCACATCCCATTAGTGGCTGGGTTAACGTCAGGAGACGTAGTCGCTCTTGCAAAAGGGGAGCAGGTGCCCATGGCGGTGGTGGGCGGTTTTGTTGAAGTCAAAAAAAATGAAAAAGGAGAGACCGAAGTTGCGGTACTGGCTGATTTTGCAGAGTACGTGTCAGAGCTCCACGACGAGAAGATCGAGCAAGCGAAAGCGCGAGCAGAAGAGCTGAAGAAGTTGATGGAGAACAAAGAACACGTTGACTTTGAACATTTTGAAGCAGAACTTGAGCGTTCGCTCAATCGTGTTAAAATCGCCGATAAGTGGCGCAACCGTAAATACAGGAAATAGCACTTGACAAGAATTATAGAGTATGCTATACTCCTCCTAGTCGTTCTTAGCCCCAAAAACGGCGGTCCCGACGGCCAACAGAGGACACGCCATCACCCAATCAAACCGCCCAGGCGGGCAAGGAGGTGAGTTATGGCCAATATGGCCAGGGCTAGTCCCAAATAGTGACCCCGAGACGTGTTTACACCGCTCGGGGTCTTTTTTATTTGTGTTAATATATTAGTATGAATATAATAAGTGGTGCATTTGAAAATGGCGGTTTAATTCCGAGCAAATATACTTGTGATGGAGAAAATATTAATCCGCCATTTCTTATTACTAATGTTCCAGGGGACGCCAAAAGCTTAGCACTTATTATGGATGATCCAGATGCCACTCGCGGGGTTACCTGGGATCACTGGGTTATGTGGAACATTTCTCCAAATACCACCAACATTGCAGAAAATAGTGTTCCCTCTGGTGCAGTGCAAGGGCAAAACAGCTGGCCCAAGAATGAATATGACGGACCGTGCCCGCCCCAAAATTCGCATCGATATTTTTTAAAACTATATGCCCTAGACACAATGTTCGACCTTCCCACCTCATCAGGCTCTGCGGAATTGGTCAACGCTATGCAGGGACATATTTTAGCAGAAGCAGAATTAATGGGAAAATATCAAAGAAAATAAATTTATGTCTAAATTTTACATAGTAGCGACGCCGATTGGGAATATGGGAGATATCACACTCCGAGCAATTGAAACACTGAAAAGTGTTGATTTGATTTTGTGTGAGGATACCAGGGAAACAAAAAAGATTTTAGATAAATATAATATTAGTAAACCAACGATGAGCTATCACGCTCAAAGCAAGCTTGCAAAAACCGATAAAATTTTTGAATTATTAGAAGAAGGGAAGAATCTTGCTCTGGTCTCTGATGCTGGAACACCCGGGATTTCTGATCCAGGAGCCTTGCTTGTGTCAAAAATTAAAGAGCATTTTAACAATGGCGTAAATGTGATTCCGATTCCTGGAGCAACGGCATTGATAACCGCATTATCTGGTTCCGGCTTACCCACACACGAATTCACATTTCTTGGTTTTTTACCACACAAGAAAGGTAGGGAAACTTTATTTAAAGAAATTGCAGAATCAAAACGCACAATGGTTTTTTACGAGTCACCGCATAGAATTCTAAAAACTCTAGAATCACTCGCTAAGTTTTGTCCAGACAAAAATGTTTGTATCGCTCGCGAGCTTACAAAAATTTACGAAGAGTTCAAAACTGGAACTCCAGAAAAGGTTTTAGAGTATTTCAGTGCCAACAAAGACAAACAAAGAGGGGAATTTACAGTTATTGTTTCGTAAAAAATTACAACAAATCTTCTGGATCTATCAAAACATCAAAAGACGTTGGGAGGGCGGTTAATTTTTTGAGCAAATTTTCATCGATTGAAGCGTCTTCCTTAAGCTCCGGCAAGGACCACTTACGCGTATCAATTTTTATTAAAGCGTTTGTGACATATTTATTTTTTAATTTAGTTATAAAACCGCTATATATTTCTGGAGAATATTCTTGAAAAATTTCTTTTAACTCTTCTCTTGCTTTAATGGTTTGATCTTTCGTTCCCAGGTGAGTTATTTTTATAAAACGTCTAAAGGGAGGGTAATTTAATTCACGCCTATTGTCTAATTCTTCTCGCACAAAGGAAAGTAAATTGCCGGATTTAATTGCGAGAATAGCTGAATCTTCTTTGTTTTTCGTCTGGATAATAATTTTCTCCTTGGTGTTTTCGATCACTGAAAACAAAATTCTTACAATTTTTTCTCCCATCTTAAAATTTGGAATGCTCCAGAGCGAATCAAAGGAGGCAATGACTGAAAGTGAAACTTTTTCTTTGAGATAAAAGAAAGTCATTTCAGTACCAACAAGGATTGCTCCCTTCGCCTTCTCAAATTCACTTATTATTTTTTTTGCTCCAGAGGTTGATTTGGCAGACTCTTTATCTAACTTAAAAATATTATTTTTTGGAAAGAGCTTTTTTATCTCTTCTTGCACACTATCAGTACCAATTCCAAGCGGTATTAAATTCCAGCTCCCACAAGAAGCACAAGCGATATCACCGCCAATTTCCTTCTCACACCTATTGCAGACAAACATTCTCTTTTTACCCTTATGAGATAAATATAAAACCAGTGGTGCTCCGCACGCTTCACAATTTACTGTTTCGTGACAGTCTTTGCATACGGTCATGGTCGCAAGTCCTTTTCTTAGTGAAAAAATAAAAACATTCCTCTTGTTTTCTAGGGCAAATTTAATTTCCTTTATACTTTCGTTGCTAAAAATACTGAATTTTTTGTCATTTCTTTTTTGTCTTCCGAATACCTCAATTTCGCCTGTAAAATCAGTCCTAAAAGATAAGGGGTGTAAGGGGGCCAGATCGTCTGTATTTTTCCGTTCAATTGTTTCGTAGCGAAGAATATCATCAGCAATAATAAGTCGAGCGTTTATTCTTGAAGCATAAATTTCCACAAAAATTCTCAGATCAAGATGTGGCCTGGATATAGTTCTATACGCATTTGAGTTTTCCCGTTCCAAAATTATTGTATTAATGTCCTTTCTTGGGATTGCAAGAAACGGCGGAGTACATAAGATAAAAACCGGGTGATCGGAACTAATTATTTTTTCATAAGTCAATAAGTTTTTCTTTGCAGTATTTCCGCTATGCACAACAAAAGTAAATTGCTCGATGCCTCGTGATAATTGCTTCTCAAATTTTTCTATATCAAATTGGGTTGGCAAAACCATGACGATTGATTTGTTTCTGGCAAAAGATTCGCGAATCAGGGTTCTGTAGACAGAAATACGATCTTCGGTTCTGTACTGGAATAATAATTTTTCTGCTTTTATTTTTTTTGTATTTTCTATGTTACCTTTTTTTATGACTGATTTGTTCTTTATTTTTATTATTTTTTCGTACTCCTCTAAAAATGTGTTTGGTATTAATGATACCAAAGTATTGTTTATATTCTGTGCAAAATATTTACTGGTATCAAAAATGGAGTATAAAAATTCACTTGAAAAAACAGATTTTCCCTTGTTTTCTAATATTTTTTTTAGGTTAAATTTCATTCCTCTTACATTGCTTTTTGCCTCCCTAAGTTCCTCTATGGAGGTTGCCAGGGCTAGAACTTTTTTACTCCTTAAGGGTACAACAACAATATCGCCGACAGATACGTTCAAATTGGTAAAGTAGGTCAAATCACCCTTCAAAATACCCTTTTGGAGCGGAATTACCGATATTATTTTCATGCTTTCATTCTAGCATGGAATTATGTTATATTACCCCTATGGGAATTTTTTCACGCAAACTAGGAATAGATTTGGGTACAGCTAATACATTAGTGTATATGCCCGGAAAGGGGATAGTTTTAAATGAACCTTCTGTGGTAGCAGTTTCTGAGCAAGATAATAAAATTTTAGCAATTGGTCTTGAAGCGAAGGGAATGATAGGTAAAACGCCCGACACTATTATTACCTATTGTCCAATGAAAGATGGGGTCATTGCAGACTATAGAGTAACAGAAGCTATGCTCCGTTATTTTATAGGCAAGGCAATGGGAAAATTTAATTTATTTAAACCGGATGTGATGGTTTCTGTGCCAGCAGGGGTTACCTCCACCGAAAGACGGGCGGTTGTGGAAGCAGCTGTGCGAGCTGGAGCAAAAAGTGCATACGTTGTGAAGGAACCAATCTTAGCAGCAATAGGCGCAGGAATTCCGATTCACGAATCAAAAGGTTATATGGTTGTAGATATTGGGGGGGGAACGACAGATGTAGCCGTTATTTCCTTAGGGGGGATTGTTGCTTCTACCTCAGTAAAATTTGCCGGAAATAAAATTGATGCAGCTATTGCGGATTACATTAAAAAAACCTTCAATCTAGCGATTGGAGACAGGACGGCAGAGGAGGTAAAAATTAAAATTGGCGCGGCAGTGCCCTTGGAGGAAGAACTACGTGTAACTATTAAGGGAAGAGACTATATTCAAGGCTTGCCTAGGTCTGCTCAAATAGGAACCAATGAAATTGTAAAAGCAATTGATTCCGAATTAAAACAAGTTATAAAAGCAATAAAGGATGTTTTGCAAGAGACCCCCCCAGAACTTGCGTCAGATATTATCGATCACGGTATTATTATGACCGGCGGATCTTCGCAATTACGCAATTTTCCTGATTTGGTTTATAGAAAAACAGGCGTTAAGGCTGTATTGGCAGATGATGCTTTATTTTGCGTTGTTAAGGGCACCGGTATTGCTCTAGAGCATTTAGATGTTTATAAAAAAACAGTTTTAAGTAAAAGGTAATGGCCATTTTTGAACATTTAGATAAAAAAAATCTCCACCATGCCTATTTGATTGAAGGAGCTCGGGACATAATCGTTCCAGAAATTTTTAAATTTTGTGAGAGTATAAATATTAAAACATCTGGCAACCCTGACTTTGTCAGTATTTCTATAGATAACTTCAAGATTAATGAAGCTCTTGAATTACGCGCCATGTCTTTTGATAAAAGCTTTTCTTCGTCGAAAAAAATATTCACAATCTTTGCCAACACCATATCTTTGGATGCGCAAAATGTCTTATTAAAAATGTTTGAAGAACCAACAGAAAATAGCCACTTTTTTTTAATTGTTCCAGATATTAACATGCTTTTAAAAACCGTTATTTCTAGATTTTATTTAATCAAACCGGAGAATAAAATAAGTGACAAAAACATAGAGGCAAAAAAATTCATTGCCATGCCCTTAAGAGACAGAATTAATTTTATAAAAGAATTATTGATCGAAGAGGAAAAAGTTGATGAAGAAGAAGGTGAAATTATTATGACTGATTCGGCTCGAGCCAGTGCTTTAAGATTTTTAAATTCACTTGAGTCAACTTTGCACAGAAACATAACGCCAAAGAATATCTTTGACACGAAAGTATTTGAGCATTTTTTCAAGGTTCGAGAATTCCTCCGCATGCCAGGGTCTTCAACAAAAAGTTTACTGGAATCAGTAGCTATGGTAGTGCCAAATTTATTAAAATAATTTTTTATGCTAAAATAAGAGTATGCAATACAATTTTTCAAACTTTAAAACAGAACTTAAAAAAATAGAGGATTTTTTGGGTAAGGAATATAGTCAGCTTAACATCGGGCGTGCTTCGCCTATGGTTTTAGATGGTATTTTAGTTGAATCATATGGTTCGCGTGTGCCAATCAAAAATGTGGCATCTGTATCCATTGAGGATCCAAAGACTTTACGGATTGCACCTTGGGATAAAACTCAAATTAAAGGAATTGAAAAAGCGATAGTTGCCTCGAATTTAGGCCTATCTGTCGCGGTTGACGATACGGGGATAAGGGTTATTTTTCCTCAGCAAACCACAGAAACAAGGCAAGCTTTAGTAAAAGTTTTAAAGGAAAAATTAGAGGAACAAAGAATAGCTGTGCGCAGAGAAAGAGAGACAATCCAAGGGGATATAGAAAAAATGGAAAAAGAAGGAAAGATGACCGAAGATGAAAGATTTCGAGCTAAGGAAGAGTTACAAAAAATTACCAATGAGGCTAACACAAACCTAGAAAAAATTTTTGAAAAGAAGGAAAAGGAAGTAATGGGTTAAAAAATAAATGAGCATTATAATTTTTATTGTCGTTCTATTGGTGCTTGTACTTGTTCATGAATGTGGGCATTTTTTTACCGCAAAAAGTTTTGGAATTCGGGTTGACGAATTTGGTTTTGGTTTTCCCCCTAAACTGTTTGGAAAAAAATTCGGCGAAACAGAATATACGATTAATTTATTGCCCCTGGGGGGATTTGTAAAAATCTTTGGCGAAAATCTTGACGAAGCAGATACACTAGAAGTTGGTTTTCTGGATAAAGATAAAACTCCTGAAAAAACGGCCTTAGCAAAAAGAAGTCTGGCAAATAAACCAAGATGGCAACAATCTCTAGTGCTAGTTGCTGGAATTTTTGCCAACCTTCTGTTGGCGTGGTTGTTGTTTTCTTTTGGTTTTATGTCGGGACTTCCAACTTCCGTTGGAAGCGAAATTGCTGGACAAGAACTGTCAAATATAAATTTAGTAATTACTTCAGTGAAAACAGAATCACCGGCTGAAACAGCTGGGCTAAAAATTGGCGATAAAATTATCAGTATAAGAAAAGGAGAGATTGTTGCAGAAGAAATTACCCCAGAAACAATTATTTCCTTTGTGACAGAAAGCGACGGGGAAGAAATTAATCTTGAGTATACCCGAGGAAAAAGCACAGAAATATATTCAGCCGAAATTTCTCCAATTATGGACCCTACAGATAATAAGTTCAAAATTGGTATTTCCATGGACCAAATTGGAACAGCCAAATTGCCATTTTTTACTGCCCTTTGGGAAGGAATGCGCCTAACCCTGCAAATGACTATTGGAACCGTTGTAGGGCTTTTTACGCTCGTAAAAGAGGGGATACAGGGCAAAGGAAGCTTCGATTCCATTGCTGGCCCAGTTGGTATAGCCGGAATAGTAGGAGATGCCTATAGATTTGGCTTTGTGTACCTGATGTCATTTACGGCCCTAATATCAATAAATTTAGCAATAATTAACTTATTGCCGTTTCCAGCGTTGGACGGTGGACGGCTTTTGTTTCTCTTGATTGAAAAAATTAAAGGTTCGCGCATGAACCCGAAAATTGCTAACACAATGAATGCGATTGGATTCTATTTGCTGATTCTTCTATTAATTGTTATTACTTATCACGATGTAATAAAAATGTTCTAAAATGAGGAGACTAAGAATCGGGGTGCTGTTTGGTGGAAAATCTGCAGAGCATGAAGTCTCTGTTAGTTCAGCGTGGAATGTTATTAAAGCATTAGATAAAAATAAATATCAAATATTTCCTATTAAAATAAGCAAAAATGGTAAATTTGATTTCTCTGTTGTAAAAAAAGTCGATGTAATTTTTCCAGTACTGCATGGGCCATTCGGCGAGGACGGAAGCATGCAGGGATTTTTGAAACTTTCTGAGATTCCATTTGTAGGTC
Organism: uncultured Candidatus Saccharibacteria bacterium; assembly: GCA_964440545.1. Classification (GTDB taxonomy): domain Bacteria; phylum Patescibacteriota; class Minisyncoccia; order Phycocordibacterales; family UBA9973; genus UBA9973. Next base: position 12,589 of record CAYTSO010000004.1, on the reverse strand, counting down.
CAAGCGTGTTGGGTTCAGCGGTTGGGATGGACAAGGAAATAACAAAAAGAATTTTAAGAGATGCAAAAATCCCGATTGGTAAATTTATTGCCATTAGAAAAAATGAGAAATTAAATTTTAAAAAAACAAGAAATGATCTTGGCCTACCAATGTTTATAAAACCAGCAAATATGGGTTCTTCCGTTGGTATAAATAAAGTGCGAAATGAAAACGAATTTAAAAAAGGAGTTGCTGAAGCCTTTAAATATGACACTAAAATTATAGTTGAGGAATTTATTCCTGGACGCGAAATAGAGTGCGCAGTGCTTGGCAACGAACACGCAATGGCATCAGTGCCTGGAGAGATTGTTGCTAACCAAGATTTTTATTCATACGACGCTAAATATATTGACAAGGGGTCTGTAACAGTAATCCCTGCAAAAATCAGCAAAAGGGCCGCTAGAAATATACAAGAACTGGCAATCAAAACATTTAATGTGCTTAATTGCGAAGGAATGAGCCGAGTAGATTTTTTTCTAAAAAGGAATGGCAATATTGTGGTAAACGAGATAAATACAATTCCCGGATTTACGGATATTAGTATGTATCCAAAATTAATGGAAGCTAGCGGAATTCCTGTTACTAAGCTCCTAGACAGATTAATAGAGCTGGCCCTGGAACGTTTCGAGAAGGAAAAAAAATTAAGAACTTCAGTAAAATAAAATTTTATGAAAAAAAATTCACCCTTGGCCCATGTTGAATTATCAAAAAAAAATTTAATTCACAACATAAAACAATTTAAAAATTTGGCCAAGAAGGGCACAAAGTTTTCTGTGGTTGTAAAGGGAAATGCTTACGGACACGGACAGAATGAAGTTGTAGGAATCCTTGATTCACGGGTGGACTATTTTCAAGTGAATAGTATTTCCGAATTGGAATTACTAAGAAAAACTAGCGAGAGAAAAACTTTTGTTTTGGGGTATGTTCAAAAAAATGAGCTAGGGCACGCCATGAAGCTCAAATGTATTTTGTCTGCTTTCAGCCTTGAACAATTAAAGGAAATTAATAAATTTGCTAAAAAACTAAAACTAAAACAAGAAATTCACCTACCCATTGACGCATATTTAGGGAGGGAAGGTTATCTGCTGGAGGATTTACCGAAGATTTTTAAGGAAATAAAGAAATGCAAAAATATTAAGCTTACTGGTATGTATGCTCATTTTGCCAACATTGAAGATACTCCAGATTTTTCTCATGCTCAAAAACAAATAGAGGAATATACTCGTGCAATAAAATTGGCTGAAAAATTTGGTTTCAGGAATTTAGTAACTCATATTTCTGCGACCTCAGGTCTTCTGGCTTATGAAAAAGAAAAAGGCATTAATTCATTAATTCGCCTTGGTATAGGTGCTTATGGTTTATGGCCGTCAGAATATTTAAAAAAGCTTTACAAAAAATCTGGATTAGATTTAAAACCAGTACTAACCTGGAAAACCAAGGTTGCGCAAGTGAAAGTTTTACCAAAAAACAGAACCATAGGCTACGGTTTAACCTATAAAACAAAAAAAATAACTAAAATTGCAATCATCCCACAAGGTTATGCTGATGGTTTTGATCGAGGTTTTTCTAACAACGGTTGTGTTCTGATTGATCGCACAAAATGCAAGGTGCTTGGCAGGGTGATGATGAATATGATTGTTGTAGATGTAAATCATTTAAAAAATGTTAAAGCTGAAGACGAGGTCATAATTTTAGGCAAGCAAGGAAAGGAAACTATGAGCGTCGAAGAGATGGCAAAAAGAATAAACACAGTAAATTATGAGATGGTTACTCGAATTAGCTCCTTGCTCCCGAGAATTGTTGTTTAGATCTTTCTGGAAGTATTGAGGGGTTGCTTTTAAGATCTTTTTATACTAATCTATAGCTATGTCACAAGATAGACTTATAAAACTTGGCTGCGGAACCTGTAAAAGGATTAATTACTGGTCTAGTAAAAACAAGAAACTCGTTACTAAAAAAATCGAGCTCAAGAAATACTGCAAGTGGTGCAAAAAGCAGACCAAACACAAGGAAGTAAAAAAATAGATTTTTTACGGAATTTTGTTATACTAAATACGGCCTTAGGTCGTTTTTTAGTTTAGGGCGATTAGTTTAGTGGTAGAACGAAGGTCTCCAAAACCTTTGGCGGGGGTTCGATTCCCTCATCGCCCGCTCGTGAACTTTGTGAATGTTGTGAACTTTATTGTTTTAATAAAGTGTTATACAATATTACTATTACTAAATTTAATATAATAAAATTATATGAGCATAGAAGATTTATTAAAAAAAGCCAAACAGGCTGAAGAGAAGAAAGACATACAGGACAAGGTTGAACAAACATTTTCCGCCAGAGAAGAACAAATTCATCTCAATAAATCTATTGAGGGAGCAGAAGATAGAAGAAAGCAGCTACCAGAAATTAAGGGGGCCGCAATAAAAAGCCTTGAAGATTTAATAACAAAATATAAATTAGAAGAACAAGAACTGCATGAAATTGTAATTGCAAGACACCAATTTAGTAAGATGAATATTGAGAAGGAAGAGAAGGAAAAATTGAACCTTGAGCATTATGACGAACACAAAAAACGTTGGGACAAAACACAAGAAACCCGAGCTGAAATACTTTCAGCCAAAGCAAAACTGGATAAAATAATTGAGGAAGAAAAGAAGATAGCTAAAATTTTGGAAGGAAGACATGATAGTGGTTATTATGAAATACCCTCTAACACTGAAATAATTGAATCTTTAAATAAAAAAATTGAGGAAATTCTAGGCGGAGAAAATAATCCTGTTTTAAACAAAATTCACGAAGAAGCTTTGCAAGAAGAAGAGAAAAGGCAATCAGGGGTTAAGTCATAAATTATTGCGTGAACAACTTCTTCAATACACCGCATTGCACTTGTGTTGTGATATACTAACTTTATGAAAACAAATAAAGGTATTATTCGCGTTGGCATTGCGGTATCAGTTATTATTATCCTGGTTGTCGGTGGCATTGTATATTATGCAAAAAATAATTATTCTGAGCCCATTGATGGCGTTTTAACTTGTAATGTTAACAATATGTACGACACTACGGTTCCCTCATGTGCTTGCCCCAGGGGATATACTTACAAATTATCGTTTATTTCAGAGGATGAAAGCAACAAAAAATATTCGTGTGTAGCGGATAATTATCCTCCACCTCAACAAGATTTCAAAACTATTAATAAAATTATTTCTCCTAATGGTGGAGAAAAAATTAGTGCCGGAAGCATTTATAAGATAAAATGGGATCCAGAATTATTTGGGAATGTTGATACTGTTAATCTGGACTTAAAAGATGATTCAATTGATTGTTCGCATAAGCAAATTGGTTGCTGGTCTTCTTTTGGAATTGAAAATACAAAGAATACTGGAAGTTATTTATGGGATACCAGTAAGGCGCTATTTGGAGATGCTGGACCAGGAACAGTAAGTGTAAAACCGGGTTCAAGCTACAGAATATCTGTTTCAGCCAATGGAACATTTCTAAAAAGCCACGATACTTTCTCCATAATTCAATAGTCTATCTATATTATTAATACTTAATTTAATTTGAGAGTAAGAACTAACAAGTTCTGAAATCCAAGCATTTAGTCCGCGATGAAGAAAATGAAATTATCGTATAAAAAAACAATTAAAATTATTATAAGTATTGTTGTTTTTCTTCTACTCATTCATGTTGTAATGGTAATTTTTATACGCCCGTCACTTTCCCGTAACTGGACCGAGGATCAAAAAATACTTGCTAGAACTGAATTCAAGGAGGATGAAGTTTCGATCACTAACATAAGAAATATTTCTTACCACACCACAAGTGATTACGAGGTAGGGTATTATGATAAAACTTTTGATTTAAATAAATTAGAATCAGTTTGGTTTATGGTTGAACCTTTTTCTGGTCACGGTTTCGGTGCGGCTCACACACTGCTTTCCTTCGGTTTTGAGGATGGAGATTATGTGGCTATTTCAGTTGAAATTAGAAAAGAAATAGGGGAGTCATTTTCGGCATTAAAAGGACTTTTCCGCCAATATGAGCTCGTCTATGTTGTGGCAGACGAACAGGATGTAATAAAATTAAGGTCTAATTATCGCAAAGACAAGGTATTTCTTTATCCCGTAATTACGAGCAAAGAAAATATTCGTAAGCTATTCGTTTCAATGCTTACGCGTGCCAATAAATTATCAACAGAACCAGAATTTTACAATACCTTTACAAATACTTGCACAACAAATATCGTCTCTCATGTAAATGAAATTACAAAAGACAGAATACCTTTCAGCTATAAAGTACTAATGCCTGCTTACTCTGATGAGTTAGCGCAAAAACTGGGTATCATTGATAACAATATTACCCTAGAAGAATTGCGAGCAAAATATCTCATTAACGAAAGTGCTGAAAAATATTCTGACGATCCAAATTGGTCAAACCTTATAAGAAAAAACAATAATTGATATAATTATAATCATGCAAAAGGGCTACAAATATTTGACAACGATAAGTGTATTCTTTGTCTCGGTATTGTTGATATCAAATATCGCTTCAACGAAAATAGTGGACCTGAGATGGTTTACTTTTGACGCGGGTACTTTGCTTTTTCCTCTCTCCTATATTTTTGGAGATATTTTAACAGAAGTTTATGGTTATAAAAAATCCAGGAGAGTGATCTGGCTTGGTTTTTTTATGGCCTTGATGATGTCTGTGGTATTTGTCGTGGTGGGTAAATTGCCTCCAGCCCCTGATTGGGGCAATCAAGCTGCCTACGACGCTATTTTGGGTTTAACGCCAAGAATTGTTATTGCGAGCCTAATTGCTTATTTCTGCGGAGCCTTTTCTAATTCATTTGTTTTGGCGAAAATGAAAATTCTAACAAAAGGGAGGTGGCTCTGGACTCGCACCATAGGATCAACGGTAATTGGCGAATTCATAGACAGTATTCTATTTGTTTTGATTGCATTTTGGGGTATTCTGCCGGGTTCCTTGCTTTTGACAATAATAATCTCCAATTACATTTTTAAAACAGCCGTAGAAATATTGTTTACGCCTGCTACCTATAAAATTGTATCATTTTTAAAGAAAAGAGAACAAGAGGATTACTACGATACAAATACCGACTTTAATCCTTTTTCAACGCACTAAATGCTTTTTTAGGATCAGTAAACCACCTTATTTCCTTGTCTCGTTTGAACCAAGTCATTTGTCGTTTGGCATATTTAAGAGTTTCTGAAATCACCTTTTCTTGAGTTGGTTTATGGTACTCGAAACCAAATTCTTTTAATCTTTTTTCAGATATACCGGCGCGTTTTAATTTTTTTATTTCATTCAACAAACCTGCCTGAAACATTTTTTTAACTCTTTTTTCCACTTTCTTTTTTAATTTTTCCGGAGGTAGATATAAACCAATTTTAATGAATTTATAACTTGGAAGCTCGGTTTCCAAGTGGGGGATCTTACCTAGTGCTTTAGCAATTTCGATAGCTCTAATCAATCTGACTTTATTATTTTGCTCATTTTTTCTTTTTATATCACTAGCGCGTCTTTTATCAATTTTTTTAAGATACTCAAATAATGCTATCGCGGATTTTGAGTATAGCTGTTTACGAAGTTTTTGATTAGGTGGAACTTCGGGAAAAATTAGGCCCTTGGTTATTGCATCAATATAAAAGCCAGTACCCCCGCAAATAATCGGGATTTTGTCTCTTTTTACGATCTCCGCTATCGCTGAGATGGCTAATTTTTGATATTCGGATACATTAAATCTATGTTTGGGACCCGCTACATCAAGAAGGTGATGGGGGACACCCCTCATTTCCTTTTTAGTTATTTTACCCGTTCCAATATCTAGACCTTTATAAACTTGTCTTGAATCTGCAGAAATAACCTCGCCATTTAGTTTTTTGGCCAATTTTACCGCCAAATCACTCTTACCGGTAGCCGTTTGACCAAGAATTACAATTACTTTATTCATTATTTCAAAATTTTTATATCTGCGCCGATGGAGTTTAGGCGTTTGGCAATTTCTTCATAGCCACGATTGATCATATACACATTTCGCAATATGGAAGTTCCTTCGGCTGCTAACATGGAAATAAAAATAATCATAGAAGGGCGTAGTGCAGGCGGGCAGACCACTTGAGCAGCCCTTAATTTAGTGCCACCAGTAACGTAAACTCGATGTGGATCGGCTAAAACAATATTCGCCCCAAGACGATTTAGCTCTGTAAAGTAGATGGCCCGATTTTCATAAACCCAATCGTGAATCATGGTTTGACCTTTGGCCCGGATAGCAATGGGCACAAAAAAGGGAAGATTGTCTATGTTTATACCAGGATAAGGATTTGAATGAATTTTATCAGACAAAGCAATAAGTTTACTTGGGAAAATTCTAATGTCGACAAGCTTGGTCCTTCTGTTGTAAGAATAATATTTTCTTAGAATTTTGAATTGCAAATTCATTCTCCTAAGCTTTTCTAGTTCTAAAGAAAGAAAATCAATAGGGCATCTAGTAATGGTCAATTTTGAGTCAGTTATCACGCAGGCAGAAATAAACATCATGGACTCAATTGGATCCTCGCTATTCCAGTATTCAATATTTTTATTTATTTCTTCTATACCATGCACTGTTAGAGTGGCGGTGCCGATGCCCTCTATCCTTACCCCCAACTTTTCAAGAAAAAAACAAATTTCCTGCACCATGTAATTAGCGCTCGCAAAACTTATTTTTGTCACTCCGGGAATTAAGGCGGCAGCCATTAGAACATTTTCACAAGCCGTATCTCCAGATTCATACATCACAATCTCTGCTGGTTTTTTACTTTTAGCGTTTATTTCATAATTTTGAAATGTAGTTTTTATTTTTATCCCCAGCTCCTCTAGAGCGTATATATGAGCGGCGATGGTGCGTTTGCCTAAAGTACAACCATGCGCATGGGGCAAACTGAAGGATTTTAAATAATGCACAAGAGGGCCAATTAACATAACTACAGAACGAGTCCTGATTGCAGATTCAATATTGATATTTTTAAAATTAAAGTTCTTTGGCGGAATAATTTTTACGGTATTTTTATCTTCCCATTTAATTTTAACTCCTATGCTTTTCAATATTTCAATTACCCTATTAACTTCTTCAATTCGAGCAATACCATGCAGGGTGGTCGTACCTTTGTTCAACAATGAGGCACACAAAAGTCCCACTGACCCGTTTTTTGAGAAATTTGTTCTAATAGTGCCATGCAATTTCTTTCCGCCTTTTACCAAAAAGTCAGTGGAAGTACTATGTTGTATTTTTGTTTGTTTCATTTTATTGTGCCCGGGGAGAGAATCGAACTCTCATGTTGTTGCCAACAATAGATTTTGAGTCTATCGCGTCTACCAATTCCGCCACCCGGGCAAAAACCCAATTCACACATTTTACACAAAAAACGCTTAAAAATCAATTACCAAAAAAAATTCTTTATGTTAAAATAGAGTCATGTCCAACGTATATTCTAATTCAATTTTTTGGATCAATACCGACAAAATTAAACCAAATCCGTTTCAGCCAAGACGGGATTTTGACGAGGCGCGGTTGCAAGATTTAGCCGATTCAATAAAACAATATGGGGTTCTACAGCCACTTATTGTTTCTCGAGTTGAAGTTGAAAAGGAGGGTGGTGGCCTGGTAACAGAATATGAATTGATAGCCGGAGAACGGCGATTACGTGCCGCCAAACTTGCTATGGTATCGCAAATTCCTGTTATTATCCGCACTGGCGATACAGCAATTATGAAGCTTGAACTTGCTATTATAGAAAACCTCCAACGGGAGGACTTAAATGCGGTTGATCGAGCTAGAGCATTCCTAAGGTTAGTTAATGAGTTCAAATTTACCCATAACGAGATAGCAAAAAAAATGGGCAAAAGCAGGGTATACGTTTCCAACTCCTTGCGTATTTTGAGCTTGCCAGAGGAAATCTTAAATGCTCTGTCTGAGGGAAAAATCACCGAAGGACATACCCGCCCTATTTTAATGCTTATTGACCACCCAGAAGAGCAACTAGTTTTATTTAAGGAAATTTTATACAAAAAGATTACCGTACGGGAGGCAGAAAAACTTGCTAGAAAAATTGCCTATGACCGTGTACGCAAGAAAGAATTTATGCCTGACCCGGAAATCACAGAATTAGAGGAAGAGTTTCAGGAAAAATTGGGAACTCGTGTCCACATAGACAGGAAGGAACTCGGCGGGCAAATAAAAATTGATTTTTTTTCCACAGAGGATTTGCGTACAATCTTAGACTTAATCAAGAAATCTGAAATAGAAAAAAAACCCATCGAAATGCTTGAGAATCATATAAACCATATTTCTCAGGAAAATAAAGGAAAAACTGAAATAGATAATTCAGAAGAAGCGCTCGACGACAGAACTCAAGATGAAATAAAACAAGATGATGCCGAGCTATATAATATTTCTAATTTCAGTATCTAAACTAGCTACGACCAAATGATTTAAGTTTTGCCAATAAACTATTCTTGTCTAAATATGACCTTATGTGTTTTTTAGCTAGGTTTGTTTTTGCATATTCAAGCCATTTGCTTGATGGACGCGCGTCTTTTTTGGTAATTATTTCAACCACATCTCCGTTTTTTAACTTTGAATAAATTGGGGACATTTTGGTATTGATTTTAGCCCCGGAAGTATGTTCACCAATATCTGAATGTATTGCATAAGCAAAATCAAGAGGGGATGAATCTTCTGGCAGATCTATAACATCACCTTTTGGAGTAAAGATAAAAATTCGATCGTTAAAAAAATCCATTTTTAAATGATCAATAAACTTTTTTGGATTGGCCGGAAAATAATTTAAATGCTTTAATTCCTCAACCCATCGATATTTATCCTTGTCGTCTTTGTTTTTTTTACCAGCACCTTCCTTGTAGGCAAAATGAGCCGCAACACCATAGGCTGCCTCAGCGTGCATTTCCTTTGTTCTTATTTGTATTTCTGCTATTCCGCCCGAACCAGTAAAAATGGTTGTATGTAGAGAGCGATAGCCATTTGGTTTAGGGACAGCAATATAATCCTTGATTCTCCCAGGGAGAGGAGTCCAGATTGAGTGGACAAGTCCCAAAACTCTATAGCATTCTTCTACATTGTTAACGACTACCCGAAGCGCAACAATATCGTAGATCTTTTCAATATCCATGTTATATTTCAAGAGCTTTTTATACAAACTGTATTTATGTTTAATACGATAGTCAATCTCAGTAAAATTTATTTGATTTTTATACAATTCCTTCTTGAGCTTTTGGTTAACTTCCGTAAGATATTTTTTATAAAGATCTTTTTTTTCCTTAATTATTTCTTCAATTTTCTTATACTCTTCAGGATAAGCAAAGGGGAAGGCTGCATCCTCGATGTCTCCCTTTAGCTTACCCATACCCAAGCGGTTTGCCAGGGGAGCATAAACCTCAATTGACTCTAATGCTATTCTGTGTCTTTTTTCTTCCGGTACATGTTGTAGAGTTTTAAGATTATGAAGTCGATCAGCAAATTTTATAATAACAACTCGTAGATCGTTCGCCATGGCAATAAAAAACTTTCGCAAACTTTCGACATGTCTCTCATGACCACGGTATCTTAGAGTGCCTAACTTCGTTACACCATTTATTAAAAACAAAACATCATCGCCAAATTCTTTTTTTATTTCCTCCTCTTTTGTTTCTGTGTCCTCCAAAACATCATGCAATAATCCAGCGATAATTGTCTGGGTGTCCATTCCGAATTTAGCCAAATTCTTTGCTGTCTCAAAAACATGAATAAAATACGGATCCCCGTTCATTCTTTTTTGTCCCTCATGCGCTTTTTTGGCAAAATTGTATGCCTTTTCGATCTGTTCTTTTTCTTGTTTGCTCGTACCACCTTCTATTAGATTAAATATTTCATTTACCATATTATGATTATACTCTCCTGTAATATTTAACACAAATTTATCTTTTGCAGAATAACAATATTAATGCATAATAAACATTAATACTTATTACTAGTATTGCTTATCAATGTTTGTTAGTATATTATATGGTTATGCAAAAATTTATCACAATTAAGGAGGCAGCAGAAATTCTGAACGTTTCAAAATTAACCTTGCGCAACTGGGATAATTCGGGGAAACTAGTTGCTTTTCGACATCCAATTAATAATTACCGTGTTTACAATCTGGAGGATATTGAAAATATAATTAAAAAAATAAAATCCGGGGAAAAACCAATAGCCGGAACTCGCAAAAATAAAAATAAAGTTTGGAAAATTAAAGTTGTTCACTTAGATTAATTTGAACTTTACTTATCCACACAAAAAACTCATATTCTGAAAGAATATTTAGTATAATTTCTTTAATATGAAAAAATTTATTTTTGTTTCCTTTTTATTATTTTTTGGTTTTTTGTTTTTAAATATTTCTTCAGCACAAGCGGCTACGCTTTACTACAATGCAGCCGTAGATACTGATTGGAACACGTTGGGGAATTGGTGGGAGGATGATGCTTTTACTGTTCCTGCTTCAGCGTTGCCGACCGCGAGTGATGATGTAGTAATATCAAACGCAGTTGATTTAAACAGTGGTTCAGACGTATCTGTTAATTCAATATTAGTTGATAATGGGTTCGCCTATTTGGCAATTAATGTAATTGTTGCTGATAATGTGACGTTTGAACTCTCAAGCTACAACAAAGGCGCTACTATTACAGGTAACGTCATTTTTAACGACGATAGTTATAATGGAATTAACCTGTCGGAAGGAACAATTTCTGGCAATGCAATTTTTAATGATGATAGTTACAATTCTGGCATTGTTGAGGGAGACGCAGTTTTTACCTCAGCGTCAGACGGAGCAATTGTTCTCCATGATTCGCAGAAGTGGGGAACAGTTGAAGGAAAGGCGATGGATTCGGAAAATAATGAAATTACAGAATTTATTTTTAACGACTCAAGCGAAAACAACGGAGCGATTACTGGCAATGCGACTTTTAATGATTCAGCAAGAAATGCTGATATAATTACAGGTGAAGCAACGTTTAACGAAACAAGTATAAACAATAATACAATTTTTGGTGACGTAATCTTTAACGGTGATAGTTATAATAGTTGTTTTGGTGATATTAACGGCAACGTAATCTTTAATGACACAAGTCATAACCTAAAAAATTCCCCTTTTGCATGTTTCTTAAATTTAAATGACATTAGTGGCACGGCAACTTTCAATGATACTAGTTATAATAGTGAGCTTGGAAACGTTAGTGGCAATGCCGTCTTAAATAATTCAAGCTACAATAAGGGACTTCTTTCTAGTAACGCCACATTCAATGATTCCAGTAGGAACGAAGGCTCGGTTTATGGTAATGCAATTTTTTATAATTCTAGCTACAACTATGGCGGTAGCATAGACGGCAATGCAACATTCAATGATTTAAGTCATAATAGTGCCCGTCCCAATTTTCCTAGAGGTAGTACGCCGGGAAGAGTTGGTGGCAACGCCAGTTTCTACGACTCCACCTTTAATGGTTCAACCGTTTTTGGTAGTGCCTGTTTCGCTGTCACCGCCGACCCGGATGGAGGAATAGTGAATGGTGGCATTGAATTGGGTGGCTGTGCTGTTTCTGGCCCAACCGTCGTCACCGGTTCTACTCTAGCGATCAACTCTACTGCTTCTGCTCTTCTTGGAACCATCACCGACACCGGCGGAGAATCAGCCAGTGAAGTAGGTTTTGAATATGGTTTAACCACCGCTTATGGAAGCAGCGTCTCTAGCACTGGAGATTTCGTTCGAGAGGGTTTTGGCGTCGTGGCTTCATCTTTAACTTGTGATACTACTTACCATTATCGTGCCTATGCTGTTAACGGTGAAGGAACAGATTATGGTGATGACGAAAGTTTTTCTACTCCAACTTGCGGAACTGATCAAATTCTTTATGGAATGCCTAGTGCGACAGGTTTCGATGACCATCTTTACACAATTAATCCAACCAACGGAGATACGGGTGGTGTTTATATTCCTTCTGTTGGCGACTACATCACCGGTTTAGCTTTTCATCCAGAAACAGGTGTTCTGTATGGTAGTTCAGCCAGCAACGCCACCAATCCAAAAAGTTTGTTTACTATTGATACCACCTCTGGTGTAGGAACCTATTTAGGTGTGATTACCGATGCTGGAGCCACCGAACATGTTCTAGGCGACATCGCTTTTCGTTCTGACGGCACACTTTATGGAATGTCTGGAAATAGCGGAGTTTTGTATACCGTAAATATTTCTTCTTGTGATGGAAATACCTGTTTAGCTGAAGAAGTAGGAGATAGTGGTCTGTCTAGTTGGAGTCCTTACGGTAACGGTCTAGCTTTTGACGCCGAGGACAATTTATATTTCTTTGGTTACGGAGATGAATATTATTGGCAAATCGACCCAGACGATGGTTCGGTAATTGAAGAACATACTTTTGTTAATCCTGGAGGAAACGGCACCTCCCTCGGCGCAGCTGCTTTTAATCAACACGGCACACTTTTTGCTGCACGTACCT
>CAYTSO010000003.1:0-107029 GCA_964440545.1 uncultured Candidatus Saccharibacteria bacterium | reverse complement strand
TAGTGATTGATGGTATCTTTGGACCATTAACTCAGGCTGCGGTTATTCAATTCCAGCTTGCAAACAACCTAGTGGGGGATGGAATCTTTGGAATTCTCTCAAGGGGGGCGTGGGGGAGGTAAGAAAACTAAATTTCTATTTTGGGTATTTTGTGCGGATTATGCATTTTACATTTCTTATTTGAGCATCGTTCGGGAATAGTTTTTGTGCCTTCCATCATTAAGGACCCGCAAAGTTTGCAAATATTTCCAGTTGGTTTTGCTTTGATTGCAAATTTGCAGTCAGGATAATTAGAGCAGGAATAAAAAATTCCAAATCTTCCGCGTCTCTCCGTTATTACTCCCTTTTTACACACAGGACAAGTGACCCCGGTACTTTTTCTAGCTTCCTCGGCTTCATCCTTTTTTATGAATTTGCATTTTGGATATCGTGAACACGCAATAAAAGTCCCGGAACCATCGCGCCGCTCCTTGACAACTAGTTTTCCTCCGCCATTTTTCCCTTTCTTTTCACCACATTCTGGACATAACTCACCTGTTTCTTCCGGGCCTTTTAGTTCCATGCCGTCCAACATAAGTGCTCCATCGCAGTCCGGATATTTTGAACAAGAATAAAACTTACCGACACGAGAAAGTTTGATTATCATTTTGCTTCCGCATTTTGGGCATTTTATATTCTCTGGCGCTTCGCCTAAATTCGTGGCTTTCTCCAGCCTTTCTTTCTCTTTAACATCTCTAGAAAACGGTTTGTAAAAATCCTTTAATGTTTTTTCATATTCTCTTTCGCCACGGGAAATTTCGTCCAATTCATCTTCCATCTCGGCAGTGAAGGTGTCAGAAATATATTTTGCAAAGTGTGCTTCTAAAAAATCAGAAACCACTTCACCCACATCAGTGGGAAACAAAGTTTTACCTTCTTTTCTCACATACTCTCGATCCTCTAAGGTCTTCATGATTGAGGCATAGGTGGAAGGCCTACCGATGTCCCTTGCCTCAAGTTCCTTAACTAATCCTGCCTCTGTGTATCTTCCAGGAGGTTCAGTAAACTTTTCTTCACTACTTAGGCCTAGCAATTTTAACCTTTCACCTTCCTGGCAGTAAGGAAGTTCCATGTCATCGCCACGAGCTCCAGCGTCAACAGCAAGCCAACCTGGAAAAAGAAGACGAGATCCATTTGCGCTAAAGTATGGAAGATCTTCGTGTTTTTCAATAATAGCGGTAATTTTTGTCTTTAGTAATTTAGCATCTGCCATTTGCGAGGACACGGCACGTTCCCAAATAAGACGATACAACTTATCGTAGTCATCGTGCCCACTGTGAATTTTGTTTATGTGAGTTGGTCGAATTGCCTCATGCGCCTCTTGGGCATTTTTAGACTTTGTTTTATAAACCCTAGCTTGCGCGTAATTTTCACCATACTCTTTTTTAACAAATAAAAGTATTTGTCCCTGAGCAACACTGGAAAGATTTGTGCTATCGGTACGCATATAAGTAATATGTCCAGCCTCATAGAGCTTTTGTGCAATTTGCATCGTACGAGAAGGGGAGTAGCCTAAACGGGAGCTCGCTGTTTGCTGAAGAGTTGAAGTGGTAAACGGAGCTCTCGGGGATCGCTTTTGCTCGCTTTCTTTTATGCTTTTTATAATCCAACTTCCTTTTTTTCCTTCATTTAATATTTTTTCAACTAATTTCTCGTCTCTTGGCTGTTCACTGCATTCAAGGGTTAACTTTGCGTTTTTTTGTGTTTCAAATAATCCCAATATCTTCCAAAATTTCTCAGGCACAAAGGCTCGAATCTCTCGTTCCCGTTCCATAATTATGCGAAGGGCTGGGGATTGAACACGACCTGCGGATAGTCCATATCTTACTTTTTTCCAAATTAGTCCACTTAAATCATAACCAACCAGTCTGTCTAATACACGACGAGCTTCTTGAGCCCTTACCAACTTCATATCAATCTCGCCTGCTTCTTTTATCGCTTCTTGAACTGCTTCTTTTGTTATTTCGTAAAACCTTACTCTCTTGATGGCGCTTTTAATTTTTTCGCCATTATCTAAAAGGGTTTTAATGTGCCAGGCAATTGCTTCTCCTTCTCGGTCGGGGTCTGTTGCCAAAACTATTTCCTTTGCCTTTTCCGCTAATCCTCGCAATTCATGTACAACTTTTTCTTTTCCCTTGGAAATTTCATAATGCGGAACAAATCCCGCCTCAATATTTATGGCTTTTTTGTTTGACTTCGGTAAATCACGAATGTGACCGACAGAAGCACGCACGGTAAATTCGCCCTCTAGATATTTCTCGATGGTTTTTGCTTTTGACGGCGATTCAACAATTAAAAGTTTCATGCTTATGCAAGTATTACACGAAATATATTTTTTTGGCAAATATTTTTTAAAAACAAATGCGAATTTCCCCTAATTCCTCTTTGATCAGTCCTTTAATTTCCATCACAGAAAGAAGAGCGTTGGCAGTTGGTGTCGACATTTTCATTGCCCTGATCAGGTCATCACGTGGTGCTGGTTCTCGTAATAAATCAACAACCATTTTTTCTTCCGGTAATAAATTCAAAAATAATTTTTTTTGTTTCTCCTCGTCTTTAGGAAGCTCAAATCCTAGCGCTTCTAAAACATCTTCCGACGATGTGACGGGAATGGCACCTTGTTTCAATAATTTATTTGTTCCCTTGGAATTTGGCGAAAAAATTGATCCTGGTAAAACTAACAAATCGCGATTATATTCTGTCGCCAAGCGAGCAGTAATAAGAGTGCCGGATCTTTCCTCTGCTTCAATAATTAAAACAGCCTTTGAAATTCCCGCCATTAGCCTATTGCGCATGGGAAAACTCCAGTGCGTTGCTTTAAAGTCTGGGTCAAACTCGGAAATTAAGCACCCGCCACTCTTCACAATCTCATCTATCAATCTTGCGTTCGTTTTTGGATAGATTGCTTCCTTGGATAACCCGGAACCAGGAAATACAAGTGTTTTAAGCCCGATTTCCATTGCTTTTTTATGCGCAACAGTATCTATGCCCATAGCAAAACCAGAAACAATCGCTATTGGATGCCCCTTAAGACCTGTAATTATTTTTTCGCACGCCTCTTTACCGTATGAGGTAAATTTCCGCGAGCCAACTACAGCCAAATATACTAAATCTTCGGGAGGTAATTCTCCCATAATCCAAAGTTCTTCCGGTGGTTGAGGAATTTCGAGTAATGCTTTCGGGAATTTATTTTTAGACAACTTTTTGATTTCCATAACTTTTATTATATACTATATGTATGCTAGATATAAAATTTATTCGTGAAAACAAGGATATCGTACAAGCGGGAGCAAAAAAGAAGCACGTGGCCATCGATATTGAAAAACTAATTTCCCTCGACGATCAGCGTTTAAAAGAATTGAAGGAAGTAGAATCTCTCCGCACGGAAATAAACAGGGTTTCAAATGATATCGCTCGAGACCAGGACCCAGCGCTCAAAATCCAGCTCATTGAAGAAATGCGTGTGGTTAAAGAGGACATAAAAAGGAAGGAAGAAAAATTAAAATCCACTCTAGAAGAATGGCAGAAATTAATGTTAGAAATACCAAACATTCCAGACATGTCTGTGCCAGAAGGGGAAAGTGAGGCGGATAATCAAGAAGTAAAAATCTGGGGAGAAAAAACTAAATTCGATTTTGAACCGAAGGACCACATTGAATTAATGACTGAATTAAAAATGGTAGATTTTGAAAGAGGAACAAAAGTACATGGATTCCGTGGTTACTACCTTACCGGAGAAGGCGTAGAGCTTAGTTTTGCTCTCTGGAATTACGCCTTAGAATTTTTTAAGAAAAAAAATTTTAATTTAGTGATGCCTCCGGCAATTAATAAAAAAATAAATTTTTACGGCACCGGACATTTGCCGGCCGGAGTGGATGATTTATATTTAACCCAGGACAACGATGGATTAATTGCTACCGCGGAAATACCTTTAATGGCATTTCATTCTGGAGAAACCTTAACAGAAGGTGATTTACCCAAAAGATACCTGGGTTTTTCTCCTTCATTTCGCAGAGAAGCCGGCGCTCACAGTAAGGACGTAAAGGGTCTAATTCGAGTTAATGAGTTCTTTAAATTTGAGCAATTAATTCTCTGCGAAGCTAATCACGACACATCGGTAAAATTTCACGAAGAACTTAATAGAAATTTCGAAGAATTTATTGAATCGCTCAACTTGCCATACAGAACGATAAATGCCTGTGGTGGCGATCTGGGACGAGGACACGTAAAAATGTACGACGTAGAAGCCTGGGTCCCAAAAGAGGAAAAATACCGTGAATTAGGCTCCGCCTCATATTTTCATGATTTTCAGTGCAGGCGCTGTAATATTAAGTACAAGGATAAGGACGGCAAAACAAAATACGCTCATTCCCTTAACGCAACTGGGGTAGCTACCCCTAGGATTCTTGTTTCAATTATTGAAAACTATCAACAAGCCGATGGATCTATCAAAATTCCCGAGGTTCTCAGAAAATATATGGACAACAAGGAGTTTATAAAAAACCAAAAATAAAATGGGAAAAAGAGATGTTCTAAATTCTCCTCGTCTTTTAGAGCTAAAAAGAAGTAGAAGGAGGATATTTTTAAGAAAAATTATATTTTTTGTTTTTTCTTTTTTTGTAATTATCTTTCTTTTAACATACCTTTCTCAACTAGATTCTCTGAATATTGCCGAGGTGGAAGTATCAGGAAATAAGATAATAGATACAAATACATTGAGGGGTATAGTTGACCAGCAAATTGCAGGAAAATATTTTGGACTATTTCCGAAGACGAATATGCTAATCTACCCAAAAAATTCCATTGCCAGAGAGTTGCAAAATAAATTTAAAAGATTAAAAGATGTAAATTTGTCATTAGGGAATAACAAGGTTTTAGAAGTATTTTTAACTGAGCGAACAGCAGAATATTTATGGTGCGGAGAAAATTTGCCAGACGAACAAAATCAAAAAATTAGTTATCAAAAATGTTATTTTCTTGACGAGAGTGGTTATTTGTTTGACGAAGCTCCATATTTTTCTGATGAGGTTTATTTTAAATTTTACGGTTTACCAGAGCAACTGGAAACAATTACCGATAGTTTTCTTGGACAATATTTTCAGCAAGTAAATTTTAAACAATTTGTTTTATTTAAAAATGCTTTAACTGATATGAAAATAAGGGCCGTTGCTTTGTATGTAAAGAATAATGATGAAGCAGAAGTACTTCTTTCCAAGGAAGGGTCGTCGTTGAATGAGCCAAAAATAATTTTTAGAACTGATATTGATTTTCAAAACACACTAGAGAACCTCGACGCCGCACTCAAAACAGAACCCTTAAAATCAAAATTTTACGATGACTATTCCTCGTTTTTATATATGGATTTGCGGTTTGGAAATAAGATTTATTACAAGTTTCAATGATAAATTTCTGGAAAAAAATAAAAGGGCCGATCTTTTGTTTAGCCCCAATGTCCGATGTAACGGACTACGCATTTCGGCAAATAATTATTAAGTACAGCAAGATAGCACACCCGGTTGAAAGAACATCCGGGCCTATTTTTGGGACAGAGTTTGTTTCCGCTGACGGCCTGGCGCACCCTGAGGCAAGAAAAAAACTTTTAATAAATTTAAAATACTCAAAAAAAGAAAAGCCTATAATTGCTCAGATATTTGGGGCAAGACCTGAAAATATAAAAATTGCCTCAACTCTTTGCAAAAAATTAAATTTTGATGGAATAGATATAAATATGGGCTGTCCGGATCGTTCTGTAGAAAAACAAGGGGCCGGGGCCGCCTTAATTAAAAATCCAAAACTTGCGAAAGAAATTATAAGGGCAGCTAAGGAGGGAAGTGGTGGTCTACCTATTTCCGTAAAAACTCGCATTGGATATAACAAAGAAGAAATCGACACTTGGATTAAGGAGCTTCTGTTGCAGGATTTAGATGCGCTCACGGTTCACCTGCGCACCCGCAAAGAAATGTCACTAGTGTCGGCGCACTGGAATTTTATGAAAAAAATTGTAAAAATGAGAGACAAAATAAACAAAAGAACTTTAATAATCGGAAACGGAGATGTAATGAACCTGGAAGAAGCAAAAAAAAAGATAAAAGAAAATGGTTGCGACGGAGTAATGATTGGTCGGGCGGTGCTTGGAAATCCTTGGTTGTTTTCAAAACTTAAACCAACCACCAAGGACAAATTAAGGGCTTTATCGGAACACACAAGACTTTTTGATAAAGAGTTAGGCAAATATAAAAGTTTCGCTGTTATGAAAAAGCACTATAAAGCATACGTAAACGGTTTTCTCGGGGCCAAGGAATTACGTATAGAATTAATGAGGGCTGAAAATTGTAAGGAGGTAAAAAAAATTATTAATGATTTTTTAGCTCGTCTTTAATAGGGGAATGGCAAGGCAAAGGAAAATTTAGTATACTCAAACTATGCATGAACTAGCTTTATACAGAAAATACAGACCAAAGAACTTTAAGGAGGTTCTGGGACAAGATCATATCATAAAGGTTCTGGAAAGTTCCGTAGGGGGTAAAAAGGTATCTCACGCCTATCTTTTTGTTGGTTCACGAGGCACAGGCAAGACCTCAGTAGCTAGAATTTTTGCGTCCGATATTGGAGTATCCCCAAATGATCTTTACGAGATTGACGCCGCATCCAATAGGGGAATTGAGGATATTAAGGAATTACGTAATGGAGTGCGAGTTCTGCCCTTTGATTCAAAATATAAGGTTTATATTATCGACGAGGTGCATATGCTTTCAAAGGATGCCTGGGGAGCGTTATTGAAAACGCTAGAGGAACCTCCTAAGCACGTAATCTTTATTTTAGCCACTACTGAGGTCAATAAAGTGCCAGAAACAATAATTTCCCGCTGTCAGATGTTTACCTTTAAAAAGGCCTCAGATTCCGCCTGCAAAAAAATGCTTTTAGATATTGCAAAGAAAGAGGGCTTTAATCTGGCAAGCGATGCAGCAGAACTTTTGGCGATCTTGGCAGACGGATCCTTCCGTGATGGACTTGGAGAATTGCAGAAAATTTTGAATTTTGTTAAAGGTAAAAAAATTACTAAAGAGGATGTAGAAAAAATTACTGGGGCACCGAAGACAAGCTTGGTGAATGATTTTATTGCAGCTATCGCCGAGAAAAATCTAGAAAAGGGAATAGAAGCGGTACGCATAGCGGTGGAATTAAATTTGGAAATGAAGTTATTTTTCAAACTGATAATACAAAAATTCCGAATGGCGGTGATTCTACGTTATGCTCCAAAACTTGAAGAAAAAATGGTGGTAGATTTGTCGGAAAAGGATTTAAAGTTTTTAAAGGACTTGGTGAAAAATGATAAAACTGGGATGCTTCGTTCTGACACCTTAAGTATTTTATTAGCTGAATATCAAAATATGGACAATGCTTTTATCACTGAACTTCCACTAGAACTTGCACTTATAAAAATTATAGGTAAGGATAATGAGATTAAAGTTACATAAACATTGGGAGATCGTCTAACGGTAGGACAGCGGCCTTTGAAGCCGTGAATCTTGGTTCGATTCCAAGTCTCCCAGCAGTTTAGTTTAGTATCGAAGGACCTAAAGGGGTCAACTTATGTAAATATTTTTAATGTTAATTTATTAAAAATTTGCTAATATATAGATATGAAAAGTGCCACTAAAAAAGTAATCAAAAAGCAATTTTCAAAAAAAGAAATTGAAAAAATTTTTAAGGAATTAAGTCCTGCAGAAAAGGTCTTTACTCCCTTACCAAATCCTAGTGATCAAAGCAACATCTCTGAAAGATGGATAGTTACAGGAGGATCATCTAAAGAAAATAATAAACTTATTCAAGTATCAACATGGCAGACTGGACAGGCATATTAAATGAATTACAAAAAAGCAGAGGTGACTTCGATGGTATTCGAAGGAGGTATTTGAAACGTCTTCAAAATTATACCAAAAGAAATGTGATTGCTTACTATAGTGGTTGGTTGCAAAAGAATGGTGCTCCCAATTTGGGTATAAACGACTTAGATAAGAATGCTTTCATGGCAACCATTAAAGGTTTAGATCGAACCAAGGGACTTGATCTCATTCTTCATACTCCTGGTGGTGATATTGCTGCAACAGAATCAATAATTGATTATTTAATGACTATGTTTGAAGATATTCGCGTAATTGTTCCTCAATTAGCAATGTCTGGTGGAACAATGATTGCTTGTTCATCAAATAAAATTTTAATGGGGAAACATTCTAGCCTTGGTCCTATTGATCCACAGTTTAATACGCCTTATGGTATGGTTGCAGCCCATGGAGTTTTAGAAGAATTTAAAAAAGCTCATGAAGAAATCAAGGCTGATCAGAGTAAGGTTTTTGTTTGGCAACCTATAATTGCAAAATATACACCTACACTTGTTGGAGAGTGTCAGCAAGCATTAAAGTGGGCAGAAGATATTGCTAGAGAAAAGCTCGGAATAAGAATGTTTTCTAATGTTACAAATGCTCATGAAAAGAAAGCAACGATTGATAAAATTATTAAAGAACTCGGGGACCATTCTGTAAGTCTTTCTCATGGAAGACACCTATCTTATTCAAAATGTGTTGAAATAGGATTAATCGTTGAAAAATTGGAAGAAGACCAAGTTCTTCAAGAAAATGTTTTATCTGTTCATCACGCAATGATGCATACTCTCGGTAGTACATTTGCTTCAAAAATAGTTGAAAACCATAAAGGATCAGCTGTTATTCAACAGGTTGCGGTTACAAAATAATTTTTTTATCCTTCAAACTTATCTTACTTTTCAAGCACGTCAACAAATCTCTCTTCTCAAACATCGATCCTTCATTCAATAAGTATTTTGCGTAGTTCCTGATATCTGCATCTTTTGCATGATATTCCTCCTCAGATTTTCCCATAATACCCGAGTGGAATTTTTTGTGACGCTCAATTTCTGCTTCTAGTTTTTTCTTTATACCTGACCTGTCTAAGTCAATTCGATCAATAATTACAAGTAATTGTGCAATCAAAACTTTTTCTTCAATATATCCTTCTTTGCAATTAATATCTTTTGCTCTTGTACAACCGTAATAAATATATTTGTTTATTGATCCATCTTTGAGGTTTTTGTATTTTTCTTGAGCGGTAACACCAGAGCCACATACTCCACAAGAGAGAAGTTTAGTGAAAGCAAATTCCTTATTTTTGGAATGGACTTTGATCTGTAGTTTTAAATGCTTTTGTACTGCATCAAATAAATCTTTTGAAATTATTGGCACGTGTTTACCTTGAAACCATCGACCACTATTCTTTGGATATTCAAAAGATCCATAATAAAAATGATTATTCAATATTACATATACATTACTCAGTGTTAGATATTTTCCTGTTCTTGTTACAAATCGTATATCTTTTAACCATCTAAATAATTTTCTACCACTCCAACCCTCATTAGATACCTTCTCAAACATTTGTTTAATAATTGGTGCTCGTACAGGGTCAATGAATACAGTTCCTTTTTGATCTTTATTTTTTGAATTTAAATATCCGGTTGGTGCAACACTTGGCCATAGCCCCATCTCGCATTTTGTTTTTAGCCCACGCTTCACATTAATACTCTTGTTATCATTTTCAAGTTTTGCTTGCGAACCAAGAATCATCAGAAGAAACTTTTCATTCGGATTGTTAGTAAATTTTTGACTGTATGTTCGGATCTCTATAAGTTTCTTTTGATCGAGTAAATCTACAACGGCTCCCAAGTCCCCAGCATTTCTTGAAAGTCTGTCAGGATGCCACACTAATATTCCATTAAATTTACCTTCGCGAATATCAGTCAACAATTGATTGAATACAGGTCTTTGCCCACAATCTTTTGCTGAATGTGATTCTCGATACATATCAACAATATTCAGATTTTCTCTTTGAGCAATCAAGAGCATTTCTTTGATTTGTGAATCTATAGAAAGAGCTTGTTTTTCTTCTGCCTCACTTGATTTTCGAGCATATAAACAATATCTGAGAGGTTCCTGTTCCGTGATGTTGGTGTGAAAATATTGATTCTGTATGGCTATATTCTCCATATACACGAACATACCGGATGGAGGGACGAAGTCCAGATGAGTCTATATTCCATGCAGTAAAATTGATTTTTAGTCAATTTTCAGATATTCTTGAGATATTGTGAGTAAATATCCAAAAATCGAAATAACAAAAGAGGAGTTAATAAGAACTATATATTTTATATTAATGAAATATAGTTCTGATTCTTTACACATGCAAGGAACATCTTCAAAGAGAGATCTTGTCGGTGGTTTTATTGAAAGATGGTTAAATAAATTAGCTGAGACAGCGGTTTTTGATAGTCTTTTACAAGACAAACCATATAAAGCGGTGCCAGACTATTTTCTATATAACAATGAGTCTGAAAAGAATGCACCAGATATTATAGGTATCAAAGATAACAAAAAGACTATTCCTTTTGTTCAGTATAATGATGGACGATGGGAAACGGTCGGTAATAGTCCAAGAGTTGAAGTAAAAGCTTTACGTAAAGATCAATATCTTTTAGGCATTAGACAACCTCAAATGATTGATGATTATTATGTTTTTGTAGAATCGGACCTTTCTCCTGATTATTTAACTATGATATTTGAAGATGAAGTTTTTAATGAAAAAAATGCTGAGTTACTTAAAGCGGATCCTATATTTATAAAATCAGATAAAAATTCTAGTATTATTTCTCCAGTTAAACCTGAGAAGGCTGAGATTGTGGGTAGCTTCAGATTAATTGGTACTTATACAAAAGATCAAATTTTAGAGAATACAGTTTCTTGTAAACCGAAAGTTAGCCCAAGATATGTGAAGAGTGTTTCTAATGTAGATAAAGTTACTAAGCCACAAGATCCAAAAAAGATAAAATTTTTAAATAGTAAATTTATATATGAAAATGGCAGTGATATTTATTTACCAATTTCTATAGAGGGCGATACAAAAAGCACCTTTATTGTAAAAGAAAATAAAGGGTCAGTATTCTTGAAGACAGATAAAACACTATCAATTAATAATCAGAAAATGTTGCCAGGTTTTATTAAAATTGAGTTAGCTCAATTTGATAGAAGTTCAAACTGGGATGAGAACTTGGCGGTGAAAAATTCTTTTGAAGTATTTGCAAAAGATTCTACAGACAAAATGATTAAGGCTTTTGATAAAGTTTACAACAAATAACTTATTCCATAGCGACCATCATCCTTTTTGCTACCGCCTCAATAACAGGTACACTAACAGAGTTTCCAGCTTGTTTATATAAAGCAGAGTCGGCTATTTTAGGTAACGTATAATTTTTAGGAAATCCCTGAATTCTAAAACACTCTAAAGGAGTTAACTTTCTTATACCTTTTTTGTCTTTTATGATAGGAACGTTGTGTCCGCCCATGCCCATGTTTGCAGTAAGGGTAGGACATACACCTTTCTTGTTTTCTCTCACATATTGTCTTCGCCACTGATAAACTTTTCCTTCTTCTTTTACAAAATCTTTTAATTTTTCAAAAAGAGGTTTACCATTGTAATAATATTTCTCTGGAACATTCTTTTCGAGTAAATCAGTAATTTTAACATTCAATTTTATTGGGTCAGGAAATTCAAATTTATCCGTATAGTTTTTATCTCTAAAGCCCACTATGTAGATACGCTCTCTGTTTTGGGGAATATTTCCATATTCCATACTGTTTAATACTTTGGTTTTAATGTGATATCCAAGATCTGTTAATGTTTGTTCAATTATTTTGAAGGTCTTACCGCCATCGTGGCTCTTTAGATTTTTTACGTTTTCTAATAGAAATCCAGCCGGCTTTCTTGCGTCGATAATCCTGGCAATATCAAAAAATAAGTTTCCACGCCCTTTTTCATCTTTGAAACCTTGTCTGTATCCTGCGATAGAAAATGCTTGGCAGGGAAAACCCCCAAGTAGAAAATCAAATTGAGGTAAATCTTCAATTCCTACTTGCCTTATATCTTCAATGACTAGTTTGGAAGTTGGAAAGTTTAAATCATATGTTTCTTTACATTGCTTTTCAAAATCATTTGCAAAGACGGTCTCAAAACCAGCTTTTTCAAAGCCTAGTCTGATACCTCCTACACCTGCAAATAGGTCAATGGTTTTAAATCCATGTTTAGTTTTTTTTGAAACAGTTGCTATTTCTTGATTATTGATATTTCTAATTACTTGAACAACAACACCTCTTACCTCAACTTCTTTTCTGAAAAAAGGTAGCATGTTTTGATTTCTTGGTTCTAATCTAAAACGAGATTTTTCGCGATAAAGCTTTTTAAGGGTAGCTTCGTTGTCGTCTATGATGGCAACTACAGTTTGTCCGTTTTCCGCGACTGATTGTTTTTTAATGATAACAATATCTCCATCAAATATACCTTCTTCTATCATACTATCTCCGGCAACTCTTAAAGCGTAATAACCTTGAGAAGATTTAATCGTAGGATTAATTATTGATATTGTGTCTTGAGAATTTTCTATTGCTTCGATTGGTTGACCAGCTGCAATAGTTCCCAAAACAGGAATATCAATAACAGATCGAATTGTCTTTGTCGGCTCAATACTTCTTGGAGAATTATCACTCTTCGATAGATACCCTTTGTCTTGAAGTGATTTAATATGTTCGTGGATAGTAGATACTGCTTTGAGTTTAAGTTTTTTTCGTATTTCTTCTATGGTAGGGGAAATGCCATTCTCAGCTCTATAGCTGTTTATGAAGTCAAAAACTTGTTTTTGTTTTTTTGTGATATTAGTCATATTTGCTATAGATGCTTAAATTTGCTACATTTGTATTATAACCGAATAAAAACCGAAAGTCTAGGCAAACTTATCCACATTTGATTAACAAATTTTAGAAAAAATTTACCTGACCTCGATTTATATAAGAGTTATGATAAGGAAAGGTCGTTCTTTATCAGGTCGATATTATTAGTAAATTAAATTTTATTTTTGTATGGCAAAATTTAAACTTCAGAAGACAATATCTGGTCAATTTTATTGGATTTTAAAATCTGATAAAAACGGAAAGATTATTGCAAAGAGTAGTGAAAGTTACATCAACAAAACAGATGCAAAATATTCAATCGAGTGGACAAAGTTAAATGCTAAGGACGCAACTGTTGTAGATGAAACAAATTAGGTTGAATGAGAAAAGTGATAAAGTCGATAGAGCTTGAGGACTTGATACGATCAGCAGAATTCAGTTTTCCAGAATTGCACGCCCGATAGCGATCAAAATACACACCTACTCAACAAAGACCCTATTAAAAGGGTCTTTGTGTTAAGTGGATAACTCCCTCTACACATTTTCTCAAAAGGAAGTTAAGTTACAGACACCTTGGAATCGGGTCGAGATTCTTGGGTAGGGTTGATTGGTCTTGATCCAAATAATTCTTGTATTTTAGCTTCATCTTCTGGTGAAATTTCCGTCTTCTTTTCCGTATATCTTTTTGATTGAAGGACAGGATCACCTTTCCATTTTGGTGGCTTACCATCCATATATTCCCAAATAAGCTGAATCATTTTCCTATCTCCTTTGAGAGCTTTATCAATAATCCTATTTATCAAAACATCTTGAAGTTGAGTTTTGTTTTTACCTTCACCAACATATTGCATCAATTTTTGAGACAAAATTGTTTTCATATTACGAACACCTTTAGGTCTTCCTTTTGTATTTCTTCTCGAATCAAATCCTGATTGAAAAGGTTTTAATGTATTTAAATTAGACATAGTATCACCACATCTATCGTGATGTTTTTAGTATAGCGCGCGATAATTTTTTGTCCGGTACCAGACCAAAGTCATCACAGTAAATTTCACAGTAAAACAAGGAAAAACAACATTTCATATATTGACCCAAAGCCGTCATTTCACTAGACGAAAAAATGCTAGAATACCCTTACGACAGCTCACCTCTAGTGGTACTAGCCTAAGCATCGCAGCAGGATATTGCAAAAAAAATTAATAAGTGGTATATTTTATTTGGTTTGCTCATCTGTTTTAACCCACATGCGTGGGCGTCGTAACCCCCTTTCTTCATTCCTCTGCTACGACATCGGTCGTCCTGCTTTTCAAAACTAGTCTACCAGGACGCAGTTAGTCATCAAGCCGCCCAATTTTAACAGGGGCGGCATTTTTTTGCTCACTTGACAAGTTTTTGTATATAGTATATACTATTAACTGTAACGTACATTTTTTAATTCAAAGGAAAGGAGGGTAGAATTGTTCATGTTTGTCCCGGACCTTCCGGCAATCGCTTGTGAGGTCGCGTTCTGCCCCTACACCGAGGACACAGCTCGGGTGGGAGGAAAGTTCGCCGCCTTGGCCGCTGCCGGGGTCCACGCCGTCAAGGCCGCTACGGCCGGCCAAAAGCTCGCCAAGAGCGGCAACCGTCGTGCCCCTCCGAGTAGGGGCCACAAACCCGCCCGGCACGACGCTGGGGCCGTCGTAAGCTGGGCAACTGTCTCATCAACCGCGTGGCCACCGGAATCTCAGCCACGCAAAACCATCACCACGGGGGCCTTCGGGCCCCCTTTCATTTTACAAAAATTTATTAAATTTGTAGTGTATAATCAATCCATGTTTTTAATACAACCAATTCGAAATTTTTATGGTCGCTTTGAGCGGCCAATTTCATCATTTTCCCTAATATTTGGTTTCGTCTTTGACGCCATCACCCTAAAGAGGGTGGACACCCTCTGGGAAAATATTTGGATTCTTGGACACTTACTAGTTGTGGGTATTTTTATTCTACTCATCCACCTGCACGACACTGAACCAGGAAATGAAAAGAATCCGCAAAAAGCTCATTTTTGGTATGTAAATATTTTGCAGTTCTTCTTTGGAGGAATTCTTTCTACTTATCTGGTTTTTTATTTCCGCAGTGCCGACATCCTTGTAACCTGGCCTTTTGTTTTTATCCTCTTGCTCGCCTTCATCGCCAATGAATCAATGAAACGGCATTATGTTCGATTAAGTTTTCAAATAAGTTTATTCTTTCTTTCAATTTACGCCTTTGCAATTTTTTTGATACCGGTAATTTTACACCAAATTGGCACAAAAATATTTTTACTTTCTGGCTTAATTAGTTTAATATTCATTAGTCTTTTTATAATAATTCTCTTCCGCTTTACAAAAGATAATTTTGCTGAAAGTAAAAAATTAGTTATCTCCTTAGTTGTAGGTATTTTTGTTTTGGTTAATTTATTATATTTTGCTAATCTCCTTCCACCTATTCCGCTTTCTCTCAAAGATGCCGGTGTCTATTATTCTATACAAAAAACGAATACCGGAAATTATCTTGCTAGTTATGAGAAAAAGAGCTGGTGGCACTATTTCAGGCTTTATCCGGATTTTAATAAAGCCCCAGGAACACCCACATATGCCTTTAGCGCAATTTTCTCTCCTAGTAACCTAGATACAACAATTGTTCACGAATGGCAACATTACAATGAAAATCAAGAAGAATGGATAACTGATAAAGTAATTAATTTGCCGGTTATTGGTGGACGGGATGGTGGCTTCCGAACCTATTCTATGCGTTCAAATTTAGGAACAGGGAAGTGGCGAATAAATATAAAAACAATAGAAGGGAAAACAATTGGTCATTTGAGGTTTAATGTCCTGCTAGTAAACAAAGAGCCAGAACTGGCAACAATGATAAGATAGACTTTCTATTTGTTAATAATGCCATTTATGCAGTTTGCGAATTTTTCTGAATCGTGACGAACAAAACTCCGTATGTCTTGAACAACATCTGATTTGTCATAAACAATAAGCGCGTGGGACAATAAGGGCTCTCTAATAACTCGACTATCCTTAAAGTCGTCTTCAACCAACACGCCTTCGCCCTCCTTTAATTTATAGTTTTCTAGTTGTTCCTCGGACGGCATTTCATTATTAACCAAAATAATATCTACTAATCTTCCAAGATATTTTTCTATATCATTTACATAATTACTGGCTTTCCAGTGCATGGTGTGACCTAATTTATTTGTAAGATTTATAGGTAATATAATTTTGGCCTTGCTTTTTATAATTGATTCTTGAAAACCCTGAACAATAAGATTAGGAATTATGGAACAATAGTAATTTCCTGGACCTAAAATAATATAATCTGCTTCTAGAATTGCCTTTTGAGCATTTTCGTTTATCTCAACATTGTCTCGGTAAAAAATTCTTTTGATACCAATTTTTTCTAGGTCCGAATGGTTAATTTTATCTTCACCCTCTATAAGGGCTCCATCTGAGAGCAAGATTGAAAGAGTGGCTTTGTTGCTAGTGACAGGTATTACCTTTCCCTTAATTTTTAGAATTTCTGACGCAACTTCTACACCTTTTACAAAATCGCCGGTAACTTTTTCTAAGGCCGCTAAAAAAATATTTCCAAAACTATGCCCCTTCAATGTTCCTTCACCGAATCGATAACTTATTAATTTTCGCACAATATCAGTATGTTCAGAAAGGGCTACTAAACATTGCCTAACGTCCCCAGGAGGCAATACACCAAGTTCATCTCGCAATACACCAGTAGATCCACCATCATCTGCCATGGAAACAAGGGCTGTCAGAGAGACATCTGAAAGATTTTTTAATCCAGAGAGAGTTGTAAAACTCCCGGTTCCTCCGCCAATAGTCACAATCTTCTTCATGAGATTATTATATCAAAAAGTGGAATTTTTGGGAGAAAACAGGTAAGATAGAAATATGTTAATCAGAATTTCGGCCGTAATTTTAGTTTTGTTTTCTGTACTTTTTATGCCTTTCTGGCTAACAATTTTGCTAGTTCTTGCTGGAATGTTTTATTTTTCTATTTTTTGGGAAGCGGTTGTTTTACTCCTTTTGTCAGATTTTCTTTACGGGGTAGGGGAGATAAGATTTCAAGGGGTTGTTTTTGTTTCCTCTATTATTGCAACGATAGTGCTTCTGGCAATTGAAGCATTAAAAAAGAAATTAAAATTTTATAGATCATGATTACAAGATTCATAAGGAAAAATAAATTAAGAAATAAAAATTCCCTCGTAGAACCAGACGAAATTTTTCTTGATTCAAAAAATTTACAGAATTTTGATCGTCAGCAATTTGAGGGACGCATAGAAAAACCTATTCCAAAAAAAACTATCTGGTTGCTTGGTTTTTTGTTTTTATTTTTTATGGGAATTTTTAGTAGTCGTTTGGGTTATCTACAAATTCAAAAAGGTGAAGCTTATTTTGAAAGAAGTCAAAACAATGTATTAGAAAAAGCAATTATATTTACAGACAGGGGAATGGTTTATGATCGCAATAAGGCAGAGCTAATTTGGAATAAAAAGGACGAGGAGAGTCCCATTCCAATTCGATCATATTTATCACCTGGATTTTCGCACCTGCTTGGATATGTAAGCTATCCAACAAAGGACAGTTCCGGTAATTATTGGCAAGGGGAATTTATTGGCAAGGATGGCCTAGAAAAGCAATATAATGATGTACTGAAAGGTGAAAACGGGGCTAAAATAATTGAAATGGACGCTTTGGGTGAAGTTTATTCAGAAAATATGATTAATACGCCCAGGCCCGGTACAGATCTAGTGACGACCATTGATTCAAGGATTCAAAAAGAACTATTCATTCTTATTCAGGAGCTTTCAGAAAGCAGGGGTTTTACCGGGGGAGCAGGTATAATTATGGATACAGAAAATGGAGAAATTCTCGTCTCAACAAGTTTCCCCGAATATAATTCAGAAATTCTTTCAATTGGGAAAGATGTATCGGAAATCAGCGGTTATCTGTCGGACAAAAGAAAAGTTTTTTTAGATAGAAATATTTCTGGTCTATATACTCCTGGATCTATTGTTAAACCAATTTTCGCTTTAGCTGCTTTGGCGGAAAATATTATCGACCCATATAAAGAAATTCTTTCTACTGGCTCTATATCAATTCCAAATCCATATTTTCCAGACCAAAAAACTATTTTCAAGGACTGGCAAGTAAATGGTTGGACGAACATGATGGAAGCAATTGCTGTTTCTTCAGACATCTATTTTTATGAAATTGGTGGTGGTTATGAGGACCAAAAGGGGCTAGGAATAACAAATCTTGAAAAATATGCCAATTTTTTTAAGCTTGGAGAAAAAACTGGCGTTGATTTACCAGACGAAACAAGTGGCACCATACCAAACCCAAAATGGAAAGAGGAAAATTTTAATGGTGATCCATGGCGGGTGGGAGATACATACCATACCGCTATCGGACAATACGGTTTTCAAGTAACCCCAATGGAAATGGTTCGCGCGGTAGCAGCAATTGCGAATTATGGAAAATTACTAACTCCACATTTTATATTGAGCGATTTTGAAAAAGAAAAAGCGTTTTTTGTAATGGATTTTGATAGTAAATATTTCGATCTAGTTCACGAAGGGATGAAAATGGCAGTTACTTCTGGCACAGCAAGTTCTTTAGATGTACCTTATGTTAAAGTAGCTGCGAAAACGGGAACTGCTCAAATTGGCGTTGCTAAGAATAAAGTAAATTCCTGGGTTATTGGTTTTTTCCCTTACGAAAAACCTAAATATGCCTTCGCTGTAATAATGGAAGCAGGACCTAATACGAACACAGTCGGTGCTACCTCTGTAATGCGTCAACTCCTTGATTGGATGTTTATAAATACGCCAGAATACTTTGAACAAGTGTCTTAAATATATTGCCTAACCAATGTTATAGTTTTTTGCATTAATTTATTATTATTGATATAATGAGCTTCATGAATAAAGCAAGAACACTTTTTATCTTTGGGGTATGGATAGCGGTATTGCCGTATTTGGGCTTTCCTTCCTTTTGGAGAAATATTTTATTTACTCTTTCTGGATTAATCCTAATTTATTTTGGTTACGCTATGTACCACGAGAATTCTAAAAAGAAGATAAGCCAAAGAAAAACTTTTGACAATTTCAGCGAAAATCATGATTTTCACGAAAAAGAGGATAAAAATATCTCCGAAGGATCACTGGAAAATATAAATTAAAAAACAAAAACTGATGGAAAATTTTTCCAAAACAAGATATTTTTCTATAACTATTTTATTTGTGTGTGCTTTTTTTGTCTTAGGCATCTATGTTGGAAACCACAATCGCTCAGAAACAGAAAAGGTTATTGGGGTTTTAGACATGGATTCTCAAGTAACAAGCCAAACTGATTTTTCGCCATTTTGGAAAACCTGGAACATTATGGACGAGAAACACCCCGAAGCAAGCAAAACATCAAACCAGGACAGGGTTTATGGGGCGATCTCGGGTCTGGTAAGCTCATTGGATGACCCCTACACTATATTTTTTAACCCCGAAGAAACTAAACTTTTTGAGGAAGAAATTGCTGGTAATTTTGACGGGATTGGCATAGAAGTAGGAATGAAGGATAAAATACTTACGGTAGTAGCACCACTTAAGGATACTCCGGCTTTCAGGGCGGATATTCGGTCGGGAGATAGAATTCTCAAAATTGACGACACTGTGACCACCGGACTAACGATTGATAGCGCAATTAAATTAATGCGTGGCTCTAAAGGAACACCGGTAATTCTTACAATATATCGAGAAGGCATAGAACAACCGAAGGAAATTGAAATCATAAGAGATACCATTAATTTTCCCACCCTTGATACGGAAGTTAGAAAGGATGGAATTTTTGTAATTAAATTATATAGTTTTTCAGCAAACTCAGCGGGTCTTTTCCGAAATGCCATTAAGGAATTTTACAACAGCGGAAAAAACAAACTTTTACTTGACCTAAGAGGGAATCCAGGAGGATATTTAGAGGCAGCTGTAGATATGGCAAGTTGGTTTTTAAAAGGAGGGAAAGTTGTGGTAACCGAAGATTATGGAGACAACAGAGAGTCGGAAATATTCAGAAGTAAGGGATACGATCTTTTTGACAATAAACTAAGTATGATCATCTTAATTGATGGGGGCTCTGCTTCTGCCTCGGAAATTCTGGCCGGGGCACTACAAGACAATGGAATAGCGAAACTCGTCGGCACCCAGAGCTTTGGAAAAGGGTCTATTCAGGAAGTTGTAAACATCACTTCAGACACTGTCTTAAAAATTACCGTCGCAAAATGGTTAACACCTAACGGGACCTCCATTTCCGAAAAAGGATTAACTCCAGATTACCTGGTAGAAAATACTGAAAAAGACATGGAAAATAAAACAGATTCACAAATGAACAAGGCCATAGAATTATTATTAGAATAACAATACAAAAATGCGCGTAATATTTTTACATGATGTGCCAAGGGTAGGGAAAAGATATGATGTTAAGGAAGTAAATGACGGCTATGCCATGAACTTTTTAATTCCAAGAATGTTGGGTGAATTAGCAACCCCAAAAGCTATCGCAGAGCTTGAAAAAAGAAAAAAAAGCATAGAAATTGAAAAAGA
The DNA here is from genome assembly GCA_964440545.1 of uncultured Candidatus Saccharibacteria bacterium. Classification (GTDB taxonomy): domain Bacteria; phylum Patescibacteriota; class Minisyncoccia; order Phycocordibacterales; family UBA9973; genus UBA9973. The sequence goes on along the minus strand of CAYTSO010000003.1, from coordinate 86,557 downwards.
AATACAAGAAGAACTTCTGTTAAAAAACCTTGAAGAAATAAAAGGCATGATGTTAAACATAAAAACTAAAACAGACGAAAAAGGTCATCTATTTTCCGGAATCAACAAAAACGAGATAGTCGAGGAAATGAAAAAACAAAATCACGTTGACATCAGCGAGGATTCTATCGTTCTAGAAAAACCCATCAAAGAAGTAGGGGAGTATGAGATACCCGTTATGGTAAAAACAGCAACAAGGGGTGGAACAAGTAAAAAATCTTCCTTTAAACTTATTATAGAAAAAAACTAAAAAATCCCCGTCTGGGGATTTTTTAGTTCACATTAACTATTTTTTTGGTAGTAGTCTTCCCATTAAAGGAAATTTTTCGTTTTGAACCAAATTTTACTGTTCCGTCTTTTAGGGCAAACAGGGTATGATCCTTACCCGTAGATACGTTTGTACCAGCCAGAATAGCAGTGCCTCGTTGTCTTACGATTACAGAGCCAGCTTGGGCCTTCTGACCATCGGCAAGCTTTATTCCAAGGTATTTGGGTTGCGAGTCTCTTAAGTTTTTAGCAGTACCGCCAGCTTTTCTATGTGCCATATTTTTTTAATGATATAATTTAGTGCAATTAGAGTATAAACAATTATATGCAAAAAATCAAGCGATTTATCGAAAATGAAAAAGGAAAGGATTTATTAACTATTTTTATAGTAATTTTAGTTGGAATAGGGTCCTTTGAGCTAGGTAGACTATCAAAGAAAAGTGAACCCTCAGGGTTAAAAATTGAATATACTGACAAAAACAACAATCAGGTGGCAAGTGTTATTTCGGCCTCGGAATTTGTTAATACGGTTCAAAATTCTAATCCAATGACAAAAACCTTTTTTGCTTCAAGTCGTGGCACAAAATACTACACGATAAGCTGTTCTGCGGGCAAAACTATCAAACAAGAGAATCGGATCTATTTTGCGACAGGGGAAGAGGCAGAAAGGGCTGGATATACGCTTTCTAGCGGATGTAAATAAAATATCAGTGTGTCGCACAATATATGTTGCGGTACGTTCTGGTAGGACAATCTTGAGGTTATAATTTAAAATAGGTTTCTTAGGAAGTCCGCTACCCACTGAAAAAGTCCGGCTATCCAGTCAATAATATCAGGGATGCTTATTCCAAAATACTTCATCAGGATAAGAACAACAATTATTAAAATTATTATTTGAATAAAGCCACTCTTTTGGTTTTTTATTTGATTTTTCATATTATGAATATTTTATCACGGGATATTTATTAATACAATAATTTAACTACCTTTTTACCTCATAAGAAGATGGCAGATAATACATTGGATCAAGATAAGCATTCGTTGCCGCTACCGGCAAAGTCAATACCTTGCCTGGGCAGGTTTTACTTGGAATACTCTCTATTTTTACGGCATTTGGGGCATAAACAGAAACATGCAAGTGCGGACCCGTAGAATAGCCAGTATTTCCGCTATAAGCAACAATTTGACCCCTTGAAACCCTCTGCCCCTTCTTTACCTTTATTAATGAAAGGTGCCCATAGGTGCCAGATAAACCATTGTCGTACTTTATAAGCACAAATCCGCCCAAGGAGGCACCTGGGCATTGGGAATCAGTATTTCCTGTGCCAGTTACAACTCCACCAGCCATAGCTTTTACTGGAGTACCGACTGAGGCTCGAAAGTCCACCCCGCGATGAAAACTCCCCCAGCGTGGCCCAAAGGGCGATGTTACTAAAATTGAATCAAGTGGCCAAGAAAATACCCCAGCACCAGGCAAGGTTGAGGGATCTAAAATGTATTTAAGTTGTTCCTCATAATCACGGAGCTCCTTTTCTAGAGCATCCTTTTGAGCTATTCGATCCTGTAGCATTTTTTGATAATTGGCTTCATTGTTTTTTGTTTGTTCTAAAAGTTTCTTCTTCTCATCGGCGTTTTGCTCAACTATCTTTTTTTGATCGGCTAGCTTAGTCTTTAGGCTAATTAATTCATTTTTTGCCTCAATAGTTTCTTCTCTGGTATCTTCCAGCTCTCCTTTTATTTGTTTTAACTCAATAGTCCTATTTCTAATTTTTTCTCGAACAGTCATCGCATTGTCAATATCATTCCAGGTCGTCGAAAAATCTTCATTGGAAAGAATGTTTTCTAAAATACTTTCATTTTCGAACTCGTTTATTTCTTTTATTCCCAAGGAAATGGCATCAGTGTTGTTTAAAATAGAGTCTTCTTTTGTCCCTATGTCCTGACTAAGGTTTTGAATTTTCAAATTTGTTTTATCAATTTTATTTTCAGTAATAGAGATATCCGCGTTCAGCTTTTTTTTGGTTAAATCAAGCTCTTTTAGTGATTTGTCTAGAGAGTCCTTTTGTTCACCCAAACTATAAAGCTCCGACTGATAACTAGCTATCTCCTGTTCTAATTCTCTTATTTCAGCATCCTTTTCTGCCATTTTATTTCTAATTTCCGAAGCATTTTGCGCCAAAGGAAAAGCAACAGGAAGCAATAAAACAACTGCCAGAAGGGCCATATTATATAGCTTTTTGTAATCTTGAAATTGTTTCATTTTTACCTAAAATTGAGGCGATAATAAAAGGATCGGGTGATTTGTCTAATCCAGAAAGAGCATAACGTATTGGGTGAAGTAGCTCTCCCCTGCTTTCTAATTTTTCTGCTATTGACATAAGAGTATTTTTAACGTTTTGTTCGTCGAAATCACTTCCTTCCATTTTTTCTAAGGCATTTATTGCTCGCCTTAAATTTTCTGATATCTTTTCTGGTGGCACACTCTTAAAAATTAATTTTTCTTTGGAATACCTTGGTTGCTTGTAAAAGAAATCCAACTCCCCTGCTTGCACCATGGTCTTTATATCACTCCATTTATTTATTCTTTCAAAAATAATTGGAATTAGTTTTGGTTTTTGTAATTCTGTCGGTAGCCAAGCAAAAATATTTTTTTCAATTTCTTTTTTGGGAAGCAATTTCATGTGTTCCTTGTTGAACCATTCCAATTTTTCCTCGTTAAAAATAGCAGGGCTTTTTTGTACACGCGGCAAATCGAAGGCTTTTATTAATTCATCTCGGGTAAAAATTTCTTGATCGGTTCCGGGGTTCCACCCAATAAAAGCCACTCCGTTTAAAATTGCCTCGGGTAAATATCCCCGATTTTTATATTCAGTCAGAGAAAGCGCTCCTCTGCGCTTGGAAAGTTTTAACTTATCGGGGCCCAGGACAAGTGGAAGATGGGCATAGATAGGGGTCGAAGCGCCGATGGCACGTTGAATTAATATCTGACGGGGCGTGTTTGAAACATGATCTTCTCCCCTTATCACATGCGTAATTCCTTCCTCAAAATCATCCACCACGACGGCTAAATGGAAAAGTGGTTCATTTATGTTTCGGGCAATAACGAAGTCACCCAGATCCTTGGTGTTCATAGTGACCTCTCCTTTTATTTCGTCCTTAAAGCTTACATCAATGTTGGGGTTTTTGAATCTAATAATTTCCTTAATGATTCCACTGTCGTCCTTGGCTTCCTCTTTTGAAACATAGGCACTCCCCTCTTTAATCATTTTTTCCAAATAAAATTTATGTCTTTCAATATTTTCTGATTGTCTATAAAATTTATTGTGAGCAAGACCCAGCCAGTATAAACTTTCCATTATGTTATCTTCGTATTCTTTTTTTGAACGCTCCTTGTCTGTGTCCTCAATACGGAGCACAAAATCGCCCTTGTGCTTTTTGGCATAAAGATACGCAAAAATAGCAGTCCGGTAATTTCCTAAATGCAAAAAACCTGTCGGGCTCGGCGCAAATCTGGTTATAACCTTATTTATTGACATATTTCTATTCTAACATTTATTTAGAAAAAAAAGAAAAAGCCAGCATCATCGCTGGCCTACAAATCCCCCCTCTGTTTATTTTTCGTGTTTGAGGGCGATGCTTACCAATTCGCGAGCGATTTTTTCGGCTGCTCCAGGCTTACTAAAGACCTTGGCATTTTGTGCCATTTGTTCATAACCAGCCTTGTCATTAAAAATTCTTTCTATCTCTGAACAGAGAATATTGGCCGTTAAGTTTGCTTCTTCCACCACACTGCAACCTCCCGCCCGTGCATAATTAAAAGCATTTTTTCTTTGATGATCCAAATTTGTTTTTGTTATCGGTATTAAAATTGAAGGAATACCCCAGGTGGCAATTTCAAATAATCCTCCGGCCCCCGCCCGTGAAATAATCAAGGAGGCGGCACCAGCTGCCATTTTCAGCTGCAAAGGATTTAAATAACCGGTAGGCAAATATCGATTTTTATTTTTATCATTACCCAGAACCACTTCGGCCTGCCTGGAAACTATATTAAAATTCTTTAATCCTGTCTGATGAATGACCTGATAATTTTTTAATAATCTCGGCAGGGCATCTAAAATTACATCATTAATCAATTCTGCTCCTTGAGATCCACCCAAAACAACAATGGTTGGAAGTTTTTCTTCCAATTTAAAATACTCTAGGGCCTCTCTGCGGGAAGCACTATGTTCTATCTCCATTCTCACTGGCTGGCCTGTCCAGGCTGTGTTTTTTTTAGGAAAATAATCTAAGCATTCTACAAAAGAGACAGCAACTCTCTTGGCAAACTTCCCTGCCCATTTATTTACTCGTCCTGGGGCAGAATCTGATTCGTGAATCATTACAGGAATGCGTAATATCCTAGCGGCAAAAATGGTCGGAAATGACGCATACCCTCCTTTTCCAAACACAACGTCTGGGTAGATTGTGAAAAGTTTGTAGATGGCATTTACAATTCCATAAATAGTTTTAAAAATATCAGAAAAATTTTTTAAGGAAAAATAGGTACGCATTTTCCCAGCTTTAATTTCCTCAAAAATAAGTCCATTTTCAACGAGCACCTCCTTGTCGTAAGGACTATCGGAAATATAATATAGTTTAGCTCCTATTACGTGTTCTTCGTCAATTATTCGATTTACTTTTTGAACAACAGCGACTATCGGGTAAAAATGTCCGCCTGTTCCTCCTCCTGTAAAAACTATTTTCATAAATTAATTTAATTCCTTTGAAATCTTGAAATATTAAGTACAATACCTACCGCTATAAGGTACATCATAAGCGAGGTACCTCCTTGACTCATGAAAACTAGTGGGACTCCTGTTAAGGGAAAAACCCCAATCACTGAAGCAATGTGCATAAATGACTGCACTGTAATGAGTATAACAATTCCATAGACCAAAAGTCCACTGAAAAGATCCGGGGACCGATTAGCAATACGAAAACCACGCATCATGAAAAGCAGGTAGAGAAGAATTGTCACAAAAGTACCCACGAAACCCAACTCCTCTCCAAGAACGGCAAAAATAGAATCTCCTTGCGGTTCTGGAAGATAGCTGAACTTTTGGACACTTTGGCCATAACCTCTTCCAAAAACACCTCCCGAACCGAGAGCGATAAGTGATTGCTGAATTTGATAAGAAGACCCAAGCGAATCTTGTGCTGGATTAATGAAAGTTTTAACTCGTTCTTGTAAATAAGGTGTAAAATAAACGAGTGTTCCGAGTAAAAAAGTTAATCCCAAAACTACGCCCAATATATACTTAACAGTAGCGTTAGAAACAAAAAGCATCGATGTTCCGGTAATCGCGATTAAAATGAAACTTTTTGTATCGGGCTGTTTAAATAAAATGACGGCAATAACTGCGAGCATTATACTAAGCGGTAAAATACCGAACCTAAAATCCTGAACTTTGTGTTTTACCCAGGACAACCAGGCTGCAAGATAAATTATAAAACCAAATTTTAAAAACTCTACGGGCTGAAAAGAAATAGGGCCTATTTCCAGCCACCTTCTGGCTCCTCCGTGACTCCAACCAAGGGATGGAATAAATACTGCCGCCGTCAAAAGGATCGAGCCAATAAAAATTAAAAAAGAATAATTACGCCAAAATTTATAATTTATTTTTAAGCAAACAAACATCCCCAAAAATCCCAAACCGAGACCCTGGGCAAGCTGACTAAAAAGGATAGCATAAAATGTTTTTTCGCTTCTTGCCAAAACTCCCAAGGAGGCAGAAATAAACATCGCAGTTCCCAAAACAATCAGAAGAGATGCAATCACTAAAAAAAATTTATCTACTTTTCCCTTCTTCATTCTGTTTTAATTCTACCTACTAATAACTACTAAAATTATGCCAATGACAGCAAAGATAATTGAAAGAACCCAGAAACGCATTGTTACCTTATAGGGAGGCCAGCCAATTGCTTCAAAATGATGATGCAAGGGCGCTAATTTAAATATCCTTTTTCCGTCTCTAAACTTTTTTGAAAGAAGTTGTAAAATAACTGAACCAGAGGTGACAACTAGGGGCAAAGCAATGACCGGAAGAATTAAAACAGAATCAGTCAAAAAAGCGATAGTGGCAAGAGTGACAGTAAGTCCCATAATTCCTGTTTCCCCCATGTAAAACCTAGCTGGTGGAATATTAAACCAAAGAAAAGCAAGGGTTACTCCGGCAACCACACCTGAAAAGGCGGCAAGGTCAATTTGATTATTAGCAAAAGCAATTACCGAATAGGCAGCGAAAATGCAGGCCATCACTCCGCCGGCTAATCCATCTATCCCGTCAATTACTCCGCCAGAAAAAGTGGCCAGAGCTATTATTACGAAAAATGGAATAATAAGAATACCTAAATAAATTTCCCCTCCGAAAGGAACATGAATGGCGACCATTCCTAATTTATAATAAAACCAAAGACCAATAGACAAGGAAATTGTTGTTATCAAAAGAGCCTTCCACTTACGCCAGGAGCTGTCGTCTTGAGCGCATTTTCCTTGCCCAAAAATTTGGAGCAGATCGTCCCAAAGTCCAATTAGTGATCCGAGAATAAGAGTGGCCAATGGAATCAGGGTTTGATTTCTGCTTAAAAAATTCATTTTAATTGTATCTTCCGTCGGGAAAATAACAGACACAAGATAAAAAACAAGAGTGGCAAGCAAGGCAGAAACCCAAATTATAATTCCACCTACTCGAGGAGTTTTTAATTCTTCCTGTTCGTTATGAATCTTGTGAAAATCCGTCGCGCTAGTAGCATTATTTCTAGAATATTTCTTCCACATTTTATATTTGTAAAAAAAGTGAGTAGCAATTGGTGTAAGAAATAAAGCCAAAAAAAAGGCAAAAGTTGTGGGTATTGAAATCTTAATTAAATTTATAAGCATAAAATCATTATAACAACAAGCAGGGATCATAAACAAGTGTTTGTTTTTTGTTAAAAAGGACTTCTCGTGTTATTGTTTCTTTTAATGGATAAATTTGACTCAAAACGCATATTACCGATAGTGGTACTTATTCTTTTTTTAATTCCCGTTGTCACCTCTTCCCTTCTAGATTTAGAAATAAAAAAAGAGGGTGAGCTAATTCGTCAAAAAATTTTAGCCGAACAGAAGGCCATAGAAAATGCTGAGAAAAAAATTTATTTAATGGGCAAATTTGACCCAGCCCTAAAAAAAGATTTTGTCTTGATACCTAACGAACACAATGTAAGCGGATATCAAACTTATTTAAGAAAAGAAACTCTTGAGGCTTTTCTGCAAATGGCAGAAACAGCAAAAATGGATGGGGTTGAGTTAAAAATTGCTTCAGCTACCAGAAATTTTGAAAATCAAAAAATTATTTGGGAGAAGAAGTGGACTGGCTACATTCTTGTTGGAGGCAAAGACTTAACAAAAAGCCAGCCAGATGAATTAGAAAGATTCAAAAAAATATTGGAATATAGCGCTGTCCCAGGTACCTCTCGCCATCACTGGGGTACTGATATTGATATCAACAATTCAAATCCTCAATATTTCAAAACAGAAATAGGACAAAAAGAATATGCTTGGTTGGTTGTCAACGCTCCCCTCTTTGGCTTCTGTCAACCGTACACACTGAAGGGACAATCTCGCCCCACGGGATATTACGAAGAAAAATGGCACTGGTCATATTTACCTCTCGCGAAAACTTTCACGGAGGAATATAAAAAATTAGTTAAAGAAGGAGATATAAATGGTTTTATGGGAGATCAGTATGTGCCTGAATTAAATCTAATCAACGACTACGTCTTCGGTATCAATCCTGAGTGTCTTTAAGTTCATCCCCCAGATTTTTTGCAGCTTCCTGCATGGAATTGTTCAATTCACTCCAATCAGGCAACTCTTCCACCGATTTCACTCCCATGTAAGAAAGTAATTCAAAACTTGGTCTATAAATATATCTTCGGCTGTCTTTTTTGTCGATCGTTTTCTCAACTAAACCACGGACAGACAAAGCGCGCAGGGTAAAGCTTGAGTTTACTCCCCTAATATAGTCTATCTCCACCCTGGAAACCCCGTTTTTATAAAGAACGATAGACAAGGTTTCCAAACTAGCCTTCGAAAGCTCTCTGCTTAATTCCTCTTTTTGTAAATGCTCAATAAGTTTAGAAAGCTCTGGGGCCGTGCCAAGAGTAATTTCATTATCATTTTCGAGAAGAACAACTCCCCTATTCTGTAAATTTTCTTTCAGCTTTTTTATGCCTTCATTAATTTCTGTTTGGCCCACTTTCAAAATATCTGCAAGTTTTTTACGAGAAACTGGTTCACCTTTGAAAAAAAGTATTGCTTCTATTTTTGATTCTAAATTATTCTCCATATGTCTCCACCGTTACTTCTGTTTTTTCTATAATAATATCTTGAAAATTCTCATTTTGTGTTGCACTCATGATACCCTGTCTCACAAGTTCAAGCATAGCAAGAAATCCAACAATTACAACCACTCTTTCTTCTTTCGTTTCAGCTTTTCCAGCAAACTCTTTAAAGTTCATTTTAAGAGAATTTTGTATTCTGTCGGTCAATTTATCTATCATCTCTTCGATGCTTATCACTGTTCGTACTTCCACCTCTGGCAGAAATACCTTTTTCGGCATTGCACCCAGAACATTTCTTGCGAAGGTCATCATCGATTCCCTCGTAATTTGTTCATCCGGCAGAAACACCAGAAAATCATTCTTCCTTTCGAGTGGAGCAAAAATTATCCTTTTTCCAAAATCTTTTTTTATATTGCCGGAAAGTTTGGTAAAGATTTCGTACAAGCGCAATCTTTCTTCTAAGTTACGAATATCTCCCTCTTCCTCGGAAGTAAGGTCAAGATTAGGTAAAAGCGATTTCGATTTGATTAAAAGCAAGGTAGAAGCGACAAGAATAAAGCTCGAGACTTCTACTGGAGGAAGTCCGCCTAGTTTATTCATGTACGCTAGGTAATCTTCAGTAACTTGCGCCAACGAAACATCATTTATGTGAAGTTTTCTTTTTTCTATCAAATCTAGAAGTAGCTTGAACGGCCCTTCAAAATTTATTGTCTTTATTTGAAAATCTTTTGTTTCCATTTTATTTGGCTAACTTTTTATACAAAGTTCCGGTTATTATTAAAATAATCAAGCCAAGTAGGATCATTACAAATGGATTATTGTGAAAAAAAGAAATTTGTTCCAAGAAATCTTTTATTCCCTGCGTTACCATGGTCACGCCGAAAACAATTAGAAGCGCGAAAAGTAATGGATATCTGCCGAAAACATTTCTACCCTTTTCACCGAACAGTTGGTTCAACCTTGCGGTTAAATCTTCGAGCTTCTTTAAAATGTCAATTTCCTCTTTATTCATATTTTTCAATAAACTTATACAAAAGTCGTACTGGTGCTCCGACGGCTCCAGTAGTTAAATATTCCCCTGCCATAGCCGTCATACGGGGTGCCATATCAATATGTGCCCATTTATAACCTTTTATAAATTGCTGAAGGAAAATCGCTCCATAAATTACTCCCCCGTAACGAGAATCTTTGTTGTGCACATTGGAAATATCTCCAAGTGAGCCTTTTATTTCATTTTCATATTCTTCCCAAAGCGGTAATCGCCAAACATAATCCCCAGTGATCTCTCCTGCTTTTTCTAAATCTTTTGCTAATTTATCGTCATCGGTTAGAAGTGCAGACATTCTCTCGCCGAGAGCCACAAGTGCAGCGCCAGTTAACGTTGCAACATCTACCACAAGCTCTGGCTTATACTTTTGCGCATAGGTTAAGGCATCAGCTAAAATTACTCTTCCTTCCGCATCAGTATTTAATATTTCAATTGTTTTTCCTGACATCGAACGCACAACATCTCCAGGCCGATAGCTTTTTCCAGAGGGCATATTTTCAACTGCCGGAACAAGCGCGACAATATTTTTCTTTAGTTTCATTTTTGCCGCGAGCGCAATGGTGTGAATAACCGCCGCGCCACCCGACATATCTAGATTCATTCCAGTAAGCGAAGAAGAGGGTTTCAAGTTTATTCCACCAGAATCAAAAGTTACTCCTTTGCCCACAAGTACGATTGGCTTTTCACTTTTTTTGCCTCCGGGATATTCCATAATAATAAATTTTGATTCTTCTTCTGATCCCCGTCCCACAGAAAGAATTGCCTGCATATTTTGTTTTTCCATTTCTTTTTCTCCTAAAACAGAAACTTTTACTTGCAAACCCCTTACCGTTTCTTTCGCTTTTTCTGCTAGAATTTTTGGAGTCATGTCACCCCCGGGAGTATTGGAAAGAGTTCTAGTTTTATTTACCTCGTCCGCAATAATATGTCCTTTAAGAATTGCTCTCTCCGCAATTTTATTTGCGCCCGTAATAACAATCTCGTCGAGTAGAGTAAAACCATCTTCTGATGGAGTTTTATAAACGTTAAATTCGTAATTGGCAAAATCAAGCTGTGTGCCAATGATTTCCCCCAGTTCTTCGTCTTCTAATTTTAGATTTTTAAAATTAAAATCGTTAAGGTCAAAAATAATTTTTTTTATTCTAATACTTTTGGCAAGAGCAATCATTTTACGAACAAGCAAAAACAATTTTCTTAAATTCATTTTGTCTTTCTCGTCGCATTTCAAATAAAGAGTTTTCTTCTCAGCCTCCTTTACAATCTCGTCCTTGTTTTTTGAGCCGATATTTACAAACAAAATATCATTTTCAGTATTTGGTTTTTTGAAGCTTATTTTCATAAGAATTAATATCCCTCCTCACTCAGTCTCTCGTCGATTCTATTCATGTCTCGTGGAAACATTGAGGCCTCGCGAACATTTTTCAATTCCAATATTTGCATAGTTAAACGTTCTGCCCCAAACGCAAAACCTCCTTCGGGGGGGACTCCATACTTGAAAGCCTCTAAAAACATTTTTATCTTATTTGGATCCATCTTCCAGATTTTCACATGCTCCATGAGCTGCCTGTAATCATTCACTCTTCGTCCACCAGACATCCACTCTACTCCGCGGCACAAAAGATCTACTCCTTCGTTGTATTCCGGTTCTTCTGGGTTCGGATAAACATAGAATGGTTTTTTACGAGTCGGATAACCATAAACAAAGACAAAATCAGAATCAGTTTCTTTTTTGATAATTTCACAGATTTCTCTCTCGTCTTCTGGATTTGTATCTTTTTCACCACGAACATCCCGTCCTGAATTTTCAAAAATCTTCTGTTGAACTTCTCTCAGAGAGAGAGTTGGCGTTTTTTCTATCATTTTGGGAAGTTCAACATTCAATAACTTAAGATGTTCAACATTTTTTATTTCTATTTGTTTTAAAATATATCTAATGGTTTCTTCCGCCATATCTCGCACGTCCCTCCAAGAATCAATAAATCCCATTTCCGCATCAAGTGAGACAATTTCTGTAAGGTGCCTTGTGGTAGAAGACGGTTCCGCGCGAAAAACTTTATTTATTGAAAAACATCTCTCGAAGGCAGACATTACTATTTGTTTATAAAGTTGTGGTGATTGAGTGAGGTACGCCTTTTTATCAAAGTAATCAATTTTAAAAACTTCTGCTCCGCCCTCTGCTGTCGCTGGGGTGATAGCTGGTGCCTGAAATTCAAAAAACATATTTTCCTTCATAAATTCTCTAAATGAGTCAATAATCGTTTCTTGCACCTTGAAAACTGCTTGGATCTTCGGCTGTCTTAAAACCAGCGAACGATTGTCTAGTTCGGTGGTAAGTTCAAGATTATATCCCTCCAAAGACATATCAAATGGCAAGGGAGCAGCTTCTGATAAAATTTCAACCGAAAGTATTTCTATTTCAATATCCCCATTCAAAATCCCAGCTTTGATATTCTTTTCTGGACGTTTATTCACGAGACCTGTAATTTTCAAAACCCATTCAGAGCGAATTTCTTTGGCTTTTTCTATCGCTTCTGCGTGATTCGGCAGAACAACACACTGCACTCTGCCAGTCATATCTCGAATATCAAAAAATATCATTTTCCCTTGATCACGCCTTACATCCACCCAACCAGCGATAGTCGTTTCCTTACCAATGTTTTCTTTTAAATTTTTAATAAATGTTCTATTTTGCATTTTTGATATCGGTTTTAGTTTTAATATACCTTCACTCCAACCTTCTCTCTAATTTCTTCCATTTTCCTCGTAGCTACTTTTTTTGCTTTTTCGCCTCCTTCTTTGAGTATCGCAAGCGCTTTCGGAATATCTTTTTCAAATTCTTTTCTCTTCTCACGAAGTGGCGCAATAAATTTCTCGATGTCTTCTATCAACAATTCTTTAAGCTCCTTGTACTTCCCTGCCTTCTCTTCATAGATTTTTTTAAGTTCTTCTTCTGTGCGGAAAAGCTTATGAATAGCGTAAACATTTTGCGGAATTCCCCCACTCGAATCCGTGACTATGCTCATCACGCATTTTTTTATTTCCTCGTATTCAGCAAAAAGCGGGATAATATTCCCATAACTCTTGCTCATCTTTCTGCCGTCAGTCCCCGGAACAACTGCTACATCTTTTAGAATCATTGGCTCTGGCAATTTGAAAGTCTCTCCATATTGGTTATTAAATTTAATAGCGATGTCGCGAGCAATTTCTACGTGTTGTTTTTGGTCCGCACCAACCGGCACCATGTCCGGGCCATAGAGCAAAATATCCGCTGCCATTAAAACTGGATAATTAAAAGTACCAACGTCTATTTCCTTATTTTTTGCCTGCGCGTCCTTAAAAGCATGCGCGCGCATCAAAAAAGGCATAGTGGTAATGGTATCGAAAATCCAGGCAAGCTCGGTGTGTTCAGAAATGTCGCTTTGTTTAAAAAAAGTTACTTTCTTGGGATCAAGGCCTATCGCTAAATAATCAAGCAAAACACCCTTTATATTTTCATTCATTTCCTTCGGATTTCGCAAAGAATGCATCGCGTGATAGTCGGCAATAAAAACGTAGCCGTCATGCTCATTCTGCAGGTCAACAAACTGCTTCATGGCTCCGAAATAGTTGCCAATATGCGGCTTGCCTGAGGGCTGAACACCTGATAAAAATACCTTTTTAGACATGCCTTTATAATAGCATATATTTGTCCACATATTAATAACATTTTGCGCATTTTGGGGACTTGGAGTATTCCTCTCTCGTGCTAGAATGGCACCATGGTAAAGACAAACAAGAGCGGTTATAAAAAAAGCGATTTGCGCATTCCTCCTCAAAGTATCCCTTCTGAGCAAGCCGTGCTCGGATCCATTATGCTCCGAAAAGATGCTATGCACGAAGTGGAAGACATGGTCAGCCCTGATTCTTTCTATGCCGAAAAGCATAAGAAAATTTTTCAAGCAATGCTTGACCTCTCTGTAAAAAACGAACCAATAGATATGCTTTCCTTGTCGACAAAACTCAAGGAAAAAAAATTACTCGAAAGCGTAGGGGGCAATCAATATCTCGCGGAGATTGTAAATGTAGTTCCCTCCTCCACGAACGTCAAACATTATGCCGATATTGTGCAAAAAAAATATGTACTTCGTAGTCTAATCGAAGCAGCAGACTATGTTTCCGAGCTCGCCTTTGAGGAAGGAGATGATCACATGGATGATATTTTAGATTTAGCAGAGAAAAAAGTCTTTAGCGTTGTTTCTTCTCCGAAAAATCAAAAATTTGTAAACCTTAAGGACGCCTTGCCAGAGGCTTATGAGCGTTTAGAAAAATTGCATGAGAACAAAGGGATGCTTCGTGGACTACCGACTGGTTTCAAAGAATTAGACACAATGCTCTCCGGTTTACAGAATTCTGATTTGATTATTCTTGCTGCAAGACCATCAATGGGTAAAACCACACTTGCCCTCGACATCGCTCGCATGGCCGGAGTAATTCATGAAAAATCTATTTTGGTATTTTCTTTAGAAATGTCTTCACAACAACTCGTTGACCGCATGCTCTCCGCAGAATCACGTGTTAATGCTTGGAACTTGCGTACTGGCCGTCTTTCTTCTGACCGTGATTTTTCTTTACTTCGAGATTCCCTAGATAAACTCGCTAAAGCAAAAATTTATATCGATGACCAACCTGGCAATTCCATCGTTCGCATGAAGGCTCTCGCTCGTAGAATAAAAGCAGAAAAAGGACTTGACCTTGTCGTCGTGGACTATTTACAACTTATGACTACCTCAAAAAATTACGACTCAATGGTAAATCAGGTGACAGAAATCTCGAGGTCACTAAAAAGTCTCGCAAAGGAGCTCGATGTGCCTGTTCTCGCTCTCTCCCAGCTTTCTCGTGCTGTGGAATCCCGCGGTGGCAAACCTCGCCTTTCTGATCTTCGAGATTCAGGTTCTATAGAACAAGACGCTGACGTAGTAATGTTTATTCACCGCGAAGACAAGGGTAAGGATGAATCTGAGAGGACCAACATTGCCGAAATTTTAATCGAAAAACACCGCAACGGTCCGACTGGAAAAATTGAACTCTACTTCGACGAAAAAACTACCACCTTCCTTAACCTTGAAAAAAGTAGCTTGAGCGAATTTGCTCCGTCAAAAATCGGTGGAGAATTGGATGAATTTTAAATATGGACATCATAGATAAACTAACAGAAATTTTTAAGGAATTCCCGGGTATCGGAGAACGACAAGCGCGACGTTTTGTCTATTTTTTAATGGCCAAAACTCCCGCCTATGGTGAAAATTTATCTTCCTTGATTTCTGAACTAAAAAAAGAAACAGCGCAATGCAAGGAATGTTATCGATTCTTTATTTTAAATTCCAAAAAAGAAAAAGTCTGTGAGATTTGCGCGAATCAACACACTGATTCCTCTGTGTTGATGGTAGTAGAAAAAGATTCTGATTTAGAAAGCGTAAAAAAGAGTCACGCCTATCATGGAAAATATTTTGTTCTGGGTGGACTGGTCCCGATTGTTGAAAAAAACACCAGAAGTCGAGTACGAATTGAAGAATTAAAAAAGAAAATTGAGCGTGAAAAAGAATTGAAGGAAATAATTTTAGCTTTTTCTATCAGTCCACAGGGCGACCATACTGATGCATACGTACGAGAACAATTAAAAAGCCTTTGCGAAAAGTCGGACATAAAAATTTCTTCCCTCGGTAAAGGTCTCTCTACCGGCACTGAATTAGAATATTCCGACAATGACACTCTCAAAAACGCCCTAAAAAATAGACAGTAAAAAGGAGAGGCCGAAGCCCCTCCTTTTGAGTTTGTGATGTTTCTACTACTTCGTCTTGAGATACGCTTCGGCGGCTTTGGCGATTTCGTACGCCTTTTCTGCCGCGTTGCCGGTGTAGCGCTCGGAATCCTCAAGCATCTGAACAGTGTCACTCGGAATGTTTTTCCAAACGATGCTGTTGCAATCCGAAAGCACTTGGCGCGTCGCCGCAAGCAACAACATGTTGTGTTTCTTCGCGTACGGCAAAGCCACATGGTTCACGAGCTCATGAGCATCGCCTTCATAACCAGCCATTTGAAGAGCAATGTAAATCGGCTCTGCAAGAATAGCATCGCCCTGAGCTTTGAGGTTCCGCTCACAAGCAGCCTTGTCGACCGAGATGCGAGAGATAAACGGTTTGCCTCCCGCTTCTCGAAGCAGAGTATTCAGCTGGTTGACGACGTTCACGACGATCGTCGGGAAATCGCGAGTGATTGAACTACCAACCAAGTCCCGCTGGTGCTCGCTCGTCATGCACTCGAGCACCTTGTAGAACTCAGCCTTGTTCTTCTTCCAGGTTCCCTCCAAGTTTTCAAAGTTGATAGGGTTTCGTTTGTGGGCCATGGTCGAAGAACCAACCTGACCCGACTCGAAAGGTTCCCCGAGTTCGGCAATCTCGGTACGCATAAGATGCCGTCCATCGAGTCCGAACTGACCGAACGTAGCAGAGAGCTTAACACAAGCAAACAAGTAGTCCGCGAGTGGCTCCGGAGGGAGAATCTGCGTGCTGATCGGCGCGGGCTTAAGGCCGAGCTTCTCGAGCACACGCTCCTCGAAGGTTTTGCTTCCGCAACGAGCCAAAATACCAAGACCAACCTGAGCGTTATACACGCCCACGGCTCCTGAGATCTTCCCGACCAGTTTTTCCGCAGCAGCGTTGGCCGCTTGGATGTTGGAGAGAATCCGGTTCAAAATTGTTGCGAACCAGAATCCGACCGTGATAGGAAGGGCGTGCTGGCCGTGTGTTCGGCCAATCTGCGGTTGGTCAGCAAAACGGTAGACCTGATCCACAAAGTGACTGATCACTTTGTTTGTGAATCTCTTCACCACATTGTTGTGAGCTTGCACGAACTGCACCGCACGAGCAGTGTCGAGTGCGTCGTAGCTCGTCAGCGGCACGTGGACCCACCGACGAAGCCCGGGCTCCATTTTGCCCTGGGCAATTCGCACCCAAGCGCGGATGTCGTGCTTGGTTACTCTCCGCTCAAGCTCGTCAACTTCGCTCGTCGAGATAGCAAAAAGTTCTTCTTTGATCACCGAAGTAAGCACGGTGATGTCCGCCGCAGGGATGATACCGATCTCGGCCAAGGTTTGCATGGTCGCGATCTCGACACTAGCGACAGCCTCAAACAATCTGTCGTAGCCGAAGAACGCTTGAAGTTCCTTCGGTTGGTACCGGGGGTTCCCCGGAAGCATTAGATTTGGCATGGTCAACTCCTTTCTGGGGTTTGCACATATGTCAAAGGGCAATTTTTGTCCACCAAATTTTATACTATACAAAAACATGCAAAATGCAAACACAAATAAAAAATCCCGTCAAACGGGATTTTTTATTTTATCGAGCTAATTTTTACTTTGAAAAACGGTTGACGGTGGCCGTTGCGTTTTAGATAACGAGATTTTTGTTTGTATTTTACCACCAGTACTTTTTTAGATCGTCCGATTTCTATTAACTCCCCTTCTACTTTTGCTCCTTTAATATAAGGGGTACCGATAGTTGTATCCTTGCCATCATCCACTAGCATGACTTTATCGAAAGACAATTTATCTCCTTTTTTGAATTCGCCTTTTATTTTCTCAATAGAAACAACGCCTCCTTCAGAGACTTTATATTGTTTTCCGCCTGTATGTATTACTGCAAATTCCTCTTTCTTCATATGGCCTTATATTATATGATATTTCACAAAAAGGCAACCCCGCACCAAAGCAGGCTTGGTGCGGGGCATGGTTTCTGCTATAATTCACAATATGCAACAAAAAATTATAGAAAGATATTTTTTCTTTGGGTTATTATTAGCTACCCTTGTTTTTACTTTTTTGGTTTTTCGTCCTTTCTGGATTGTGTTAGTGCTAGGAGCTTCTTTTTCGGTAATGCTTCACCCGATATACGCCTGGCTACACGAAAAGCGTTTTCCTGGCTGGCTTTCCGCATTAATAACCTTGCTTCTGTTTATTCTGGTGCTTTGTGTCCCACTTTTTGGTATTGGCTCCATAGTTTTTAACCAATCTCAGGATTTGTATTATTCTGTCATAAACAACGGTAACACCCTGCCGTCTATAAATTTAATTGGAAGCAAAATTAACGAAATATTACCAAGCGGTGTGTCTTTTGACATCAACGAAAGAATTTCTGACTTTATCTCCTTCCTAACTAGCAATCTAGCAAAAATATTCAGCACAACCGCTACATTTTTATTTTCGCTCTTGTTGCTATTTTTAGCTATCTTTTATTTTTTGAAGGACGGAGAAAGATGGAGAAGGGTTCTTGTAAGATTAAGCCCTCTTTCGGATACTGACGACAATAAAATAGTAAATAGACTTTCTCAAACAATAAACGGCGTATTGAGAGGAACTGTTTTCATCGCCCTAGTCCAGGGTCTTTTGATGGGGGCAGGTTTAAGTATCTTTGGCATACAGAATTTTGCTATTTGGGGAGTGGTTGCAGCCATAACTTCGCTTATCCCTACCATCGGTACCGCCCTCGTTTCTGTTCCAGCAATAATTTTTCTTTTTTTGACTGGGCATCTTGGCTCCGCCTTGGGTCTTTTGATCTGGTCTGTTGTTATCGTTGGGATGGTTGATAACTTCCTGGCCCCTTATGTCATTGGAAACAAAATTAGAATTCCGCCATTCCTGATACTTTTTTCTGTGTTGGGTGGTATTTCCTTGCTGGGCCCTGTCGGCATTTTAATCGGCCCGCTCACTGTTAGCTTGCTCTATACTTTAACTGAAATTTATCAAGGCGAATTTAAATAAAGTGGCTTTAAAATTTTACAACACCCTGAGTCGAGAAAAAGAAATTTTTGTTCCGTACGACAAAAAAGATGTCCGGATGTACAGTTGCGGACCAACGGTTTACAATTACCCTCATATTGGAAATTATCGGGCTTATGTCTTTGCTGATGTTTTAAAAAGAGTGCTGCTTTATGAAGGTTATAAAGTACGCCACATAATGAATTTAACTGATATTGATGATAAGACTATTCGTGAATCACAGAAAGAAAATAAAACCCTAAGAGAATTCACGGAATTTTATTCCGAAGAATTTTTTAAAGACATAAAATCTCTTAATATTCTTGAACCAACGAAGTTCACCAAAGCCACAGACTACATTCCAGAAATGGTTGAGATTATTGAAAAACTTCTAGACAAAAAACTCGCTTATAAAAGCAGGGACGGTTCTGTTTATTTTGAAATAAAAAAATTTAAAAATTATGGCAAACTTTCACACTTGGTCCTGGAAAATCAAAAGGAAAATGCTGGGGGTAGAATTACTTCAGACGAATACGATAAAGAAAACGCTCAAGACTTTGCACTATGGAAAGCTTGGGATGAAAAAGATGGGGATATTTTCTGGGAAACGACCTTGGGCAAGGGACGTCCTGGCTGGCATATTGAGTGTTCGGCCATGTCTATAAAAAATCTCGGGGAACAAATCGATATTCATACCGGAGGTGTAGACAACATCTTTCCCCACCATGAAAATGAAATCGCCCAATCTGAAGGCGCCACCGGAAAAACGCCCTTTGTAAAGTATTGGATGCATAACGAATGGGTATTGGTAGATAATAAAAAAATGGCTAAATCATTTAATAATTTCTACACTCTAAGAGATTTACAAACAAGAGAACTGGATCCCTTGGTCTATAGATTTTGGCTCCTGATGGCCAATTATCGAACCCGGGTAAACTTTGTCTGGGAAGCTCTGGAGGGCGCAGAAACGGCCTTAAAACGCCTACATTCGCTTTATTTAGGCCTTGGAGACGATATGGGACAAGTACATAAGGAATACCAAAATAAGTTTAAGGAATACCTTGAGGACGACTTGGACACACCAAGAGCATTGGCTCTACTTTGGGATGTGGCGAAGGACGAAAACATGTCCAATGGTGATAAAAAGGCAACTATTTTAGATTTTGACAAAGTTCTCGGACTCGGTTTTGAAAACCTAAAAGAAGAGGCAATTCCGGAAGAAATATTAAAACTCGCTAAGGAACGCGAAGGGGCACGTAAAAATAAGGATTTCAAAAAGTCGGATGAGTTGCGAAAAGAAATAAATAGCTTAGGATATGAAATTAAAGATCTTGGCAACGAATATAAAATAAATAAAATCTAACAATGATTAAAACAATTATTAATGAGAAAAAAATAGACAAGGCGGACGTGGTACTAGTGTCAGCTGGATACGAAAAAACTGCTTCTTTTCATAAGGGAACCGCTAATGGTCCCAAAAAAATTATCGAGTGCTTGGATACCCAAATAGAATTTTTTGACAGAAAATTCAAGATTGAAGTAAATAATTTTGTAAAAATTGCTCATCAAAATCTACAGAACCTACAAAGACTCTCCCCTCCTCAGGTTTTACAAAAAATAAAAAATACTTACCAAGAACTCATAAAGAATAATAAATTTATTCTTCTTTTGGGCGGAGAACATTCTGTGTCTGTGGGAGCTTTCCAGGCAATCGCTAAAAAATATAATCCGGCGGACGTTACCATTTTGCAAATAGACGCTCATTGTGATCTACGAAAAGACGATAGTGATTATAGCAAGAAACCATCAAATTTAGCACATTCAACCGTCATGCGGCATGCAAGCAAATTGGGTTATAAAATCATACAGGTTGGCATACGCACTTATTCGAAAGATGAATATGAATATTTTAGTGACCCTAAAAACAATATAAAAGTATTTGAGTGGGGTAAAACAATAATTCCAGTAGAAAAAATATTAAAATCAATCAAAACAAAATATGTCTATGTCACTATTGATGTTGATGGTTTTGATCCTGCTTATATGCCTGGCACAGGCACCCCAGTATCAGGAGGACTTTCCTGGTATTATGGAACTGATTTAATTGAAAAAGCAGCTAAAAAATTCAATTTAATCGGTGCGGATATTGTAGAGGTCTCTCCATTAAAGGACTCTGTTCTTACTGAATATAACGCTGCCCAATTATGCTATACAATTATTGCCAATAAGTTTCAGAAAAAATTTAAGAAATAATTTTTATTCTCAAAAACTTTTTACGGTAAATCACAGCCACCTCGGCTAAATTCACTAACACTAGATATAACGGAAAAGAGTAAACGGCAAATGCCCAATTTTTAATAATCAGCATCGCGATGATGTTGTTAATTATTCCTCCCAAGTATACAGAACTTGTTTCACTTTCTGGGTTCTTCCATGATTTTACAAAGGTTGGAATGTAAGCAAGAAAATCACTGGTAATAGCAAAAAGAATGGAAATCCATAGGTTACTTGTTATTATATAAATAACTAAAGCAAGTACAGAAAAAAGCCCACAGAAAATATCAAAAGATTGTATTTTCCAAAAGGCATTTTTTTTAAATAAGGAAAAAATTACTACTAGAAGTGGGGCAAAACCGGCCATGAATACTCCCATCACTGACCAAGTGGCCCCAGCCTTTAATTGCAAAAATACTCCAATAAATGGAGCCAAGGACCAAATAAACCAAGAAACCGGATTCGGCCTAGTATCCCCTCTTAAAATATTTTTGATATACCAAAGAGAACAGAGCAGATTTATCAAAACTCCAACAATAATAATTTGTTCTGGAAACATAGATTAATATACTTCCTTCTGATAGCACTTTTCACAATAAACAATCTCCGGTCGTTCGGGCGCATAAGAAGTCTCAAATTCTATTGGGCAACGACCCCTATGTCCGTGCTCTTCTTTTTCACACATACATTGTCGGTGCCAAAGCTTTAATGGATTACGTTGTTTCAGTCTTTGGTAGTGTCTACAGTTAGGGCACAAATGTGGTAAAGGTAAATTCATTTTTTTATAAAATCGAAATTCTGCTTCTACTATTCTAAAAGCCTTCGTACACTTTTCGTTGCAATTTCCTTCGTGTTCACATTCTAAAACCTTATTTATTATATCTTCATTGACCTGATCAATAATTGTAGGTATTTGCCCCTTTTTAATGTCTATCGTGTAGTTTTTTTCTTCCTCTTCCTTCCAGCCAAAACCACAAAAAAGGGCCTGGTTTTTAGAAAGTGAAAAATAATCTTGTGCGATTGTTTCATTATAAAAAAAGGGTGAAAGCTCTACGGGGAAAAATTCTCCATATTTATATACCCTACCCTTACTATCTATATGAGGCATATCGTTCATATGCTGAATGATTTTTGGCACTAGTTCTTCGTATTCTTCTTTAGCGTACTGCTTATTAAGGATGCAGTAGGATTTATTTTTTAGACCAATACAACCAAATAAGTGGTGAGAGCTTGAACAAGAATCACAATACTGTATTTCTCTACATTCTGGCCAGCAGTTATTAGAAAAAAATATTTTATTAGCACCCTTGCCTATTGTTATACTCTCGTAGCAAAGCTCAATCGGATCTCCCCAATCACTAGTGTCCCAGCAATCACTGCCTTTAATTATTTTTGAGCAATAACGAACATTTTCACTATCATGAATAAAAAAACCTCTAACAACGTTTTTTGAATTAATTATATAATCCCCAGAGGAAGTATAATTACTATTTGAATCAACATGGGCATATTTTCTAGGAAAAGTATTACTAAATTTCTTAAATTTATCTTTTATCTCACCGATTTTTTCTCTTGTCAGATTCTCAAAAAAATCCTGAATTTTTTTACTATAATCTTCCTGGGAAAGCTGTTCATTGAAAAAACAGTAGGATTTGTTTCTAAGCTCCGCACAGCCAAAACAGTTTACGCAATTTCGGCATTCGAAACAAAACCAACAATCAACACACTGCTTACACTCCTCGGAAAAAAAGATCATATTGCAATCCACCGAATCGGTTGACTCATAGGAATAATTCGTTCTCCTACACCAAAAGCAATCAATTGAGTTTTTTGAATAGTCTAGATTGTTTCCATACAGAGAATCTTCGTTGTCTCCTGAAGCGCTAACCATATAGCAATTCTTGTTTCGGCTTGCTGAATTCTGATAAATACTACCATTTTCCATTGATTGCAAGTCAGTTAAAAGCGCGCAATGTGGCGTTATTTGTTGAAGTGCAAAAAATTGCTCAAAAAAACCTTTATCAAATGAATAATCCACAAAAGGAATATCCCATTCTCTAGAATAGTACTCTTTTACAGAAAAAACTGGAAAAACAACATCTTTCGAATATTGGCTAATAATTTCTTCTCCGGATAGACTAGATTTTCTTTTATACAAATTAATTTCATTTCTCCAGGCAAATCGCCTTGTCATTCTGCATTCTGGACACCAAGTCGGTGGAGGAACTTTGATTTTTTCATAGAAATTAAAATCCTCCGTCTCAATGACGAAGTCTTTTTTGCAATTTTGACAATTTTTAGTTTGTGCTTTCATCACTAAATTCCCTCTTTCTTTAATTCCTCTATAATTTCACGAGATTTGCGGGAAAGTTTTGATGGAAGTTTTATGTTTAGTTTTATGAGAAGATCACCGCGCTTGCTTTTTGACACTGGAACACCCTTACCCCGCACGCGAAGAATTTCATTTATAGAGACACCTTCTGGAATTTTTACTTCAATTTCTCCGTCTAGGGTTTGAATCGTGTATTTTGCCCCCAAAAGAGCTTCGGTGAGCTTCAGGTCTAAATTCATTACCAAATCATTGCCAGCACGCTTAAATACAGGATGCTGTGTCACATTTATTTTTATATATAAATCCCCTGTCGTTCCTTTGGAAACTGCTTCTCCGTAACCGGCCATTCGAACCATTTCACCATCGCGAATTCCAGCTGGAATAACAATAGGCACCTCTTCTTCTCGACGCAAAATACCCTTACCCTTGCACTTATCGCAGATTTCTTTTGGCACCTCTCCTGTACCCAGACAGGTCTCGCAGGTTTTTGTATTCGCAATAATTCCAAAAATAGTTCTTTTTTGTTCGCGAATTTTTCCTTGCCCATTACACTTTTTACAAGTTTCCATACCTGTACCAGCCTTCGCCCCAGAACCATCACAGGTTAAACACCTAGAAGTCTTAGTGATTAAAATTTTTCTAGTTGTGCCAAAAACTGCATCGGCAAAAGAAACTTGGATTTCAGTAGAAATATCCCTGCCTCGTCTTGCCTGTTGTCTTCCTCCACCCATTCCGCCTCCAAAAAAATCGCTAAAAATATCATTTAGATTACCAAAGTCAAATTCCATTCCTCCATTCGCTTGTCCGCCTCTGGTGGAAAAGCCAGAAAAATCAAAGCCATCAAAGCCTCCCCTGCCATATCCCCCTTGAGCTCCCATGTTTTCGAAGCCAGATCCAAATTGATCATATTTTGAACGCTTTTCGTCGCTAGACAATACTTGATAAGCTTCATTTACTTCTTTGAATTTTGCCTCGTTTCCGCCCCCTTTGTCGGGATGATATTTGTGCGCCATTTTATAAAAGGCTTTTTTGATTTCCTCTTTAGACGCGTCTTTTTTTACTCCTAAAATTTCATAGTAATCCTTTTTCATATATGGGGTTATATCATAGGTTCAGCTTCTTGTGAAGTTTTTTCTTCTTCCCTAAGCGTTTCCTCAGAAGCGCCGGGCGTTCCAGTTTCACTGGATTTAGCCTTTCCTTTCTTTTTTCCTTCAATAATAGCTTTTTCCTCGGCACTTCGAATAATTGAGGCTTCTTCCTCGGCGATAAGTTTTGCCGCCGAATCTTTGGATATTGAGTATTTCCTGCGTGAAGCTTCGATAATTTCTTCTCTACAAGAAGAATGTGTAGGGGGAAGCACCCTGAGCGTTTCCGCAGAAAATGGATCATAAGATTCTCCATCTATTGTCATTTTTACATAAATTTCTCCAACTGCAAGATTTATCATATCCTTCACGTCGAAGATAGGAGCAAATTCTGGTTTCATTTTTACTGCATCCTCCCCACCTACCCTGAAGGTGATAATACTTCCGCAATTACCCAACACTGCCTGATGAACCTTGGTAATTATTTGGCCGACATATTGATGAGCAATAGTTAAATTCAATCCATACTTTCTAGCTTCTGACAAAATATTTTCAAAAGTTTGAGTCACTACGTTTTGAAACTCATCCACGTAAAGGTAAAAATCTACTCGATCTTTTTCTGGGATAGCGGCTCGCTCCATTCCAGCTTGTTTTATTTTTGTTAAAAACATGGAACCGAGAAAGGAAGAGTTCTCTTCACCCAGACGACCCTTAGAAAGATTAATAAGGATGATTTTTCCTTCATTCATCAGCTTGCTCATATCAATTTTATTTTCTTTTTGTCCAAAAATATTTCGAAGTAATGGATCCGAAAGGAATTGACCCAGTTTATTTACCAATGGAATGATGGCATCGGTATCAAATTTTTCTGACCAATCCGCGAATTCAATAGCGAAGAATCTTTTAACCATGTCGTCTGTAATATATTCCACAACTTTTTGTCTATAATTTCTATCCGTTAACATTGAAATCATTCCCCGCATCGTGGCATGTGGATAATCCAAAAGAGCTAAACAAGTAAAACGAAAAACGTGCTCAAGACGAGGTGTCCAGTTCGCCCCGAATTGCTTTTGGAATACCTCAATCAATCCTTGGGTTAATTGAAACTTAAACATTGGATCCACGTTTGCCAATGGATTAAAGGAAGCTGGAAAATTTACGTCTGAAGGATCAATTATGCAAACGTCTTCTGCTCTTTCCTTGGGGATATAATCAAGCATTGCATCTATCACGTCTCCGTGTGGGTCTATCAAGCATAAGCCGTGATTATAAGTGATATCTTGACGCAAGAGCAGTTCTAGTAGTTTAGTTTTTCCAACCCCTGATTTTCCGATTATATAAAGATGCCTACGACGATCAACTCGCTTGATTCCGAAAATAAATTTTTTTTCTTCCAAGGAAGCCACGTAATTTGTACGTCCGAAAAAGGATACCTCTTCCGGCTTTACTTTTCCATACACAGGCAATTCTGGCGGAGGTGGAGCATATTTTATTATTTGCACTCGATTCGGCTTAGACATAAAATTTTGATGATTTGCCTTTCTAGTATATCATATTAAGCATGAAATTACATAGATTTATCGGCGAATATGATTTATTGAAAGAGGAAGTAAAAATTTTAAATCCTGAAACGATCAGGCAAATAAAAGCTGTTTTAAGGCTTAAAATTGGCGAAAAAATTATCCTTTCAAATGGCAGGGGTGTCGAGGCGGAAGCAAGCATATTTTCTGCCTCAAAAAATGAAATCATCTGCAAAATTGAAAAAATCAGCCAAAAACAAGACGCGCAAAAAGCAGTAAATTTATATTTGGCAATTCTAAAAAAAGAAAATTTTGAACTAGCTGTACAAAAAGCAGTAGAGGTTGGGGTCTCATCGATAACACCGATTATCACCGAGAGAACTGTAAAAACTGGGTTGAATGAAAAACGTTTGAAAAAAATAATTTTAGAGGCAAGCGAACAATGCGGGAGAAATACTGTTCCAGAATTATCCCCGATTTTAAATTTCAAAGATGCATTAGCTAATGGAAGTATGGAAGATGAAAAAATCATCTTTGATTTAAATGGAAAAAAATACTCACCAGACAAGAAAGCAAAAAAAGCTAATATTTTTGTTGGCCCCGAGGGTGGCTTCACGGAAAAAGAAATTGAGTTCGCTAAAAATTCCAGTTATACCGTCGCCTCCCTGGGAAATCTAACTCTCCGTGGCGAAACTGCCGCCATCGTCGCTACCTACCGAGCTGTAAATAATATCTAATATACTTCCTTCTGATAACACTTTTCACAATAAACTATTTCTGGAAGATCTGGGGCGTAGCTGGTTTCAAATTCTACTTGACACCTTCCCTTGTGACCATGCCCCTCTTTTTCACACATACACTGACGACGCCAGAGCTTAAGAGAGGTTCGCTTACTTAACCGTTCGGCATGGCGACAAGCAAAACATAAATTTGGTACAGGGACACCAATTCTTTTGTATAAATTTAACTCGTTCTCTAAAATCCTAAATACCCCCAAACACCTACCGTTGTCTTTTCCATTATTCGCACACTCAATCACTTCTTTTAAGATTGAAGCATTTGTTTCGTTAAGGTTATCTGGTATGTTCTTTGAATTCAAAGTGACGTTGTATTCATTTTTTATTTTATCTCTCCATTTATAACCCATTTTTTCAGCAATTTCTTTCGTTATTGGAAAGTAATCCTGCGCCACTGTCTCATTATAGGCAAACGGAGATAACTCAATTGGAAAAAATTCGCCATATCTATATGTTCGATTGTTTTTGTCTATATAAGGAATTTCATTCATTTGGTCCTTAATTTTATTAACCATCCTTTCATATTCCTCTTTAGAATATTGTTTATTAAAAATACAATATTTTTTACTTCTCAACCCAAAACAAGCAAAAAGATTCGAAGAATTATAACAATTGAACGAATACTCTACATCACTCGAACCATATACCACGCTTGTGCACAGACTACGATGACTACCGAGTCCGGTGTCAAACATTTCATACGCAAGCTCGGTATTTCCAATCCCCGGACCACCATCATAAACATCTTTTATGCTTAACCCTCCCCAATGAACATTTTTTGAGTTTTCAATTTGACCATCTAGGTCAAAACAGTATTTGCAATCCTTTGCACCAATTAAATTGTTCCCGGTTGAATTAATTGTTTTAACCTGATTAGCAAAACGATGAATAGAATTAATGTATAATTTATTAAACTCCTTTTTAAAATTTAAAATTGCCTGTCTGCTGTTTAGGTTTAATCCCTTGATCTTTTCTTTATATTCTTTTTGGGTCAACTGCTGATTCCAGAGACAATATGATTTGTTTCTTAAATTACTACAACCAAAACAATTTACGCAATTCACGCAATCATATAAAAAATAAGAATCAACGCAATTTTTACAATTTATAGAATAAAGAACACGGTAGCAATCAAAGCAATAAACATCATCATAGCAAAGCTCCGAGCGATTAACTATATACAAGTCTAATGAGTCTTTTACCTTAATTATTCTATTAGAATACATTGTCTGTTCGCAGGATTCTGACCCAGAAATCAAGTAACAATTTTTGCTATCATCCGCTACGTTACAATAATCACTATTTACCGCATTAGAATTTGAAAGAGCCTGTAAAGGAAAACTATCCCTAAAGTCCCTCCATTGAGCAAAAAAGGATTTTGAAAAATCATATTCACGGCCAAAATCTAATGGGTTCCATCCATCCCCCCACCAACTTTTTAAATCATAAACCACTAATTTTTCATCTGGATGAAAAGCGGAGATTAAAATTTCCTTATGACCATGAAAATTACAAGGTCTTTTAAACAAAGACATCTCATTCCGAAAACACAATCTGCGTATCGTTCGGCATTCCGGACAAAAAGTTGGCGGTGGAACTTTAATCTTTTCATAAAAATTAAAATCCTCCGGCTCTATCACAAATTCACTTTTGCAATTTTGACATGTTCTGGTTTCCATATTTTTACAATTTCCTGATCTATCTCAAAATCTATTTCCGGATTCACCCTTCTAAAATCTTTTTTAGAACATCCTCTGGCACTTCCTTGGGTTTACCTGTCTCTTTTTGAGTCGGCGCAGAAGGCGGAATTTCTTTCTTCTCTGCCTGCCCCGTACCGAACTTGCTCTGGTTGGGGGTTTTTTCTGCTTGCCCCGCGACAGCAGTAGAAATCAAATCTTTCAATTTATTCATTTCCTCTAAACTAGCGGCACGATCCCCACCAGTATGTATAGGCTTATTTGTTGAAATATTTTTGTCTACCCCTTCTGTCTGTTTTTTAAGAATATCTAGCGAAGCATGTTTCGGTGATGGCTCTGAGATTGTTTCTTTTGGAATCACCTTATTCAGAGCTTCCTTTAATGCTAAATTTTTTCCGTCCCCAGAAACTACTTTTGGCTTCTCTTTTTTAATAAATGCTTTTTTAATGGCTCCAAACACGCCAGGCCTGCTCGTTGGAGCAATCGGTTTAGTGTCTTGTATTATTTTTTTCCCTTTATTTATTTCTCTATTTTTTTCAACTCTCTTCTGGTCAAACTCAATACCCAAATCAGCCAAGGGCTTGAAAAAAGTAGACTCATCGTATTTAAACTGATCATCCCCTCCCTTCTTTATCTTAACTTCACCTGATTTTATTTTTGCAATGCATTCCCTACAATAAACTGATCTGCCTGGCTCTGGCTTGAACGGAACTGTCTTTTCCAGCCCGCAGAGCGAACAAATAATTTTGAATTTTTCCATCCCGCCAAAAGAAGAAATATTGTCATCTCCTAAGGACATACCGCTCCATTCATTGATTTCCCTTTCAATTACATCTTTAGGCCTGCAATAAAGATCCCTAGAGGATCTAATAACTTCTTCAGCTACTTTTTTATTATCTGCCTTAGTCATCGGGGGCAAGGTTTTCGCTGAAAATGGCCTGGAGGTCACCCCGTCTATCATTAGCTTCAGGTAAATCTTATAGTTCGGCAAATTCACTATATCCGACGGAGTAAATTCAGGATCAAATTCTTGTTCCAGAAAAGCGGCATCATCAGAGCCAACCCGAAAAACGATCATTGTTCCAACGTTCCCGAAAACCGCATCTCGCACAGCTGAGCTTTTATCAGAAACAAGCTGGGCGGTATATTGATGCGCGACAGTAAGATTTAGTCGATATTTTCGAGCTTCAGACAAAATGCCAGCAAAAGCATCTGTTACGAAATTTTGAAATTCGTCTACATATAAATAAAAATCTTTTCGTTCTTCTTCTGGAATACGCACGCGCTCCATTGCTGCCAATTGAATCTTAGTAATAATCATTCCACCCAAAAGCGCGGAATTGTCTTCGCCAATGCGCCCCTTGGAGACATTTACCAAAAATATCTTTCCCTCATTCATTATGTCAAAAATATTGATTGTGCTCTTGGTTTGACCAACGACATTTCGAATGATTGAGGTAGAGAGAAATTGTCCAACTTTGTTTTGAATTGGTGCAATGGCTTCATTACGGAATTTTTCTTGCCAGGCCTCATATTCATGCACCCAGAATGCTTTAATAACAGGATCTTTCAAGTTGGTAATAATTTTCTGGCGATAATCTTTGTCCACCAACATACGCGGAATACCAAGCAAGGTGGTTCCAGGGGTATCCAGTAAAGCCAAGATACAATTATTTAAAATATATTCCATACGAGCGCTCCAGGCATTCGCCCAAATTTTAGTAAAAATTGCCATCAAACCTGAAGCCACTAGATGTTTGTATTGAGGATCAATGAGTTCTAAAACATTAAAACCAACATGATAATCGGTGTCGGCTGGATTAAAATAAATAACATCTTTTACTCTATTTTCCGGCACTGAAGAAAGGACACTTTCTACAAGTTCGCCATGAGGATCAACCACGCAAACCCCTTCCCCGTTTTGAATGTTTTGGGTAATCATATTGAAAAGGAGTACGGATTTACCGGTTCCGGATTTTCCAAGCACGTAAACGTGTTGACGTCGATCCTTGCGCTTAATACCAAAAAGCTGATTTTTGTCGCGAAAAGTTGTAAGCCCAAGATAAGTTATATCTTTATTTCTAGGTATTTCTGGAAGATCCATGATAGACAGATTATATCAAACATTCCTTAAACTAAAAAGCCCCTTGCGGGGCTTTTGGGGTCTTATAAACTATGCTTTTGGTGATTCACCTTCTTCTCCTTCCTTTTTTTCCTTAAATTCAGCATCATGGACTTCTGAGGGTTGTTCCTCTGGGGTAGGATTTGCACCCGGTGTTGCTCCAGCTTTTGCCATTGCTTCACCAATTTTAGACATTTCAGCAGAAAGCTCTTCGGTGGCTTTTTTAATTGCTTCTCCGTCAGAGCCATCCTTTACACTGCGCAAGGCGGTTATTTTCGCGTTTACACCCTCTTTAACATCAGCTGGAATTTTTGCTTCATTGTCTTTTAGCGCTTTTTCCGCTGTATAAACGAGCATTTCTGCAGTATTTTTTATCTCTACATTTTCTTTTTTCTTTTTGTCTTCTTCTGCGTGGATTTCAGCATCGGCTTGCATTTTCTTAATTTCTTCTTCTTTTAGTCCAGAACTTGCCTCAATTCTAATTGACTGAGTTTTGCCAGAAGCTTTATCTTTTGCTGTAACACTTAAAATTCCATTTACGTCCACATCAAAGGAGACCTCAATCTGTGGCATGCCACGAGGTGCAGGCGGAACTCCGTCCAGAATAAATCTTCCCAGCGATTTATTATCAGAAGCCATCGGACGCTCTCCCTGCACAATATGAATTTCAACGGAAGTTTGATTGTCCGCTGCTGTAGAAAATACCTGCGATTTAGAACTAGGAATAGTGGTATTTCGATCAATCAATTTAGTGGCCACGCCTCCGAGAGTTTCAATACCAAGAGACAATGGAATAACATCAAGCAAGAGAACATCTTTCACATCCCCTTGTAGAACCCCTGCCTGCACAGCAGCACCCAGTGCAACAACTTCGTCCGGATTTACTCCCATGTGCGGTTTTTTGCCAAAAAATTCTTCTACTCTTTTTTGGATCATTGGCATTCGAGTTTGTCCACCAACTAAAATTATTTCATTAATGTCGCCCATCTTGAAAGGAGAGGCTTCCATGGCTCTTTTGCTAATTTCCATTGCTCGGTCAATAAACTCTTTGCAAAGTTCTTCTAGATCAGCACGCTTCATTGTACGTACCAAGTGAAGAGGTCCAGCATCCGAAGAAGTAATAAATGGAATATTTACTTCTGATTCTACTGCTGTAGACAGCTCTATTTTTGCTTTCTCGGCCGCATCATCTAAGCGTTGTTTGGCCAAAGGATCCTTTCGTAAATCAACCCCGTGCTCCTTCTGAAATCCGTCCGCCAACCAGTTCATTATTTTTTGATCGATGTCTTTACCTCCCAAGTGCGAATCTCCGTCAGTCGATTTTACTTCAATTACATCTTCTCCTACCTCTAGCACAGAAATATCAAATGTTCCTCCACCAAAATCATAAACTACTATTTTTTCATTCTTCTTTTTATTAAAACCGTATGCCAATGCAGCTGCAGTTGGCTCGTTAATAATTCGCTTTACTTCTAGCCCTGCAATCTGTCCTGCATCCTTAGTAGCTTTTCTTTGCGCATCATTAAAGTAAGCTGGAACAGTGATAACTGCCTCGGTAATTTTTTCTCCTAGTCGAGACTCGGCATCTGCTTTCATTTTTTGCAAAAGCATGGCGGAAATTTCTTCTGGTCGATACCATTTTTCTCCCATCTTCACGTCAATTCCACCATTCTCTGATTTTCTAACTTCAAAAGGTACTGCCTTGATGTCCTTCTGAACTCCCGGTTCATCAAAATTATGACCAATAAATCTTTTTATCTGGAAAACTGTATTTTTAGGATTAGTAACAGATTGACGTTTTGCCAAGGTACCCACCAGACGATCTCCGTTCTTGGCTAGCGCGATAACCGACGGAGTTGTGCGAGTTCCCTCTGAATTTTCTAAAATTTTTGGTTCTCCACCCTCAATTACAGCAAAAGCAGAATTCGTTGTACCCAAATCGATACCAATAATTTTTGACATATATTTTATAAGATTAAATTAATAATTAACATATATTTTGCGACCACTAAAAACTTGTATAATACCAGTATATATGATACTATATCTGTATGTCAAGAAAATTACTAAAAAATAATCAATATTCTAAAAAAATATTGAAAATATTAAGCGAAAAACCAGCAATTTCCCTACCAGAACTCACAAATAAGATAAACTCCCAGGAGTGTTCTAAAAACGACAAATACGCCATCACGCGCTCTTTAAAAGGACTTAGAGAGGCTGGGCTAATTGAAAACATTTCTTCCCCTCAAAATGAATATGCCAGGCTTACCAAGGAAGGAAGAAAAAAAATCAATACTCTCAAGCTAGAAAATGAGACAACTTTAGCAAATATTTCCTGGGATGGTTATTGGCGAATTATTTTATTGGATGTTCCAGAGAGCAGAAAAAACGAACGCGAGTCATTACGTTATTTATTAAAAAAAGCCGGCTTTGTCTGTTTAAAAAATTCTGCTTGGATTTCTCCATTCCCCTATGAGCATTTGTTTGTAAATATAAAAAAAGATTTGGGATTGGGCGCTGAGATGATGATAATCGTCTCTCAATTCGTAGACGAAGAAACTAAAAAGTTTTTATTTGAAACTTTTGGAAAATGACCCATTCGATAAAACTCAGGGTTATGGTGAATAAAACTGAACCATAAATTACTAGGAAACCTCTTGCATCATCCATTCTTTGTAGGCTCGATTGATCCTACGCACATCTATGCCGGCAATCATGGGGGTAGAATAACTATGGTGCTCGGAAATTAAATCATTTACCTGCTCTAGCCTTCCCTCGAAGGTAGTGATTGCCATCATTACTTCTTCTACATTCTCAAATTTGTCTTTCCAGTTAAACATTGACTTAATCGGCCAATAATGTACGCAAACACCTAATTTTTTTTCAATAATCATTTTCCCTAATTTTTCTGCCTCCTCGATTTTTGCACAACTTGTATGAATAAATATCATAAAATGGAGAATGTTAACTATTAAAATTATAATAGTCGACCTGCCCGTCCGTAGTTTTAACGAAGGAGGGCCTTTGTTTAATTATACCACAATTACGTAATTAATTACGTACATGAGTTTCTGTTAAACACCGAGTATTGAACAAAATTTTTAGAATGGAGAGTAAATATTATTTACTTTCCTTATATTCATACACATTCACCCTGGCAGGACGAATGACCCTATCTCCAAGTTTGTATCCTTTTTGGATCACGCTTGCGATTTTGTGTTCTAGCTCTTTTTTGTTTGTTTCTACCATTTCCATAGATTGGTGAATATTTGGATCAAAATTCTCCCCGTTTTCCCCAACTGGCTTTATGTTATACTCTTCAAATATTGCACTCATCTGAGAGTAAATATACTCTACTCCTTTTCTCCAATTTTCATCTACCTTCTCCCAGGCTTCGCGATTAGCAAAGGCCATGTCAAAATTATCCAAAACAGATAAAAAACGCATAAGTATACGTTCCCTTACCGCCTCAAAAAAAACGGACTTGCGGTCTTCCTCTTGTTTTTTGTAATTAGCAAATTCTGCTCGTTCTTTTTGCCAGCCAGTTAGATATTCTTCCTTCTCTTTTTTGCACGCCTTCAAATCAGCTCTGAATTTTTTCAAAGTTTTCTTTAAATCTTCTTCTCCGTCTTCGTTGAATTCAAATTCTAAAATTTCAGATTCGGAATTTTCTTCTTTTGTTTCTTCTTTGTCTGTCATAGAAATACATTATAACAAAAATACTCCTTTTTTCAAGGAGTATTTTAAAAATTTATCGTTTACTCCATTGAGGAGCTTTTCGCGCTTTCTTCAAACCAAATTTTCTGCGTTCCTTAGCCCTTGGATCGCGTTTCAAAAAACCTAAATCCTTTATTCCTTTACGAAGACTATCATCGGACAAAGCGAGAGCTCTTGAAAGTCCATGGCGAATTGCTTCAGCCTGAGAGTGAATTCCCCCTCCCAATACTCGTGCTTCTACGCTCCATTTTTTTGAACCGACCGGAACTCCTTTTATCATCGGATCCAGAATCAATCTACGCTGAGACTCTGTTTTAAAATATTCCTTTGCATCCTTGTTGTTTACGACAAAATGAGCTTTAGCAGACTCTGAAATACGTACTCGAGCAGTTGATGTCTTGCGTCTTCCTACCGCTTCAATATATTTTCCTTTTATTGTTTCTTTATCCATATATCTAATCTTCTACTTTTAAATTTTTCATCATAGTTCTGCGTAATTTGTTTCCTGGAAGCATGTGATAAATAGCCAATTTAATTAATTCTTTTAAACCTCGTTTTTCCATTGTTTCAGTTCCTTTTATTATTCGAAAACCTCCAGGATAACCAGAATATCTCGTGTGAAAAATTTCATCAAGTTTTTTAGTGGTAATACGAAGCTTTGAGGCGTTAATAACTTTTACCGGAAAACCAGAGTATTTGTTCCGCTCGAAGGTTGCCTTGTTCTTACCCATTAAAAAGGCAGCTGCCTCGCTCGCCACTCTTCCCAAGGTCCGGCCACTTGCATCTATTGTTTTTTCTTCTTTTTTTTCTGCTGTCTTTTTCATTTGCCTTTTCATACTAAATTATTTACTGAAATAACACAAGGATTAGATAAATTCAATAATGGCCATTTTGGACCCGTCTGATTTTCTTATTCCTAGTTTTAATACTCTTGTATATCCCCCTTTCTTGTCAACATATTTAGGTGCAATAACTTCAAAAAGTTTTTTTACTTCATTTCTGCGATTGGAGAGTTTGGCTACTATCAGCTTGCGATTAGTCAAGTTGTCCTTTTTCGCTCGAGTTACAAGTTTCTCAATAAATGGCCGTAATTCTTTTGCTTTCGGTTCCGTTGTTTTTATCTTTCCACGAACAATCAAATTAAGTGCCAAAGAATTTATAAGGGCTCTTTTTTGGTTTTTACTTCTACCGAATTTTCTTACATTATTGTGATGACGCATCCCATTAAAAATTTTAATTAATAATCTTTATTTTTTGCCCGTTGACAAGTATAATTATTCCTTCAAATTAAGACCAAATTTATTCAAAACCTTTTTAATTTCAGATATTCCTTTCTCTCCAATACCTTCTACTTCAAGCAAATCTTCTTTTTTCTTTCTCGCCAAACCTCCGAGTGTTCGAATATTTGCAGAATTCAGTGCATTAAGTGTCCTAGTAGAAAGATCTAGGCTGTCCGTGCGAGTTTTTAAAACATCTGCAACATCAGCTTTTTTCTCCTCTGTCTCTTTGTCTGACTCTTCCTCCTTTGATTTTTTATCTATTTTAATTTCTTCTTCCTCCGGCTCTTTAAAATCAATAATGGCCTTTAGTTGATTTATCATAATTTCAATGGAACGGGAAAGAGCTTCTCGGGCAGTCAAGGTTCCATCTGTCTCAATTGAAATTCTTAAACGATTATGATTTGTCTTGTCTCCGACACGCATATTCTCAACTTCATAGGAAACCCTGCGAATTGGAGTAAAAATTGCATCCACTGCAATGGTTCCGACATCAACTTTGTCTTTTTGAAAAAGCTCCTTTGGAATAAAGCCCAAGCCTTTTTCTATTTTCATTTCTATATTTAAATTTATCTTTCCAGTAACTTCAACAATATGAAGTTCGGGATTTAAAATTTCAACCTGACCACCGGTTTTTATGTCATTAGCAAGCACTTCCTTGGGCCCTTTTATAGAAAGCGTAACTGTTTGGGGTTCGTCTGAAAGCATTTTGAAACGAACTTTCTTTAAATTTAAAATCATTACAATTACATCTTCTTTTATTCCATCCATTGTCTGAAACTCATGCGATACTCCGTCTATTTTGATAGAAGTAACACTCGCACCTGGCAAGGAGGAAAGAATAATTCTCCTCAAGCTGTTTCCTAGGGTGTGGCCATAACCAGGGTACAAACCATCTATTTCAAATACCCCCTTATCTCCTTCCTCTGAAACAACGCGAGGTTTTGAAGGCATAATTATTTTATATTCAGGCATAGTTTTTTATAAAAATTAACTTTTAAAATTTAATAATGTAAACAAAAAAAATTTAACGGCTGTAAAATTCAAGAACGGCATTTAGATCAAGAAAGGTTTCGGTGTTTTTTGGTTTATCTAAAATTTTTCCTTCCATTATATTCGGATCGAAGGAAAGCCAGGACGGAGAATTGTAATCTTTCATTTTTTCCACTAAATTTTGGAAAATTTTCTTACTCTTGCTTCCCTCTCGAATCTTTACGATATCTCCTATTTTAACTTCATAGGATGGAATGGTGACTCTATGATTATTAACCACAAAGTGTCCATGGGAAACCATTTGTCGAGTTGCACGACGGCTTGAGCCAAGACCCATTCGATATATCACATTATCTAAACGAGATTCTAGATTTTCAAAGAGTTTTATGGCAGTGCCAGCCCCCTTAGTACTAGAAACTTTTTTAACATAATTGGAAAGTTGACGTTCAGATATCCCATAAGAAAAACGGGTTTTTTGTTTCTCCATAAGCTGAGTTCCGTATTCAGTTGGAGCCTTTGGGCGCTTGCCTCCTGAAAATGTTTTTGTAGAAGAAGAGGCAAACCTAGAGGTCTGACATTTGTCATAGACTCCTGGTCCTAGTCTTCGACAAACTTTAAATTTTGGTTTGGATATCATGACTTTTTGCAATATAAATAATTTTTTAAACTCTCCTTGGCTTCTTGGCTTTCGGACCATTGTGCGGTACTGGCGTAGCATCCATGATCGAAGTAATTTCAATGCCATGTGCCATAAATGCTCTGATGGCTGGCTCGCGTCCGGACCCAACGCCTAAAACAACTACGCCGGAGTCTTTTACCCCAAGAGCAGAAGCTTTTTCTCCAATTAAATCTCCAACTTTTGAGGCAGCAAAAGGAGTTCCCTTTTTTGCCCCCCTGAAGCCCAAACTTCCTGCACTCGACCAAAACAAAGTATTCCCTAATTTATCTGAAAAAAGAACTTTGGTGTTGTTAAAGGTTGCTTCAATGTGTAAAACACCTGAGGTTGTTCTTTTCTTTGCTGTTTTTGATAAAGCCTTTTTTTCTTCCACCTCTTCCACCCCGACTTTTTCAGCATCCTTTGTTTTTTCTTCTTTTGTTGTAATTTTTGTCTTTCCCATTTGGTTGCGCGATGTGCGAATAATTTAAATTATTTTATGTTTTACTTTCCTTTCTTTTTCCTGACGCCATTGTTTTTCTTACATTTCCTCTAGTTGTTCTTGAATTAGTTTTAGTGCGCTGTCCTCGTACCGGAAGTCTTTTCATGTGCCTAACACCACGGTAGCTCTTTATATCTTTTAGCCTTTTGATATTTGCGGCAATGTCTCTTTTTAGGTTTCCTTCAATTGGAATTTTTTCTACAATGAGGCGAATCTTGTTTTCTTCTTCGTCAGTAAGATCCTTAGCCTTTTTCCCGTAATCGATGCCGACCTGATCTAAAATTTTTCGAGCAGAAGAAATACCAATACCGTATAGACAAGTAAGTCCAATTTCAAGCCTTTTTTCATCTGGTACTGTAATTCCAAGAATTCTCATAGATTATTGCTTTTGTTTATGCTTTGGGTTAGAGCAAATTATTCTTAAATGCCTGGCTCGTTTTACCATCTTGCAATTATCGCAAATTTTTTTTACTGCCGACTTTTTTTTCATAAAAAACTTTTATTTAATCTTACACAAAAGAAAAACAAGGAAATAACCCTTATTTTTCAATACTTTTTACTTTTTAAAACCTACAGATATAATAATACACTATTCCTTAAAAAATTACAACTCTTTTAAAGTCTTTTTATTATTCTCCCTTTTCCTCCATAGGGATCAAGCACTACTTCTACCTTGTCTCCAATCAGAACCTTTATTCTGTGCATTCTCATTTTTCCTCCAAGATATGCCAAAATTTCTTCTTCTGCTTTTTGTTCATCGGGTGTTGTCCCAGAAACATCTCGAGATTGTGCAGGTATTTTAACCCTAAACAAGGTGTTGGGAAGAGATTCTGTAACATCCCCTTTTACGGTCACAACCTTCTCGTTTTTTTTATCATTCATG
The DNA here is from genome assembly GCA_964440545.1 of uncultured Candidatus Saccharibacteria bacterium. Lineage (GTDB taxonomy): Bacteria > Patescibacteriota > Minisyncoccia > Phycocordibacterales > UBA9973 > UBA9973. The sequence goes on along the minus strand of CAYTSO010000003.1, from coordinate 48,191 downwards.
TATAGAACATTATTCTATTAAAATTAATAAGTTGTGTCAATATAAATTATTTATAGTTCTCTGGATAATTTACTGTGATGTTTATATCATTAATCTTGTCTGGAATAGACATTCTCCACATTGGCCTTAATTTTAAATGAGCAGAATCAATATTTTTATATTCTGATAAAATTTGATCAAAATCTTTTTTTGACCTACCCAGCAAATCAGCCATAAATTTATCCTCGTCAAGTTTCCAAACTATTTTTGCCGTCCCTGATAAATTAAAATTGATATCCTGAATATCTCCAAAAGAAATATCATTATTTGTAGATCCGGTCTGTGGAGACAAAGAAAATATTAGATCTTTTATATTTGATATATAAATATCGCTTCCATCGTATTTTTCAACATTGTTTTTTGCAATTTTTTCTATCAATTTTTGTTCATTAAAAAGAAATCCATAGAGTGTTCCTTTAATTTTCATTGTCATGCTTTTGTCTTCATTGTAATATGTCGTTATGTTTGAATCATCCATGTTTATAAAGATTGCATCTTTAAACAAAATAAAATTATCGGGGTAATCAGCCGATTTCATTAATAATTTTTCCCGGAGACCCTTTTTTAGTGCTTCGGTTGCTTTTGCTTTTTCCTCTTCAGAGACCGCAGGAGCCCTTCCCTTAAACCCTCCTGTTATTTCGGTTCCGGTTTCAGATCTTCCTATAATTTTTGAATATTTTGGAGTATCCTTAAAACCCAAAATGGTAAAATCGAGCGGACCACTGTTATATTCTTCTCCTGCTTCTGCTGCATAAATAACTACTTTCGCTTTCCCTGGTGTACCGTCTGCGCCCATTCCGGGCACAATGATTTTTTCTTGCGTTTTATAGATTTTTCTATTAGATCCTTCCAGCCTTGTATCTATACTCAGGGTTTGAGGTGAAGAACTAAAAGAGTTAAAAATTATAACAGCCCCGGTGGCCCTTATTTCAACGTCTTTTTCTTCTGTTGCTTGTATTGTCTTTACTTCCTCATCCGAAACAACCATTAGACGAAAGTCCAGATTGCCATTGTTTGCCTCCTTGCTGGCAAACAAATTTTGCCTTAATTCAATCTCTGTTGTTTTGGGAAAAACGGTAATCTCTGCTCGGGAAAACAAAAAAGAAATTGCAAAAAAACAAAAGACCACAGAAACAAAAGCCAGAGACCAAAGCAGGCGTCTAGACTGATTTTCTCCATAAATAGCTTCCGTCTTTTTTATTCCCAATTTTTTTTGAGTTTTTTGTTTTTCAATATTATTTTTAACAAATAATTTCTTTTTATGCCTGGCAGGCACCATATCCTCTATGCGTTTAGACATAATTATTTTTTTCTACTTCCTGTCCCTTCATTGCGGGAAGTAATGGGTTAATTAGAAAGCGATTAATGTAAATAGAATCTATGGTGATAATCGGATCACAAATAATATTTTTTTCAAAGACCACAAGACTATTAAGCAACTTAGTGCTCAAAAGAAATAATTCAAACTTTGATTCAGTCAAGGTATATTGGCTAAATTGTTCGCTCTTTATTGTCTCTGAAAAAAAGTTTGCCAGATCTTCGCAAATAACCATATAAATAACCGAAGGGATAGAGATGTCGTTAGAAATATTTACTAAAGATTCTTGAAATTTTTTTAGCCACTCACTCCGCAATTCGTCTATAATCACTGAAAGTTTTTTTGCCATGGAAACCTCTGCGTGTCCATCTTTAAAAAGAGAAATAAGAGATTGGGCCTCTTCCAAATTACAATTTAGACCCTGAGCAACTCCGCGTATTAAAAAATTACGACCTAACGGAAAGGAAATTGATTCTCGTAATATGTTTTTTTTTACCATTAAAACATCCGTTACTTCTCCCCCAATATCAATTATAAGGAAATCTTCCTGTTTGGTGTTCATGTCACGTGCCGTCGCAAAAGAAGAAAGGGTAAAAGATGAAAATTTTATTTGCCCGGCATGAAAATGTTTTGATATTGTTTCTTCAATTTTCTTTAGAATTTTTTCCCCGCTCATGGAAATAAAAATACTCATTTCTAATTCTTGAGCTTCTTGGTCTAGTGGTTTATGTGTCTCATAACCATTTAACGTTATTTTTATATTCTTAAGTTCGATTATCCGAACAGCGTTATCAGTACCAGCATATTTAGTTAAATTTTCTTCCTCAAAAAGCTTGACCTCTTTTTTTATCAAATCACCAGCCATTTTTTCTGTAAACAAGAAAGGGGTATTTTTTTTAAGACTTATCACTCGCGTATTAGAAATACACCAATGCGAAGCAAGAACGCAAAAAATTCTTTTGGGCACACCAAGCTGAGTCTCATAAACTTTTTTGACTGCTTTTTCTAGTGCTTTAATTGTTAGATGTACCAGCCGATTGACATTAACTGTTTTTTCAATTTGTATTGGTTCGCAAACAGAAAAAATTATTTTAGGAATTCCGGATTTCTGAGCCCAAAAAAGAGCTCCTTCTACCGAGGATGATCCAATATTAAAAACCAAAACTAGCTCATCTTTTCTTTTTGATTTAGAAAAAATTCCCATAACTTAATTATAACACAAGCACTGCTTTGATGCGCCTAATTCCTCGAGCAACCGCTTCTTCCTTTTGGATTCTAATCTGTCCTATTTCTTTAGTGTTGGACACGTGGGGCCCGCCACAAAATTCTTTGGAAATAACGTTCCCTTCCTTGCCTTCTATAAAATAAACGGATACTTTGTCTGGGTATTTTGCCCCAAATTCCATTTCAGCTCCAATTTTTTCTGCTTCCGTCAAAGACATTTCCCGGCGTACAACACTAAGCCCTTCATTTATTTTCTCATTCACCCAGTTCTCTACTTTCTTTTTCTCTTCATCAGATAATTTGTGATCACAAAGAAAATCTATCCGCAATCGTTCTTCGGTAATATTGCTTCCCCTTTGTTTAATATTTTTATCAACAATTTCTTTCAGCCCAGCAAGAAGCAAGTGATGCGCGGTATGCAATTTAATTGTTTTTTCTTCGTAATTAGCAAGTCCTCCTTTAAACATCCCGGCTGAAGCAGTATGAGAAAGCTTTTGGTGTTCTGTCATTTTTTTATTAAAATCTTCCAAATCAACTACTCGTCCTTTTTCCTTGGCTAGCTCGACAGTAAGCTCAACGGGAAAACCATAAGTAGTTGCTAAAATAAATGGATCCACTCCCTTCTCAAATTCTTTTAATCCGTTTTGCAGGGTCTGTCTGAATTTGCCCTCTTCTTTTTCTATTTCTCCCCCATCTTCAAGCTTGTATACGTCTTTATAAATTTTTTTTATTTTTTCAATTTCCTGAGCTAATGGACGATCAGAAAACCTGACTGCTCTTCTAATTAATCTTCGGAGAACATAACCAGCTCCAGTGTTCGAAGGAATTACGCCGTCGGAAATCACAAAGAGGGCAGCTTTTACATGGTCAGCGACAATTCGTTCTTTTTTTGTTTTTTCATCACCAAACAGATCCGTCTCATATACATTTTTTTTCTTTTGCGATATTGCCAGCAGTCGCTCAAGGCCCATCCCTGTATCAATTCCTAAAACATTTAATTTTTTTAAATTAGCATTACCTTTATCTAATTCCTCGCGTGATCCGTCACAAAAATATTCATTAAAAACTATATTCCAAATTTCAACATCATCACCGTCGGCATTTTTGCAATAAATTTCTGTAGTTGGACCACAAGGACCCGAATCTCCTGTTGGCCCCCAAAAAACATCAGCTCCTTCTTCCTTAATATTTTTGATACCTAAATCCTTCCAGTATTTTGCCGAATCCGTGTCTCGAGAAACATTTTCGCTTCCTTCATAAACAGTAACATAAGAGATATTCAAATTCATTTCCTTGGTGATGAAATCATGGGCATATTCAATCGCCTCCTTTCTTCCATAACCTCCAAAAGAAAAATTTCCAAGCATTTCAAAAAACGTCAAATGAGTGGAATCTCCTACTTCATCAATATCACTAGTGCGTATGCATTTTTGCACCGTAACGATGTTTTTATTACCAAAATCTTTTTCGGCTTTTTGAGGGTTAAGGTAATATGTTTTAAACTGTTGCATGCCTGCTGTAGTAAAAAGCACCGAAGGGTCGCTCGGCATTAAAGAAGACGAAGGAATTATTTTGTGTCCCCTTTTTTTAAAAAATTCTAAAAACTTTTTCCTTATTTCTCTAGATTCCATATCTTATAAATTTTCTTTTTGTGGCGGACGCTTATCGGAAATTTTATCTAATATTCGTTTCTCTAAAATCCAGAGAATAACAAAGATGAAAAGAATTAATATGGTAGTAATTATTGCAAGAGCATAAAACCCAAAACCAACAGCCATTCCTATCCCAGCAGAAACCCAAAGTCCAGTAGCGGTGGTAAGACCAATCAAGGTTGATTCGTTTTTAAACATTGCCCCAGCCCCAAGAAACCCAATACCGGTAATAACAGCCGCTATTATCTGAAGAGGACTCATCCCAATTGAAGAAAGATTCATATATGAATTGATGACAGCATTTCCAAGCACCACAAAAAGAGCCGCTCCCATGGAAAGGAGGGCATAAGTGCGCATCCCGGCTGATTTATGAGCAATATACCTCTCTATGCCGATAACCATACCCAAGCTCATTGAAAGAACTAGTTTTATAATAATGTCTTGATTTGCTAAAAATAATTTGGTCATTTGGGTATTATACTACTATTCCGCCACCCAAACAAACATTTTTATCGTACAAAACTACAGACTGCCCAGAGGCAACCAAAATTGGTTTTTTAAAAAACACTTGCGCCTTTGTTTTAGAATTTATCTTTATCTTGCATGACAAAAACTCACCATGATAACGAATTTGGGCAACATAGTTCTCATTTTCTTTGGGAACATCACAAATCCAATTTACTTTTTCTAAACTTAAACAAAAACTATCTGCAAAAGAGGCTTTGAAATAGTTTTTATTTTGTGACACAATCAAGATGTTTTTTTTAAAATCCTTGCCAATTATGTAATGCGGTCCGTCTGTGGGATTTTTTTTGGTAATTGTAAAACCATGTCTTTCTCCCAAGGTATGAAAGGCAACACCATTGTGAAAACCAACTTCTTTTCCAGTTTCTGTAAGCACCTTTCCCCTCTTTGTTTTTATGTAATGCTTTAAAAATTCTTTTAAGTCTACTTCACCCAAAAAACAAATACCCTGACTGTCTTTTTTCTCTGCGACGGGTAATTTAAATTTTTTTGCCAGTTTCCGCACTTCTGTTTTTTTGAGATTGCCTATTGGAAATAAAATTTTATTTAGTTGTTTTTGTGTTAAGGTCCATAAAAAATAACTTTGATCTTTGCCGACATCAGCTCCGCGAAGCAAAAATTGCTTTTTTGAATGGTCTGGCCGAGCAAAGCGAGGAGAACCGAGGACCTGAAAAAAAGCAGTTTTTGCGGAGCTGTCAATCGCATAATGCCCCGTGGCTACAAAATCTGCACCCATGAAAATTGCCTTTTTTAGAAATGCGCCAAATTTAACTTCTTTGTTGCACATTACGTCTGGATTGGGGGTTCTGCCTGCTTTGTATTCGCGAATCATGTAGTCCGCTACTTCTTTTTTGTAAACATCTCTAAGATTAAAAGTTAAAAAAGGAATATCTAAATGAGCCGCGACGCGCATAGCATCAAGGCGTTCTTCTTCTTCATTGCAAACCAAAAAATCCGGATGCCAGGTTTTGATAAAGACCCCTACCACTTCGTATCCTTGTTTTTTCAACAATGCCGCTGAAACTGCGGAATCAACGCCCCCAGAAAGTCCCACAAAAACAGTTCGACTGCGCTCGCCGTTAACAATTTTTTTTCTCATAGGTTAAACTTACAATTCCATCAATTTTTTGTAAAGCTCGAAAGTTGCTCGAGCATCAGAAAGAGCGGTGTGTGCATTTTCGTTTTTTATATCAAAATGCAAACATAGGTCACGTAAGGAAAAATGTTCAATGCCTGGCTTTTGGTGCAACTTAGCCCAGGCGACAGAAATCGTATCTAATTTATGGTAATGCATGGTATTTTTAATTCCGGTCTTGGAAAAAGCATATTCCAGGAAACCAGAATCAAAAGCGACATTGTGTCCGATCATTATACAATCACAGACTTTTTCAGAAAAAAATTCAAGCGCTTCCTTCAAAGAATAGGCGCCTTTCCATTTTTCTTCATCATAATGATTTATTTTTAGAGAGGTTGGATCGGCATCCTCAATTCTTTCAGGTTTTATTTTTATTTCGAATTCCTCAACTACCTCAAAATTTGGCTTGGTTATAATACAACCAATTTCAATTATTTCATGTTTAATTAAATCAAGCCCTGTTAATTCAATATCTATAAAAGCCAAATTGTGTTTTCGCATGTTTTTTATTTCAAATATTTTGAAATGTTTTTTAGATGTTCAGAATAAGTCCTTGAATAATGAATATTTCCATCTTTGTCATGTAAATAATAAAGATAAGAAGAACTTTTTGGGTAAATTGCTGCCTTAATAGCCAAAAGCCCCGGGTTTCCGATCGGCCTATCAGGCAAACCTTTTGTTTTGTATGTTTCCATAGCAACATCAACCTGTAGTGGCATATTAATAGAAATTCTTTTCCATAAAATTCCAGAAATAATGTCTCTGTCAGCATCACCTTTTGCCTCACCTTCAATAATCGAGGCCATAATAATTATGTCTTCTATGGTCTTGCCGGAAGCAGTAATTTCTAGAAGAAGAGGATCGATTTTTTTTTCAAAATTTTTGCTCATTGATTTTACTACACTCTCTTCGTTATCATTTACCAGGAAAAAGTAGGTGTCTGGAAAAAGATATCCTTCTAAATTCTCAGTTGTCAGTAAAAATTTTGTTTTATCAAAATTTATTAATTTCTCTGCGAAAATATCTCCGATCTGATTTACATTAAAGCCCTCTGGAATCGTGACGGAGATAGGCGCCATTTCGTGTTCACCTTTAGTTATCCGTCTGGCAATTTCATAAACAGACAGTTTTCCTTCAAAATAATAGTTTGTAGAAATTACGCGTTTTTCTTTGTCAAAAATTATGACAAAAGCCTCAAGCGCAAGGCGTGAGCGTATATAATTTTCATTTTTTAATTTTAAAGAAACACTTCGCAAACTCATTCCGGGCTCTATTTCCAACACCGACTTAACTGGAAAATCCATTGGAGCGCTTAAAAATAAAAAATTAAAAAAAAATAAAAATATTATTACGCCTAAAACATAAAAAACAACCCTTTTATTTAATCTGGGATTGGGGTACTCAAATTCACCATTAGATAAAGAAATGTTTTCCATGATAGTCTAGGTGGGTAAATTACTAGGCGGAGAGGCTTCCTTGGATTCAATACGTTCAAGTGTTGGAACCTTCAAAATCTGCCCTGGGAAGTGCCAAAGGGTGGCCAACTCTTCAACATTTAAGACAAAAGTTTTGGGATGAAAATACGGTAACCAGAATTGTTTTACTAACATCAAAAGCAGCCACGTTCCTTTTTCAAACACATGAGCATTAAATAGACGGTGGCGCATTGGAAGATGAAAAAAAGATCTTTCTCTAAATTCATGCAACATCCTGTTCGCCAGAAACATAACCTTCTTCTGCGAAAGCATAAAATAACTAGTATTATAGGCATCCGGCTGGGTAGAGTTTAGACGTACTAATTCATTAGAATTTGGATTTGCATATTGACGAAAAATAAGTCGAAGGCTCTTTCTGTTGTTCATTGAAAAAACTTCTTTTTTGGCAACATACATAACCCTTATACCTGTATCAAAACCAAGTTTACTGGTTTTTGCTGTCATTCCCTCCACCGTCTTTTTTAATTTATCCGGGACAAATGTCTGTGCTGCGCCAATTATTTGATCCTCGTCGGGTGGGTGGTGACGCGTATACGGAGCTAATAGTTTTTCCATTTCCAGTCCTGCTTCCTTTACCCAATCATGATGCCCAAACAAGGTGCCGGCAGTGTGATATTCTTTTTTTGAAGGCCGTACAACTATTTGCATCCACATTTGTTCTCCTTTTTGCAATGAACCAAAAAATTCAATCACCGGAGAGATGGGATCAATTTTATATTCCTCTTTTGGGTCTTTGTCTAATCCAAAATCAGTATAAGTTTTTATTGGATAAGCCTCAGGTTTTGCTAGGGCAAACTCACAACCCCAGCCAGTCCAGGAGCTCCAGGGAGTAATTTCATCAACAGCCAAAGTATAATCCTCCACGACCCTTACTTGTGCTTGAGGATATTGCGCATATATTTGAGTTTCAATTAAACTTCTAACCCGTGTAGGTGTTCGTAAATAAAAATGCACTTGCCCATCAATCGAGACAAGTTCTAAAGAAAACCAAAACCAGACTGCTCCTTGCCAGTACTGCTCTTTACCCCCTTTCATGCTCCAGTGATAAAGGGCGTTAGTAATAAAAAGCTCCATTGCTTTTGGGGAACGTAATACTTCGCGCGGAGGAATAATTTCAAGCAAAGCAAAATCTATACCCGAAATAAAATCTTGCTGAACATAATGAACCCAGAACTTCCAGGCCACCCAGCCCAAAAATGCAGTCCCGGCGACGGCTAGTGTCGCTATTATCAGGTTATATTTCCAAATCAAAAAAATAAGGATTGTAACTAAAATCCAAATCCAATGTTCTTTTATAAAATCTTCTATGCTCTTGGCAATACTGCCTTCCACTGATTCTTCCTCCTTTTTTTTCGCATCAGCCATGCCTATATTTTAATATATAAAGCAAAATAAACAAAGCAAACAAATAATATTATGCTAGAGAGTAAAGTCCTTCTTTGTTTTTCTTGAAATATTTTGAGTTGGCTAGATTCACTAAAATTGTATTTTTCTTGAAATACCTCTCTTTCATTACTCTTTTTACGACTTCGTCCTTAGTTAGAGGCTCTTTTGCTTTCTTTAATATATCTTGAATGACTTCTCGGGCAATACCGGTCTTGTACCCCCACTCAGAAAGAGCATACATTCCCCTTCCCACCAACACAAAACGAGAATCCCTAATGAGTTCGTTGTGACAGGTAGCGTAATGTATTTTTTTCCCGAAAGTTTTAGAAATGGCGTCTGCTACTTCTCTAAAATGCATCGGGGAACCGTGGCGTCTCATTATAAGATAAGCATAATCTTTGACTCCGCGTGTACGAATATTTGGAGAAGAGGATTTTCCCCACTCTCCCAAGGGATTTTTGGAAACTATTTTTGACATAGAGAGCCAGCGCTTGGCTATTTCTTCATCTCTATATTGTTCAGCAACGTCCTTCAAGTGACCAAAGAACTTTTTTATCATCTCCGTTTCTGGTATTAAATCCTCATCACCCAAGCTTGCATACAGCTTATGAAGAGCATCATGGACTTTTTCTGCCATTTCGTCGTCTACGCTCCAACGAGTATGAAAATGATTGTCTTCGCGGTGTCTTTTGAAAAAGTCTCCAAGAGTTAAATAAAAATGAATATGGTTCTGAACGCTTTTATCTTTTGAAATATGCGCCAACAATTCATGTTCAGCAACAATTGAACCCAAGGAATGAATTATTTTTTTTATCTCTTCAAAAACCGCTTGTTCTGCTTTAAAAGCATTTGATTTTTTAATCAAATTTATAGCCACATCCTCAATCTGACGAACTCGCTCTCTGGTAATATTATATTTTTTACCAATTTCCTCAAGAGTTTTTCTCTTTCCGTCGGCCGTAAGACCAAAACGATTCATAAGAACATCCGCAGAACGATCTTGGAGATGTGAAGTTATTTTTTGGGTAATTTTTTTTGGTTTAAAAGATATTGTTGGCATATCCATATTATAACATTAATTATTAAAATTTCATTCTTTTATTCTCTTTTTGCTCTAACTCGATCTAATTCAGTTAAGTGTCTCTTGCGAAGCCTGACAGATTTAGGGGTAATTTCCAAATAATCATCTTCGTTCATAACTTCAAGGCCCCTTTCGATGTTTAAAACAAAGACTGGATTTAAAACAATGGCTTCGTCAGTCCCAGAAGCCCGCATGTTGGTAAGTTGCTTTCCTTTGGTGGGATTTACGGACATGTCTTCTCCCTTTAGCACATTGCCAATAACCATACCCTCGTAAACCAAATCTCCATGGCCTACATATAATATACCACGTTCCTGTAAATTGGCAAGTGAAAAGGCAACTGCCTTACCGTCAGCAATAGAAACCATAGATCCATATTCTCTTTTTCTAATTTCTCCCGCATGCTTTTTAAAACCCGTAAACCGAGAAGACATGATACCTTCCCCCCTTGTGTCTATGATAAATTCTCCTCGGTAGCCTAAGAGTCCGCGGGTCGGTATGCTAAAAACGATCCTTACGATTCCTTCTTTTTCAACCATATCTTTCAAAATACCTCGTCTTTTGCCAATTTTTTCAATTACACTGCCAGAAAATTCTACCGGTACATCAATTAACAATTCCTCGTAAGGTTCAAGAAGCTCGCCATCATTCTCCTTGAGAATAACCTCCGGCTGAGAAACCTGAATCTCGAAACCTTCTCGACGCATATTTTCAAGAAGAACCGCAACGTGTAATTCTCCTCGTCCATATACTTTAAAAAAACTTGGACCCATTTTGTCTCTTCCTTCTTCCGGAGAAAAATCGATCTTTAGACCAACATTAATTTCTAATTCTTTTTCCAATCTTTCTTTTATCTGCCTAGAGGTAACATACTTTCCTTCTCGTCCAGCAAAAGGAGAATCGTTTACTAAAAAATTGAGAGATAAGGTTGGTTCGTCAATCGCGATGTGAGGTAGTGCTTCTACTTTTTCATCTTCGCAAATTGTCTCCCCAATATAAATATCTGGGATTCCAGCCAAAAGAACGATATCACCAGAGGAGGCACTTTCAACTTCCTTTCTATTTATTCCTTCAAAAGAAAACAATTTCGTAATTTTTCCTCTTCGGATGCTATTTTCCCCTTTCACAAAGACCTGACTTCCGGAAAATATCTTTCCGGAATATATTCGAGCAATCGCCATTCTTCCCAAAAAATTATCATAACCCAAATTAAAAACTTGGGCTGACATCTTGCCGTTCTCGTCAACGGCAGCATGAGGAACTTTTTCTAAAATCATATCCACAATTGGGGACAAATCATTAGATTTATCGCCTAGGTTTTTATAAGCAATACCTGCTCGGCCATTAGCGTAAACTGTTTCGAAATTTGCCTGTTCCTCGTTTGCTCCTAGTTCAAAAAATAATTCTAGAATTTTTTCATGTGTTTGATGTGGATCAGCAGCTGGTTTGTCTATTTTGTTTATTACTACGATTGGTTTGAGTCCTAATTCAAGGGATTTTTTTAAAACAAATCTGGTTTGAGGCATTGGTCCTTCAGCTGCGTCCACCAACAAAAGAACTGAGTCGATTGCCCGTAAAACACGTTCCACTTCTGAGCCAAAATCAGCATGACCGGGTGTGTCTACTATATTTATCTTCGTCCCTTTGTAATCAATAGACGTATTTTTTGAATAAATAGTTATACCACGTTCTTTTTCTAGGTCGTTCACGTCCATGGTAAAATTTTCCTCCGGCAAAGTCCCAAATTGGCGCATCAAGGCGTCGGTCAAAGTTGTTTTGCCGTGATCTACGTGTGCAATTATTGCAATGTTTCTTATTTCCATAATTCAACCAAACAAAAAAGCCCGGGCAACCATCTGAGCTTTGTTGCATAATAACATAGTTTTATTAAATTAACAATATTAACTCAGTAAAAAATTATGCCTGCCCTTTCCCCTCTTTGATCTTTTGAATCAATTCTTCTATTGTTATCTCTTGCTGTTCGAGCAGCGCTTCTTTTTCTTTTCGATCTGCTTCTTGTCTTGAAAAGTGTTCACTCAAGAGAGTCGTATTGTCAACAACAACCTCTAGGGGGATGCTGCCAGGTGGGGTGATTAATCCTTCTTCCTTCGGCTTGGTATTTTTGTTTTCTATCTTGATTTTCTCAGTCATGTTATTTTTTTTGTTTAAAATTAAGTATTTTCCCCTTTGGCTCTTCCACTAGCTCTTCCTTTTCTGTTTCTAACCCACGTTCAGCCCAATAGGCAATCACGGAATTTATTTGAGGGCCATTTGTATTAATCTTTTGTTTTAGTTGCATAACCTTGTCCTCTAGTTTTTTTAGAGCTTCTAGGGCCGTATCAATGTCCTTGTCTGTTAATTCATATTTTTTTTTATCTTTCCTTATAACAGGAACATACCTTTCAACGACCGCTAAATATCGAAGCAACAGAGATACTTTGTGTCTATCGTTCAAATCCTTAATGTTGAGATTTGAGATAAATATATCTGGATCAAAACCCTTCGGATCAGTACAAATATCATAAATGAGTTCTTTAACTTCTCCAGCATTTTTTAGAAGAATTTCTTTTGTCAAATTATCTAGAAAAATATTTCTCTCGCGTAATTCAAAACTATTGACCATCTTATAGTACTCGCGATGGTTTTCCCGAATATCTTCCCGTTCATTTGGTAACAGCTCTTTTGATTTAACCTGAACTAAATTTATGGTTTTGGTAAATTTCTCCCCTTTTTCGTTGACACCCGTCACAACCTCGAGCAAATCAACTGCGTATCTGGCATCGAGATTGTTTTCAAAAAAATAATGGACACTCTCGGGAGAATCTTTGTAGAATTCTCTTTTGGACTCAATGTATCTAACTACGCTGATAATTCCTTCCGCCCCAAGGTGCTTCTCTTCAGTAAAATCAGAGCCTGCGCCTGTTTTTTCCTGGAGATACTCTTTAAAGCCAGTATTAAATTTTTGAACCAATTCATTGATATCCTTGTTTGTAAGGTTCAAACAATCAGCCATAAATTTATTATTTACTTTTGCGAAAGGAAGAGCAAAAGAACCCACTATCCCCGGCTCTCTTCTGTACTTCAAAAGAAAACCTTCCAAAAAATCTGCATATAAATTTTGTTTACCGATAAGATTTTTTTCTGCTTCAACATAATCTTTATTCGTTTTTTCCCTATCCGACACTAGACTGGGCCGTTTCTTTTTGATTTCCCCTTTTTCTGTAATAGTAAATTCGGGTGTACTCGAGGGTTCTGTGGACGGATAACTTTCTGCTAAATTGCGCATATCTATATTATACAAGATTTAATAATATTATGTTTGAATTTGGGTCACTTCGGAAAACTTGCAAACGCATGGTGCACCGTGGCAAACATGGCAATTGTTTTGAAACATTTTAGAAAGCTCTAAGGCAACATCGATCTTCGCAGAATTTGCCACACCAAAAAGACAAGATACGAAATCGGCTATTTCTGGTCCAATATTGTCAAATTGTTTTTGCTGATGCTGTCCTAGATAATTATGAACAGCCTCGCTAACTTCCCCCATTTCCTCAGCTAAATGCACCCCAGCGTCAGCCAAGGTCCTTCCATTTCTGGAGTAGATTTTTTCAAACATTTTTTGATATTCAGCTAAGTTTCCTGGTTTAAAAGAATTGTTTATTTTCAACCGAGCACGAGTAATTGGTTTTGTTTTTTTACAAACACAAGATTCTTTTCCACAATAAGAACATAGGGCAGGAAATCTTTTCCAAACCTCTTTTTCGACATCAATGTGTAAACGATTAACAATAGCCATTAACCAAGAAAAGGAAATGAGAAGATTTAGAACTAACTTCTTTTGATTGCCTTTTCTAATTCCCTTTAGGGCTCGCATGGCAAATCTTTGTTGCTGAGTAAGTAAATCCCAAATAGAATAAATCCTGTCATCAGGCACGGCATAAACGTTTGCTATAAATTTTTGAAAATCAGTTAAGGTATCGGTTTTCTTAAATTTGAACATGGTGCGTCGGGAAGGATTCGAACCTTCGTAGGCCTAAGGCCGACAGATTTACAGTCTGTTGTAATTGACCACTCTACCACCGACGCAGGTGCTCGCTTATTAGACGAGACAAGTATAAAATAACACAAAAACTGATTTTTTGCATCTATTTTGAGTATTTAATATACAGACAAGTTAAGCTTTTGAGTGAGAATTTATTCGAATCGGGCTTTTGATTTTTCCCTTTCTGGTGGCAATATCTAGCTCCCCGTCTTTTACAGACACGATCACAGTACTTCCTTTTTTTACTCCATTGCCGATAATATACGAAGCGACAGGATTTAGAATTTTATTCTGGATTAAACGATTAAGTGGACGAGCACCGTAATGCGGATCATAACCAATTTTAGCTATGTGAGAAAGCGCTTCTTCAGAAATTTCAAAATTTATACCCTTGCTCAAAAGCCGGTCTCGAACGACCTTAATTCGCAAATTTACTATCTCTCTAATAGCCTCTTCGGAAAGTACATCAAAAACAATTATTTCATCCAAGCGGTTCAAAAATTCTGGACGAAAATTATCTTTCAGCGCTTCCATCACTTTTTCCTTCATGTTGCCATAATCCTGTTTCGCGGAATTATTGGAAAAACCGATGGACTCCATTTTTTCCACGAATTGCGAACCGATATTTGAAGTCAAAATAATTATAGTATTTTTGAAATTTACCACTCTTCCCTTTCCATCAGTTAATCTGCCTTCATCAATAACTTGCAGAAGCACATTAAATACTTCCGGGTGCGCTTTTTCAATTTCATCAAAAAGGACCACCGCATAGGGTCGATGTCGAACTGCTTCAGTCAACTGGCCTGCTTCATCATAGCCAACATAACCCGGAGGAGAACCAATGAGCTTAGACATGGAATGTCGTTCCATGTACTCAGACATATCCACCCGAATAATTGCATTGTCGTCATTGAACATAAATTGTCCGAGAGCCTTGGTAAGTTCTGTTTTTCCAACTCCCGTCGGTCCCAAAAAAACAAAAGAGCCAATGGGACGATTTGGATCCCCAATGCCTGCGCGAGAACGACGGATAACGTCCGCCACACGCTTAATTGCTTCATCCTGCCCGATGATTCTCTTCCTAAGTTCTGTTTCCATTTTTTCCAGTTTTTCTCTTTCTCCTTCAAGCATTTTAGTAAGCGGTATACCGGTCCAACGAGCAACCACTTCTGCCACGTCCTCGGCGGTAATTTCTTCCTTTAGAATCCTGCGAGATTTTTGTAATTTTTTCAGACGAGAAAGCTTTATTTCAAGTTCTTTTTTAAGAGTTGGAATTTTTCCATAGCGTATTTCCGCAGCCTTGGAAAGATCTGCCTTCATCTCCGCATCCTCTGCCTCGAGACGAATACCCTCGAGTTCTTTTTTAATGGCTCTGATTTCCGAAACTGTCTCTTTTTCATTTGCCCATTTTAATTCAAGTTCTTTGGTTTTTTCAGATAGATTTCCTATTTCTTTATCTATTTCTTTTATTCTGTTTTTTATTTCTTTTTGTTTATCTTTTTGTTTTCCATCTAAAGAATTTATTTCTTTTTTTAGGGCCTCTTTTTCAATCTCTAAACGCATAGTTCTCCTGTTCGCGTCTTCTAAAATTGGGGGTTTGTTTTCTAGCATAATCTTCAAAGAAGAAGAAGCTTCATCAATTAAATCAACCGCCTTATCTGGCAAAAATCTATTTGTGATATATCGAGCAGAAAGATTAACAGCAGATACTATCGCGTCATCAGTTATTCGTATGCCATGAAAAAGCTCATATTTTTCTTTCAGTCCACGAAGAATGGCGATTGTGTCCTCTACACTCGGTTCATCAATATATACTGGCTGAAAACGACGAGCTAGAGCTGGGTCTTTTTCAATATATTTTTGATACTCTCGCAAGGTTGTCGCGCCAATCGCCCTCAACTCCCCGCGAGAAAGCGCTGGTTTTAGCATGTTTGAGGCATCCATAGTTCCTTCTGCGCCTCCTGCTCCGACAATAGTATGAATTTCATCAATAAAAAGTATTATTTTTCCTTCTGATCTTTCAATCTCTTTCATTACTCCTTTTAATCTCTCTTCAAATTCTCCGCGGTATTTCGTTCCTGCTACAAGCATACCAAGATCAAGAGAGACAAGTTCTTTTTCTTTCAACGACTCAGGAACATTATTCTTGATAATCATCTGTGCCAATCCTTCCACAACTGCGGTTTTTCCGGTACCCGCTTCGCCTATCAAAATTGGATTATTTTTGGTTCGACGTGAAAGTATTTGCATAATGCGAGTAATTTCATTATCTCTTCCTATAACAGGGTCCAACTTATCCTCCTTGGCAAGTTTGGTTAAATTTCTTGTATATTTTGTTAATAATTTAAATCTCTTCGGCTCGGAAAGGTCGGTAATATTTTGACTGCGTAACTCTTCCAAAACTTTCATCACTTGATCTTTGCGAATCCTAAAACGTGCTAGGGTTTCGCGCGCCTCGCTTGCTACTTCCAGTATTGCAATAAAAAGATGCTCGGTTGAAACAAAGTCATCCTTCATAAATTCAGCTAATTTCACTGACTGCTCAATCACCTGGGCCAAATCCGGATTTAAGTAAATTTGGTAAGAGGGGGAAATGGTGCTACGCGATTCTGGTAATTCGATGAGCTCTAAAACAGAATCGGTTAAAAGCATAGTATCAATTTCTAATCTATCTAAAATAGAATTTACCATGGATTCTTCTTGGAGAAGCAAGGCCCCAAGCAGATGAAGTGAGGAGACGTGATTTATTCCACGCTCAATGGCTAATTCATGGGCTCTTTTGATGGCATCTTTGGCTTTTGTTGTAAATTTATTTAATGGTGGCATATTTAGATTATACACTACGTGTCAAGTATAAAATCTCATATTAATAATTTGAGATAAGTTAATCGCTGAGACCTACTAGGGCTTCATTGATAACCTTGATTGAGGCAAAAGATATACTATCAGAAGAAAGGGCAATACCCAAAGCTTTCCCATCTAAATCCAAAACCAATCCGCCAGCGTTGGATTTTGAAACACCCAGGTCGATACTATTGTTTGTATTTAACCCTTCAAAAATAGTAGAGGCTATCCCGTTTCCGAATACTATAATTTTTTGACCTAATTTCATGTTTTCTAAATCACCGAAGACAGGAATAGAAAAGACCAGTTTATCCTCCTTGTTTAATGGATCACCTGCTTTTAGGAAGGAAAAACCATTTTCGTTTGTTTTCACAAAATTTGCCTCGAACTTTCCGCTACTATTTTTTATGTAATAAGTTCCTTTGCCAGGAACACTAACAGCGTCAACAACTATTATGCCGTCGGTAGAAACAGCAAACCCTTTTCCAGCAGAAACTTCAGCTCTTTCTCCATTTAAGTCGTATCCTTCCTTGCTTATCGAAAAAACTGCTTCTTTGTTTTTGGCTATTGCTTCAACAATTAAATCCTCCTCTTTTACAACCACGGTTTGTACAGTAGTTTTCCCTTCTATTTGCTGGATTTTTTCAACCGTTTGTTGCACAACTCGATTAATGGGTGTTGTCACTGAGGCCGGAGCTTGTTGCATCAGAGTTACCGTAGTTATGCCAGTGGCAATAGAAGTAACAAAGCTGAGTAGTACAGCCAGTAATATTAATTGCGATTTGTTTAGATCCTTCATTTCCATGGTTCAATAATAGCACTTTTTTGTTGTTTTTAAAACAAGACTCTTTCTTTTTTTGTTTTATTTGTATTATTTTATTTTTTCTCGAATCATGCTTTCAATTTTATAGGGATCTCTTACTCCGTGAAAATTTACTTCAGTTTTATCAGAACCAGCAGTGTCAACATGCACGTTTCCGATACCAAAGATATTATCAATGAAGCTTTGATTTACATGTAGGTTTTGTATTTTTTCATATTCGCAAAATTCCCTGGAGGTTGAAAATAATTTGTATTCTCTTGCCACCCCACCATCAAGAACATAAAAAGTTTCAGCCCGTCGAACAATTTCCCCGACAGCAATAACCAAAAGTCCTATAACTGATATATACCATAAAAAGAAAAAACTAAAAATTATAAAAATAATTCCAAAAAAATAAAAAGCGATAAAATACAAAGGATCCGGATGAAATTTTCTTATTATTTGTTCTTTGTCGATCATCCTTTAATTATACCACTTTTTCAATTTATTAATTATTTGGATCAACGACTTTATCGTAAAATCAATATCCCTCTTAGTAGTATCCCCACCCAGGGAAAAACGTAATCCTCCAATTTCAGAATCCGCTTTAGGGCGAATCGCTTTTATTACGTAAGATCCCTCGGCATCAGAACTTTTGCAAGCGCTTTTGGAAGACGCCATAATCCCCTTTGCTGAAAGCTCGATCACCAAAAGGTCGCTCGGGATATTTTGAATTGTAATATTTACATTATTTGGCAATCTTTTTTCTAGATCGCCGTTTATAGTTGGCGTAGCAAAACTTTCTTTTTTGAATGGTCTGGCCGGGGTTGGGACCCCAGGAAACCGAGGACCTGAAAAAATGAAATTTTTGCGAAGCGAAGTTATAAAATGGTCGCGAAGCTTTGTTAGGCGTTTTGTCTCTTTCTCCTTTTTTGCCTGTACTGATTTTAGAGCTTTGGAAAATTTCAAAATTTCTGGCAAGTTCTCCGTCCCGGGACGCAAGCTAAATTCTTGATCCCCTCCGCTGAAAATATTTGTTAATAAGGTTGATTTCTTTTTATAAAGCACTCCGATTTTTCCGGCCCCTTGAATTTTTGATCCAGAGAGAGACAAAAGATCAACCCCTAATTTTTCCACACTTAAATCTAAGTAATTCGCCGCCTGCACTGCGTCTGTATGAAAAAAAGGAAATATTGTTTGTTTGGTTTTTCTGTAATGTCTAATTCCTTTTGCAATTTCTCTTATGGGCTGAATTGTACCAATTTCATTATTCGCATACATTACAGATATTAGTACTGTATTTTTTTTTATCGCCTGTTTGATTTTCCTTGGATCTACTATCCCGTTTGTTTCCACCGGAATAATAGTAATTTCTGCCAACCCTTTTTCTTCTAACAACTTGCACGTTTTTAAAACTGACAGGTGTTCTATGTTTATGGTTATGATATGTGGAAGAACTTTTTGTTTATTTTTTTCGTGCCAAGCAAAAACAACGCCTTGAATAGCTAGGTTATTGCTTTCCGTCCCGCCACTAGTGAAAATTATCCCTTCTGGTCGAGCACCTAAAACACCAGCAACTTCTTTACGTGAATTTTGTAATTTCGTTTTTGCCCTCACTCCATCTAGGTGAATAGAACTTGGATTTGCTTCTGCACTGGCGGCGTAATCAAAATATATCGTTTTTGTTTTTCGATTTTTTGCTTTTTGCATAAAATTATTATATAGTGAAACGGCATGAATATAAAGCTTGAAATCATTTTTTTAATTTTGTTGGGAATTATTGTCCTGATAGAAATTGTTTGGCTTTCCGTTACTGAAAAACGTCTTAAGAGATTTTTTCTTGGCAAAAAAGCAAGCGATTTGGAAGACACCATTATTACACTAGAAGAAGATATTTCAAAATTAAAAATCGCAAGAGAAAATATTGAAGAAGAACTTACTGCAGTAAATACTAAACTCAAAAAAAGTATTCGTGGCCTGGAAACAGTGCGTTTCAACCCTTTCCCGGATCAGGGAAGCAATCAAAGTTTTGCTATTGGGATGTTAAATGAAGAAAATGATGGTCTAGTTATTTCGAGCCTATACTCTCGTGAACGAATGAGCGTATTTGCAAAGCCTATCAAAAACGGCAAATCCGATTACGAACTAAGCGCCGAAGAAAAAGAAGCTCTGGAAAAAGCAAAAGTATAATGGATAAAAAAAACGAAAAGCAGAATATAACGGCACGCCCGCCGGTTGTAGTAGTTATGGGACATATCGATCATGGTAAATCAACCTTGCTTGATTATATTCGAAAAACAAACGTGGTTGAGTGCGAAACTGGCGGAATCACCCAGTGTATTTCTGCCTATGAAGTCACACACAAGGATGAACAAGGTGAAGATAAAAAAATAACTTTTCTGGATACCCCCGGGCATGAAGCTTTTTCAAAGATGCGCAAACGCGGAGCAGAAATAGCAGATATTGCCATTTTGATGGTCTCGGCTGAGGATGGAGTAAAGCCACAAACCATTGAAGCCTGGAAAACAATCACGGAATCCAAAATTCCATGTATTGTTGCCATAAACAAAATAGATAAACCAGGAGCAAATGTAGAAAAAACTAAAATAGAACTAGCAGAAAATGAAATCTATCTTGAAAATTACGGCGGACAAGTTCCGTTTGCTGAAATTTCTGCAAAGATTGGCACAGGAGTAGACAATTTATTATCACTTATTCTGATTTTAGCTGAAATGGAAAATTTTACTGGAACCCCGACAGAAAGTGCTTCCGGTTTTGTCATAGAAGTCCACCTGGATTCTAGGCGTGGTATCGTGGCAACCTTGATTATAAAAGACGGCTCAATTAAAAAAGGGATGTTTGTGGTAGTGGAAGACAGCATGTGCTCTACCCGTATAATGGAAAATTTTATGGGGAAAATGACAGATTCTGCTTCTTTTTCCTCCCCCGTTCGAATTGTAGGCTTTAACAAAACACCAAGAGTAGGAGCGCAATTTAAATCATTTGAAAAAAAGAGGGACGCTGAAAATTATATAAGAGACTGGAAAGAAAAAAATAAAAACATACCTGTTTCTGATCTTTCACAGAGCAACGAAAACAGTGATAAAAAAATAATTCCAATAATACTTAAAGCTGATGTTTCCGGGTCAATTGAAGCGATTGAAAAAGAAATTAATAAAATAAAAAACGACACTGCGGAATTTAAAATAGTAGCAAAAGGGGTAGGTCCAATTTCTGAATCTGATATAAAAGGAATAGCTTCTGGGGAAGACGTATTGGTTATTGGTTTTAATGTAAAAGCAGACAAAAGCGCCCTGGAACTAGCAGAAAAAAGAGCAATTACCATTTCCTTCTTTGATATTATTTATAAAATGACCGAATGGTTAGAAATACAAATGGAAGAAAAAAGACCAAAGATTGAAACGCTGGAAACAACCGGTCGAGCAAAAATCATTCGTGCTTTTAGTCGCACCAAGGAACGCCAAATAATCGGGGGTAAGGTACTCGGGGGAAAGATTAATCTCGGCAGTATAGTTAGAATTATGCGTCGAGATTTTGAAATAGGCCGAGGAAAAATTGTTAACCTTGAAAAAAGTAAAGTAAAAACAGGAACGGTAGAAGAGGGGGATGAGTTCGGAATGATGATTGAATCGAAAATGGAAATCGTTGCTGGAGATATTATTGAATCATTCACAATTGTAAATAAGTAATAAATCATGTCAAACAGGAATGAAAAAGTAGCCAACAGTATTAAGGAACTTGCCGCTCAATTTTTGGAAAGAGAAAGCAATAAAACATCTCTCTTGACGATAACTCAGGTTGAGGTCTCCCCCGACCTGAAACGAGCAACAATTTTTATTAGTGTTCTGCCTGACTCAATGGAAAATACTGCCCTAAATTTTGTTAAAAGAAATTTGGGAGATTTACGAAATTTTTTAAAGGAAAAAATAACAATAAAAAATATTCCTTATCTGGAAACGAAAATTGATTTAGGAGAAAAAAATCGGCAAAAAATTGACGAATTGCTTAGGGGAAAGTAGGATGTATATTAAGGCCTGGTAGCCAAGTGGCATGAGCGTAGCGAATTAATTATATTGCCAGGAGTCTGCGCAGACGATTGAAAACTAAATAAGGCCTGGTAGCCAAGTGGTAAGGCAGGAGTCTGCAAAACTCCTATGCGGCGGTTCAATTCCGCCCCAGGCCTCCCTAAAACATGTTAAAATATTTTAGGATCCGATTTTATTTGTTATGCCCGAGTGGCGGAACTGGTATACGCGCACGACTTAAAATCGTGTCTCGCAAGGGATGTGGGTTCGATTCCCACCTCGGGCACACAACTTAATATCCGTCCATAGTTCAGCTGTAGCGGCTCCAGTTGACTATTTACAAAAATTTATTGAACCGCTAATGTTTATTCATCCGTCCATAGTTTAGCTGTAGCGGCTCCAGTTGACTATTTGCAAAAGTTTTTAAAACCGCTATGTTTAGGTTTCCGTCCATAGCTCAGCTGGTAGAGCAGCTCCCTCTTAAGGAGACGGTCGGGGGTTCGATCCCCTCTGGACGGACACTGCTGGGGTGGCGAAATTGGCAGACGCACTTGCCTTAGGAGCAAGCGGAAGAAATTCCATGGGAGTTCAAGTCTCCCCCCCAGCACAAGTTTGATACTTGACATTTATATTAATAAATGTTATACTTTCGACATGAAAAATATGAACAAAAAATCAATAAAAATTGGCTTCAAAATACTGTCTATTTTGGCATTTAGTTTGATTTTTATACCTATTAATGGAGCTCTGGCCGCTGTCTACCCTACCTATGTAGTAGGAGGTTTTAGCGACGACCAGCAAACCTACACTTTCGGGCATTTCGTTTGGAGTGATGATCCGGATGCTATAGGAAATGGCGGAACAATCGGAGGCGGAACCAATGGCTCAGATGGCAGTGGTTCTACTAGCGATGGAACATTTGATTGGGGAACAAGTGGAGTAAAAAAGAATCCAGTTCCAAAAATTAGTTCTATCAGTCCAAAATCTGGAAATGTAAACATGACCACCAACACTATTACTATAACCGGAAGAAACTTTACTCCTAACTCAGTAGCTAGAATTAATACTTCTGTTCGCCCGGTAACCTTTATCGACCCTTCTCACCTTTTGCTCTCTATAAACAGCAACGACTTATACATGTATCAAAACAACGGCGGATTCTTTGTTACTGTTTTCAACGAAGCTCCTGGTGGAGGATATTCTAACGGAAAATATTTCACCATAAAAGCCGTTAAGGGATCTGGAACAATCAATAAGGATGGTTCTGGTAGTTCGGCTGGTGGAAGTTTGGCCGCTAATGCTTTCTTCGGTTCAGGTAGTATTCTGCCTTCTGGTTTGGTATCTTGGATTATTCTAGGAATAATGATTCTCATAATTGTTATTCTGGCGAGAAAAGTATTCGGCGCAGAAAAAAGATATCATCAGACACCACTAAAGCACGCTTAAAATAAAGCTTAATTAACAAAAAAGTCAGCCCAAGAGGGTTGACTTTTTTGTTTTTCTATGATACAATATATAGGTATAATCGTTATTCGTCAACTACATAAAAACCCGCGCCTGCGGGCGCTAATCGCGCCAAAGGCGCAAGGAGGATACTATGATCACGTTCGCGACAATCGTCGTCGTCGTTACGCTCTCGCTCGGTGTCCTGGGTCTCGGTCTGTGGATTTTCAACCTCGCGAAGAGAAATATCCACTTCACCGAACTTTCCCCTGAAACGGGGAAATTGGTCAAGAAGGGGGCAGATATCGTTAAGATTCTGTTCAACTCCAGATTTGGACACTACACAAAGCAAGGAAACTGGGTGAGTGGAACGTGCCAAGATCTTGGCCGGCTGTTTCGTCTCACCGGCCGCATCTTTTTCGGAATTTCCCCGGTCGACGAGATCCTAAGATTCAACACCTCATGGACACAACTCGTTAAGGGGGTCATAGGAAAGGACGGCAAAGAGGAACCTCCTACTCTCGTGGAGAAAAAAGAGGAATCTGATCATTTTAAGCGCTCCTACCCACATACAGTGTGGGTAAGTGAAGCGGAAATGAGAAGAGAAGGCGCCACGGACGACAAAACAGACTCTTCGACAACGCGGATCGATGCTGCAATGCTGCTGACTGTCGACATAAACAACATCGTCGACGCTCTCTTCAGAATTCCTCCTACAGGCATCGTATTTGCTCAAGTAAACGCTGCCTCAGAGGGAGCCTTCAACAACTATGTCAGGGAACGCACATGGGAAGAGTTCAGGGGAGAAGACAAGCTAAGCCAGGACAGTCCATTTGTCCTCTACGTTATAAGGGAGGCGAACAAGGTTCTGACCAAGCTTGGCATCGGCATGGAAGTGTCGGTGGTAGAACTGAAGTACTTTCGCCTGACACCCACCTCGGGAAACGAGGAACTGGAGAAATCACAAACACTCCTCCTCATCAATGAAAATAAGGGGGACGCGGAAGTAGCTCTCGCCAAGAGACAGAAGGAGGCAGACAAGATTCGTGGCGAAGGCAGAGCTGCCTCTCTTAACGCAGTCAAGGAAGTTGTTGGCGAGAGCAACATCGGTACGTACGCGGCTCTCGAGCAGGTTAAGGAAACCGAGCTCCGTGTCTATGGCGGAAACAAGGAAGTCGTCCCCGTAATTGACACGGAAGGAGGTGGCAAATGAAGAAATTTTTTGATTTCTTAAGTAGCCACCTTCTTAAAAGCTGGTGGTTCTGGGCGATCGTGGGACTGGCAATAATTGCAGTATCAATGCAGTTCGTCGCCCCGAAATCCACCTGGACAACAACGACAGGAACCCTGGGACAAGTCGTCTTAGGGATAGCAATTTCCCCATTCATCATCGCCCTAGCCTGGATTATCATACTTACCAACCGGGCAAGGGGTGAGGGGGGTGAACAGCAATTTTCCTTCTCTCCTTCATGGAACTGGGGGAAGGCAATCGCTGCGGTAATTCTCATCATCGTCGGCTATTGGTGGGTCCAGCGAGTTCCCGGAGACACCATTTTCATCATCTTGTTGGTCGGATTCATTCTGGCCACGATGTGGTGGAAACAGGTGTTCAAGTTCCTTGGGGTGAGCATCGTCTTGGGCCTGCTCCTCGGAATAACCGGCTACTTTTACACCTGTAGCCGAGGGGTGCAGAAACTGCATGCCCAGTATCAAGCCGAAATGGAGGAAGCCCGAAAGGAGAGAGCGAGCCGCTTCCCCATCGCTGGAAATGGCACCGCTACTGATTCAGAGCCCGTGAAAGCCTGGATCGATCCGATGGTAACCCACGGCAGGGGCACAAAACCAGTAAAATATGTTCTGGCTAAAGACCCCAGCAAGGTTTACTTCGGAAGCGGAACAGCGGGAAGCCGCTGGCCGATGCCAGTGGCAGGAAGTTACCTCGTCTACCCCCAACAAGGAGGCGAGGTGAAGTACACCTGGTGGCAAGGTAACTCACCACCAGAAAAGTAGAAAAGGGCCATTAGATCGCGCTGGCCACGCAACGCAAAAGGCGACCCGCTGGGTCGCCTTTTTTTCTTTTTTTAATTTAATCTCATTAAGGAGTCAGGTGAACTTCTGTGTCCCCTCCCGGAGTAACAGTAACATCGTCCTGAATACCAAGAGTTTGGATTATCATTCCCATAATAGTAAATACTCCCATCATTATTGCAATACCAATTACTCCCCAGATCATGTGTTTTTTTCCGCTGGTTCTTTTTTCATCGTTTTCTTGATTTATTAAAAACTCAAAAACTCCATAAAGAAAAAAGATGACGGCCAGTGCAAACAAAACCTTAATGAGCGGGTTAATAATCTGAGTGCTAACATTCGCAACAAAAGTATTCACGTCGGCAGCATAAGCTATTTTTGTGGAAAAAAAATCCATTTCAATTTTTACTGAGTCCTTGGAAGTTCAAAAACAGTAGATGAAGTATCTTCAATACCAAGGTTGCTCTTTAAGAAGTTCACGATTCCCCACATCGCTACAATAACGAAAATTCCAATAAGACCGTAAATTATTTGGCTTCTTGCTTTGGATTTTGACTCCTCGTCGCTTGAAATAACATATTTTATTACGGCCCAAATGAAGAAAATGATAGCCAGGGCGATCATTATCGGGATAATCATGTTTATGATGTTTGCAATATCTACAACCAATTGTGTAAGTTGGTTTAAGGCAGCATTAGCGACAACTGGCCCAAGAGCCAAGGCCAAAACTGACAATAACATTAATTTCTTTTTCATAATAAATTTCGCTTCTTTAGCGAATCAGCCGATATGGCTGAAAAACTAAACTTATAATAACTTTACATTTTCCTTCTCGATGACTAGTCGAGTCGGTTATAATAATAAACTAACTACCAACATTCAAATTATATCATATAGTAAAACAATTTGCCTAGTTCTGCGAACCCCCACCGGGCGGATGCACCTGTGGAAGGATTGAACCTGAACCCAAATTAAAGGTACTGCGAAGGACGCCGACCAAGCCCCAGACCGAGAGCATAACCGCCAAGGCGATTACTCCCCAAATCATAAACTGCTTACCTTGTTCCCTTTTGGTCTCCTCGCCCACATTTATAAAAAGAAATCTCACCATTCCCCAGAGAAATACAGCCGTTGCCAAGGCAAAAATTAATGGAATTACTGACTTGTTTATAATACAAGTAATGTAATCTAAGTAAGCAGAAAGGGGAGATCCGCTAGGTGGAGGTACGGCACTACAAGAAGCAGCGGGCATCGTCGGCAATGTCCCTTGACCACCCAAAATATCAGTGATAAGAAAATTTATTATCCCCCATAAACCAAAAATTACTGTAAGGCCGATAATTCCATAGATCATGGTGTCCTTGCCTTTCTTTTTTCCTTCATCACTGTCGGCAACAATATATTTTGTTACTCCCCAAATAAAATAAACTACCGCTAGAGACAAAAGAACCGGAATTATCGCTTTTATAATTCCTCCAATATCAACAATCAAAGAAGTGATCGTTGTTGTCTGGGCAAAAGTAAAAACTGGAAATAAAATCAAAAAAGAAAACAATAAAATAAATGTGGAAAACAACTTTGATAATTTTTTTTTCATGTTATTTTTTAACTAATAATTAACCAAGCCCAGTAACGGTTGCGCTTATCATTTTCGCAATAGCCCATGCCCCCAAAAGAATACCTCCTCCAATTACCGTGTAGATAAGAGCATCTTTTGCTTTTGTTAGTTTTTCTGAATTACCCCTAGCAGCCACAAATAAAAAACCGCAATAAACAAGGGCTAGAGCGATGACAGGCAAGCCAATACTGATTACTCCATTTAAGATAGTAGCTATTAGACCATCGATGGAATCTATTGGGGCTATTGGGTTTTTTATACCTGAAACTGGATCCTCGGCGTGAAGTCTTGAAATAGAAATAGAAAATAAAAAAATGGAGGCAATTAAGGTCTTGTAAAAATTCTTCTTAAAAAATTTCATATTATATATTATAGCTTAAACTAACTTGAGTGCAATCCGGGCCCCGCGTAATTTAAGGTTGTTAATAATAATTTAACCAGAGCCCAAGCCCCCACTGCAATAATCAACCCGATAAGAACATTAATAAAAATCGACTTTGCCTTACTTCTGCGACCAGGATCTCCACCAGAAGTAACAAGAAGAAAACCAGCGTAGGCAAACATTATAGCGGCAATTGGAATTACCATCACATTAAGTAGAAAATTTAGAATATTGTCTACAAGGGTCATGAGTTGATCCCAATTACAATCCTTTCCTTCGCAGGCTGGCACTAACCCTGTTCCTCCTGCCTCGTCTGGCACACAAGCAGTACCGTCGTTGTGTGTGCCCTCAGGACAAGGACCTACAAAATCTGCCAAAGAAAAAATTGGGATTATAAGAATAAAAAGTATAAAAATATAAATTAAAATTTTTTTTGTTTTCTCCATACTTGTCCGCCTCTGGCGGAGTTTATTTAATTAATAAAAGCCTTAATCTTGAATCTGCATTACTTACTGCTCGTTCTGCCGGAACATTATTGGAAATAACGTCATTGATCATGCCGTTAAAAATATCCGTAGAATCTTTTGGGGATGGGTCAGGCCAGCTTTTTGCGTATAGAGCAGAATTATAAAAAATCGGGAAAAAGGCATCAATGGGCTTTTGCGCAAGTAAATCTCGTCGGGCCGGAGGAATCATTGTTGCTGTTGCAAATTCAACAGCAAAATCTGAGCTCACTAGCGCATTCGCTGCTGTAAAAGCGCCAGTAATATTTTTTGACGATGATGAAATAGCAATACCTAAAACTCTAGCCTTGGTTGCTTTGAAATTAGCATCTCTGATTTGAGGTATTCCGGCTACAAAAAAATTTTGATTCGGATTTTTCTTTATTAAGGGGAGAAGCTCGCTTGCATATCCAAAATATATTGCCAAATCCTCCTTAGAAAAAGCATCGTCAGAATCAGGGAAAGATCTATTCCAGGAATAAGCGATGTTTAGAGGATTGGCAAAATTAGTATAAAAATTTAGGATTGAGGGAATATTGTAATTTCCAATAGGTGAACTTAGGGTTGAAACAAATTTCTCGTTTTCCTCTCGTATAATCGGATTACCTGCCTGTATAAATAAAGCAGCCAATATGTCTTTGGCGTGAACAACGTTTAAATGATGCCCAAGAGCAACTGCACTTTTTATTATTTTGTTGCTTTCATCTTTTTTGTTAAGCAGAGACACCATTTCGCTTAAATCATCCCAAGTGGCTGGAGGAGAAGTAATTCCGTTTGCGTCAAGCATCCCCCTGTTGTAATACATCATCAGTGGATCAATGGACATTGGAAAAGCTAAAATGCCCTTTTCGGTTAGAAAAACTTCTCCTGCTTCGGCAAAAACATTCTTAAAAGTAGCAAGGGGATAACTAGTATAAGGAATGGTAACAATTTTATTGGAATAACTATAAACCAGATCATCAGTGAGAAAAAACATATCGGGACCTGTCCCAGAAGCTAGGGCTTCAAGCAAATCTCTATCGAACGTATCTGCTGACTTTTCTTCGTATTCTATATTAAATGCAGAATTATCCCTATTAAAATCACCTAATTGAATACTTATAAGACTATTAGGCACAGTTCCCCACAAAACAACAGTACCTAAACTTCCTGCTTCATCCTTTCCAATTGGAATAGCACCAGAAAAAACTAAAACACCGCCAATAGCAGCAAAAATAAATATAACTAAAAGTATTATTTGAAAATTCCCTTTCATTCCTTTATTAATATCATACCATAATGATAATCTCCTGCGTTAATTTCTCTCTCTAAGAGAAAACCTTTTTTTTCAAACATAACACGAGCTTTGTCTTTGGAAATAACATTCGTTCCATTCATGATTGATGATTCAGCCCAATCAATTACCAGCACCCTCCCTTTTTTTCTCAAAATTCTCTTTGTTTCTAAAATAAAATTCTCCTTATCCTCAACTTGAAAAAGTATGTCTGAGGCAATAACGACGTCAGCTACTTCATCCCCTATTTTTGTTCCCCCAATTTTTTCAACATTTCCCCAAATAATTTCTATGTTTTTTAAACCTGCTTCCTTTATCTTATCTTTGATGGTATCCAAAAAGTCTTTCTGCAATTCAACTGCATATACCTTGCCCCTGGTAGCGATGGTGCCTGCTGTAATAGAGTAAAAACCGGTACCCGCTCCCAAATCCGCCACGACATCATCTTCTTTTAATCCGAAAGCTTTTAAGTTTTTTAGCGGGTCGGAAAACATTTTTTATGTACTATTTATTATAACACTATACACAGGCAATTGAGGCAATATTGTCGCCAGCCCGCAAGCGCATTATCGTTACTCCCTGGGTTTGGCGACCGAGAGAAGGAATATCTTTTAGAGCAGTGCGTATTACTTGTCCTTTCTTGGACATGGCAATCAGTTCTTCCTCATCACCTGTTAATACTTTTGCTACAATTAATTTGCCAGTTTTCGGAGTTACCTTGGCTGTTTTTACACCAGAACCGCCACGTTTTTGGACTTTATATTCTTTCAAACCCGTTTTTTTACCAAAGCCGTTTGCGCTCATAGTTAGAAAAGATCCTTTTCCTGCTCCCCCTTTAACCACATCAACCCCAATAACAGTGTCTCCTTTTCCTAGCCTTACGCCACTTACTCCGCCCGCAGTCCTTCCCATTTGTCGCACATCAGATTCCTTAAATCGTATGGATTGACCTCCCGTAGTGGCGATCATTACTTCGTCACCCTTTTCAGTAACCAAAGCAGACACTAGTTGGTCTCCCTTGTCTAAACGAATGGCAATAATTCCGCTTCGGCGCACATCCTTAAAGCTTTCTGAAGACATTTTTTTGACTGTTCCATTTTTGGTCACTAGCATGAGAGAGGAAGAAGTTTTTTCTAAATCCTTGGGCATAGCTAAAATCGAATTTACCTTTTCTTCTCCCGAGAGCGCTAAAAAGTTCATGATAGACTTTCCGCGGGTTGCCCTTCGCCCTTCTGGAATTTCATACATTTTCATTTGATACACTTTCCCCAAATTGGTAAAGAATAGCAGGTTGCTGTGAGTCGAACCAGAAACAAGCATTGTTACAAAGTCCTCTTCTTTTGTTTCTAAATCTATTACTCCGACTCCTCCCCTTTTTTGAGCGCGATACTCAGACGGGTCGGTGCATTTTACGTACCCTCCAGCGGTTAGTACTAGCATGGTTTCCTTGTCCGGCACCAAATCTTCGTCGTTAATTTCTTTTACTCCCCCTTTTACAATTTTTGTTCTTCTCTCGTCTGCATATTTTTCACGAATTTCCTTCAACTCCCCGGCGATTGCCTTGAGAATTTTTTTAGGACTAGCAAGCAATTCTTTCATTTCGGCAATAAATTTTTGCTTTTCTTTTAGTTCGTCTTCTACTGCCTGTCGTTCAAGACCAGCAAGTTTGGCCAACTTCATTTCCAAAATTGCCGTTGCCTGCAAATCAGTAAATTTAAATTCCTTCATTAAATTAACCTTCGCGACTTGGGAATTTTTTGATCCTCGAATTACTTTTATCACTCGATCTATTTTGTCTAGAGCTTTTTTCAAGCCAAGCAAAATATGCTCCCGTTCTTCTGCTTTTTTTAGATCGTATTGAGATCGGCGCTTAACAACTTCCTTCCGGTGCGCGATAAATTCATTTAATATCGATTTGAGCGACAAGGTTTGCGGAACACCATCCACCAAAGCAACCATGTTAAAATTGAAATTTGATTCCAGTTGGGTATTTTTGTAAATATAATTTAAAACTTTTTCCGGATGCGCGCTTGGCTTCAGATCAACAACAATCCTGATATCTTTTGTGGATTCATCGCGAAGCGCTTTTATTCCGTCCAATTTCTTTGCTTGAACTAGTTCAGCAATAGCCACAATTAAATTCGCTTTATTCACCCGAAAAGGAAGCGACGTAATAATGATAGAAAAATTTCCATCTTTTTGCTCAACTATTTCTGCCTCGCCACGACATACCACCCCCCCTCGCCCTGAAGAATATGCATGCAACATATCTTTAGCCCCGAAAGCAATACCACCAGTCGGGAAATCTGGACCCTTAATGAACTGCATTAAATCCTCTGTTGTGGCATCATCATTCTCAATTAAATAATCGGTGGCGTCTAAGACTTCTGCCAAATTATGTGATGGAATATTTGTTGCCATACCAACGGCAATACCAAGAGTTCCATTCAAGAGGAGTGCTGGCACAGCCGAAGGAAAGACGATCGGCTCTTTACGAGTTTGGTCGTAATTCGGGCGAAAATCGACTGTTTCCTTTTCTAGATCACGCAAAAGTTCGCTTGAAATTTTTGCCATCTTGGCCTCGGTGTAACGCATCGCTGCCGCGTTATCCCCGTCAATGGAGCCGAAATTTCCTTGGCCGATAACAAGCGGGTAACGATAGGAAAATTCTTGCGCCATCCCAACCATCGAATCATAAACGGCCACATCGCCATGCGGATGATATTTTCCAAGGACATCTCCAACTACTGCGGCTGATTTTCTAAAACGAGCAGAGGAAGTGAGCCCCATTTCGTTCATGGCATATAAAATTCTACGATGCACTGGCTTTAGTCCGTCTCGTACGTCCGGCAGAGCGCGAGAAGTAATAACCGACATCGCATAAGCCAGGTAAGACTCTTTCATTTCTGCCACCACATCAACCGGCAAAACTGCGTCCGCTCTTACATTCTCATTATTTGATTTTGGTGGTAAAGATTTTTTTGCCATACTTGTCCGCCCTTAGTGGAAAAAATTATAATGACTCTAGCTCAGAGGATAAATCAATCTCTGAATCAGATCCCGACAGGTTGTTGTATTGTCCGCTAATATTATCTTTTAATATTGAAAATGGTTTCACCTCTTGATATACCTTAGCTTTTACTTCCGGGCTTCTCATGGTTGTTCCCAGGGAATAAACCCAGAGCAAAAATAAAATAACGGCGAAAATTCCAACAGTAATATGCAAAACAGATCTTCGAATATGTTCTGGCTGAGTTCTTATCTTTTTAACATGATGGATTATTTTTTTCATAACTTTTATTTTTTACCTAATAATTTTAAGAACTTTTTAATACTATTACTTCTCCTTCTTTATTATCTAAATCTTTTTTCTTCAAAGTAAGTTTATCTACCACTTCCGCTTTTTCTTCCCCCATTTCCTTTAAAAATGCTTTGAGGGTGGTCGAGTCGTAATCCATCGGAATTACCAATTTTGCTTCAAACGTAGAGGCAAGCTTGGCGGCATTTTTAGCATCAAGCATCCCTTTTCCTCCAATTGGAATAAAAAGAATGTCCGGACTGTTGATTGCCTCGCGCGCTTTTTTTGAAAGTTCAAAGTCGCCCAAAGTACCCAAAAAGGCAATTTTAATATTGTCCAAGGAAAACAAATATATGGTATTTATATATTTTTTTCCAGCAAAATCTGACTCGGACAAAACTCCTTTTATAAAAATTTCTTTGATTTCATAATCTCCCGGACCAGTAATGACAAAAGGCTCTCGTTCTCCATGCGAAAGCTGTTCAATGCCATTGTAATCGGGATGATTGGTGGTCTGAAGAGCAATGTCAGCGCCGAAGTGTGCCGTTATCCCCGTCTTAGAGCTTTTACTAACTGGATTAAAAGCTAGGACCAGCTCTCCTTGCTGAATTTTGAAAAACTGTTTGCCGAAATATGTAATTATCATTAGATATATTATAGCAAATTTAAAGTAAAAAGAAAATGAAAAAATAATCTTTTGGGCTTGCTTTTTTGCGTTTTTATAGTAAGATAGCCTTACAATTGAATTTTTATTAAAAGCATGGATTTAGGGTAACCTTCTGGCAAGGTGTCGGAAAACCTAAGCCTTATATCCGCTTTCAGGCGGATTTTTAATTTATTATGATAAAAAAAGAAGAAATAATTGGAGAAGAAAACCCAGTTTTAAACTCTGTTGTTGAACGCAGTGTTAACAAACCAGCCCTTGATTCTCTAGTAGAAGGTTCAGTGATTTTAGTGGAAAAATCTTCGGTCTACGTAGATTTACCTCCTTTCGGTACTGGAATTATCTATGGGAGAGAATTTATTAATGCAAAGGATGTTATAAACAAAATAAACATTGGGGACAGCGTTAAGGCAAAAGTTGTTGAGGTAGAAAACGAAGACGGTTACATTGAGCTTTCTCTAAAAGAAGCAAAACAAGCTCTTGCTTGGAGTGAAGCTGAAAAAGCCATAAAAGGGAAAACTATTCTTGATTTAGAAGTGAAAGATGCAAATAAGGGAGGTTTAATTCTGGAATGGCAAGGTCTGCAAGGTTTTTTGCCAGCATCCCAGTTAAAAGCAGAACACTATCCTCGTGTCCTTGATTCAGATAAAGATAAAATATTAAAAGAATTAAAAAAACTTGTCGGGGAACGCATTTCGGTAATGATAATTTCAACTTTGCCGAAGGAGGGCAAGTTAATTTTCTCTGAAAAAGATAATAATCCGGAAGAAAAAAAGGAAATCTTGAGCAAATATTCGATTGGAGATGTTTTAGATTGTACTGTTGCTGGTATCGTTGATTTTGGAGTTTTCCTGAAATTAGAAGATGGACTAGAAGGACTTGTGCATATTTCTGAGCTTGATTGGGGTTTAGTAGAAGACCCACGTAATATGTTTAAAATAGGCGATAAAGTAAAAGCTAAAGTAATAGAGATAAAAGACGGAAAAATTTCTCTTTCGATTAAAGCCCTTAAAGAAAATCCTTGGAAAGAATTTGAGGGTAAATTAAAGAAAGGAGACATTATTGAGGGTGTAGTAATCAAGCACAACAAGCACGGCGCTCTTGTTTCCATCAAAGAAGGAATGGCTGGCTTAGTGCACAATTCCACCTTCCCTTCTGAAGCAAAACTTCGCGAAACCTTAGAGCTTGGAAAGAAATATAATTTTCAAATCACTCTTTTTGAACCAAAAGATCAAAAGATGACCTTGGTCCACCTCGAAGACAAAAAAGAAGATAAATAAACTAAAAAATCCTCCGACTCATGTTGGAGGATTTTTTGATTATGGGGTTTAATTTTACTGGCTAAAAATTCCGTCAACGATAGAATCGAGGTCAAAACTTGCTTGTGCCTCTTGGCATTCTGTAAATTCTGGATCAGAATATGGCCCACAATCATTCACCCAAGAGAGGATAAAACTGGCAGTTTTTGTTCCTGTTCCGTTTACAGTAGTATAGGTATACTTTCTGTAAATATGGCTCATAGCTCCTTCGCTTTCTATTTTTACACAATATTTTTTACCATCGATAGTTCTTTCCCATATTTCGATTGGGATATATGAACCTGGAACACACGAGTATGCTTTATCAGAATTTTGAATTACCGGAGGCCATCCGCTCTGTGCAGAAATATATGGTGTTGGTAACATATCCGAGACAAGCGTGGGAACAATTTTAAAAATTGTACTTGTATGTGTTTCGTAATCTATCATCTTTCCTGTTGCATCTTCTCTGAACACAGAAAAGGCAATTTTATATCCATCGATCGGGGGTTTCTCACCTTTATAATTGTCAGCAGTGCTTGTATAACTCAAAATTGATGGAACTTTCCATACCAACGCGGTTTGCCCTACAACCGTTTGACCGATTCTTATTGAGCCAACATTTTCATTTTCTAAATAAACCTGGAACACATCTGTGCTGTTGTTCACCCAAGTAATGCTATATGTCCGTCCTTCCATCAGGGTGTCTCCTGCTTTCGGAAAAGTTACAAAGATTGGGTCATTAATATTGTTCCCTGGATTTGCGTTCTGTTCGTTGCTATCTGCCCTGTAATTATTACCATCATTCGGCGGAGATGAAGTAATATTTATTCCTACAAAATAAGCACCAATCATCAAAACTAAAACTGCAACAACGATGATAATAATTCCCAATGTAGTAATTCCTTTATTTATTTTCATAATTTTATATAAGTTAATAATCTAAACTAAATACACAAAGAGGAACTAAAACCTTGCGACCCATCAACGTGACCACGATGACAAAAATATGTAACAGTTGACTGACCAAGTATCCAGGATCCACCTTGATATACTGCTCTCGCTTCATATCTTTTTAGAGCAGTAGAATCATCAAGTAGGCCATAAGTTGCCGTAACTATATTATCTTGCGACGTTGTTACCGTAACATCGCTACAACCATCTGGGTGACAAGCTCCCCACGTTTTAGAAACGAGCGCTTCCGCTTCAGCTTGAGAAATGGTTTTGACGGAAGAAGCTATTTCGCACTTCTCTTCCCAAACACGCAAGCATTTATTTTTTACTTCACACCAAGTATAGCCGGCAGAACCGATACAACCATGTTCATCTCTGTCGTTACCAACTAGATTATTTTGCTGCTGGTTGATATCTTCCGGCACGTATTGCGAAGTAGGCGCTGAACTTTTGCCTGCAAAATACCCAACACCACCGATTGCTAAAACCGCTACTACTGCTATTGCTATTAATATTGGAGTGAATCCTTTATTTGTTTTCATAAAAATATTTTACCACGCAAACTAAAATCCCGCCAGAAGCGGGATTTTAGTTAGGCAACAGTAACGTTGGTCACAGTTAACTCTGCTTCACCGATGTCATCCATGATGGATATCACCTGCTCGGCATATTTCGGAACGATAGACGGAGGGTTATAAGCGCGCAAGATTTCTTTCGTATCTTTGTTTTCATAATAACGAGCTGTATTAGGATTATTTCCTCCTAAATTTCTAGCAACAGTTTCAATTGCTTCCTCGTTGGAATCAAAGCTAATCTTGCAGGAGCCCCAACCAAAAGCATTGTTCGGGACTCTCTTACACTCGTGTTTTCCTCCGGTTGACTCACGTACGGCAATTGCTGCCAACAGACGCCAGTCCAAACCGTTCTTCTCGGCTTCCTCCACCATTTTCTTACCGGTACCTTCCAAGGGCATATCATGCTCTCTAAAGTACGCATCAATGGCTTCGGCTTTAGCTTTTAAGGTTTCAGTTTCCGGATCAATGGCATTGTTAAAAGCCAAAGTTCCAGCTACTGCAATATTTATTTGTTTTACCAATACATCTTGGGGAATCTCTATCCCGTTAGCATTTCCGAGAGAAAATGTCATAACAGGCAGAAAAAGCAGAGATTGCGCGAAGCGTATTAGATTATTTTTTTTCATATTTGGGCGGTTGTGCTCCGCCAACTCCGATACGGCTACTTCACCTTTAACTAAAAAATCCTTATACCATAAGCTTTTCGCCTATACTACAAGGATACTAATATGATAGCATATTCCATTTAAAAAGTCAATAGTTATGCAATGTTTTTACTATATGTCAAATCCAAAATACCTTGTAAAATAAGGATATTTTATACCCTCTCCATTGACAAATAAGGCTAAAAATAGAATAATTATAGAATGTTGAAAACTTTGTCCGCCACCTTATATGCTTCCCCCGCCCCCATCGTAACAAATACATCATTCGACCCCAGGTTCAAGGTCTTTATATAGTTTTCTGCTTCTTCAAAACTGGAAAAGGCCCTTGTGTTTTTGCCAGTTTTATCAATGGCCTCGGCCAATTTTTCACTTGAAATACTTATATCCTTATCTTCCCTGGCAAAATATATGGGTAAAAGTAATATTTGATCGGCCTTCTCAAAACACTTCGTAAAATCATAAAATAGAGCTCGAGTGCGACTATATAAATGAGGTTGAAACAATACAATGATCTTTTTTCCTGGCTTGTCCTTCGAAGCCTCGGCGAAGGAGGGATAAAGCTCTCTTAGCCCTTGCAGGCTCGCCCTAATCTCCGTCGGGTGGTGCGCATAGTCATCGTAAATTATTGTTCCCTCTTTCGTCTCCCCCCTTTTTTCTAACCGTCGCCAGGTGCCAGTAAATTCTGCTAGCGATTTTTTAGTAATCTCTTCTTTAATTCCCAAAAAATCTGCCACAGCAAACGCTGCTGCAGCGTCCAACCTGTTGTGTTCTCCAGGAATCAAAAGTTTCGGAACTTTTTCTAAATACTTTGAGTAATCTGAAATTACATTTTTGCTTTGCGAGGTAAATTTACCAAAAGCATCTTGAATATCCTTCAGATCCTTAAAGCAATCTAGATGGTC
This sequence comes from uncultured Candidatus Saccharibacteria bacterium, assembly GCA_964440545.1. Taxonomy (GTDB): domain Bacteria; phylum Patescibacteriota; class Minisyncoccia; order Phycocordibacterales; family UBA9973; genus UBA9973. The sequence goes on along the minus strand of CAYTSO010000003.1, from coordinate 10,998 downwards.
TGTTTCAATGTTTAAAATAAGTGAAAGATGGGGGTGTAAACTAAAAAAATGTCTGTTATATTCATCTGCCTCTACGACTAAATATTCGCTCTTTCCTTTTCTAAAATTACTTCCAAGTTTTTTAATAAATGAACCGACAATGACCGTAGGATCCAACCCTGCTTCAATAAGAATTTCTGCCACCATCGCTGTGGTCGTCGTTTTGCCATGCGTACCGGCAATTGCTATTACTTTATATTCTTTCGCAAATTGCCCCAATGCCTCAAAATAATTTATAACTGGTTTGCCTGTTTTTTTTGCCTCTTCAATAATCTCGGGGCCCCGATAAAGCCAGGCATCGCTGTAAACATACATGTCTGCTTCCTGAAAAGAGGCGTGAGAAATTTTAAGAAACGTGTGGGTTCCCTGCCCTTCTGTCTCCGAGGGCGCAGTTTCAAGAAATTTCTCACGGCTCTTGTAAAAGAATATTTTTGCGCCTTCCTCTCGAAGCGAATTGAGTGTTTTCGGACTTTCTTCGTCATTTACTCCAGCCACTTCTATCCCTCGCGAAATAGCCATTTTCGCCAACGCCGAAATCCCAATTCCGCCTATCCCAATAAAAAATATCTTTCTTGCACTGAGTATTTTTGAAGTGTTAATTTTTGATAAATCTAAGTCCATTTATTTCAAATTCTTGATTATCTTTACAAAAAGGTCGTTTCTTTCATATTCATTATTGAACATCCCAAAGGAGGCAAAAGCGGGAGAGAAGAGAATTGTGTCGCCTTTTTGAGCGTATGCAAGCGCTTTTTTTACGACATCTTTTAAATTCTTACCGACTTCAAATGGAATTTTTATTTTGTAATTTTTTAGCATTTTATCTGTTCCCGTACCGGGAATTAAAATAAGCGCCTTGCATATAGTGTTTAGAACCTTAACATACAAATCAAGATCAAGATTTTTGTCTGCTCCTCCTGAAATTAAAATTATCTTTCCTTCTTTCTTCGCTTCGATTAATGCCCTAATTCCGGCGATAGTAGCTTCCGGCGTCGTGGCATTGTTGTCGTTATAAATTCTGATTCCTTTATAATTTTTTACAAATTGCAAACGCCCCTCTACCCCCTTGAAACTTGCTACTGTCTTTTTTATCTTTGCTATCGGTATCATAAATTGTCTAGCCACTTCCACTGCGCAGGCCAGATTTTCTCTCGAATGTTCGCCGGGTACAATAAATTTATAGCCAGCAATTCCTTTGACATCGGCCACTATTAGCTTGCCTTTCAGGTTCTTTGGAATAATTTTTTTGACATGAGGCCGAACTATCAACACATCGCCTTTTTTCTGATATTTAAAAATATTCGCTTTGTCTGCAAAATATTTTTTTCTATCTCCCTTATAGTAATTCAAATGATCATCCATAAAAGAAGTAAAAACAGAAATATGGGGAGAAAACTTTGAATCACCAAAACCTTGTAATTGCCAAGAATCTAGTTCGCATACCAAAATATTATCTTTTTTTACTTTTTCTAATAATGGAAGCGTAGCGATCCCTCTCATATTTCCACCAAGATAAACCTTTCTATTTTCTAGATTTTTAGAAAGAATTTCGTAAATCAAAGCCGTGGTCATAGACTTTCCTCTCGTCCCAGTTACCCCGATGACCATTACCTCCGGTGCGAGTTTCGCAAAAAGAGAAACATCCATTTCAACCGGTATTTTATTTTTTCGAGCCTCCTTAATGTAGACAGAATCAAGCGGAACCCCGGCCGCCTTGATAACCATATCTCTATTTCTAAAATCCACTAATCTATGTTTCCCTAAAACGTATTTTATATTTTTATAGTTTCGGAGCTTTTTAAGCGACGACCTGAGCGCAGTCGAAGGTTTTAAATCCGTCACAATCAAATTCGACCCGCCTTCAGCTAGGAATTTCGTATACCCAACTCCACGTCCTAAAAGCCCAAGCCCCATGACCGTGATTTTCTTACCTTTAAAAAATTCTTTATAGTCCACCATAAACCTATATTATCACAAGATTACGTAAAAGTGTCTTCCTTTCGAAATGTAATTTTTGAAGGGGTTTTGAGTGCGACGGCACGAAAACTTCAGAATTTTTCAAGCTTCGAAAAATTCGTACCGAAAAAAATTAATATTTCGAAAGGAATTACAGAGATTGCTTTTGTTGAAACACTTTCTCAAATTCTTCCATGTCGTCAAAATGAGATTTTACACCTTTGATTTCTTGATAGTTTTCGTGCCCTTTACCGGCGCAAAGGATAATATCTCCCCTCTTCGCTAATTTTACTCCTTCAGCAATTGCATCTCGCCTATTTGGAATTGTTTTTACTTTTTTCAGTTCTTCGCCAGATAATTCAGCTTTCATCTCTTCAATAATCTTGTCCGGGTCCTCGCTTCGCGGATTATCTGAAGTGAAAATAGCAATATCGGAATGAAATGTTCCGATTTTTCCCATTTTCGGACGTTTCATTGGATCACGATCTCCCCCGCAGCCAAAAACAGAAATAATTTTTGTTCCTTCTTTTTTCATTTTCTGTATAGTATATAAAACATTTTGCAGAGCATCGGGAGTATGCGCATAATCTACAATAACGGTTACCCCGGATGGGCTTTGCAAATATTCAAATCTTCCTTTAGGGGGCAAAACATTTTTTAATTTTTCTTTTACTTTCTCGCTATCCATGCCGAGGAGAACCAAGGCACCGTATACCGCAAGCACATTATACATATTAAAATCACCAATTAATTTTGTTTCCAGTTTTTCGTTAAAATCAGCTTTATGTTTAAATCCGTAAGTATATTTTTGGGCATGGATGTGTTCAAGCATCGCCTCACCATAATCATCATCAATATTCGATAAGGCAAAAGCATTTTCTGAGAGCATGTTAAAAAATTTCTTTTTGGCTCCGAAGTAATTCTCAATATTTTTATGATAATCAAGATGATCGTGCGTTAAGTTCGTGAAAATTCCTCCGGCAAAATTTATTCCGGCAACCCGGCTCTGGTCTAGTGCATGCGAAGAAACTTCCATGAAAACATACTCGCACCCTTTTTCCACCATTTCATTAAGTAATTTATGTAAATAAATTGGACCTGGCGTAGTAGCTGGGGCATTCTCGTCATGAGGAATAATTTTATCAACTATAATATTTTGTACTGTTGAAATGAGTCCAGCTTTATATCCGAGCTCTGTGACTACCTTATAAAGAAGCGTAGCTATCGTTGTCTTACCATTTGTTCCTGTCACTCCAACTATTTTCAATTTAGCCGATGGGTTGCCAAAAAAATGCATTCCGGCCAACACGGTAATTGCTCGCCTTTTGAGTTTTAATTTTTTAAACACCTTCTGCATATTTCAGTTACTTTTTATAACGAGCTAACTTCTAATAATTCTTCCTCGAGGATTTTACTCTGTTCCTCAGAGGTCGACGGCTTATTAAAAAGAAATCTACCTCTGAATTTTTTTCCAGCCAAAAACATGGGTATCCAATACTGATCGTCTGGCCACATTTGACTATAAGGGATATTTTCTATGTCAAACCACTTAGGCTTCATTTCTTCTGTCTCGGTCGGCTCTCCTTTCTCTATATCTGCCTTAAAAAAGTGACATTCTATTGCCCTAGCACTATCCTGAAATTCAAAATCAATAATCCCAATTTTTTCTATATTTGTAACTTCAATATCTGCTTCCTCTTTTGTTTCTCTCTTTACTGCTTCCTCCAGGGTTTCCAGCTCTTCCGGCTTACCGCCAAAACCGTTCCATCTTCCCACCCCAAATCCCCGCTTTTTAAGACCAAGCAGTATTTTGGAACCTTCACGAATCACACAAACTGTCTGTATTTTCTTATTTTCCATGACATTTTTTATATTTTTTTCCACTTCCGCATGGACAAGGATCATTGCGTCCTACTTTCTCCGAAGTTTCCGCGGAAGAATTAGCTTGTTTCTCTCTTGGGCCACCAAGTTCGGAAGGTTCTGTGTGGCTGGTAATTAAAGTTTGCTTCGGCGTTTTTTCTTCTTCCTTCACCTTGACTACATTTTCTGTATTTATATTTCCAATCAATGAGAAAACCTGCTCTCTAAAAGCTTCTTCCATTTCTTTAAACATTGCTAAGCCTTCTTTTTTGTACTCCACAATCGGCTCACGTTGTCCATAAGCTCGCAAGTTCACCGAAGAACGCAAGTAATCCATCGCTTCTAAGTGCTCCATCCAAAGAGTATCGGTAGTATAAAGAGCGATTCGACGGATTGTTTCAAAAAACATTTCGTCTCCGAGTTTTTTCCTTTTTTCCTCAATCATTGCTTCTCCGTCTTCTTTGCCTTCCGCTATTTCGCGCAAAAGGGCTTCGATTCTTTCCTTGTCGGCCCGTAGCATTTTTTGTCTTCTTTCGTAAATTATTTTACGCTGATGATTCATCACATCGTCGTATTCCAAAGTATGCTTTCTGGCATCAAAATGAAAGCCTTCAATTTTTGCCTGAGCTCCCTCTAGTGTTCTGTTAATGAAGCGATTTTCAATAGGCATATCTTCTGGGATTCCAAAACGTCCCATCATGGTTTTAATTTTTTCCGATCCAAAAACTCGCATCAAATCATCTTCCAGTGATACGTAGAATATTGTTTCTCCTGGATCTCCTTGTCGGCCAGAACGACCTCGCAACTGATTGTCGATTCTTCTTGCTTCATGTCGCTCGGTACCGAGCACAAAAAGTCCACCAACGCTTTTTACGAATTCGTATTCTTCTTTCACAATAGGATTACCTCCGAGCTTAATGTCGATTCCACGCCCTGCCATGTTTGTGGCGATAGTTACCGCTCCGCGCTTGCCAGCTTGCGCGATTATCTCTCCCTCTTTTTCGTGATTCTTCGCATTTAAAATTGTATGTTGCACTCCTTCTTGTTTCAAATAAGCGGAAAGGAGTTCATTTTTTTCAATAGAAATAGTTCCAATTAAAACCGGTTGGCCTTTTTCATTCAACTCTTTGACTTTTTTGGCAATGGCCTGATATTTGCCTTTCTCGGTTTGGAAAATAAGATCGGAGTGGTCCATACGGACAATTGGACGATTTGTAGGAATAACAATCACTTCTAGGCCATAAACTTTGAAAAATTCCTCCGCGGAAGTGGCCGCCGTACCGGTCATACCGGAAAGCTTCTTATAAAATCTAAAGTAATTCTGGAAAGTAATAGAGCCAGAAGAACGTGTTTCTTTCTCGATTTTTACGCCTTCTTTTGCCTCAATAGCCTGATGAATCCCCTCGCTCCAGCGCCTACCTGGCTGAAGACGCCCAGTAAATGGATCAACAATAACAACTTCACCTTCTTTCACTACGTAATCCCTATCTTTTTCAAAAATGGCTTGCGCTTTTACTGCTGTTTCCAAGTGGTGCACATATTTTATTCCTTTTTCTGTATAAATATTTTGAATACCCAAAAGTTGTTCAGCTTTAGTGATGCCAGCGTCGGTTAAAGATATGGCTTTTAATTTTTCATCCACTTCATAATCAACATCACGCTTCAGTTGTTTTGCAATTTTATCGAACTTTGTATAAAAATCTTCAGAGTCAGAAGAAGCAGAAGAAATAATGAGCGGGGTTCTCGCTTCATCTATTAAAATAGAGTCTACCTCGTCAACAATGGCATAGTTGTGAACTCTCTGAACTAATTGATCTAGAGAGGTCGCTAAATTATCTCGTAAATAATCGAAGCCGAATTCATTATTCGTTCCGTAAGTTACATCTGCTAAGTAAGCTTCTTTTCTAGAGCATGGTTTTAAAAAATCATAAACTACTTTGAATTCTCCAATCTGATCTCTTTCTTGGTCTTCTTCTTTGTGCTTGGGATCGTAAAGATAAGAAACATTTTGCGAATTAATAACACTAACACTTAGTCCCAAAAAATTATAAACTTGTCCCATGAGTACGGCGCCAATACGAGAAAGATAATCATTTACGGTAACAATGTGCACTCCTTCTCCGGAAATTGCATTTAGGTACGCCGGCAAAACTGCCACGAGGGTTTTCCCTTCACCGGTCCTCATCTCGGCAATTTTCCCTTGATGCAAAGCAATACCTCCAATCAGCTGCACATCATAATGTCTTTCCTTTAAATTCCTTTTGGCCGCCTCCCGCACTAAAGCAAAAGCTTCCGGCAATATCTCGTCCAGGGTTTCTCCTTTTGATAGTCTTTCCTTAAATTCCTGTGTTTTTTTGGGAAAATCTTCATCTTTTAACTTAGAAATTTCCTCCTCCAGAGAGTTTATTTTTTTCACTGTTTTCCCAATACTTTTTATGAATTTGGAGCTTTCGTCGCCAAATATTTTACTATATAAACTCATGTTTATATATCTTAGCACAAACCCCGTCATTCGAGAACGACGAGACAGAACTAAAAAATCCCCTCCGGCCGAAACTGGTGGGGATTTTTTAGAAGTGGGAAAAAACTATGCTCGCTTTTTTCCCTTTTTTGCTGTTTTCTTCTTTGCAACTTTCTTTGTTTTCTTTGCAACTTTCTTTGCTTTCTTTTTTGCTGCCATATTTTTTGTCGCGCGCGCGAAATTAAATTATAAATTAGTTAGCAATAAACCGACCAAAAATATTTATTGCTTCGAACTGCTTTAATTATCTCGCATCTAGAAACCAAATACAATACTTTTTCAATGAAACTGTGGATAACTACCAATTTTCTTTTTGCAAAGCAAATTAGAAAATTGAGCATCCCGCACTAAATTTTTACAAAAATAATTTAATTTATAAAAAACAATTTTAAAGATAAAAGATAAACAACTAAAAAAATATCATTGTAAAATTTTAGTGCGGGATAAAAGATAAAAATAAAACCCCGTCGCTTGCGAGCGACGGGGTTAAATTATTTTCATTTGAGGCAGGTGATGGCTAACCTCCAACATATGTGCCTATGTGAGTGCGACCACCCGCCACAGATAAAAACAATTTTCTAAAGTATAGCAAAAATAGGAATTTTTGGAAACAATTGTCGGGCCGCTGGGCTTGCGTCGGGACAGGGACCTGACGCAAGAGCCGGAGCGCGACGGCGCGAGACGGGGCTGCGCAAATTTTCAGCAGAAAATTATGTGTGGCTCGAACCTGGGTTCGATTACCTTCTTTGTCGGGGCACTGGGATTTGAACCCAGAATCACACGAACCCGAATCGTGCATGTTACCGTTACACTATGCCCCGGTATATTTATCCCGTACCAAACTCTGCTTTGGTATGGGACTACGGCCCGGTAGTGGGCATGAGAGGATTTGAACCTCCAAGGATTGCTCCACACGCTCCTGAAGCGTGCGCGTATACCAGTTCCGCCACATGCCCAAATAATTTCTATGTGGACCCACGGGGAGTCGAACCCCGGCCTCATCCATGCCATGGATACGTTATACCGCTTAACTATGGGCCCAATTTCTTATTCTACTCCTTCAAGTATATGTTCTACCACATGATGAGCTTTCGCGCCAACAGATTCGCAAACTTGAGAAAAATGAGAATCTTTTTTTAGGTCTGGGGTTGATTCAACTTGAAGAAGAAAAATCTTTCCACGAGGAGTTAGAACAAAATCTGATTTTAAATAATGCCTAGCTCCGATATGTTTGTGTAATTCCCTGGCAAGAAAAAAAAGCTTTTCTCTTTCATCGGAAGAAAAAATTCCAAAAGCATTGCCTAGTGGAAATGTATAAATTTCTTCTCCTCGGAACTTCGGAACAGAGTGAACTGAAGCAACCTTGCCTGCAATAAATTCTTCAACTAAAATACTCTTCCCATGTTTAACACCGTCTTCTATCGCCCACACAAGTTCTGGAAATGTTTTTGCAAGATGTATGCCCATATTTGAATCTTCGGTAAAAGATTTTACCATCCAGGGTGAAGAAAATCTTTCAAAAATTTCTTTTGCTTTTTTAATTGGATATTTTTCACGTGGTCCATCAAAATCTTTTTGGTAAACAGGGAGAAGAAGCGACCTCGGCATATCTATGTCCAAACTTTTAACATGTTCCCTTAACATCTCCTGATTGTTTTCTAGAGTATGGAAAAAAGATCCAATTTTAATATTTGGAATAGACAAGCTGTCTAGAATGTTAGAAAGGCTAGGATGTGTTGTATTCCAGGCAAGATCAATTTTGTTAACTAATTCGCTCGGATTAATCGGCAAACCGTTATAGTGCCAAACATGATTTTTGTCTATTAAAATATCAATGGGTTTGTAGTCCTCCTCTAAATTCCTGAAAATGTGATCGATAATTTCCCCACCCCTTTTGAGAGAAGTTTTATAGTGTTTCCCGGCCCCGCCTCGCAATATTCCAACTCTTTTTTTAGTTTTCACCTGCATAGTAAAATTGTAGCAATAAATGAGGAGCATATGCAAATTTATTTGCATAATGTCCGAACGTAATTGCTATATGGTATTCCATCTATCACAATACCAAAAACATAAAACAGTTACCTTTTACTGTCGGTCCTCGACTTCCATTTGCGGTGTGAACAAAATCATAACAATCACCATCTTTTTTATATTCAGGCGCATCCTTTACAACCTTACAAAAACTATTGAGAGTAAAATAATTCCGGCTAATAGCCCTATCCCTATCGCAGAAGATATTTTTTGTTCCGCCGTTGTAAATCTACGTCGCACAACATAAGCTCCCAACATTCCACCAAGTAGCAAGCCAAAAATTACTCCCAACATCCCAGTGGCTTCATACCCGCGTCGTCCCATAAAAGTAAAATCAGTCATATAATTCCCACCAATAGTGGCAGCTATAATATAAAACACAATATTAAACAACACTGCCACCACCAAGGCACCCAAAATTTCAAATATTATTAATTTTTTATTCATTACTTTATTATATCACAATACCAAAAACAAAAAACACCCCGCTTGCGCGAGGTGTTTTTAATATTGCTGTCAGTTCTAAATATCTAGTGTTTAAATAGAATTATTTTTCGAGAAGGATAACCCGACAAATCCCGTCCCATTTAACACCAAGCCAATGCGCATCTGGCTCAAGCGAGGCACCATTCCAGTACACGCAGGGAACACTAAAATCGCCCTTATAATCACAAAGAACCGAGCCAGGTAGATAATAAACAATGCCATCTTTTAATTCTAATTCTTCTAGAACTTCGGGATTTTCGAATAAATATTTTTCGTATTCAAGCCCAGGAATATGATACTGCAAACTATATTTTTCAACGACTGCCTTCATCACTTCTGACCCTGGTTTGCCGATAAGTTCTTTCAGATCAAGAATCTTCGCTTTCGGCTTTTTTTCCTTGTAATTCATCCCGACAGTGTCTGGGTTCATAGTATATTCTCCGAATTTTGCAACATCTTTTTTTCTCATTGCCTCGTAATCCATCTCAGAAAGAGGAATGGAACGCATTTTGATTTTTATTTTATCTGCGCCTTCTTTGCCATACCAAATCAGCAAACTCTCATACATAAAATTGTTCATCTGCTTTTCAAATTCTTCCATATTCACTTCGCCCGTAGAATTGTCAATATAACTGTCGGCATTTTCTCTCGCCGTTGCTTGATACTGCTTCATGTTCTCTTCGTGAGAAGATATTTCCTTTTCAATACACGCAATTTCTGTTTTATCGTCTGTGGCCGTGGCATTTTCTAGGTCCTGATTTAATTTGGCAAGGTAATCCGCTGATGCCTCGTTCGCCAAGGTGTCCAAATTATCTCGTACAATTTTCCGCACACCACGAAGCTCTTCTACTCCTCGCAACATTTTGGCTTGAGACTTCATTTCACCCGTCCAATCACCCATATGGTGTACTCGTTGTAAAAAAAGATCCCTATTACCTTCTTCAATTATAGCTTTAGCAGCCTTTGAATCATTTGCCAAATCCGCTGAATTAATTTTTCTTTCCTCCATAATATTATGGTTATTTATTAATACCCATAAGTATACCTTACCTTGCGACAAAGCGCCAAACAACAAAAACACCCCGCTTGCGCGAGGTGTTTTTAATATTGCTGTGCTTTGTTTTGTTTCGTTCTATAACTTAAGAGTCTTTCCTCTCTGTCAATATGTTTTTAAAGTCCAGAACATATTTAGACTATTGTGTCGTCAATTGAGCGACACAATACCGACTCAATGAGTCCAACCTATCCAAGATCAGATTCTCGCGAGACGAGAATCTCTCCAACATTACGTCGGAGGGACGTTTTTCAAATTGAATTAATCCACGACCAGCTTCCGCTAGCCGTGCCTTGTTACGACTTAGTCCCTGTCACCGAGCTTACCTTAGGCCCCACTTATGTGGAGACTTCGGGTACTCCCGGCTCCCTTGACTTGACGGGCGGTGAGTACAAGACTTGAGAACGTATTCACCACAGTTTAGCTGACCTGTGATTACTAGCAATTCCAGCTTCATGAAGTCGAGTTGCAGACTTCAATCCGAACTGAGGCCGCTTTTGAACGATTAGCTTAGAGTCGCCTCGTCGCTGCGCGTTGTAGCGGTCATTGTATTATGTGTGTAGCCCAGGGTATCAAAGGGACATGCTGACCTGGCGTCATCCTCTCCTTCCTCCCCCGCTTCAAAAAACAAATGAAAATTTTCATTTACGTCCTGAAGCGGGGGCAGTCTCGTGTGACACTTGTAACACACAACAAGGGTTGCGTTCGTTAGCCCACTTAAGGGTACAATTCAAACCACGAACTGACGACGGCCATGCATCACCTGTCCTACTGTCTTGCGAGGGATCTAGTTTCCTAGACCTTTCAATAGGATTTCTAACCCTGGTAAGGTTCTTCGTTTACCATCGAATTAAACCACATAATCCACTGCTTGTGCAAGTCCCCGTCTATTCCTTTGAGTTTTAGCCTTGCGGCCGTACTTCCCAGGCGCTTCTCTTAACGCGTTAGCTAAGGCTCTCAGAGGGTCGATACTCCGAAAACCGAGAGAAGATCGTTTAGGGCGTGGACTACTGGGGTATCTAATCCCATTCGCTACCCACGCTTTCGTGCTTCA
>CAYTSO010000002.1:74378-127613 GCA_964440545.1 uncultured Candidatus Saccharibacteria bacterium | reverse complement strand
GGTGGCAGTAACGTCTTTACAGGTGGGATCTTCTCCGTTTCCACCACCGCCACCGCCGCCGCCGGTGCTACCACAACCAACCATTTCAAAAGCAACATCATCTCCATATCCCACACCAAGAGCATTTACAGCAAAAGCGCGGTAATGATAGGTCATTCCGCAATCAAGGTCAGAAAGTTCGAAGGAAAATCCTCCAATACCATAAGGACCATCTGTTTCTGAAAAAGAATTTCCATAGCTAGCATTCGATCCGTATTCAAAACCTCTTTCTGTTACGGCAGCCCCCCCTATACCAATAATATTTCCGTTTAGAGTGACTTCGGTTTTTGTGACAGAAGAAGCCGAAGAAGTCAGAACTACTGGGCTTTCGCTTCCTTCTATTAAAACATCTTGAAGAATTGGAGTATCTTCTCCGTTTGAGCTGGCAAGCATGGCCCTGTAAGCAACTGTCTGGGAGGGACCAAAAGTTTGCGTAATATAATCTGTAACCGGTTCCCAACTTAATCCGTCGTCTGTAGAAACTTCAAAAGTAATGTCAGTATTATTAGGAAGAATAGCGGTATGTTTCATCGGGCCCCAGCTATTTACTGTGCCACCATCAAAAATTGACGAGGTTAAAATTCCGCTTCTTAAAAAGGGTTCACCTCCAGAAGAAGATGTCTCAGTAACAACTAAACTTGCATCAGCAACAGAAACCACTGGAGTCGTTTCGGTTACGAGAGGACTTGAAACTGCCAAAGAAGAAACTGGGGTAAGCGGAATTATATCCATTGAAGTTAAATTTATATCTTTAGAAAAAGAAGAAGTGTCGTAAGCTGTCCCGTCTGGGGCTATTCGTAAAATCCAGGCATCATAATCACCAGCACCAAAAGATTGTGTATAACCACCTATCAAATATGAACCATCAGACATCTCCTGCGGTTCACCAAAATAAATATCTTCTAGAGCCCCTCCGTATAATTTTTGCCACAGAATATTACCTGCTATGTCTATTTTCATTATTAGAATATCAGTAGCCCCAAAACTAAAAGAATCATAATTCCCTGCTACTAAAATGTTTCCGTCGGAGACTAGATTAATATTTATATTTGTATCGCTATCCGGACCTCCATATGTCTTTTGCCATAAAGAACTGCCGTCAGTATCTAAATGCATAACCCAACCATCAACACTTCCTGCGCCATAACTACTTGTGTCCCCTGAGATTAAAAACGTTCCATCATCCAAAACAAGAACACCTGAAGCCCCGTCGCTATTTATTCCACCAAATATTTTTTCCCACTCAATATCTCCGTCTGGGTCGATTTTTAAAACCAGCAGATCTGAACTTGCAGAAAATGAACGACAATCAAAGGCCAAAATGTAGCCACCGTCAGGAGTTTGTTTTATAAGATCTGGAGTATTTGGTATCTCATAACTTATTCCACGGTAAATTTTCTGCCAAACAATAGACCCGTCCGTAGAATTAAGTTCCAAAACCCAGGCATCGTAATCAAGACCGCCCGTACCAAAAGAAAGGGAAGCACCTAAAATAATATAATTTCCGTCTGCATTTTCAATGACTGCGGTGGCGTAATCAAAATCATCAGTAGTTGTCCCCAAAAAACTTTTCTGCCAAATGATATCTCCGAAGGAGTCAGTCTTCACGGCCCAAAGATCTCCGGTTGCGGAAGTAAAAAAACCGACTGCAATGTATCCACCATCAGAAGTTTGTTGAATAGAATTAAAATCATCATACCCCACCCCGCCATAAACTTTTTGCCACTCAATATTTCCTAAATTATCTAATTTAACCAATTGGGCATCTCTTGAACCAGACCCAAAAGATTCAGTTCCTCCACCATAAATCATTCCGCCATCTGAGGTTTCCCTTATTCCCCAAATTGAATCAGAGCTAGTCCCTCCATAAGCGGTAGTAAAAGTGCCGGGATTTAATGTTGCCTGTCCTGCAACCGATGTATTTATTCCATCTTCTTCATTATATTTGGTATTATCAGACCAAGTTACTTGCCCCCAGCCACCAGACCAATCTGTTTGATTCCAAGTTATTGCCGAATATACAAATGAAGTTTTTGTTAAAAACAATAATCCTGCGCTCACCAGCAAAAGAAGAATCATTGTCTTTGTTTTTTTAGTATTCATATTTAAGGTGATATCTTCTATTATATCACTCTATTGTTGTGAATAAAAAAATTATATTAAAAACTCTATTACATCGCCGTCTTTTACGATATATTCCTTGCCTTCGGTTCGAACCCAGCCTTTTTCTCGCGCTTTGGCAAAAGAACCAGCTTCTAAGAGCTTATCATAGGCCACCACTTCTGCCCGAATAAACTTATCTCGAAAATCTGTGTGAATGGACTTCCCTGCTATCGGCGCGGTCGCTCCGCGAACCGTCGTCCAAGCTCGTGATTCATCTTCTCCTGTAGTAAAAAAAGTAATCAGGCCTAGCAAATCATAACTGGCTTTAATTAAATTATCCAACCCCGTACCGAAAACAGGATCAACTTCTATGTATGGACCTGGAAGTTTAGAAATAAAACTTTCCTTTAAGTTGTCGGCTGCCTCGGATCTATTTAATACATAGAGAATTGGTTTTTCTATGCCAGCTTGTTTTAATTCAAAATTAATAACTTCTATGTCAAAAAGTGGGTCAATTTTATTATGTACGTGAACAGTATTCGCATCTTCAAAAATTCGCACCACTTCAATAATCGCATCAACCTCCCTAATGTGAGAGAGAAATTTATTTCCCAAACCGGCTCCTTCGCTAGCACCTTTTACCAAACCGGCAATATCTACAAACTCTACCACTGCGGGAATAGTTTTTTTAGATTTAGAAATTTCGGAAAGTTTATACAAACGCTCGTCTGGTACTGGCACAATACCCACAGAGGGATCAATGGTACAAAAGGGGTAGTTTTCTGCTGGAACACCTTTTTTCGTAAGCGCATTAAAAAGCGTGGATTTTCCCACGTTTGGAAGCCCAACAATACCCACCGATAACTTTGACATAAAGAAAATATACCCCAACACTTATTTTTTTTCAAACTTTATTAAAAATAAATGTACGGGTATAGCAAAATTATATACCTTAAATCAAAACACACTATTCAGAATTTAAGGCGTTATTTACAATTCCGACTAAATCATCAATCTGAATATCCGTCTTTGTTATGTATGAATAGACTCCACCATCCTTCGCGTTGCCAGTTTTTATTTTTCCCGTATCTGGCATATTAGTTAAGACAATTACTTTCGCGTTCTTCCCCCAGGAATCTTTACGTAATTCATCAAGCATCGCCACTCCGCTCATAACAGGCATTAAAAGATCTAATATGATTAAATTTGGATGCTCGGAAAGTGCTAAATTTAAACCCTCTTTTCCATTAATTGCGTCAAACACTAAAAAACCCTGCAGGGCTAATTGTTCTTTTAAAACATTGCGCATTACTTCATCGTCCTCAATAACTAATATCTTTTTCATAAATATATTATAAATTAATTTATTGGAACCGTAAAATGAAAGGTTGTTCCGAAACCTCTTTTTGAAACAATTCCTATATTACCCCCATTTGCCTCTATCAAGCCTTTCGCAATGAAAAGCCCAAGCCCGGTACCCTCAGCTTTAATTTTTTTTGCGTTTTCTCCACGAAAAAATTTTTTAAATAAGTTTCTCTGGTCAACTATTGAAATAATAGGTCCATCATTATGGACAGATATCAAGTAATTATTGTTAACTTTTTTGGCAGAAATGCTGATATCGGCACCAGGAAAAGAATAATCAATTTCATTCAATAAAATATTATTAAGAGCAATACTAAAAAAAAGAGGATCAACCTTTGCCTTTTTTACTCCTTTTCCAATAGAAATTCTAATATTCTTCTTCGTTGAAGAAACATTTCTAGCATTTTTTACAGATTCTTCAACAAGCTTCTGAATGTCTAATTTTTTCTTATTCGGTTGTATTTTACCAGCCGATATGCGAGAAACATTGAGTAAATTATTAACTAAACTAATAAGCTTTTCATTGTTATCAAAAAGAGTGGCAATCTTTTTTCTTAAAAAACCTGACACGTTATCTTCCTTTCTTAATAGCTCTAATGTCCATTTGGATGCAGATAAGGGGGTTCTTAATTGGTGTGCAGTTAAAAAAATAAATTCATCTTTGGCCCTATCTAAATTCTTCTCTTCGGTAACATCAGTAAAACTCCAAACTCTTCCCAGAATTTTATTCTCAATTTTTTGAGGTCTTGAATATCGATCAATGATTTTACCGTCTTTAAAATAAATAATATCATGACTCTCTTCTTCAGTGTGCTTATATAGATAATTTACTTTTTTTAAAAACCCTTTTGGGTCAATTAGTTGACTCAAAACAAACTTTAATAATTCTTTATCATTTCCTTTTTTTATTAGCCTGTCCGGAATTCCCCATATTTTCTTAAACTGTTCATTAAAAAGCTCTACTTTCCCCTTGCAATCAACAACCAGCAAACCACTAACGGTTGAGTTTATTACTGAATCTAAAAGAGAAATATTTTTCTTTAATTCCTTTTCTTCGGAGGATATTCGGCTGAAAGCTTTTGCTTTTTTTGATTTATCCTTCTTAGATTTTGTAAATAAACTCATCTTGTTTTTTATTTTATAAAATTATTTAAGCAAATTAATTATTGGAGCAGTAAATCCATGCCAAAAATTTGTAAGAGTTGTTTTTATTAGAAGACTGGTATATATAATAGCTTTTGTCACCGGTTTAACAACATATGTATTCACAAAAGTATTTATGCGATTGATCGTCGGAACAGGTTTAGTAATTCCTTTTTCGGGAACTTGATATTCTTCTGGGATGCTAGGTTTTATATCAACACTTTCCTCCGAAGAAATAGGTGTAGGAGCTAAGGCTGGAACGGTAACCGGAACAACAGGCGGAGTTGTGGCAACTTGTCCAAAAAATCCGCAAGAATTATTGATGGCTGCTTTAGTAAAAGGCCCAACTACGCCATCAACAACAAGCAACGGTACTGGCTTAACTATATCATTTAGGGCTATTTGTAGACGTTTTAACCCTTGTTCCGTAAGAGGACCAAAAATACCGTCCACCGGACCAGCCGCCTCTTTATGGGATGCAGCTAAAATTCTATTAATATGGGTTTGAAGAAGGGCAACCTGCTTTACTGTGCCCTTGTTGTAGTCACTATATTGACCATCTCGATCGCCCAGCTTCATGTTGTCAGTAATCATAAGTTCCGCGGAGCATGGGGCGCTTTCTAAAATTTCTTCTGGAGTGGGTGTCTCTCCTCTGTAAGAAGAACCGAGTACACTTCCCGATACTGTACCAGGGACTGTGGCTCTCCAATCCGTACGAACTTTAAAATCAGACGATCCGCAAGAACTCGTGTTGGAACAATTAAAACTTATCTGACTACCATCGTTTTCAATCGTCGCATATCCCAGGAAGTAACCATCTTCATCTATAGTCACGCCACTAAAATTAATCCAGCCCAATCCTTCGCCCCAAGCATTTCCGCCCAAATTCCCTTCTCCGTCATTGGTTACGGACCCACCCGTAAGTTCATTTGCATGCAAATTTATCCAGCCATAATTTTCGCTCCAGGCATAACCAGTCAATCCCTCACTTGTAACATAAATATTTCCACCTGAAGTGCCAAAATTTATCCACCCAATATTCTCGCCCCAGGCATACTTATATGTTGAATCAATGATTCCGTTCGTAGCAGAAGCAAAAACAATACTAGGATCAAGCGTACCTAGAATAAAAAATAAACAGATTGTCAGAAAAAATAAAAGTTTTTTAAACATAAATACTCAATAAACAAAAACCTAAATCAAACTAATCCTATCTTTATTGAGTTTCAGAATTGGAATTTGTTGGAGCTGAGACTGGTGCTGTGTTCGTATTTGTTTTTTCTGTTTCGCCGATACTTAGTGGGGCTACCTCAACAATTTTATTGAGATCTACGCTGTAAAGAATCGCTTTCTTGGAAGTAGTGTAAATCAAAACTTTATCTCCCTTTTTTGAGTTAGCAAAAAACAGCTGGTCCTTTAGCGCTGCCGGATCAGATACAGTGGCGACTGTTGGAACTTCACCTTCGGGAAGTACCATGAGCTTTTCAACCTTGGACACAAGCTCTTCAACTTCTTTTTGAGCAATCGCTTGAGGATCCTGTTGCAATCTATATAATTGCAGATAAAAATAACTAGCGAAAATCACAGCCACGATTGCAAGCGTCGGAAAAAAAAGTTTTGCAATCCTTTGCCTTACGGTATTTTTTTCTACCGTTGTAGTTGTAATTGTTTCTTTTATCATCTCTTTAACCATAAATAAATTCTAAATAATTAATACTAATATAGGTACATTGTAATAAATAATAACCTATTCCGCAAGAACAAAAGACTGCAAATTATGGAGCTGGTTCTGGTTCTGGGGCTTCAGCCGGAGGTTGGCTAGCCTCTTCAACCTCTGGTACTACTTCAGGTTCGGGTTCAGGCGCTGGATCAGAATTTAAATCCGTATCTGAAATTGGTTTTGGGTCAGGTTCCGGCTCAATCGGTAATGGTCTTGGATCTGGGTCGATAGGCAGAGGAACTGGGTCCGGTTCTGGTTCAGGGTCTACGCAAGCATTGTCTTCTAAAACTTGAGGTGGAATACAAGTCGGGATTGGATCAACACCCACGCTCTCCAAAAGCTCATCTATTTGATCACCAGATACACAAACCTCCTCGCCATCAGATTTCTTCACACAAATCTGATCAGTGTGAATTTTCTTTGTAAACACTTCATCAAAATATCCACGAATTGCTGTCACCCTAGCAGACACAAAGTCAGTCAAGAATTGAGTACCGCCGGCAATCTTATTGCTTATGATAGTAATTGGATTGCGTGCAATTTCTGCTTGAATTTCGTCTATCAAAGTAATGAGTCCGCTTTCTTCGCCTTCTGCAATGTTGGTATCAACGCCAGTGTAAACATTTCCAAGCAAGACACCTGCTCCCTCTGAAATTCCTAAATCAAAATTCTTTATGAATGTTAAAACAACGCCTACGCCTTCCTCTTCATAAGACGACATCGCTTGTCCAACTATTGGACCAAGGCCAGTTGATTTCATTGCTACGCCGGGAGTAGAAGAAGGAGTAAGATAATCGCCTGGCACAATTGAGCCGTTTTCTGTAACAACCTTCACTGGTACTCGTCCAGCAAGAGCAACGGGCACAGCACTGACACCTTCTCCTCCAGTACCCCCAATAACTAAAGCTGGTTGGGTTGACACAATACCGATCGCATCTTTATCATTAGCTCCGCTAGTTTTTTTTACACCATTGTTTAATAACGGATCTAAACTAACCACATCACCAAGTTGTATAGACGTATCATAAGTTGAATAAACTTCCGCAATATCTGCATTATCGTTAATTTCGTATAAAGTAAAATCAATACGCGCTACGGTTCCTACTGCACCCTCTGAATCTGCTTCGGAACAAAGAGCATACTGCACATTTGAGGTGGTTCCAGGAGTATCAACAAAAATAGTAGATATGTTTGTACTTCCAGTATTATATCCCTGAACAGTTCCAAGTTGTCCCCCTACCAAAGTCCCAGTAGTTTGACAAGTAATAGCTCCTGTATGACGCAATATCTGAGCTGATATTTGAGTGTCACTGGTTGACGTACCGGTAATGTTGGCGGTCATCATGACTAAGACTTCGCTATCAGCAGAAGAAGGAGTGATATTTGGAGCTGTGCCATCCCAATAATTAGTCGTATCAGCATCAACAACTGAATTAGTGGTGGTGTCCGTAAATGAATTCATATTGGGAACACTGCCACCCCCTGAGCCAATGCAATCCTTCCACGCTCCTCCTTCATAACAACGGAATTTTCCAGCGTTGGAATTGTAATACATTCCCCCATTCGCTCCGGTTGGATCACCTGCGTCGGTTTTGGTATCAAGCACCAGAAGAGTGCCGGTGGTATTGGATGTTCCAAGAGTAATAGATGTGGCGTTGGTGCTACCCATAATTAGCGTACCAGCAGTACTTCTATCAAAACTATTTCCGTAAACAACACCAGTAGTAGTGATATTGTCCACCCCAACATCAATGGCCCCGAAACCGGTAGTAATTGACCCAGCATTAAGAGCACCAGTTCCGGTAATCGCAATAGCTACAGCGTCATTAATATCAACCAGAGCTGCATCTTTTGCGTCTAATCTATTTAATTCTGTTGAACTAAGAGTAGTTCCAGCCAAAACAAAAGTCGAGCTAGAATTTCCGGTGATGGTTAACGTATCCTGTGCTGAGCCAATACTGATCGTGTCAGCTGTTGTATTGTTTGTGCCAATACTAATAGTATTTCCAGCCGTACCAGTGCCAATATTAATGGCTTTCGCGTTATTTCCTGTTCCCAGATTGACCGTGCCAGTGGTACCAGAATCAAGAGTAAGGGCATTTGTTGTGTTGGAGGTAATTGCCAACGCACCACTAGCCGTTAGTGCCGTGGTGGTGCCAAGAGAAATTGTACCTGAACCAGCTTGTAAAGTAAGATTCCCTGCCGAAGTAGACCAAGTGGAAGCCCCGCCAGCAGTAAGCGTAATGGTACCGCCCGGGACCATGCTGATGTTTCCATTACCACCCGTATTTGTAAAATTCAGATCAAATCCGGTCATGGCGACAGAAGTTGAAGCATCTAGGGCCAATGAGTCTGCAAGCTCAGAAAAGTTTAGAGTATCAGTCAAAATAGAAGAAGCATTAACCCACTGTAGTCCTGTTGCTTGTCCACTATTTGCTATCATAATTTGATTATTGGTACCTACCGGTAACCTTGTCGCACTGCTATTACCGTTTCCTACAATCAAATCTCCTTTCACCCAGGAAGCTGGCAACAAGGCGTTGAGGGCGGTAGCTGCAGTCGTGGCCCCGGTCCCTCCTTGGGCAATTCCAACTGTCCCTGTAGAGGTAAGGTTCTTTGATCCATCTGTAAAAACAACAGAAGATGCGGTAAGCGCGGGTACATTTATCGCGCTAGAAGCCCCACCTAAATTAAAAGTTGTAGTCGCGCCACCGATGCTTAAGGTAGTTGCATTTGTATTAAAAATTGTTGCTGTCCCAGCTGTAGTGGTTATGTCGGCGCCGTTCACCGCAAGATCATTGGCGGTAGTAATCAAACCACTAGTCGCGATGGACCAATTGGTAGAATTAATCGCTGTTAAGTCATTCGCATCACCGATAGTAATAGTATCGGCGTCGGCGTTAGTTCCAAGCGAAAGTGTGTCACAGTTTGCGGAGTCGCAAATTGAAACAGAAGAAGCATTTGTGTTACCTAGGTTGAGAGCAGTAGCTGAGTCAATGCTAAGTGCCCCTGAGGAAGTTGACCAAGTTGAAGCTGCGCCGGCAGTAAAAGTAAGAGCTCCACCGGAAGTAAAGCTGGAAGCGCTAGTTGGAGTTAAAGCTACCGCTCCTGCTCCACTTACATTAAAATCACCAGAAGTTAAAGTAAAAGCAATTGGGGTAGAGCCGGCAGTGGTAATCGTGGCGCCTGCATTGTAAGTTTGTTGCAATGTTTGAGCTCCAGCTCCCGTGGCGCCGCAATCTTTCCAACCTCCAGCTTCATAACATCGAAAGGTGTTAGAGGAAGCATTATAGTACATTGCGCCATTATATCCGGCTGGATCACCAGCAGAAGATTTTACGTCCAACGCAAACAAATCAGGAGTAGCAGACCCGGCACCCCCGGCACCAATTTTTACATTAGCAGTTGTTCCCGTTCCTGCTACTTGTAAAGTTAAATCGCCAACACTTGTTCCCCAAGTTGAAGCTGCGCCGGCAGTAAAAGTAAGAGCTCCACCGGAAGTAAAGCTGGAAGCGCTAGTTGGAGTTAAAGCTACCGCTCCTGCTCCACTTACATTAAAATCACCAGAAGTTAAAGTAAAAGCAATTGGGGTAGAGCCGGCAGTGGTAATCGTGGCGCCTGCATTGTAAGCGCTTTGTAAAGTAGTTGTACCACCAGTTGTGTCGCAATCAGACCAAGAACCGTTTACATAACAACGGAATTTGTTTGAATTGGCATTGTAATACATCGCGCCATTTGTTCCTGCTGGATCACCGGCGGTTGACTTAACATCAAGAGCAAGAAGGTCTGGTGTAGTGGAACCAGCGCCGCCAACACCAATTTGTACGTTGGCAGTTGTTCCTGTTCCCGCCGGTTGAAAAACAAGACTTCCGGCAGTGGTATTGATATTTGAAGCGGCTCCGCCAGTTAGAGTAAGTCCTGCTCCACTAATTATTTGAATTGCTCCAGCATTGGAAGAACCAATAGTGACTGTGCCGGTAGACGTACCGGTATTGATTGTTGTATTAAAATTAGAATTGTCGTTTAAACTGACTGTCGCGCCAGAAATAGTAAGACCCGTATTACCTGTTAATAATCCGACAGAAGTTATAGTTCCGCTCCCGCTGGTAGAAATATCCCCGGAAGTTGTAATGTCATCACCCGCTGTTGATGGAGATAATGTTGTCACTACTCTTTGCCAAAAACCTCCTGGATCAGCCCAAGATAAATTCCCCGAACCGTCAGTTGCTAAGTGTTGGCTGGGATTTCCGTCAGAAGTCGGTAGGGTTAAAGTATATGTTCCTGCCACGCTTGCCGGCTGAATGATAATTTTACCGGAAGTGTCTCCAGAAAAAGATAGAACTCCTTTCGTCGCACCAGCTTCTCCGAGCGACAGCATTTCCCCGGGAGAAGTTGTTCCAATTCCAACTAGTGGGTTACCAGAACCATCATCGGTAATTCTCATTCTTTCATCTGTATCCAGTGTGCCCGCTGTATGAAAAATCAAGGCAGTGCCAGTATCAGCCGTTCCAATAGTTAAGTTTCCTCCTGAACCAGTACCACCGGCAGTATAGAGATAAGCGTCATTTGCTCCACCAATTGAAAAATCTACGTTGTTGTATCCAGAAGAATTAATTCCCAAATCAACATAACCAATATCTTCATCTCCATTATCTGCCACTGCAACTAAATCAGAAGATGCATCAGCTCCAGCATTAAAGTTCTGCACATACATTTGCAAATAATTATCAACATTTCCCTCTGCGCCGATAACAGTGTAAGAAGTGCTTCCTGTCGGCATAACAACCCTTAATCGTTCTGGAGCTAAGGCGTCAAAAGAATTGTCCCCAATCGCCACATTACCATCTTTATCTATTAAAAATGGACTGGTGTCGCTGGAAGAATCATCCACTCGAAAACTATTACCGTCCCCAAGATTTGAAACATAAAGAGGCATAGCTTCAGAGGTAGCTAAGGTGTTTGCTTTTACGATAGACATGAGCCCAGGAGTAGCAGACGATGAAGCTGAACTTTCGCCAAAAGTTATTCCTATATTATCGTCAGTGGCCAGAGACCAATTCCAAATTTGTTTGTCGTCATTGTTGTTAATTGTATTTGAAGTTGTCGCCGAGCTAATAGCAGAAAGCGAAACACTCCCCCCGATACAATTCGCCCAACTACCATCTTCATAACACTGGAATTTGTGAGTCCCAGTATCATAATACATCGCCCCGCCTGTTGCAGGAGAAGAAGGAACACCAGAGTTCGTCCCTAAATACAACAATTTGTCATCTCCAACTTTTATATCACCCGCAACATCCAAAGCATAAGCTGGAATATTCGTTCCTATACCTAAACTTTTAGTTGCATTATCCCAAAATAAATTACTTTCGTCTCCGGTCAAAAATCCATTGCTATTTCCAAAAGGAATTGCCCCAGTACTGTAGTAATCAATACTTGGATGAGATACGGCATATACAAGAATAACGCCTTCGCTTGCGTCGGATTTGATCACATATCCAACCCGAACCGTGAAACTCGGATCAGAAGGAGCAATCTCTACAACGTCACCCATGGACGTATCGGACAAATAAACCTCGGCTCCGGGGGTTAAGCCGAAAGTATTGAGATCATGCACTAAGCCAAAAGTAGTAATGTATCCATAATTGCCATCAAGGATGTCTTCTGTTGCCATACCAACAGCCTCTGCGGTGTCTTCGTCGTCTGCAATTGCAAGGGTTGCTGTAGGAGTTTCACCATCTAAGGCAGTGCCACTTATATAAACAACTTTGCCGTTAGAAATAGTTACACCGGATTCATTTTTTACCCGCACATAGCTTTCCTGTCCAATATTCATTGTAAGCCCGCTATGGTCATTGTAATAACTTAGGGCATTTGCTCCGGCATCATAAAAAACTCTTCCTTCTGCATAAGCAGGATTACTGATAGAAGTAAAGTCAATATAATCCGAGATAAGAAGAGAAGTGATATCAGTGTTCGCCCCGCTTTCCGCCTTGCTGTTGAAGTTTGCCCAATCAACGGAGGTTAGAAGTCCCCTGTTTACAGCAGAAGCATTTGGAAAATTAAAAGTATGGATAGTTCCCGCTGAACTAATTGTAAAATCTGTGCCAGCTGTTCCCGTAGCAAAAGTTTGTGTTAGTCCAGTAAGACCATTAAGAGAAGAAATTCCTCCGGTCGGAGTAACCGTGCAGTTAAGATCTCCGGGCGCACAAGTTGGCGCCAGAGTTTCGCCCGGATTATACGGAGTAGCAGGTGGAACGGCCAGAGCAGTGCCAAAAATTAAAAAAGAGAGAATCAATAAAAACGTAAAAAAGATTCTCTCTCTAGAAAAGAAATATTTTAATATTTTTTTGGTATTAAAAATCATCTCTACGGGTGGGTAGACTCCCTACCACTTCTATATTATACCCCCAAAAAGCAAGGAAATTAAGGAAAAATACTCTAAATTGTGGAAAACTCCGAGCTACCAATAATCTTACGGGTTTTTCTTATTATGTCTCTTTAAAACAATACTAAGAATGAGCCCTAAAACAAATAACACAACGAAAATCCAGTAATTTTGATACCAAGACAATCTCTTTTGTGGTGGCAAGGTAACAATTCTTTCATTGCCGTTTTTGTCTACGGCCTTCACAAAAATTTGTTGATTCAAATTTTGATTCTGTAAAAGATAAGGGCTCTCGGCAACAGTGAATGTTCCGCTTCCCTCTCTCACTTCATAATGATCGATACCCGACCCCCTGTCCTGCGCAAGAAATACTAAAAAGTATTCTCCCTCAAACATTATCTGATCACTGGTCACAACAGGTGTAAACATTTCTGGTATTTCGGTATCGGTAATTTCAACCTCTATTGGCTCTACCGTCGGGACTTCCGGCAATATTGGCTTGAGGATAGTAAATTTCAAAGCCGAAGTTGTTGTATTTGCCATTGTTCCATCTCCATCATTTAACAATACTTGTATCTCTTTGCTTTCAACAATACCTTGTCCCGCCTCTATTGATTGAAAAATTATTGAAAATACTAAACCTTTATTATTTATATATCCGCCCGGAATAATTCCAGAAAAAATAATTTCTCCATCTTGAAATTTGGGCTGTTCAATCCAAAAATTAATAAAAGAATTACCTTCTATAATTTCTTTTACCCTAAGAAGATTTTCAGGAAATATTATTTTTCCATCAAGGGCATTAATGTTTTCATCCTCACTATTGAGAAAAAAATTTACCTTAAACTCTTCACCCGCTAAGATGTTTGAGCCTTGAACTTCGAAAAATGTCTCCGCTGCAAAAACTGAAGGAGCAAAAACTATCAGTGCCAAAAAAAGAATAATTTTTAATTTTGAAATTTGCTTCATGCTTTTTATTAACCTGTCCAGTGAAATGCTAATATACTAAAATCTACAATATTAATAATGCCATCGCCATTTGATTTTTTTATTTCTAGCAACCTGAAAATTTCAGAAAACGGACGTTTGTACCAATATATCATAATGGAAAAATCAACAAGATTAACTCTATTGTCGTTATTGAAGTCTCCTGTCAATGAAGATTCGGCAGCGCCACCAACCGCACCACCTCCTGTCGGCCTACTGCTACCGGGGAGAATTTCGATTTGAAAATTGGAACTGGAACTTGCCAAAATATTCTGCGGAAAACAAACAAACAAACTAACTAGAAAGACAAGACAAAAGAAAAGAGTATTTTTGTTTAAATTAATTTTTTGTTTTTTCTTTGTTTTTTCTTTCATAAAGGAATTGCTTAAATCGCAGTTACCGTTAAGGTCATGTTTATATCATAATCGCCGGCTACCGGTTGTTCAGCTGGAATCGTTTGAGAAATCGAGATACCAGTGGTGTCCCAGTAACATCCGGTGCTAGCGGAAGCACCCGCAGACAATAAAGTTATGCTGTCAGTTGCTCCCTCTGAAAACGAGGAAGAGGACCCAAGAGAAAGACCGGTGTTGTCGCATCCTCCTTGCGGGGTAACGGTCGCCCCCGAGGGATCAACGCTCATCTGCCCACCCAAACTATCGGCATCTGCGCCATCACCAGCGCTGGCTGTCGGATCATTAAAATCGTAATCTCCGGGCGTGCCATCCCAAAAAGCAGTGGTTCCATCGGTGGCAGCCAGACTCAAGGCCCATTGAGGATTTGCGGTAGAGTTGTCAACTCTAATTTTTTCAGCCGCAGCACCAAAAGTTCCATTGGTCGTTTGATAGTTAAAAGAAAGAGCTGTTGCCCCCATGGTGATAGAAGGACTACCAACCGGTGTTCCACCCGCGTCTACAATATCTACCGACAAAGAACCACCGGTGGCTGTTGCGCAAATTTTAGTTGTGCCAGCAGCCCAACTTCCATCTCCAACATGTGAATTGGTTGTACCAATCATTGAGCCAAGAATAGTGTCATAACCAGTACAGTTTGTTGCTTGATAAGCTACCGTAACATTTCCCCCTCCTGGAACAGAGATACAAGCATTAGTAGCACTCGGATAATCCCCAAGCGAGTTTTGGCGAACGTGGGCATTGGTTGTTCCAGACAATTTTAAAACAGTTGCATAAGTGCCAGAGCAAGAATTTCCGAGACCAGCTACTCCTGTACAACAAACAAGATTGTTATAACTGGCAGCGGGAAGTCCGGCATGGGAATTTGAGGTATTTTGCATTTCAAAAATTTCAACCTCTCCTACTCCGCAAGCTCCGACTTGCACCGAACAAGAAAGAGTGCCAGCGCTAACAGAATGCGTAAAAAATATTCCAAGAATAAGTAGAGCGAAAATAATTATTGACCATTTTTGTTTTGAAAATTCATGCATCATATGGCAACAACTGTTAACGATCCATCTTCATTAGTTTGAGTAATAGGTTCTGGTATCTCAGGCAGTGGCTCTGGGGGTGTTTCGTCTGGTGGTTCAGGCAATGGTTCCCCTGATTCCAGATTTTCTTCTTCCCCCACTACCCCATCTTCGATTACTTCTGTTACCCCATCTTCGATGATGTCTAAAATTTCTAATTCAGACATTAGAATATTAATCTGCCCCTCAGCTGTTATCAAAACAGAATAATTTGAAACCAAATTTTTTTGCGTTTCTGTTAAGTTTTTGTAAGCCAACCGCGCTTCCTCAACTTGAGCAACGTTGTCTAGGGTTAAATTTTCTTTTGCTGGCAAAGCAAAAATAAGATCGGAAGCATTTTGAGCCGCGAATCTGTCTTCTTCTAAAATTAATTCCTGCATCTCTGGCTCAACAAAAACCGTAAGCCCTTCTGTTGCTTTTGGAATTTCCACAAAAAGAGTAAGCTTTTCTGTTGCTTCTTCGGTTTCACCAACATCTTCAATGACGCCCTGAATCTTGTCGATTTTGCTTTGTACGGTTTGGAATGAATCCTCACCCACAATCGTCGCTTCATCCAACTGGCTGGAAATAATTAGGATGGAAGATATTTCTCCCAAGTCCCCTGCTCTAGCTATATGTTGCTGCATAACAAAAACTAAGCCTGCATACAAAAGCAGAACAAGGAAGTATGTTGATTTTTTTTTGAAATTCTTTAGATAATAAATGATACTTTTCATTGATTATTATTTTGCGTTGTAACACATCATAAATCCAGAGTTCCACCTTGTTTCATTGTTACCTGAAGTTTTTGTTACGATGGATAAAATGTATGAATCTCCTGGGGTATATGAACCTGTCGGGGTCGCTGATTTATTTTCCCAAGTACTTGTACCCGCGCTGGTAAATATAGTACTCCACACGGCAGTTATTGGATTACTACCCCTTCCGTAAATAGCAACTCTCACGGTATTTCCACTATTGTCGCCCCAGATAGGAATACTAATCGTATTCCAACTATCAAAATCACTTGGCACCACAAACTCACGCATCATGTTGTTAGTATAAGTATTTCCTACTAGAGAATAATAATATCTAGTTAAAATAACCCCGTAGCTACCGTCACCGACGCTTGACGTAGCTGTTTCATAAGCCGAAGTAAGTGCATTCCCAGTATAAACACCCGGAGTTGTTAATGGCTGAAGACAAACAACTCTAGTGGACCAAGTTGGGGCAGCTGCGCCGTTTGAAATAAGTACTTGATTGGCTGTACCCGCCGCAGTGAAAGCATAAGCAGACCCAGTACCATAAGCAACTCCGCCATTTGTCGGAGTAGCTGTACTATTAGTTCCGCCATTTGCAATTGGTAAAGTTCCCGAAACGTGAGTGGTGAGATCTATTTTTCCCCAACTCGGCGCAGTTGCAACTCCTCCAGAAATTAGAGCGTTGCCTGTTGCAACATCAGCAAGTTTTGCCAAAGTTGAAACAGTATCTGCGTAAAGGAGATCCCCAATTGCATAACTTGTTTGCCCGGTTCCCCCTTGGGCTGCGGTTACAGCAGAATTAGAAGTTAAAATTGTGGCACTGGCATCAGGCAAAGTAAAAGTTTTTTCTGCTGTCGTGGGCCCCGTAAATTTAGTAAAACCATTTGCTGTTCCACCATTAGCTGAAGGAAGAATTCCAGATACCCCGTTAGTTAAGTTTACTTGTGCCCAAGCCGGATTATTTGAGGCGCCAGTATTGGAAAGATATCTTGAGGCAGTAGCGTCTTTTGCTAAAGTAGAAAGAGTGTCAGCCGCCGATCCGTACAAGAGATCTCCTTGCGCGACACCTCCGGAGCTTTCTGAAAAATTGTGTCCCGGATCTGGGGCTGCTCCTTTCACAATAGTAACAACTGAAAAAGCAATTCCTGCGAGAAGGATCACACTAAAAACGAAATTGCGATTGATTTTTGGAAGATTCTTCATATTATTTCTTTTTACCTATTTTAATCCTAATTTCATGTTTTCGTAAAAAACGCACGAGGAATCCGACGCCGATCAAAAACAGAAGAATAGCCACCCCCGCAAAAAAACCACCTAGTGTTGGAAAACTCCAAAACCAAATTGCCGGGCCTTTTAATAAGGTAAGTTCTTTCCCGCTTCTAACCCCAACACCAGCTTCTGAATTAGTATCGTACTCTACAATAAGGCTTGAACGATAAAGTCCTCCCCAAAAGGGTTTTTTAAGTTCAAAATTCCAATCAGAAGTATCATCTCGGAGGATTGGGTATTGTCCGCCATGGGTCATGTGTTTTAAGCCAAAAAAATATCGCGTTATTACTTTTGCCTCGGCGTCAATTGAGACATTGCCAAGATTTTTAACTTTTGGTTGAAGCAGAAAATTTCCATCTTCCTTTTTTGCAACCTCAAAACCGACGATCTCTAGTTTTCTTTCAAGCTCTCCTGGAATAGTAATGGCTACTCGCAATCCTGTGCGAAAAGACAAACTCACTCCACTTTGGTTGTCAGACTTATCTAGTTTTTCCTGCATGATAATGCATCCGTTATGCTCACCAACTGAAGCATTTTGTGGAACGGTAATGGTAAAAGGAACAATTTCGTTCGTGGCTGGTTGAAGAGTCACTTCTGTTTTTTCAAGATTAATCCAAGCTCCAACATTGTCTTTCTTTTGGGAAAGTTGTTCACAAGCAAAAGCTCCATCGGTAGACGGAGTAGAATCAACAGCATAAACTAATATGGTTTTTTGCTCAGCAGAATTGTTGACAACCATTACCCCTTCTTTTTGAACATCCCCTGGATTAAGGGTATGCACAAAAATAGATTCAGTGCGAGAATTTTCTAATCGAGGAAAAGCTGGCCTACCGCCAAAACCACCATACTCAATCGCAAAAGCCTGGTTAGAAAGAAGAATAAAAATTAACACGAAAACACTAGCATTAATAACTCGCATTATTTTAGTTTTAATGCTTAAATTTTGCATGGTTTTATTATTATACTATTAACTAGCGACAATAGAAAGCACCATATTGATATCGTAATCTGCGGCGGCTGGCTGTTCGGCTGGGATTTTCTGGCTGACAGAAACACCTGTTAATTTCCAGTCCCCTATGTCATTCGAAGCGGCCGCTCCAGTTAGAACCGTAATAGAATCAACCGAACCTTCACTAAAAGCAGACGAAGACCCCTTAGTAACATTTGTTGTAACACAAGAAGCACACTGGCCAACGGCCAAAGTGCCAGCAGCAGGATCAACTGTCATTTGTCCACCAAAGCTATCAGCGTCTGCGCCATCCGTGCACCCTGAACTGGTTGGATCATTGAAATCAAAATCAGTTCCTGCGCTATCCCACACGGCTGTTGTAGCAGAAGCTGCTAAAGAGACTACCCAACCATTGTCCGCAGCGTCCGGATTTTGTACATAAATTTGCTCGGTAGCAGTCCCAAAAGTACCCGCGATAGTCTGACAAGCAAAACTAAAAGTGGCTGTACTCATCGCTACTGTTGGGCTAGCGACTGTTACATAGCTTGCATCAACAATATCTACGGCAAGTGTGCCACCGTTGATTGTTTGAGTAAAATTGGAAGTTGACGAAGCAAAAACAGCGACACCGCCAAGCATAACCATTACAAGCGCAATAATCAATAAAGCGATTTTATTTAAATTTTTCATAAATGTTTTGATAACGAATAATATAGCTATATTATACTATAAATCTGGGAAAAGTTATCAACAGGCCCACCAGTAAGACCATTTGTATGCTTTACTCATACCTTAAAGCTTCAATTGGGTCCATTTTAGCGGCGGATCTGGCTGGAAAAACTCCAAAGGATATGCCGATTATTGCTGAAACCCCAAAGCCAAGAGCAATAGAATACAACGGAACAGAAAATCCCCAAGCAAGGTTTGCACTTTGGGCCACCAAAGAAACAACATAACCCAAAGATGCTCCAAAAATTATTCCTATCACTCCTCCAACTAGAGTGACTAAAACCGCCTCTATAAGAAACTCGCTTAAAATATCTTTCTCCTTTGCTCCGAGAGCTTTTTTCAACCCGATTTCCGCTGTTCTTTCTGTCACCACCACATACATAATGTTCATAATACCCACTCCCCCAACCAAAAGAGAAATAGCTGCGATCGCAATAAGCAAATAAGTAATACCATCGAAAATGGTATTAAAAGTATCTAAAGCTTCCGCTTGGGTCTGCACGATAAAATCATCTTTATCCGGATTAGTTATATTGTGATTATTTCGAATAGTAATTCTTATTTGTTCAGCGGTGGCGTCTGCTTTATTTATGTCATCTAAAGCCACAACAGCGACAGTAATGTAATCTACGCCAAGTAATTTTTTCTGCGCTGTGTTCAGGGGAACAAAAACAATTCCATCACTCTCGGAAAGCGCGCCTTGTGGAGCATAAACTCCAATCACTTGAAAATTTAAATTTCCAAGTTTGAATAATTTTCCGATTGGATCATCTTGACCAAAAAGATCCTCCGCGATAGTGGCTCCGAGAATAGCCACTTGTGCCCCGCTTGAGTCTTCCGCTTTTGAAAAAACTCTTCCTGAAGCAAGTTTTGTTTTATCAATATCAAATCTATCAGCCCCGACTCCGTAATAGATGGAACTTTTTTTATTATTTCTATATTGGGCAACAGCCTGACCAGTAATAAAACCATAGCTTCCGGCAACATTTTGCAATTTATTTATTGCGTCTAAATCCCTCTGTTTAAAACTAGTGATAACCACTCCAACAATTGCTCCCCCGGGTCCATCCGTTGCTTCGCTTCTTTTTTTTGTAGCAGAAGGAATATGTGTTTGTACAAACAAAGTATTGCTTCCATAAACAGCCACCTGGGAATCAATGAGCGAACGAAACCCGGCCCCAGCAGACAAAACTAAAATAACTGTTCCGATACCGATAACAATTCCAAGCATCGTTAAAAAAGTTCTGCCCTTGTTGGCTTTTAATGCTTTTATAGATTGTTTAAATGCTTTTATCATAATCTTCTATTCATACCTTAATGCTTCAATCGGGTCTAACCTGGCAGCTTTAAATGACGGATAAAGCCCGAAAATAACGCCGGTTAATATTGATACTCCAATAGCGACAAATACCGAGCCGATGGAAATGACAAAATCCCAATCAAAACCCAAATATCCCATTAATAGTGCCATTAAGTATGAAATAATTATTCCAAAAATAATACCAATTACTCCTCCAATAAAAGTAAGGGTTCCAGCCTCAAGTAAAAATTGCTTCATAACCGTACTGTTGGTTGCACCCACTGCTTTTCGTAAACCAATCTCCCGAGTCCTCTCGGCCACCGTAGCAAGCATAATGTTTAAAATGCCGATACCTCCAACCACTAAAGCAATTGCTGCCATGGATGTTAAAAATAGAGAAAGTGCGTCTGTGATGGTTTTTAAAATATCCACGGCGGCTGCCTGATTTCTAACTGTAAAATCAATGTCATCATCCAAAATTATATGATGTCTCTGTTTTAGGGTATTAGTAACATCAGTAATAGTTTGATCGATATAATCCGCCGAATCCACCTTAATATTAATCGCCTGCAAGTAGTGAATACCAAGAAGCTGGCCTTGGGCAATAGAAAGCGGAATAAATATTTGATCATCTTGGTCTTGAAAAAAAGCACTGCCTCTTTTTTCTATCACTCCAACTACTCGCAAGGGTACACCTCCGGCCTCCACCTGAGAAGTGCTTCTTACTTTTATAACCTGACCGATAGGATTCACCCCAGTTCCTCCAAACAGAGCATCTGCAACTTTGGATCCCAAAACAGCAACCTTCGCTCCTCCCCGATTAGAAGTTTCGTCAATAAATTCTCCGGAGCTCATTGTAAAATTGACTACGCTCGCATATCCATAATCCGTGCCAATAAAACTGGTATCCGTGCTTTTGTTTTGCCAAATCACCGTTCCTGCTCCGCGAACTAAGGCGTTAACGGCCACGGCGTGCGGAACTTGTGAAGGAGAACGAAGGGCTTCGGCATCTGGCTCTATCAAAGTTGTAACAACTACGCCAAAAACTTGCGCCGGCGGACCTTTGGGGTCGCTTTTGCCTGGTTGAACAGAAAGAAGATTGGAGCCTAGTTTGTTAACTTGACCAAGAACTAAAGATTGCGCCCCTGCTCCGAGAGAAATAATAATAATCACTCCGGCCACACCAATAACAATTCCAAGCATTGTAAGAGAAGACCTTCCTTTTCTAGAAAGCAGATTTCGGACAGTCATTTTTATTATTAAAAAAAAATTCATTAATTTAGTACGGGGCAAGTCCTATTTCTTTAGGTCCCCATCTGTCTTGGCCATTGTTCGTTTTTGAACTTTTTCGTCTCCGACAATCATACCGTCCTTGACACGAATTATTCTTTTGGCATGATTAGCCGTATCCATTTCGTGCGTCACTAAAATAATAGTATGTCCTCTGTCGTTTAACGCTTGTAAAATTTCTAAAATAGCGTTCCCTGATTTTGAATCTAGATTTCCAGTCGGCTCATCAGCAAAAATAACCGCCGGATCACACACCAAAGCCCTAGCTATGGCTACTCGTTGTTTTTCTCCTCCGGAAATCTTGTTAGTAAAAAAATCTAAACGGTGAGACAATCCCACGTCTGCCAGTGCTTTTTTTGCCAGATTTTCATGGTTTTTTTTATTGCTATAAAGCAGCGGCAATTTAACATTATCTAATACTGTGGTACGTGCCAGAAGATTAAAGGATTGAAAAACAAAACCAACGCGTTCGTTACGTAATTTTGCCAAGTAATCTTTGTCAAAATCTTTTGTATCTTCTCCTTCAAATTCATACAAACCAGAAGTAGCCCTATCAAGAAAACCCAAAATGTGCATAAGGGTTGATTTACCGGACCCAGAGGGTCCCATGATAGCCACAAATTCTCCCGACTCCATGGTAAAATCTATACCGCGAAGGACAGAAGTCACTACTCCTTCGTTGACGTAATCTTTTGTTAAATTTTCTACTTTTATTAAAGGCACTGCTTATTTCATATAAGTTACAATTTCCTGCCCTTCACTTAATCCAGAAATAATTTCTGTCAGGCCACCATCAGCATTTAGTCCGGTCTCAACTTCTACCTCGGTATAGGTTTTGTTTTTTGGGTCGTCAATCACCCTTACAACGCGTTTGCGATCCTTGTTTACGATAGCACTAGTTGGAACGACTAAAACATTTTTCTTTTCTGCAACTTTTATTGTCATATTAACAGTCATGCCAGGTTTCACTTCTGGAATTTCCTCCAAACTACCAGTAACTTTGTAATTCACCACACCAGAGATAACAGTAGAGGCCGGATTTATTGTAAGCACTGTCGTAGTAAAATGCCTGTCCGGACCAAGAGCGTCAAAAGTATTATCAATTGATTGCCCTATGGCAACAGAAGCAATATCCGCCTCGCTCACTAGTGCTTCGGCGTGTAATTCTCCGATGTTTAATAACTTCATCGCTTCTTTTGTCGCCTGCGCTTGTTCACCAATCTTTATATCTACTTGAGTGATTGTTCCGTCTGAAGGAGCAACAATCCTGGCATTACTAATTCTTGCTTTTATGCTGTCAACGCTGGCTTTGGCTTGCTTAATTTGAGCCTCAACAACAGATGAAAGATCGGTGCTTTCCACATTTGCCTGTGCGTTGGCAATAGCCAGAATACGGTTTTGTAAAGCTGTTTGGTAAGCACTGTAATTTAAATTATAATCTGCAGCATTTTTATTTGGAATATCAATTTTAAATTCTAAATTTGAATAAAGCGTTTTAGTTGGATCAAAAGACAAGAAGAGTCCGCATTTTCCAAGAGGCCTTGGAACATCATTTAATAATATGGATCCATTTTCTAAACCAGAATATGTTACAGAAACACCCCCGTATGAATTGTAGGTTTCTAAATTATAGGTTCCTTCCTTGTCGCAAATATAGGTTCCAGTAACGGTAGGAGTGTCATACCCAGTAGAATCGCTAACGGCTTCCGCAGCAGGAGTTGAATTAAGAAGCGTACGATAGGCATTCGCTACTAGAACATCTTGTTCTTTGGTGACATTCTCTAAATTATTTTCCGAAGTAATGGCTTGCTGTTTGGCAATAACCAGGCCTGCTTCTGCGCTGTGTAATTGAGCAATAAGTTCACTCGTATCCAATTCTGCCAACAACTGACCTGCCCGCACCACGTCTCCTTCCTTTACAAAAAGTTTTTTTACGATACCGCTTGAGGCAAAACTCAAATCCAAATCAGTGGAGCTAACAACCTCTCCGGTAGTTAAAACTGTTTTTTCTATGTCTTGAAGTTTAACGGTATTTGTTTGGATCCCATTTTTTCCAGAGTCTCTGCCAAAAATAAACCAAATGCCCAAAAGAAATAAAACAATAATCACCGTCCAAATGATTCTTTTCACAGTAAAAAAAGTTTTTATTTTCATCAAAAATGTAATGATTTGCATATTCTTAAATACTATCACAAAAAATACTATTCATCCAGAATTTCAAAATCTTCTCCGGGCTCTGGACTGAAACTTCGTCGTCGAATGAAATAAACAGCGCCAGCTGAAGCCCCTATAAAAAGAAAAGAGGCAATGGGAATAATGGGCAGAGTGAAAGGTTCGTCTTCATTTTCCAAAATTCCACTATTTATAACAGAAGCGGTATTTTCTTCGCCTTGAGTCTCCTCTAGGGGAGACGGGGTAATGCTGATTGACTGTTGTATTGTTGCTTTTTTAGGAAAAACAGGAGAGGTCCGCTCCACAGGAATTGAATAATCAAAAGCCACTCCGCCCTGCGGAGTCATCAATTTTAAAGTACTTTTGTCTTCAATAGAAAAACCGCTTACTCTTGAAGAAATAATCATTTTCGCTTTCGACGCCAAGGTGGTATTGCGCGGAATAAAAAAAGACCTGCGACTGCTGAGCAAAAACCAATTAGAAAGGTCAGCGCTATAATTGGTATTATTTGAAAGTTCCACAAAAAAATCTTTTTCATTTCCAACAGAAGATATTGAAATTTCTGGCATTATTACCTTGATTGTTAATTTTTCGGTTGCCTCTGGAACATCACTAAAAAAATCAGGGTAATACTCTAAAAGAATAGTGTAATCACCTGGGTAAAAATAGGTATGACTGAATTTTTCAATACTTGTCACTTTTGTCTCCCGAAAATCCCCATCGCCGAAATTCCAAAAATATTTTCCCCTGAACAAACGCTGACCTTGAGACCCAAAAGCCTCCCCTTCTATAGGAAAAGGAATTCCTACATAGGCGAGCGACCTGGCGGTAATTTCTGCCCTAGTTTTTTGTGTTGTTGTTTTTGTCTCTGGTTTTTCTGTCACTTCTACGTCTGAAAAGGAATTTGAGTCTTCGTCGTCGCTATTCTCGGAATTATCATCGGATGAATTGTCTTCCTCGTTATTTACGCCTGGGGTTGGGTTTGCAATAACCCAAGAATTATTTCCTTTTCTTTGAAGACTCTTTCCCCCTGGCGGATTAGAAGGACAAGAACCGCTACATTCGTTCGAATCTCCCCAGCCGATTTTGTATACTATTTCTCCTTCCGAATTTTTTATTTGAATCGCATTTGATTCAGTCAAGGTCAGGCTACTCAAGACAATATCGGAATTATTTAGGGAGTTTTTTGAAATTAAAAAATAATCATTGCCGTTAATTGTCTTGCTCTCAAAATTTGTTTTTGAAACCAGTGAACCAAAACTCTCTCCGGTTGCAGTTTTTCTCTGTATATACCAATCCGTTAAATCTACTGCTGAAGCACTCGTATTATAAAGTTCAATAAACCTTTCTTCCGTGGAAAGTAGTTGCACTTCATTTATCACAACCTCCGCCTGTGCTGTCTTGAAACCAAAAAACAAAAACATTATCACAAGAACCAAAAAGAGCTTTTTGGACATATTGTGTTTTTATATTTTGTTAAATAATATGATAGAATAATAACATGGACAAAGATGGAAATAAAATAGACTTTTTGGCAATCGGAGATATTGTAATCGATGCTTTCATTCGTTTAATAGATGCGCACGTTCATTGCAAGATGGACACAGACGCCTGTGAATTGTGCATGCGCTTCGGAGACAAGGTTCCTTACGAATCGGTTGTTGTTGCCCCGGCCGTTGGCAATAGCCCGAACGCCACTGTGTCCGCTTCTCGTTTGGGATTGCGATCAGCATTAGTCACCTATATCGGTGACGACAAACACGGTAGGGATTGTTTAGAAAATTTAATTAATGAAAAAGTTGTTACTGACTATGTAACCACAGAAAAAGATAAAATCACAAATTATCACTATGTACTTTCTTATGACGCTGAAAGAACCATTTTGATAAAACACACGAAATTTAAATATAAATTTCCTGAGCTAGAAGAAGTTTCTTGGATATATTTAAGCTCACTGGCGGAAAACTCGCTTACCTATCACGAAGAAATTTTAAACTATTTGAATAAGTACCCTAATATCAAACTTGCTTTCCAGCCGGGAACTTTTCAAATAAAATTCGGCGCGGAAAAACTGAGAGACATTTACAAAAGAACTGAGGTTTTCTTTTGCAACATAGAAGAAGCGGAGAGAATTTTAGGAAAAGAAGGAAATAATGTTAGCGAAAGGGAAAAAATGATTTTAGAACTCTCTAAGGGAATCCAGGCCCTCGGCCCTAAAATTGTTGTTTTGTCTGATGGGCCGGCGGGGGCTTATCTTTATTACAATGATGAGTTTTGGCATTTGCCAATTTATCCGGATATTGCTCCGCCCCGCGAACGAACTGGAGCCGGAGATGCTTTTTCTTCAACCTTTACCGTTGCTTTGGCTTTAGGCAAGACCCCTTTGGAGGCATTTACCTGGGGACCAGTTAATTCAATGTCGGTAATTCAGCAAGTTGGTGCACAGGCCGGCCTTCTTTCACGCGAAAAATTAGAAGAATATCTTATCAACGCCCCAGAAAACTATAAACCAAGAAAAATATAAAATTAAATTTTTCTTTTCAAAATATTCTTAACCGCTTCTTTAATAGAATTTTTGCCCATACCATAGTGTTCAATTAATTCTTCGGGCTTACCTGATTGGCCAAATTTATCTTGCACTCCGATAAATTCTATAAGCACGGGATATTTTTGCGCTAGAACTTCAGCCACGGCCGAACCCATACCACCAGCAACTTGATGCTCTTCTACGGTTACAATTTTTTTACATTCTTTGGCAAGCATTACTATTGCCTCATCGTCTATTGGCTTGATATTCGCCAAATTCATTACTTTTGTTTTTATTCCTTCAGCTTCTAGTTCTTTTGCTGCGAGTAGTGCTTGATACACCAAACTACCAGTCGCAATTATTCCTGCCTGCGCAAGGCCCACGTCCGGCATCCAGAAAATTTCTGCCTTTTTGATATCAAAAGGCGTTTCTTCGGTGGTAATAATTGGCGTCTTTTCTCGCGCTAAACGCAAATAGGCTGGCTTTTTTGTTTCAGCAATTGAGATAGTAGCTTTTTTTGCTTCTATCGCATCGCAAGGAGAAACAACGTCCATATTGGGCATTACTCTCATAAGAGCGAGGTCTTCTAGGGCTTGGTGAGTTCCCCCGTCCGGCCCCACGGAAACACCGGCATGCGACCCCACCACCACAACTTTTCTATCATTGTAAGCTATTGTTGTTCTAATCTGTTCCCAATTTCTTCCCGGAGAAAACATTGCATAAGAAGAACAAAAAGGGATTTTCCCCATTGCGGACATACCAGAGGCAACTGTTGCTAAGTTTTGTTCAGCCACTCCAACTTGAATAAATCTTTCTGGAAATTTACCTGCAAACAAATACATCTGCGTGCTCTCTGTGAGATCTGCGCAAAGGCCGACAACGTTTTCATTTTTTTCTCCAGCTCGCAAAAGTCCTTCACCGAAACCTTTGCGAATTGGAATTTGCTCCACCTCTTGGTTAAAAATTTTTGGGTTTAATTTTAATTTTGGATTTAACATAACACTATTTCGATTCGTTTAATTCTTTTAGAGCCATCTCCCCTTCTTTCTTACTTGGGGGTTTTCCGTGCCATCGAAAATCTCTCTCAAATTCCCTTACCCCTTTGCCTGGTATGGTATGCGCAATAATTATCGTTGGCTTTTCATAAATATCTTGTGCCTCTTCTATTACTTCATTTAGGGCCCTAAAATTATGCCCCGAAACTTCTATTACATGCCAATTAAAAGCTTTCCATTTTGCATGAAATGGCTCAAGGGGCATAACGTCCTCAGTAAAACCTTCAATCTGAATGTTGTTTCTGTCAACGATAGCAATTAAATTATGTAAATTGTGTTTTCCCGCAAGCATGGCCGCCTCCCAGGTATTTCCTTCGTCCATTTCTCCGTCAGACATAAAACAATAAATAAATCTTTCTTTTTCTTTTTTATCAATCTTATCAGCAATAGCCATACCGACTGCCTGCGAAAGACCACAACCAAGTGGCCCGGAAGAATTTTCAATAAAAGGCATATATTCTCGATGTGGATGTCCTTGTAGTCTAGTGCCAAATTTTCGCAGTGTTTTTAGTTCCTCAACAGGAAAATATCCCGCATGTGCCATTGTTGCATATAAAACTGGAGCAATGTGGCCATTAGAAAGCACCAATCTGTCTCGTTCTTCCCATTTTGGGTTTTTTGGATCATGTTTTAAAACGTGAAAATAAAAAAGTGTAAAAATGTCCGCCATGCCGAGAGGCCCTGCCGTGTGCCCACTTCCCGCCTCCACCAACATTTCAATAATTGAGATACGAATATCATTCGCTTTTTTTGTTAACTCTAAAATTTTTTCTTCGGGGAGAAACATTAAATTAATTATACTCGGTAGTGAAATTTTTATCAAAGACAAAAGCTCTACTGCCGGGTTATACCAAATTCTGAAAATCTTGGAGGGCACCGATCGGATCTCCACTTTTCCAAATAGCCGAACCTATGGCAATTCTATCTACGCCAGCTTTTATTAATTCTTCTACGTTTTTTATATTAACGCCCCCATCCACAGACAAAACAATGCCGGGAACATTGTCTTTCAAAAATTTGATATTCTCTAAAACTTTTTCATTAAATTTTTGATTTTGAAAGCCCACCTTATCTATTCCCATGCATTGGATGAAATCAACCTTATTAGAAAAACGTGAAGCATATGAATTCGCAAATTTTAAAGCGGTTGAAATGTCATCATTCGGATAAATGGCAATACCTATTTCTACATTATCTCTTACATACATGTCCAAGCCCTCTAAAAAGTGTTCAAATTCCTTTATGTTCTTTTCCCCCTTGAGATGAAAAATTACCCTCTTAGGTCCTAATTTTAAATAGAGTTCGAAATTTTCAATTGCTTGCTCTACCATTAAATCAAATTCAAAATCAAATTCCTGCCAAAAGGGCATTCCCTCTTCTTCATTCAAAATTTTTACAAAATCATAATCATTAAACCCGCCTGTAGCAAAAGGCCAAGTTTGGCTCGGCACATAACGTCCATCACAAAAATCTATCTGTACACATTTTGCTCGTTCGCGTAAAAAGGTAAGTTTGTTTTTTATTTCATTAAAATTTTTTTCTAAAATTGCTGGAATTATTTCAGCCATATTAGTTTATTTTAAGATCATCTATTTTTTTTAAACGACGTATGTGCCTTTCTTCTCCGCTGTATTTTGCGCCTAACCAAAAATTAACAATTTCCATCATGTCTTCTTCGGTGAAATAACGTGCCCCCAGGGAAAGTACATTCGCATCATTGTGGCTTCTGGACCTAGCAAGAATGCCGGATTCATCCTCTACAACGGGAGTTACTTTGCCGTAATAAACAATGGCCCGAACATGAGGAAACCTGTTTGCAACCACCGCCTCTCCTTGTCCAGTACCACCTAAAATAATACCTCGTACCTTTGACGAGTCATGCACATCCTCTGAAACCGCCCGCGCAACTGGAGCAACAAAATCAGGATAGTCATCGGTTTCGTCGTAAGTATAGGCACCTTTGTCTATCACCTCGTGCCCTTGAGCTTTTAAAAAAGAAATCAATTTTTCTTTTAATACATATCCTGCATGGTCGGTACCAATATATATTTTCATGCTAATATTATACTACATATGCTTAAATTTTATAAATACCACGGAGCCGGCAACGATTTCGTTTTGATAGACAATCGCAATAAAAAATTCAAAACAAATAACAAAAAAAACATTAAAATGTTATGTCATAGACGTTTTGGTGTCGGAGCAGACGGCATAATCCTCTTGGAAAAACAAAAGGATTATGACTTTAAAATGGTCTTTATCAATAACGATGGAAGTGTGGGCTCGATGTGTGGAAACGGGGGAAGGTGTATCGTGCACTTTGCTAATAGCGTTTTAAAAATAATTAAAAACTCTAAAAGAGTTAAGTTTGTGGCCGTAGACGGTGAACACGAAGCAGAAGTATTAAAAAGGGGTCTCATAAAACTCAAGATGCAGGATGTGAACAAGATCAGTACAAGAAATAAATTACCTTTTGTTTGCCAAGGCACCACTCCGCACAACGTTTGCTTTGTAAAAAATTTAAAAGATTTTCCGGTAGTAGAAACGGGTAGAAAAATTAGGTATTCCGACCCGGACGGGGTGAATACCAATTTTGTGGAAATAAAAAATGGAATTTTTTATGTTCGTACTTATGAACGCGGAGTAGAAGATGAAACGCTAGCTTGTGGCACTGGGGCAACTTCTGTGGCCATCACAGCACACAATTTAGGCCTTCTTAAAAAGAACATTTGCCACATTAAAATGCCTGGCGGAGATTTAACTGTAGAGTTTGACCCGCCTGCCCCCGACCAAACGGGAGGGCGGGCAGGAAAATCAAAAAATGGTACTTACAAAAATATCTACCTCACCGGCCCAGCTGTTTGTGTTTTTGAGGGAAAAATAAAATAATTTACTTTATTGTTTCTCCTGTTTTTATAACGTGGTCAACAAGCGTGTAAGTATACCCCATTTCATTGTCATACCAGCCGAGAACTTTCACGAGATTACCCCCAACAACTCGGGTCATTTTTAGATCAGCGATAGATCCATATTTGCTTCCTAAAATGTCTGAAGAGACTAATTCTTCCTCTGTAACAGCGAAAATATTTTTCCATCTTTCGTCTTGGGCAGCTTTTTTAAGAATCTCATTCACCTCTTCTATCGTTGTATCTTTCTTGGCAATAAAGGTTATATCGGCAATTGATCCGGCAGGGACCGGCACTCGCATAGCTACTCCATCAAAAAGTCCTTCTAGTTTTGTAAACGCCTTAGTGACTGCAATAGCCGCACCAGTTGACGAAGGTACAATATTTTGCGCGGCTGCGCGACCTTCACGAAAATCTTTTTTATTTGGACCATCGACAATTCCCTGGGAAGCGGTGTACCCATGCACGGTATTTAAGATTGCTTTTTCTATACCGAGTGCTTCATCTAAAATCGCAATCAAGGGACTCGCTGCATTCGTCGTGCAAGAAGCATTGGAGGTGATGTCACAAGTACCGAATTTTTCTTCATTTACACCCAGCAATATTGTTTCCCCCTTCACGCTTCCATCACCTCCTTTCTCTGGGGCAGTAATCACAACTTTTTTCGCTCCTGCCTTGATATGCGCATTGGCTTTGTCATAAGAAGTAAAAAATCCCGTTGACTCAACGACTACATCTATCCCTAGATCTTTCCAAGGAAGAGCGCTCGGATCTTTCTCTGCTAAAACTTTTACTTTTTTACCATCAATTAGAAAACTATCATCAGCTATGGTAATTTTATGATTCCAATCACGATAAACCGTGTCATGTTTCAAAAGGTAAGCCATATTTGCAATATCGCCTAAATCATTCACCGCTACTATCTCAATCTCGGGCCTATCCCAAGCCACTTTTAAAAAAGCCCTACCGATTCTCCCAAAACCATTAATTCCTACTCGTATTGTCTTCATAGTTCTTTGTTTTTTAGTCCTAAGTTTTAATAAATTCATTATATCAAAAAAATTTATAAATATGCTATTATGTTGGAGATGGAAAAAGAAATTGCTAAAAAAGAACTGAAATTCGTACACCTTCATACCCACTCGCACTATTCCCTTCTAGATGGGCTCTCTAAGCTTGAAGATTTGATAGGGCTTGCCAAGAAAGACGAAATGCCGGCCATGGCTATAACAGATCATGGAAATATGTATGGTGCTATTGAATTTTACAAACTAGCTCAAAAAGCTGGCATAAAACCAATAATCGGTGTGGAGGCTTATATTTCAAACCGCAGAAGAATGGACAAAGATCCTAGCATAGATAACAAGCGATATCACCTGACTCTTCTCGCAAAAAACATGCAAGGATATAAAAATCTAATGCGTCTAGTAACCCTCTCCCACCTCGAGGGATTTTACTACAAACCAAGAATGGATAAAGAAATTCTACGAAAACATTCTGAAGGAGTAATCGCTTTATCTGGTTGCTTGGGGGGGGAACTTTCTCACGTCTTAGCAAACAAAGACCTAGAAAAAGGAGAAGCAATTATCAAAGAATATCAAGATATTTTCGGTAAGGAAAATTATTTTTTAGAGATAATGAAACACCCAACAGTGGAGGGCGATGCACTTGTGCGAGAAAGTTTGATTAAATTAAGTAAGAAATTCGGGATTCCTCTTGTCGCCACAGTTGACTCTCATTATCCTTGTAGCGAAGACAGTAAAGCGCACGAAACACTTCTTTCTATCCAAACCAACTCTGATATTAAAGATGAAAACAAATTCTCTTTTGGAGATGATGATTATTCATTCATTAATACCCAAAAAGCATTGGAACTTTTTGGGGAAATTCCAGAAGCGGTAGAAAATACGATGAAGGTCGCTGAAATGTGTGACCTAGAACTCCACTTGGGGCGTTGGGTTTTTCCTGATTTCAAGTTAGAAGAAAAAAAAACTCACAACGAAAAATTGCGAGAGCTTACTTACGCTGGAATAAAAAATCGTGGATTAAAGGAAACACCTGAAATAAAAGAACGTATTGAACACGAATTAAGGGTTATTTTTGATAAAGGATATGCACCGTATTTTTTAGTGGTTGACGATTTAATGGATTTCGCCAAAGAAAATGGGATCTTAACTAATGTTCGAGGTTCTGTTGCTGGATCTATCGTCACTTATCTTCTAGGCATCACCAATGTAAATCCAATTGAATATAAACTGCCGTTTGAAAGATTTTTAAATCCGTTCCGTCCATCTGCCCCGGATATTGATATGGACTTTGCCGACAATCGTCGAGATGAAATGATCGAGTATGCAAGAAATAAATACGGTGAAGATAAAGTGGCCCAAATTGGAACCTTCGGTACCATGATGGCAAGAGGTGCCGTTCGTGATGTGGCTCGCGCCCTTGCCTATCCTTATTCTGTAGGTGACAGAATTTCAAAAATGATTCCATTAGGCTCACAAGGAATGCCTATGACCATAGACCACGCAATGGAAATTGTTCCAGAGCTAAAAGAGGCTTACGAAAAAGAAAAGGACACAAAAGAAATAATTGACCTGGCAAAAAAATTAGAAGGTTGTGTTCGCCATATTTCTGTACATGCCGCCGGTGTGGTTATCGCCCCAAAACCAATCTATGAATACATGCCAATTCAGCTTGACCCAAAGGGTGGTAAAATAATTACCCAATATGATATGTATAGTGCCGAAGAAGCCGGCCTTCTCAAGTTTGACTTTTTGGGTATAAGAAACCTGGCAATTTTAGCAGATGCCGTAGACCATGTAAAAAGATTTTATGATGTTGATATTGACTTAGATCGCATCCCGCTGGATGATAAAAAAACTTTTGCCCTATTGGCAAACGGCCAAACAGAAGGACTTTTCCAATTAAATGGCTCGGGAATGACTAGATATTTAAAAGAATTAAAACCAACTTCTATTCACGACATTAATGCCATGGTTGCTTTGTATCGCCCTGGCCCAATGGAATCAATTCCGGAATATATAAAGAGAAAACATAATCCAAGCCTGATAAAATACCTAGATCCAAGAATGAAAAAGTTCTTAGACCAGTCTTACGGTTTGATTGTTTATCAAGATGACTTATTGTTTTGTGCTATAGACTTGGCCGGTTATAACTGGGAAGAAGCGGACAAATTCCGAAAAGCTGTCGGTAAAAAAATTCCGAAAGAAATGGCGGCTCAGAGAGAAAAATTTACCAAAGGAATAATTGACAACGGACAAACCCCTGAATTTGCCGAAAAACTTTGGAAACTTTTCGAACCATTTCAGGCATATGGTTTCAACAAAGCCCACGCTGCCTCGT
Organism: uncultured Candidatus Saccharibacteria bacterium; assembly: GCA_964440545.1. Lineage (GTDB taxonomy): Bacteria > Patescibacteriota > Minisyncoccia > Phycocordibacterales > UBA9973 > UBA9973. The sequence goes on along the minus strand of CAYTSO010000002.1, from coordinate 94,085 downwards.
ACGGAAGAGTCGCCTACCAAACAGCCTACATGAAGGCGCATTATCCTGTGGAATACATGACTGCAATTCTCACTGCAGAATCCGGCGACGTTGAAAAAATTTCTGAAATAATCGAGGAATGCAAAAATATGAAAATACCGGTAATGCCACCAAATATAAATGAAAGTTTTGGAAAATTTACTTGTCTGCCTCAAGAAAAAGATACAAAGATAAGTAAAGAAAATTCGAGCAAAAAAATCCGCTTCGGCCTTTACACAATAAAAAATCTCGGTACCGATATTTCTGACGCGATAATTGCGGAGAGAAAATTGAACGGAAAATTTAAATCTATTACTGATTTTCTAGACCGAATTAAGCACAAAAATTTAAATAAGAAATCCATGGAGGCATTAATCAAATCTGGTTGTATGGATGAATGGAATGATCGCGGAATATTACTTTCAAATTTAGAAGCGATGCTCGAATATAATAAAGAAAGTGGAAAACAAAATCAAAATCAAATTTCCCTCTTTGGTGGAGTATCCGAAATTAAGGCTCCAGAGTTTAAAATGCAACCCGGAAAAGAGGCCAACCAGGCTGAAAAATTGCTGTGGGAAAAAGAACTATTGGGACTTTATATCTCCGGACATCCACTAGACAGACTACGTGATAAATTAGAAAAAAGAACTGTAAATATTAAAAAAATAAAAGAAGAATTTGGCAACGGTATGCAAATCACTATCGCTGGTATTATCGAATCTTGCAGACAGGTAGTGACAAAAAACAACGAGCGCATGGCTTTCTTGAAAATTGCAGACCTAACTGATTCCATTGAAGCCGTCGCTTTCCCTTCGTTGTTTAAAGACACTATTGATATCCTAGTTCCCGAAAAATGTATTGCGCTCACAGGCAAAGTCTCCAACCGCAACGGCGAAAAAAGCATCATTATCGAAGCGGTAAAAGAAATTTAATTATACAAGCTCCCGCCGACGCTAAAGCTTTGGCGGGCAGGCATTGCTTTTAATTATAAAGAGACATCGCCTTATTGGAACCTTCAGAAAATATCATCTCCACTGCTTCAGCGATTTTTTTGGAAAGTTTTTTAAGAGTTTCTAACTCTGGTTTTTTGAATTCGCCAAGCAAAAAATTAAGTACTGCTTTCTCCCCTTTTGGTTTTTTCACTACACCTTTTGGCGTCGCAGGAGAAATGCCCACTCTTATTCTCAAGAATTCTTCACTTTTTAGAGCTTTGATGACAGAACCCAGGCCATTGTGCCCGCCAGAAGAACGATTGAAAGAAATTTTCATTTTCCCAATAGGTAAATCAATGTCGTCATAAATCACCACCAAGTCTTTCAAATCTTTTTTACTTTTAATTAGAGGTGCTACGGCTTTCCCTGAATTGTTCATGAAATTATCTGGGGTCAAAAATTTTATCCTCTTGCCTTCCAGTTTTTTCTCAATCATGCCAACTAAAATACGCCCAGTATTGTGCCTGGTGCCTTCATATTCTTTTCCTGGATTTCCTAAGCCAACGACTAGTTTCATGCTTTGATAATAACATTTTGTCTGGTTTTGACGCAAATTTGATTATGAAACAAAAATATCTAATATGTCAATAGTTTTTTGTGTTATATTATACCGATATGGAACAACAAAAAAAAACCAAGTGGCAGTCGTTTTGGGAACTTGTGCGTTTCGCAATAATCGCATTAATTATCGTCGTACCTATCCGCGCCTTTGTGGCCGAACCCTTTATCGTTTCTGGTTCTTCAATGGTGCCAACTTTTGAAAATGGAGACTATCTAATCGTAGACAAAATATCCTATAGGATTGGCAGTCCACAAAGAGATGATGTGGTAGTTTTTCGCTATCCAAATGATACGACAAAATTTTTTATAAAAAGAATTATCGGCTTGCCAAATGAAATTGTGGACATTAAAGGAAGCGAGGTGACAATTACAAATGGTGCTCACCAAGAAGGTTTTGTGTTGGATCAATCCTTTGTAAAAAATTTGGCAAATAATGATACTCACTTCGAATTAAAAGACGACGAGTACTTCGTGCTGGGAGATAACAGAAGTGCTAGTTCTGACTCGAGGTATTGGGGGGCGGTAAACAAAAAACTCATATCCGGAAGAGCTTTTCTGCGTCTCTTGCCAGTAAATAAGATAGACCTATGGCCCGGTAGCTATAAACAAGAAGAATAATATGAAAAAAACAACGCACGCAGACAAAAAAAAGAAGCAAGAAATATCCTCCCCCAAGGGAATGAGAGACTTGATGAACGATGAATATTATTGTTTTCAGGGATTTTTTGAAAAAGCTCAAGAAGTAGCAGTTTATTACGGCTTCAAGCCAATTGAAACTCCTATACTTGAACATGAAGAAGTTTTTACAAGTGGGATCGGCGAGGGAACAGACGTGGTAGATAAAGAAATGTATGTTCTTAAAACCAAGGGTGGGGATCGTTTAGCTCTTCGACCTGAGCATACCGCTGCTTTAACGCGTGCCTATATAGAACATGGAATGCAAACAATGCCCCAGCCGGTTATGTTTTATCAATACGGACCTGCCTTTAGACATGACAAACCCCAACGCGGACGCTACAGACAGTTTTGGCAATTTGATTTAGATTGTTTAGGAAACGATAAGAGCGTTATGGATGCTTTAGTAATCAAGGTAGGTATGAGTATTTTAGAAGAAGCAGGGGCAAAAAATCTTTCCGTAGACATCAATTCTATCGGCGACAAGGAATGCCGTAGTGCCTATCTTAAAGAATTAATCAGCTATTATAAAAAAAATCTAAAAAACCTTTCAGCAATAGATAAGGAAAGGCTAAAGACAAATCCATTACGAATCTTGGATTCCAAGGATCCAAAAACCATGGAGATAAATGAAGGAGCCCCAGATTCAATTAGTTTTCTCTGTCCAGCTTGCAAAAAACATTTTAAAGAAGTCTTGGAATATTTAGAGGAAATGGAGATTCCATACAACCTAAATAAAAATTTGGTGCGTGGGCTTTCTTATTACACTCGCACCGTTTTTGAAGTAATTGAAGAGAGTGGAAGTGAAGATGGAACTCCACTTACCATTGCCGGGGGCGGACGCTATGATTACCTAGCCAAACAACTTGGCAATAAAAGAGATGTGCCGGCAGTAGGTTTTTCTATCGGCGTAGACAGAATAATTTCTGCACCTTGGTACAAAAAACTCTCTCCTCGCATTTTAAAAAAACCAAAGATTTATTTTATTCAGCTTGGTACAGAGGCAAAGTTAAAAAGTCTAAATATAATTGAAATACTACGTAAAGCGCACATACCAATTGCCCAATCACTTTCCAAAGACAGTATTGGATCTCAATTGGCAATTGCAGAAAAACTTGCCATTCCTTATGTAATAATTTTTGGAGTAAAAGAGGCTCTAGAAAATTCTGTAATTGTTAGAGATATGTCAAATCGATCCCAGGAAACAGTAAAAATAAGCAAACTTTTAGATTATTTAAAAGAAATAAAATAAAAATGGTAAAAATTGTCCAAAAAGACGATAAAGTTTTACGTCAGATCGTAAAAGAAATAGCGATAAGAGAAATAGGAACTCCTAAAATAAAAAGGGTGTTAAGAGAAATGTCTGAAGCCCTTAATGGCCAAGATGATGGGGTAGCTTTGGCTGCGCCACAGATAGGATATTCCCTTCCAATTTTTATTGTCTCTGGAAAAATTTTTCACAAGGATTTCAATAAAGGAATAGAAGAATTTAAAAAAATTTCAAAAGATGAGATACCGAGGGATCTTGTTTTCATTAATCCAAAAATTTCTAAACTTTCTCGAGAAAAAAACTGGCTGCCAGAAGGATGTCTTTCGGCAAGATGGCTTTACGGAAACACCCTCAGATCCAAAAAGGCTACAATAACAGCCTATGATGAAAAAGGTAAAAAATTTACTCGAGGTGCTTCTGGTCTTTTGGCTCAAATTTTTCAACACGAAACTGATCATCTAAAAGGAATACTTTTCATTGATAGGGCAAAAGATATAAGAGAAGAGTTGCCCTTCAATAAATAATATGGATAAAAAATTAAATTTTGTATTCTGGGGAACGCCAGAAGTGGCGTCTAAGACCCTACAGGTCTTGAAAGAAAATGGCTATCTGCCATCGCTGATTGTTACTGCCCCAGACAGACCAAGGGGGCGCAAGATGAAAGTCACTCCCCCACCGGTAAAAGTTTGGGCAATTGAAAATAACATATCCTATATTCAGCCAGAAAAGCTAAACATAAAAGAAATCCGCGATGTTTTAGGAACCCTTCATCCTCTTTTCTTTCTGGTGGTTGCTTATGGGAAAATAATGCCGGAGGAGATTATAAATATACCAAGATTAGGCTCAATAAATGTACATTATTCCCTTTTGCCAAAATACCGTGGGGCCTCTCCAGTAGAATCCGCAATTCTAAATGACGAGACGGAAACCGGCATAACCATCCAAAGGATGGTATTTAAACTGGATTCCGGACCAATTTTGGCGCAAGAAAAAATAAAAATATTGCCTGATGAAAAGGCACCGGAGTTACGCCAGCACCTTACTAAGATTGGGGCAAGGCTTTTAGTAAAAATTCTGCCGGAATTTATTAATGAAAAAACAAAGGAAATACCGCAAAGCGAAAAAGAAGCCACGTTCTGCAAAAAAATTCAAAAGGAAGACGGACAAATAGATTTGGATTATGACCCAATCAAAAACTACAACAAATTCCGCGCTTACGCCGAGTGGCCCAGAATTTTTTTCTTCCAAAACAATAAAAGGATCATCATCACCGAGGCAATATTAGAAAATAGGGAATTTAAAATACTAAAAGTATTACCCGAGGGCAAGAAAGAAATAAAATACGAAGAATTTAAAAAAATTAATACTTCGAGGTGAAAGGATTTCTCCTAGAAAGACCTTTCAACATTTTTTTGACACTGGCACCACCACGCTTGAACAAGGTCTGTTTACGGTCGTTATTTTTTTTGATATCCCTAAAAAGTTCCTCTTTTATTTCATCAATGGCCTGATATAAATCCTCTTTATCCGAACTAGAATAAAATTCTTTTCCGTCTATTTTTATCAAACAATCAGCGTGAAAAATAACACCTGATTTGTGGTGCTTAGTACTTTGACCAATGTCAAAATTTACTAATATTTCTCCTCCGCCTTCCTCTATGGAAGAAAGTAGTTTTCCTAAATTTGTCACTCTCTTTATAGCGTAATCCTTAATGGCTTCGGTTAACTCAATGTTTTTCCCTTGTAAATTTATTTTCATATATTTATTATACTACAAATATTGTTCTAATAATAAATTCACTCTTTTAATTTATTAATTTACTCCCTGACATTTCTTTGGGTTGTTCTATGGATAAAAGGTTTAAAATTGTTGGAGCAATATCAATCAACGATCCAATAGGGTTTTCTTGGTATAAATTATCTAAATTTTTAGTACTTGGATCCTTAAATCTATCATTTATAAAAATAACTGGAACATTGGCTGTCGAATGCTGGGTGTCTGCTCCTCCAGTAGCCGGATCGATCATCTCCTCTATATTACCGTGATCCGCCGTAATAATAATCGCGATCTTAGAAAGATCTGCTGTATTTATTATTTTTTCTAATGATTGATCGACAATTTTTAAGGCTTTTTCCGCTGCGGGTATATTCCCCGTATGAGCAACCATATCAGTACTAGCATAGTTAACCACCATTAACCCAAAAGGTTCATTGATATGACTCAAAATAATTTCTGTTATTTCCTTCGTAGACATTTCTGGGTGTTCCAAATAACCTTTTCCTTGCAGGGGTCTAGATGGTGCAGTAATTCTTTCTTCGCCAGGATAGGGGTCCAACTTCCCCCCATTTAAAAAGTTCGCCACATGAGCCTCCTTCTCGCCCTCAGCTATACGAAATTGTTTTAACTTTTTTTTACTTATTATCTCGCCAAGAGTGTTTGACAAAATATCTGGAGGGTAGGCAACAAGCACATCAAAACTATCATCATAATTGGCCATTGAAGCAACTAGGAGATTTTTAAACATGTGTCCTCTGTCAAAACCCTTAAAATCTTTAAAAATAAACGGTGGAACTATTTGCTTCATGCGGTCATTTCTAAAATTGAAAAATATAATTCCATCTCCGTCTTCAATTTTTATTGCTTCCCCTTTTTCATCAAGAACAGAAGCAGGAATAACATCTCTGTCGTATATTCCCTTCTGGTATGATTCCCTTAAATAATTTTCGGCTGATTTGCATTTTTCACCACTGGCGTGCACCATAACATCCCAAGCTTTTTTTACTAAAGGCCAGTTTTTAACACGATCCATGGCATAATCACGACCACCGATAGAAGCAATTTTTGCTCCTGATTTTAAAAGAGCTTTATTGATCCTTTCCAGGCTTCTAAGTCCTTCGTCACGAGCACTGTCTTCTCCGTCGGTTATCATATGAACATAAACTGAAGAAAAGTCATTTATCGCAAAAAAGTCCAAAAGTCCAATAAGGTGGCCTTCGTGCGAGTGTAGCCCCCCAGGACTAACTAAGCCGATGAGATGAATTTTGGAATGATTTTTTTTTGCGTGGTTTAAAACCTTCAAAAAGGCTTTGTTTTTGAAAAATCTTTCGTCCCTAATTTCAAAATTAATTTTTGCTAAACTTTGCACCACAACTCTTCCTGTCCCCAACCCTCCGTGCCCAACTTCGCTATTACCATAATTTCCCCACTCTAAACCCACCACAAGTCCTGCTGCCATCAAGCTATAGGATTTATAGGAAGAAATTATTTTATCCAAAAAAGGCATATTTTTTGCCGTCACCGGATTACCTAGACCCCGAGGTGCCAAACCAAAGCCGTCAAGAATTATTAGAATTACTTTGTCTATTCCAAACTTATGCATTTGCTTTCATTATATCTTAATTTCCTCGCTAATCCATCCTTTTCTTGCCGAAACTAATACTTCTTTGGTTCGTGTTGGTAAAACATAAGAGGGGGTAAAAGCTTTTAAAAGATAATTTCCTTTTTGGGTAAGAAGAAAATAACGACCGACATCATCGGAAACCGTAAAGTTTGTTCTCTCCCCTGAATTTTTATGCAAGGAAACAAAACTAAACGGGAGAATTTGGCTTGTCTGCTGATCCTTAGTTAAGCCAAACGGTTTCAACCTAAAACCAAGATTTCTTAAGAGAAAAGTTAAAATGATCAGGGCCAAAACAGAAAAACTAAAAATATTTGGATTGACCAAACAGTTAATTAAGCCAAGGGTTGCTCCCAAGGCAAACACAACATCTGCCGTAAGGGTAAGAAAATTATTCAATTTGATGGAGGAAATACCAAAGTAAAAACTGCGAGAAACCTGTTTCTCTTTTGGTTCCATAGGTAAGTCAAAATTAGCTGAACCAGTTAGAGTATTTATCGTCTCTCCGTAATAAATATTTGGATATAATTTTTGTTCTAAAATTGATGGCTCGTTTTTAGGAGGAAAATTATATCCCGAAAGATAAGCCCTGAGTTTTACATTGGATATTTGATTTGAAATAAGAAACCCATATCGGCCATTTGCGTCGGCAATAGTTGTTTGTAATTTTCTTGATTGTTCGTTTAATACTTCAACCCTAGCAAAAGGTAACGGTTTTTTTGTATTTGAATCATAAACTGTTCCCCATGGTTTCGGCCTTTTTTTGAATCTTAAAAGTTGAGGGAGAATTCCCGAAAGAAAAATCGGTAAATTTATAAAAGGCATGCCGGAGAAAACAGAGGCAAAAAACGCAATGATTGAAACAAAAGCTGGCACAGCGACGGCAGTACTTTCTAGCATCTTAACAGCTGGATCATTCAGGAGACTAGAAGTAATTTTTACTGATTCACTTGTAGTATTAAAATTTGAGACATTTTCAAAAACAATTTCTGTAGATTGGTCAATATTGGGCACATCTGGCAACGGAACAATGGATTCCTCCTCTAGCTCAACTGACCCTGAGGGGGTTGAAGTAGAAGGTGAAGAAGGTTTTGTTGCTGGTTCTTCCTTAGATGAATCTTCTTCTTCCCTTTTTACAATTTCCTTATCAACTGGAATTACATCTTCTTTTGAAATATCTGGTATCTCTCTCGGCACGGGCGTTGGAGGGTTAGACCCAATGAGCCCCCCTCCTGAAGCAATAGAATGGGGACACTTAGCGGTTGTGGTAAAAGTAGTATCATCTCCATAGCCTGCTCCGACACTATTAATGGCATAAGCCCTATAATGATAAGTAGCACCACAAGTAAGAGAATCAATCTCGGCAGAAAAGGTACCAGCTCCGTATGGACCAGTTGATTCGGAAAAAGTTGAACCATATCCAGCATTTAAACCATATTCAAAACCCCTTTCGGTAACATCAGTATCTCCGACATCTGTAATTTCACCATTTAATATAGCGGTTGTTTCTTCTTCAAGACCAGTTGCGGAAAGAGTAGTAACCGATGGTAACCCAGAAAGAACCGTAAAAGGAGACACTAGAAGCTCGTTGCTTGGCCCAAAATCATCAGTAACCACAATGGTACAATCAGAATAAGTACCAACAGGAAGTGAGTTGAAAATAATATTATTATTCCCTACTACCGCATCCGTGGTCTCTGAGGTACACGAACCACCATAAGTTATTGTTCCTACGTTGTCACTGTTAAAAGTATAATTTAGGTTGGCAGTTTCTGATATTGGAGTTATAACCGGGGTTACCTCAACGATCGTTGGATTGCCCACCTTTGTTATGCTGTTTGAAAAAGATGATATATACATATTACCATCTTCGTCTATGATCAAATCAAGTGGAGCATACGGAATAGAAGCATAAATTTCTGAAGTCCATCCCCCTAACCCATCTGGGCTAATTATTGAAATATTATTCGTTCCATTATTTGCAGTATACAAGTTTCCGTCTTCGTCCATTATTATTGAATGTGGAAAAGAATCAATACCAGTAGAAGCAATTATTGCTGAATTCCATCCTCCTAAACCATCTGGACTAATCATAGAAACATCATTTGAACCACCACTGTTTACCGTAAATACATTACCGTCACTATCAACTAAAATATCACCAGGCGAATTACCGGTCGTTCCAATAATAGTAGATGTCCATCCCCCTAATCCATCTGGGCTTATTATGGAAACATTGTTTGCATTATAGTTCGCGGTGTATAGATTACCCACGTCGTCTATTGTTATACTCACTGGATTAGCATCAGTGGCAGCGATAACTGTCTCCACTCCCCCAGAAGTTATTTTTGAAACATTAAATGCACCGTTATTCGCCGTATAAAAATTACCATCCACGTCCATAACTATATCTATAGCACTGCTACTAAGAGTAGAAAAAATAGATGAATCTCCTTCAGGAGTAATTTTAGAAATGTCAGCTGAGTTCTGGTTTACAACGTAGATATTACCACTTGCGTCCATCACCAAACCACGCGGACCAGAGCCGGTCGTTCCGAGAATAGAGGAAACACCCTCTGGAGTAATTTTAGAAACATTATCTGAGCTCTGGTTTGAAGTATATATATTTCCATCACCATCTATTATCATGCTAAATGGATTACCACCAGTGATACCAAATGATGGAATTACAACAGCAGAGACTTCTGAGGGTTTTTTATTTAATAAATATAGATCTACGGCAACAAAAGAAACAATAATAATTATTACTAATAACGCATGAAAAAATTCTTTGCTTAGGGTTTTCATATGAGATAGATTATAGCATAAATTTTTGCTTTTTTTATCTCTTTTTCTTTGCTGTTTTGAGTTTAGGAGAACGGGCAGATTTAATGTCCCTAGTTAGGGCTTTTAAGACAATATCGAGTTCAATTGTAGCGACTCCGGTGACCATGTCTGCGCCACCATAATAAATAAAGAGCAGACCATCTTTTTCAACCATTCCACAAGGAAAAACTACATTATTAACAATACCGACTTTTTCATATGGTTCTTCTGGTTCAAAGATCGGATCGGCTGAGCGCGCCAAAATTATAGCCGGATCATTTAGGTCTAATAAAAGAGCACCAACTCGATAAGTATGACGGTTTTTAGAAACCCCGTGATAGAGAAGCAGCCAACCATATTTTGTTTTTATCGGAGGAGCCGAAATCCCCACCTTCAAACTATCCCAGCTATTCAGTCTTGGGCCGATAATCCTGGTGCATTTTTTAACTATTTGAGTATTAAAATTAAGCGCTTTCAAATAGTCGCCGCACATTTCGTCTCCAACTCTGTGTAAAATGAAATATTTGCCATTAGTTTTTTCGGGAAAAATACAGGTATCTTTATCATCAAAACCAGCTGGCGTGATAATAATTGGTTTTTCCCATTGCCAGTTTTTTTGTAAAAAATCTTTTTCTGAGATAGAAGTAACGGCAACTCGTGGCGGACCAATTCCGTCAAAAGCGGTATAACACATGTAAATGGTTTTGCCTATTTTGGTTAATCTTGGGTCCTCACAACCAGAATTTCCGCCAGCAACTTTTTTAAATTCAAAATCTTCTCTAGGAATATAAACTGGCAACTCAGATCTTTCATCAATATTAAAACCATCCTTGCTTCTTGCGTAGCCGATAGAAGAAGTGTTGTCTTCTGAAAGCGCCCGGTAGAGAATGTGGGTATTCCCTTTAATGCGCAAGGCCGCGGGATTAAAAGTAGCCTTTGCTTCCCAGGAGTGTGTTTTGTCGGGTTCAATGATCGGATTTTTTGGGAAACGACGAAAATGCCATCGAGCTGCTGTCTTAGGGCGAATAGTCCCCAATAAATCAGTTAAATTTAAATAAGCCATGCACACGGTCGTGTCAGCTGCTCCGTAATAAAAATAAAGGGTATCTTTTTCCACAATTGCCCCAGACGGAAAAACTATATTGGGCACGTGCCCTTGTAATTCGTACGATTCACGGGGAACCAAGATAGGACTGCGAGTTCGTCCTTCAATTTTAAGTGGATCCTTAAAATCCAACAAAACAGCCTCGATGCCAAAAACACGATCGCCGCCACTTCCGCCGGGAAAGTAGTTTTGAATATGTGAATATAGTAAAAGCCATCCGCGAGAAGTTTTAACAGGCGGGGCACCAATCTCAACATGATCTGAAGAAAATCTTTTTAACTCAATAGAATGTTCTTCTAAGTTTTCATACCATTTTTCCCAAAATTTTTGATTCCATAAATCTTCTATTCCATCAACTTGAGCTATGGCAATTTTTGAAGGAGGCGCATCTGTGTTCACGGTAAGAATTACCGTAATTTTTCCATTGATGCGTTCCGGAAAAAGGGTCATGGCCTTGGCATTAAAAGGTGTTATCAAGTGACGCTCTTCTACGCTCTTAAGGTCTTTTGAAATTGCCACAGCAACCTTTATGCCACTGGCCTCAAATGGATATTTGGAAAGCGCAGTATAAAAAATATAATAATTTCCCTCGAAATAAGTAATGCGAGGATCTTCACATCCGTATTGTTCCCACTCTTCCTCTGGGGTTATAAAAGGTCTGCATTCTTCAAAATGGCTAGTGTTTTCGCTCTTTCCGATTCCAATAACTGAAATTTGTTTTTGGCTAAGTAATTTATCTTCCGCTGAAATAGCACGATAAACTCCGTAGTAAATTTTCCCCTTTTTTACTACGCTCATATTAAAAGCAGCAAAGGCCTCCCAATAATGATCTCTGTAAGGGGCAAGAATTGGATTATGATGAGATCTCTTTACTACATACATAAATATTTATTCAAAATTAAGAGATTTGTTCTTTTCTAATTTTACTGATCCGTTTTTCTTCATACTTTCTAATAAATTAGTGAGCAAAACAGAAGCTACTCCAACGTGTTTGTCCCCTCCTCCGTAATATACAAAAAGTTTGCCATTTTTTACGATTGCCCCATTAGCATAGATAACTCCTGGTTTCCAATCGTTTTCATACCAAGCATCTGGTTCAAGAATCGGGTGCTGCGCCCGATAAAGAACCTTTCTTGGATCTTTCGAATCAAGCAACATTGCTCCTAGCTTGTAACGGTTTGAACCATCTTTGTCCATAGCATGATACAAAAGAAGCCACCCATCTTTGGTTTTTATGGGAGGAGAAGCAGCACTACGTGTGCGTTTATGCCAAGCCACAACGTGGTCTGGTAAAGCCTGGGGGTCCGGGGCATCTTTCCCAAAAGGAGTTTCTGATGTATCAAGCTTGTTCACAAAAGCGATAGCCACCTTGGACGGATCACCTATATCAAGATTATGAAAAATCGCAAATTTACCATTTATTTTTTCTGGAAATAAAACCCAGTTTTTTTGTCTGTCCCCAAAATGAGAAAGATAAGCAAAATCCTTCCACAGCCATTTTTTATCCAAAAGATCTTCTTCTTTAATTGAGGTTACCGCAACTCTCATAGAATTCCAGCCGTTAAAAACATTAAAGGTCATATACATTTCGTTTCCTATTATCACCGTGCGAGGATCTTCGCAACCACCCCACCCACCACCAGAAGCATAAAGAGCTCTATCATAAACAGGACGAGCCGGAGAAGTGTAAGGCCAATGTTTTTTCATCTCTTCTTCGTTTTCCAAAAAATAAACCGGATAGGAAAGTCGTTCATCGAAATTGATCCCGTCTTTACTTGAAGCATAACCAACCCTAGAAACCCCATCCCTTCCAAGTGCTCGATAAAAAAGATGAATTCTACCTCCAGAGGAAATAGCGCCCGGATTAAAAACAGCTTGAGATTCCCAGGCGTAAGATCCTGGCCTAATAATAGGGTTGCTAGAATGCCTTTGGAGTTTTGGTTTTTTTACTATCTTTTTTCTTTTTCTTCTTGCCTTCGGTGCTAACTTTTTCGTAATTCTTTTTTTGACTATTTTTTTCTTTTTGATAAGAACTTTCTTTTTGGTAATTTTTTTTCTGGGCACAATTTTTTTCTTAGCAATAATTTTTGCTTTCTTTTTTTTCAAAACCTTTTTTGTCTTTTTGTTTTTACCCTGACGGGAGGTTTTTTTAATTGCGACCATATTTATCTTCTATCCTTATAATGTCTTCTTCGTCAAAATTTCCAAGACCTACCTCTAAAATCTGTACGCTATCTTCTGGTGCCTCAATTCTATGGATCTGTAATTTTTCTATCTTAAATTCATCTCCGGGGCTAGCTTTTATTTTATTTTCACCAATGGTTATTATTGGATGACCTGAAATTACTCGCCAAAATTCTGTCCGGTGATTGTGATATTGCAAACTCAGCATATTGCCGGAGTTAATTGAGAGTATCTTTACAGTAGACGGAACATTGTGAATGAATTGCCTAAAACTCCCCCAAGGTCTTTTTTCTTCATATATTTTTAGTTCTTCCATTTCTCCTATTATATAACTAAAAGACTTTTTAACCAAGCCATTGATTAATTATTGAGGCTGTTTCCTCCGGGCCTTGTACAGCGATTGTTTCAATTCCGGCTTCGTAAACTGAATAATCGTTCCCCCCTGGAAAAAGAGCGTCTCCCACAAAAAGCATATCTGATTTCCGCAAATCTAGTTTATTGAGCAAGCGGGTAAGCCCAACAGCTTTATTGAAACCTTTCGGCAAGATATCAAGACTAGAACTTCCGCCAATTAAAATATCAACTTCCGGCAACTGAGGACCAATAGTGGCTACAATTTTTTTTCTTTTTTCCCGATCTGGATCCCAGAGTTTCTTTAATTCCACCGGGGCTTGTTGCCCGTTGGGAGTAAAAGTTATCTGAGTATCTCTGTCTTCTATTATTTCTCCAATTGGATCAGACGGTATATTGTATAGGCCAGAATCAATAACCTCTTGCAATAGCTTTTTTGCTCTTTCTTTTACATTTTCAGACAAAGGTTCTTTGTCTGTAAGTTCCCACTCTTTTTTTTCTTCGTTATACTCATATCTTTGGCTTCCGCTGGTCGGCAATAATATTAAATTGCGAACAAAAGGGACCATAGATTCATCGTTATGAAAAGGCGGTAAAAATTGGACTTTAAATTGCTTGAGCCATCCACCACTAATAATCACAACAATTTTTTTCTTGGCAAGCTCTTTCACCAAAGAAGCCATTTCTTCCGTTATCGGCGACTTGCTTACCGTAAGTGTTCCATCAAGATCAAAAGCAATAATTTTTTTAGCAGGTAACATCCCAGTATTAAAATTTTAAATTGTTAATAATATTGGTCATTTATTTTTTGGTGAAATTTAATACGGGACAAGCCTTATTTTTTCTTTTTGTTAATTTTATGCCGGCGGGCTTTTTTTACGAGATCAGAAGAGCTTTGGACTTTCCCGCCGTGCCCGACATTATATACTATCTCAATGTTAAGCTCCTCACATACAGCAACTTCCGGTACAGGGTCCCAGTCTGGTTTCCTGTCCCCACCATTGGCAAAAATGTGTGGTCTGATTTTGCGTAATTCCTCACAAACGCTCATATCCTCGGCATTCTCCGAATGTCCAGTAAATAACACTTCGTCTACTGGACCAAATGCCTCGATAATTTCTTTTCTTTCATGTTCCGGCATGAAAGCGTATCCTTTTTTTAGTTTTAACCAGTTGTCATTGTTTATCACAACTATCAACTTGTCTCCTAATGCTTTAGCTTCGTGGAACATGCGCACGTGTCCTATGTGTACCGGATCAAAACCTCCACTAACCATTACAATCTTTTCGGTTTTTTTTGATTTTTTTGATTTTTTTTCTAGAGACATTTATCGCTAAAATTTTAATTCAAAAGAAACCTAAGCGTAGAAACTACTCGAATTTTTTTATATTCTGGGGATCCTGGATCCTTTTCGCTTATATCAAAAACTCCTTGATTTCCACGCGAAACTTTTCCCAGACGAGACCCGGATTCTTTGGCAAATTGTTCAGCTGATGCTTTGGCGTTTTTTATTGCTTCCGCTAACATTTGTGGCTTAATAGTATTGATATCGGAAAATTCAAAAGTAATATAATTTTGACTCATTGTAATTCCCTCTTTTACCAGGAGTAATGTTTCCTTAGACGCAGATTTAACTAAATCAACCTTATTTGTATAAACAGAAAGTTGAGTACTTGAATTGTATCGAAACAGCGCATCTTTGTAGGTATCTTGATAGATATTAACTGGAGCAACATTAATTTCAGAAGAATCAAAACCTTTACTAATTAAAAAGGACGTGATTGTTTTAGTATCTTTATCAATGTTCGCATAAAGCGAATCAATATCGTTCGTCTTTACGTCAAAAGTAATGGACCAAATAGCCACATCTGCCTTCACTATCATTTCCGACAAACCTTTCACTTCAACGTACTTTTCCCGATTAGTAAAATTTTGAGCTGAAAGAAAAAAGAGTAGAGAAAAAACTAAAAACACTGCGCTAATAATCCAAATGCTGTTTTCCTTTATTTTTTGCATTCCTTTTTAAATTATTTTTTTAATTTCCTGCGCGCTAACTTTTTTGCCAACATCTGCCTTTTAATTTCAAGGCGTTTTTTGGTTTTGTGAGAACGTCTTGACTTCTTCTTTGGACTTAGCGTTGTTCCTCTTTTTGCCATAAAAATATTAGTTAATTGATAAGCATTCATATTATAAGCTAAATATCCAAAAATTACAAACGGATTTTTGTATACTTATTTAAACTATATATGTTAAAATAATTCCATGCACCCTGGACTAGAATCTTGGAAAAACTTAGTAATTTACGCATATAACGCTTTTTCTATTCCCCTGCTCCTACGCACGCTTTTTAGCCCATGGGAAAATGATACCATTGGAAAAGAATCTCGTTTGGGCATACCGGAAAAAATTGTCTTTGTGATTTTTTCTAGAATTCTGGGTTTTGTAGCTAGAATTATTTTTATTGCTTTGGGACTGGTTTTTACCTTTATTGTTCTTCTAACTTTTCCAATTTTCTTTTTTATTCCTTTAAAAATAAGCAGTGAATATTTACAGAAACTACCGAGTTTTGGTGCCTTTTTATCTTATGGCAATACTTTTTTACTAAATAGACATGGCCATGACGTAATCACTCCTTCCTCGCTTGAGCTTTACGGTAAAGAAAAAACTTTGCGCATGATTGAACGCGGGCTTTCAAAAGAAACTAATCACAATGTTCTTCTGGTTGGCGAAGCTGGAGTTGGAAAATCGGTAGTTGTTTCCCAACTAGGACGTCTCGGACAATCCGGACTTTCCTTCCCTGGCATTCGTCACCACAGGGTTGTTGAATTGGATCTTGAGGGATTAAACCAAGTTGATTTTGACATGGCCATGACAGAAGCTGCCAAGGCAAAGAATATTACAATAGTTTTAGAAAATATCCACGAATACCCGGTTCTCTACGAGAGACTTTCAAAATATTTGGTGATGCCTCATTTAAACATCATTGCCACGACGGATTTTACCAATTACGACCAAGTGCTTAAAAATTATCCTGAGTTTCTTTCAAAATTTGAAAAAATCAATGTCGAACCAACAAACGACAAAGACACTTTGGCCATCCTAAAAAACAACGCGTCCTTGAATAAAATTAAAGTAGATCAAGGTGTTTTAGAAGAAATTGTAAATCTTTCAAATCGTTTTATCGGCAACCAGCCTCAGCCCTTAAAATCTTTGCTCGTTCTGGAAGAACTTCGCTCTTTAAATAAAAAAATAAAAGTGGAAGACGTGCGCCAAATAATTTCTGATAAAACAAACATGCCAATTGGCACCATGGGAGTAGATGAAAGAAAAGTGCTATTGGGCTTAGAAGAAAAAATGAGAAATAAAATAATCGGGCAAGATGAAGCAGTAAAAGATGTATCTGAAGCCTTGAGGCGCCTCCGCACTGGCGTCGCTGATCCAACCAAGCCCGCTGGCTCATTCTTGTTTCTAGGACCTACTGGCGTTGGTAAAACATATACGGCAAAAATATTAGCGGAAAGCTATTTTGGTCACAAAAATGCGATGATTCGTTTTGACATGAGTGAGTTTTCTCTTCCAGGCTCCGTAAGCTTATTTTCTGATAGACTCGGAAGCGTGATAGAAGAAAATCCTCTTTCTCTTGTATTTTTCGACGAGCTGGAAAAATCCAACAGAACCATCCATCATTTACTTTTACAGGTACTGGACGAAGGAAGACTCACTCGCGAAAATGGCAGGGTTGCCAGTTTTAAGGACGCTATTATTATTGCCACCTCAAACGCAGGAAGTACTGACATTTCTGCTAATCCAACGATTGAGAAAAAAGTCCTGCTGGACAATTTAATCCGCCAAGAAATTTTTGCCCCAGAATTTTTGAATAGATTTAGTAGTGTTGTTCTTTTTAAACCGCTAGACACAATCGAGGTAAAAAAAGTTTCCGCTCTTATGTTAAATGAATTTAAGGAAAGATTGTTTGAGGATAAAAAAATAAATTTGCAAATAACCGATGCTCTGATAGACAAAATAGCCTCTGCCGGTTTTGACCCAGAATTCGGTGCTCGTCCAATCAAACGCGCCATTGAGGAAATAGTAGAAAACAAAGTAGCAGACTACATAATGGCTGGCAACAAAGAAGGAGAAATAAAAATTATATAAAAACTCTAGTTGTTTTCGTAAGAGTAATCTAGGCTCTGAGTGATTACCATGTTTCTATTGCTGAGATAATAGTTGGCAACAAAAATTGCTCCCAAGATGGCCAAGACGATTAATCCATTGGTTATTAAATCAAGATGGTATTGTCTTGCTTTAATGATTGTGTAGATAAGCAAGGTTATGGCAATTATTGAAAAGATAATAAGCAGGATTGCGTTCATGGTATTGCGAGGAGAAGCAAATAATTTTTGCCATAAGACAGGTTCCGGGGTTGACTCAATGGAAACATCTGCGTTTTCCCCTATTTCAATAGTGGCCTCTGCACCAAGCACGTCAGTCGTTTCTGTGACCAGAGCCCCTGTTTTTTCCTCAGGTTTATTTTCTATTGCTACCAGTTTATTTTTTACACTTTTAGGAAGTGGGTTCGCATAAACTTGAGCAACAAAAATTGTTTCTCTGCCCTGATATGTACCATTTGCTATGCCCGTGCCAATTTCCGTATATTGCCCTTTTACTATATTTGCTTTGTGGGTGGGACTTTTCATCCAAGCATTTGTCACATCTCTGGAGTCATAAAAATTAATGGCTAAATTTTCGCCGGCGTATTGATATTCATAACCCACTTTTTCCAACCAGTACCACGGAGTCTTTCCATCCGGGCTAGTGTGGGCAAAATATCCATTGGTGGCCATGTCCTTTGCCTTCATTTCGGCTGCTTGATTCAAGGTTGGATTAACTTTAAGGATTGAAAGATTTTGAGATTGCCTTTCTTCGTTGGTAAAAGCCGACAAAACAGCCGGCAAGACAGCTGCCATGCCTCCTTCCATGTTTATGCGTGTTAGAACAGGAATTAAAAAAGTAAAAATTTCCAAAAAGATAACAATCGCCACAATATTGCGGATACTATTTGTGCGCAGGGCATGAGGACGATGTTCGTTTTCTTCGTGCGGAACAAAATGTTTCTTAAGCCATTTAAACATATATTTATTATAACAAATAGAACCTAATTTGTAAAGGCAGAGTTCCTGTTATCAAAATACAAACCTTTTGAATTCTGCTCCCTACTGATTCTTTGTTAAACTGCACTGCAACTCATTAATCTTTTTCGTAGTGGTCAAATACACCCAGCCAGTTGGTCTGTCTTCGGTTAGTTTCCAAGGAGTTAGAACATCTTGCCAGTATTTAGCTTGGAATTGTTTGACTGCAAGGAAGGTATTGAAACCATAGATACCGTCTACGGTTAGATTGGCGAAGCCTTCGTGGTCTTTGAGGAATTGTTGGAGTTTCTTTACTTCCACTGGATCGTTCTGGGCTCCGTATTTGATGTAAGTAGTTAAGTAAGGAGAACAAGTGGTGGTAATGGCAGGAGTAGTTGTTTCTTCAGTAACTGGTGGGTTTGGTTCGGTATTGGTTTCTTCAGTTGAATTAGAAGATCCAGCAGTACCAGTACTAATAACACAACTAGCGGTAGTAAAGGTCTCGTCATTTCCGTAGCCAGTGCCAGCGATGTTGGTAGCGTAAGCTCGGTAGTGATAAGTAGTACCGCATTCTAGGTTAGTTACATATAGAGAGAAGGTTTCTGCACCAAAGGAACCAGATTCAGAAACTGTCTCTCCGTAACTAGTGTCTAAACCATATTCAAATCCCCTTTCGTCTGCATTTGCTCCTCCGGTGTCGGTTATTTCACCGTTTAGGGTGGCAGTGTTTCGGGTTAGGGAGGTGGCGGTAATGGTGTCAATTATAGGGATTTCAATCTGATTTAGCTTAGAAACGAAAATATCAGCACCTCCAGCTGAAGTTAAGTTGTAGGTTCCCGCCCCAGGATCAAAGTCAGCAGTATTTTGAAAATCACCCGCTGTATATACACTTCCATCAGAATCTATTTGAATTGAACGTCCATAATCATTGCCGCCTCCACTTATTTGTTTTGCCCAGACAAAATTACCGGAAGCGTCAAGTTTGGAAATAAAAATATCATCAGCTCCTCCTGAGGTTAAATTGTAAGTACCAGCCCCGGGATCAAAGTCAGCGGTACCTTGAAAATATCCCGTAGTGTATACATTCCCATCGGAATCGATTTGGATAGAATACCCATAATCACTGGTTGTTCCACCAATTTTTTTTGCCCAGACAAAATCGCCGGAAGCGTCAAGTTTGGAAATAAAAATATCAGCA
>CAYTSO010000002.1:0-74278 GCA_964440545.1 uncultured Candidatus Saccharibacteria bacterium | reverse complement strand
GAAAATATCCCGTAGTGTATACATTCCCATCGGAATCGATTTGGATGGAATTACCAACATCCGCACTTCCCCCACCCATTTGTTTTGCCCAATCAAAAAAAACATCTGCTTGGGCGATTAAGGGATTAGCCGTTAAAACACAAAAACTAATAATTAACATCAAACCAAAAAGAATGTGTTTTTTCATAGCCCAATTATAGCAAAAAAAAGGTGGAAATCAAAACAAAACCCCACCTGTAAACCCTGACACTTATTTAGGTGTGCGGGTAAAGGCGGGGTTTTGTTTTTCGACTAAAGAATAATTGTTATTTATTCAATACTGCTCGAGTAAGCGGACCAACAAGCCCATCACCTACTAAGCCATTAGCTAATTGGAATTTGATAACCGCAGCGTTAGTCAACGGTCCAAACTTTCCATCAACTACAAGTCCGCTGTTGTACGGATCTCGGTTTAAGAATTTTTGAAGCTCCATTACTTCGTTCATGTAAGCACCGGTTGGATAAGGAGCACTATTCATTCTCAAGAAGAGAGTGAAAAAGAATTTATCCGAACCAAGCACTTGACCTTCCTCATGTGGAATATTTAATGCACAGGATTCGCCAGTTAGATAACTGTAACCATCGGTGCTAGTACCACAGCCAGGAATTTCACTTCTCTCTGGAGGGTTAACGTTACCACCGCCACCACCCGCAGAAGAGAAATTAACTTGAATCGTATGATTAGCCATTACCTCAGTAAAGGTATAACTAGAAACCTTGCCAACAGATGTTCCGTCAACCAAGACATCAGCTATGCGATTACCAGAAGCAGGCGTAATAGTAAAGGTTTGATCGCTTCCTGCTTCAACAACTACTTCTCCAGAAGGATCAATCATGCCATGACCGTTAACAGAGGTGGTAATAGTATAGGTTTCTGGATTAACTTCAAAACTGGCATCAATAGTGTGGCCAGCAATAACATTAGTAAAGGTGTAGCTGGCAACTGCGCCAACCGAAACACCGTCAACTAACACATCAAGAATGTGATAACCTGCGTCCGGAGTAATGTCAAAAGCCATGTCTCCTCCTTCCTCAACTACCACTGCGCCAGTAGGACTGATTGAACCGCCCTCACCAGCAGAAGCATTGATAGTCTGCACGGCAGCTACCACATTTACTGTTCTAGTAATTTGTTCGGCAGGATTAAGTGAAGCATCAATCGAGTCATAAAAAACATTGTAAGAACCAAGAGTTGAGGTATCTACTCCGGATGCATCAATTTGAACCAACGAACCATCGTCGGTAGTTGCTCCCAATTCAACATAAGGAGTATTTACCAAAACAGTTTGAGGATTTGGTGCCACTAAAGTAATAACCGGACCAATAGTATCAACAACCTTCACTGTTCTATTAACGCTAAGACCTGGATTATTGTCACCATCAAGTGCAGTGTAGACAATAGTGTAAGAACCAATAGCGTCAACATAGTCAGAAGTATCAATTGCAATTTCTGAACCATCGCTGGCTGTTGCGCCAAGTTCGGCATAACCTTCGTTCAATTCAACGGTCTGTGGATTATCTCCGTTTAGAGTGATAACCACCATTTTAATTTTGTATATTTCACTGTTATTTTCTCCGTTGCTGGTCGCTAGATAAATATAATCTCCATCTAAAGATACAGCTGTACCTTCTGTGGGGGCAAGAAATTCTCCTACCGGAGTATCCAAGACAGGAGTAACTCTTTCAACAAATGTAGGCACTGATGCTGAGGCAGAATAAATCTTTAAGCCATCTACGTTGGCAACATAAAGATAACTATCATCTACCGCTAAGTCATTTACCAATGCGCCAGTAGAAATGGTTGACAAAAACACCGGGCTAGCTGGATTAGAAACGTCCACTACGTCTACCTCGCTGTCATGGCCGACATACATCATGGTTCCGTTGGCAGTAACAGAAGTAACACCTGATGAGGTTGGGTAAACTCCAACCACATAAATACCAGAAGGAGCTCCTTCTCTAAAATCAGAAACCTCGACAGGATTAGAGATATCCACAATATTTACTGATCCTCCTTCACCTTCACCAATAGCCACATAGGCATAATTTCCAGAAATAGAAGCATCTACAATATCAACAACAGAAGAGGCAAGCAGATTTGTGTCAGAAAGAGAAGTTGGATTGGAAGGGTCAGCATAGGAAACTGCTTCCATCCATGGATTCCAGGACTCATCTAAATAAGCCACAAAAGCTACTCCGTCACTATTTACAACAACCTTGCTATAAGTGTAATCCGGGTAACCATAGAAAGGAGAAACACTGTCCATGTTTCTATCAAAAACCTGTAATCCACCAGAATTGATAAAGGTTGGAAGAACACCCTTTTCTTCTACGAGGGCACTCTTGTCCAAACTCTCTCCTAGGCCGGCAGCGACGTAAAGATAATCACCGGCAAAAAACATACCGTAAACACCATCTCCGGTCATAATTGTGTGACCATCGAAACTGTCGCTAGGTATGTCAACGGTTAAAACCATTGGGGGGCTGTTGAAGGGAGAAGCAAAAATGTCTGCTCCGTCATTCACCATTCCGCGAACGTCAAAACCCGGCAAAGAAATGCTTTCATTGTCGGCAGCAAAAACTGCTCCAGTAGGAAGCAAAATACTTGCACAAGCAAGCGCTACGACCAATAAACCACGAAATATATTTTTAAACTTTTTCATATATTTTTTTCTTGTCCCGTAGTGAGCTCTGCTCTACTGCCGGGATTGTATTAACTAATAATTAATTTTGACCTTTAATAATAAACTTATAAACAAAAGAATAAAGACACTTTATGCCACTATTTGTTAGTTTTTTATGGCTTTGTCTTTAGAACTTATCTAGCTTGCATTATCTACTATTGTCAAAAAAATGTCAAGCCCTTATGTTTATAAATAAATTATTTGTATTTTTTTAGTATTGACATTTGTTGTGCTTTGTAATACAATAATGCCACGAAGTCCGTTAAGGCTTCGTTGAAAATATAGTTCTTCAAAATAAAGGACATCCTATAGACCGCACAGTGCGTGTCCATTAGAGATGTCCTATAAAAAAACGGAGGAACCGATGAAAAAGAATAATTTGGTCGTGGTTTTGGCAATCCTTCTCGCCTGCGTCGGCCTTTGCGCGCTGGACAGACCGGACGTCCCGGACGCAAGCACGAATTGCGAGGACAACTTCAGCTGGATGGAGAACTCCTCCTCCAGCCCGAACAACACGGCATGCCAGACATGGTCGTCCGACACGGACACCATCTACGACTGGACTACCGTCTGGAACTCAGAAAACAGGACGGGAAAGTTCTATTTGCAAAATCCTCCCGTCAGGTCTCACAACGTTCTGCAGGTCGGCTCGAGCTCCGGTCACAGCTTCGAAGTGAGCGAGATGTCCATGGCATTTTTCCAAATGTCGTGGGCATTGCAACCTCGATACGACGGCTTCATCATCCAGGTCTCTTTCAATGGAGGAGACAGCTGGAGTGAAGTCACGTCGGTCGGGGGAGTGCTTAGCCCCGGGTACAACTACACGATGAGCACATCCACCAGTTTGGATGCACCTCCGACCGGACTACGCGGTATCCCCGCGTACTCCGGGTCAATGGCAACGACCTGGGTTACGCTGGACCTCCGGCAGTGCACAACAACCGGACCCGCGATTTTGCGGATTTACTTCGTAAGTTCCAGCTCGGTCGCCGTAGAGGGAATCCACCTCTACCGCTTCGAATACTGGGACGCGGATGTAAATCCGCCGTCGGTATCGGGATGGGCTGACAACTCCAGCGTCTACATCAATTGGAGCCCGGGTGAATACGATCCTCGCTTGGACCACACAGAAGTGTGGCACAACGGGGTGATCGTCCCGAATGCGACATCTCCTCTCCAAATCACCGGTCTAGTGAACGGAACGGAACACGTTGTAGAAGTCAAGAATGTTCCCCTCTATGGGAACACGATGACCACACCGTGCTCTCCGTCACCTCTAACACCAGTGTGCACGGAAAAGCCACCCGTGACTCTCCTGATGATGAACACGGGAGGGGGAAGTTGGGTAGAGCAGACGGCTGAGGTCCCGTGTGGCAGCGGTATTGGTCCTGTGGACGGATACTTGGTCTACCGGTCGTTGACTCCTGACGGGCCCTGGAATCTGGTCGCGACTGTCCCTTCCGCGGGCACGCAGTTCTACGACCCCCCGGCACCCCTGCCGGGAGAGGTAATCCACTATCTCGTGTGGAGCGAGAAGAACGGGGTATCCGAACAGGATATCCCCGGTAAATAATCATCACGCAACGCATATCGCGCCCCGATCTAGGTCGGGGCGTTTTTTCTTTTATTTATTAAGCACTGCACGAGTAAGTTCACCCACAATTCCATCCCCCACTAAACCATTCGCCAACTGAAAACGTATTACCGCTCCTTCGGTTATCGGCCCAAATTTTCCATCCTCTGGACCGCTTTCATAACCATTTTTATTTAAGAATTTTTGCAATTCTAATACTTCATTTGCCTGAATTCCTTTTGAATACGGAGGCTGTTCTCTTTTTAAAAACATTGTAAAAACGTATTTTTCTGCTCCCAGAACCTGGCCAGCTTGTTCTTGAGAATTTGGGGAAACAAGCAGATCTTCTTCATGGGGAATATTTGTTTCGCATGATTCTCCGGTGATAGCGCTAAAACCTGTTGTCTCTAGGCCACACCCAGGAATTTCTGTTGGGTCCGGAAAACGAGGATATCTTCCACCACTGGCACTCGGCCTGTCAGATTTTTCTTCCTCTTCTTCAACTTCAATTGCCATATTATAACTATTTCCACCATTAAAATAATTGCCGGCTAAATCAACAAGACTATTTTCTATTGGATAAACATACAACCAGGGATTGTCTCCTTTTAATATCGGATTTGTAAGAACAATTGTTACTTTTTTATCTTCATAACTAACACTCTCTATCCCATAAGAAAGGAGACTGCCTCTTTCTTCTCCGCTCTTGTTATTGTATACATCAAAATCGTCTATTTGAGGATAATGACCGACACGGGCCTTGAAATCAAAAAAGTCTGAGCTTGGTGGATTGTTTTGCAATTCCTCATCAAATAATACTTCAACTGTGTTTGGGTCTGTACTAATGGCCGAAACAATTGTAGGGTCTGTCGTGTCTACTGGAACCTCGCAAGCATCACCTATCCCATTTTGGTCTTCGTCTGCTTGGTCAGGGTTGGCAACATCCACACAATTATCGCAAGCATCCCCTATTCCATCGCCATCTGCATCTGCTTGATCTGCATTGGCCACAAGTGGACAATTATCGCTTGAATCCGGAACCCCGTCATTGTCAGCATCAACCGGTGGTGCATCACAAGTATTCTCACCCCCGGGAGTAATACACATATAAGCAAAATCGGCAGAGTTATCACCCGTATCTTGTCCGTCCAGGTATCGAGAAATCCCCATGTTGTCCTGGCCAGCTCCACCATCATCAGTTATCGTTCCAGATCCTTCGGTATACCCTGGAACATCTCCTCCATAGCTCACAGTATCAATAATTGTTTCCCCAGAAAACAAAGCAATGGCATCTGGGTCACCGTTTTGAATAAAATTTGTGTCAGGATTTGAATCTAAATCGCAGTTAGCAACCGTAGCGGAATTAGCACAAATAACGTAATGATCTCCAGACCCTAAATCAAAATCGGGCAAATCAATAGTTTTGTAGACCACTGCTCCTCCCCCTGAACCATTAATAAAACGAAGTTCAAAGGTGTCTAAGTTAATTGTTCCGTCTCCAGCATTTTTCAACTCAATAAATTCCGCGGTGTCTGTGCTCGGTTGGTCATAATCAATCTCATTAATTACTAATGGAGGAACCTTTGCCCTGGCACTATCTGCTAAACCAAATAAAACAAAAACTAAAACAAATACAATAGATAAAAGTCTTTTCATATTATTTAAAAATTATTAATAATAAAAAACAACTTATTAATCAAACAATAATCCTACAAATTTTCAAAGTCAACAAATTTATGGTAAAACAGGGGAAAAAGAAAAAGGGTGGCCAGAGCCACCCTTTACATTTGATATTTTTTGGTCAGCGACCGCCGACTATGTTTCGGAGGAAGTTTAAAAACCTTCCAGCCGCCCCTGAGGTCTTCTTTTCTTTAATCTCAAAATGTCCTTCCGGGGCCATCTTCAACCCCGCCATCCCAAGATACTTCTGGGAGCAGGCCTCGCAAAGGCCACCTGCAGTGTGTCCATTTTGGACACCCCCCAGGCTTTTGTCACACCCTATACACTTACTTTCCATGTTTCCTCCCTTCTTTGCTTCCTTATAACTCCTTGGTGGGTGTCAAAGAGCTCCCTGACTAATCTTTATCCTCCTGAGACGCACCAGAATGCTAAGCACCTCCTCAATGGTCCTGTCGCCGAAGACGAAGGACCAGTAGTCATGGATCTTCGTCACCAGCTGAAAAAACCCCCACTTTCTTTTTTCCTTGCGACGTTTTGATTTAGGCGGAGAAAGCTGCCTCCACCACCGTCTTGACTTCTTAACTAGTTGATACAAGAGACATATTACCTCCGGCAACGTTCTGTTGCCGAAGATAAAGTGCCAAAACTCGTGCCTTCTCCTATTTAGGCGAAGGAGATTTGATTTCTCCTTCCTCCCCCCACGACATCTTGGCGTTAAGTGGTGATAATTCCACTCGCTCCCGTATCTCGACATCTTCTCCCTCCTCCCTTTTGCCTAACAAAACATTCCTTATAAAATACCAGGCGGCACTTTTTGTAATCTTTCTTGTTCCTAGAGAAGCTTTCCGTCCCTGCATTCGCGCCTCCTTTCCCACTACTTGAGATGGGGTAAAATTGCCCACAGATGTTGATTTTTCTAGTGAATATACATGTCTCACAGATCGTGTGATGTTCATATAGCAGATTGCAATTGAGGCAATTAAATTCCCTTTCCATGTGGGGATTCGGCATATATTGCATTGGCGCCTCCTTTTGTCAAATAGCAAACTCATTTTCAATATACCCCAAAATTAAAAAACCACCAAATGGTGGTTTTTTTACATAAGAACTAACCTTAAAAGGTAAAATATTTTGAGAACTGCCCAACAACAGGAAGTTCTTTTTGTTGTTTTTGCACTACATTCACGATACCAATAATTGAGAGAATAATAACAGCAAGATTCAGGAGTTGAATTACCTCCCAAAAATGCCAAAACATTGAACCTAAAATCCAGATCAATATTTCAATCACCACCAAAATCAGCCCTTGCTTGATGTGAAACTTAACAAAAGGATCGTCCTTCGCCATTAGATAAGAGACGATAACTAGGGGGCCAATATATGCAAGCACTCCCATGATAGTTTTATTGTCTGCCTTGCTTGCTGAACTACCTTTTTCTCCAACCTCAACATTTTTATTTTCTTCCATAATTTTTTATAAAATTAACTCCGACGCTTTTTGAATCGGAGCCCCGACATTACGTAGGGGCTAATAATAATTACTTATAATAATTTATCCTTGTTTCTTGAGCCAGTCAACCATTTTACTAAAGGTTCCTTTCCCCGCCTGGCCATCAGCAGTCAAGCCCTGGTCTTCTTGGAAATCTTTTACCGCTTTTTCTGTACCCGGACCGTAATCATTGTCTATTTTATCTGAAGTATTGTTGTAAGTGTTCAAAAACTTCTGTACTGTTCCAACCCTTGTGCCACTTGAACCAAGTTTCATTAAAATATTTCCGTCTACAAGCTTTTGCAATTCATCGATAAGAGTCTGGTTTTTATAAGTAGTCGTTGGCTTAGTTGTTTCAGTTGGAACTTCTACTTCCTCCGTTGTTTCCTGTGGGATTTGGGATTCAAGTGTGCGAACCTCTTCTTCAAGACTTGCTACCTCTATTTTAAGACTTTCATTTTCTGCCCGAAGATCTTTTAATTCCTGAACTGCTTGATATTCAGTCCCTGTTTGTATTGTAGAAACAGCCCAATAACCAAGAAGACCTAAAATGGTTAAGACAATTATTGAGAGTAGCGCAAACTTTAATTTATCCATATTCTAAATATTTTTATAATTTTTAATTAATAATTATTTTTGTCTTATTTCAAACCCACGCAACGCCAATTAATTCCAGCTGTCTTTGCTTCATCATCTACCACGCAAGCAGGAACACACCCTTCCCGCACAGAATTTAAATTGGCTTCATACCACCAGGTTTTTGAACTTTCATTATAAATTCCATTTGCTAGTGCTTCTCCTCC
This sequence comes from uncultured Candidatus Saccharibacteria bacterium, assembly GCA_964440545.1. Taxonomy (GTDB): domain Bacteria; phylum Patescibacteriota; class Minisyncoccia; order Phycocordibacterales; family UBA9973; genus UBA9973. Next base: position 66,010 of record CAYTSO010000002.1, on the reverse strand, counting down.
CTTAATGCACGACTCTTCTGCAATTACTCTTGCTTCCTCCGGGGAGAGTATACTATTTATTTTCGGACAAGGAGCAAACTCACAATTTGGGCCAGTACGCCCTACCGCCGAACCGTCGGGACAAATCAAGGCCTCTTCCGTACAAGCTATACCATTGTTGATTGAATCTGTGCTACCACATCCTGTAATTGGCTGTTCTCCAGCTGGATTGCCATGTTTTATCCAGACACCATCTTTACACAACCATTCATCTTCCGGCGACCGAAGAATAGCAACCGTAATTGCGATTACCGCCAGAACTACTGCTGAGATAATTATGTATTTTCTTTCCATAAATTAATTTTGGTATCTTTTTAAAGCCCAACCTCTATCTGGTTCGAATAGATTCCACAAGCGCCACCAAGATATTCACAAACCCTTACATAATAAGTGCCTGATCCACTAAAAGCATCCAGGGTTGTACTTCGACTACTTGGATCGGACAAGTAAATATACTTGTCACCTTCTCTGGTTGGGTAGGTTGGTTTGCTGTTTTTTGACCAAACAATTTTAAATCCACTTTTTGAGTATCCGTCCACTTTCCAGCTTACCGCACTGCCAGTTCCGGAAACAGTGATGGAGGAAACGGGAGATGTTGGTTTAGTATCATTTCCAGTTAGCCCAACCTCTATCTGGTTCGAATAGATTCCACAAGCGCCACCAAGATATTCACAAACCCTTACATAATAAGTGCCTGATCCACTAAAAGCATCCAGGGTTGTACTTCGACTACTTGGATCGGACAAGTAAATATACTTGTCACCTTCTCTGGTTGGGTAGGTTGGTTTGCTGTTTTTTGACCAAACAATTTTAAATCCACTTTTTGAGTATCCGTCCACTTTCCAGCTTACCGCACTGCCAGTTCCGGAAACAGTGATGGAGGAGACGGGACCGCCGGTATCATCTTTTTTTACTTCATCTTTAATTTCCTCTTTACTTGTTTCATCACCTTCATCCTCCAACAATTCTTTTTCATCGGCACTATTGTCTTCGGTATCATCCTTGTCACCTATCCCATCATTATCGTAATCAAATGGATACTTATCATCTACGTCAGGAATATTGTCATTGTCATCATCGGTGTCTTTTGAGTCAATCATGCCATCATGGTCATTGTCACTGGCAAATACCGGGATAACACCAAAATATTGACCGGCAAAAAAACCAATCACAAGAAAAACAAAAGCAGCTAACCATAAAAATTTTTTTGTAATCATACAGAATAAGATATTAGACTTGTAATATCTTGATTATAGCATAGGCCTAAGGATACTCAAATTTCTTGGAAAAAGTTATTTATTGTATGCTAGAAATCCAGCTCCCTGCCAGAAGTCCAACAATTATGGCTATGCCACCCACAACAACCATTCTTAACCCGCTTTTAAAAATATTAATATTTGATATTTTCGCGCCAGTAACCCCAAGAACAAAAAGCAATAAAATCGAAACAAGAATAGATATTTTTAGTGCCCCAGAAACAGAAAAAATTATATAAGGAGATAAAACAACAGAGCCAGCAATGAAATAAGAAAAAAACATTATAGCGCCAGAAATAAAAGTGCTTTTTGAAATTTTTTCGCGGTGATTATTGTATTCTTCTACAGAAGACTCAGACAAAAAACTCCCGGCTGCCATAGAAACAGCTTCAACAAAAATTAAAACAACTCCGGTAATAAGGATAGTTGTTCGGGGAATATTAGCTACTGCTATCCCAGACAGCAAACCAACCGTAGACACCACACCATCCTCTACTCCAAAAATGAAATTTCTAAAATAGGACACCGAAGAAAGTTTGCGAAACATTATTCTATTATAGCAACCCCATCATTTTTCTGCTAGAAAAAAGAAAAGCCCCACAAAGGAAGCCATACGACTTTTCTTTGTGGGGCTTGATTATTGGAACCTAAGACCAGAGGTCCATGATATACCGGACCGCCGGCTGAGTCCAACCTGAGAAGTCAGAGATGTCCTGATCTCTGAAGTTGTCCCCATAATGCATGAGGAGCATCTTCTGTTTGACTTCGGACGGAAGTGTTTTGAGATCCGCGAGCGAGGCGTGCACCCCGCCCGGGAAAAACTGCACGTCATGGAACATGACTGATGACCGTGAAGCATACAACTCGACAAGCTCCCGATCGAACCTGGTATCGACAGACACAAAAACGTGTCCGTCGATGAAAAGTCCGTAGCTGACAAAAGATTCCTGCCAGCTGGGAGCGGAGTCCGGGGTGTGTTTCGTGCGAAACATTTCGATGTGCAATCCGCCGAAGTCGATCTCGTGAATCTCCCTCGGCATCTGCTGCTTCCATCTCGGACGAAAAATCTTGAAATAGTCGCCGAAGGAAAGCAACTTGTGCTCCGTGACTTCTTCTTCGTTATGTTCGAGGCCCCCTCGAAGAGACCGATCCCAAAGGATACGTTGGTAATCCTCCGTGATGATCATCTTCACCTTTTCCTTCTTCATGAAGGGAATCCCAACATACCTGTTGAGAAGAGCGATCCCCTCAATGCCGCCAATGTGGTCGGCATGAGAGTGAGTCGGGAGCAATGCTTCGATGTCGGTCACTTTGAGCCGAGCCGACTGGCGCAGAGCCGCAGGGCCAGTCATACCGAAATCCACCAGAATATGGACATCGCCTTTCACGATTAGAAAATTCGTCTGATGAAGAGTCTCGGCAAAGGCCGACCCGGTCCCGATGAAAAATAGCTCGAGTCTTCCGTCGTTTTTCAGCGACAGCGACTCTTCCGGCAGCAACGGTTTGGTTATCATATCCTACCTCCCTTTCTATGTTTTTGCAGTAGTTCGCTTATGGTTAAGTTAACGTAACTTCAATGTGCAACCGTAATAAAGATACCATAAAATACTGCATTTGTCAAGGAAATAAATCCTGTCAATTTCTCAATTATTTAACTTGTTTACTCATCCAATTTTAGGTGCTAACATACCAATATGACTTTCGAAAAACCAGAAACTGAACAACCGAAAACACGCGGAATACAGAATTATAAATCAACTAAATATGAAAATGGTAAAAACTACTACGTTGTCTCCATCGTCTGGAAAGATGGGAAGGAGGTAGACATGCACTTCCCGACTGACGGTTTCCCAGTAGTTGATCCCAAAACAAATGTAATACTCGGGCATATTTCTGGAGAAAAAGCTATCGAAATACTGAAAAAACACTCCGCAGAAAATAATCAAGAAGATTTTCATTGGAGAAATTTTCTAAGTGAGGAATAAAGCTAGGGGCACTTGCAATTGCTTTCTGCTTCTCCACACTTTTTACATCTTACTTCTAGCATGGATTTTTCTTTGCACTCGCGAAAATGAGAAGGATCAAAAAACTTTGCCACTAGACCGCACTTTGGACATCGGAACCCATCCCCTTCTCCGTGACAAGTACCACAATGGTTTGAAGATAAGTGTTTTGAAATATTATAATTCATATATTCAATAGATAAAAAAATTATATCATAATCCCCTAACGAGTAAAAAACTCCATCAACATAAGCAAAAAGTAAACAGAAAATTTAAAGAAAAATAGCCGATTTGGGGCTATTTTTCGTTAGAATGTATATTAATTTATTTCACGGTGACTGGAGCCCAAGCAGTTACTGGACCTAATGGAGATTGATACGTTGCGATAATTATTGTCATTCCTTTAGAAATAGCATTTGCCACAGCTGTAAGCTCTCCAGAACAAATAGTATTTGGAAGACAAATACTTTTATACCCCACTGTGCCAATTTCCGGGTTACTTGAAGACCAGATCGCTTTAACTGCCTTAATGGACGCCCCTGGCCCAGGACAAAGTGATAAGTCGGTACTCGTGCATCCATCATACATTGCCTGCAAGGAAACAGACCCCCCTGCGCTAATCACATTTTTGCCTGGTTGAATATTTAACCTACCAACATCGGTGCCTGTTATTGTCACACTCAAACTAGTGCTTGCCCTGCGGCCATCACTACTAATAACTGTAAACACGGGATTATAAGTTGCTCCTCTCAGGATATAAGAGTGAGTAAAAATTGGAGGATTAACTACACCTAAAAACTGGGGTACGCTTGAGGAGGTGTTTCCATCTCCCCAATTAACTGAATAGGAAAGAGTTCCTTGCCCTTTATTGCCTACTGAGGCTACCCAAACTCCTTCTTGGTTGGCAATAAGGTATCTTGGACCAGAAACTGAAAAAGTGAGTTCACTTGGGGTTGTGGTAACCGGCGGAACAACAGGTGTTGTAGCAGGAACGTCCACAGAAGGAACAGTCGCTGAAATAGTGGTATCGGTAGTGGAAGCAGAAGTTTCTGTGACAATTTGATTTTGGGTCGCAACTGAAGCTGGCAAAACAGAAGAAGAACCATCCGCCTGGGCTAAAGAGACTGCTAGACCGGCATAATAACTTTTGGCGGCGCGGTCAGTAATCGGACCATAGATTCCATCAACTTTTAAGGAATAACCAGCGTTAACCAACGTTTGTTGAAATGCCTTTACGCTTTCCCCCCTTGAGCCAATTTGAAATTGACTAGTAGCTGTACCAGAGGTCGCATTTTGCCATGAATTACAGCGTTGACCGGTAAAAGCGCTATACAAGTGACCTGCCGGACATACAATAACAGAACTGGTGTCGCAAGGTTTTCCAGTAGTGGCACTGAAAGGTCCATTTGGACCACAGCCAGAATCATAATAAGCCAAAGCAAAGTTTACATCAATCACGTTTACTAATAATGTAAAAACGATTGCTCCAGTGAGCAAAAACAATGTGTTTTTTTTCATACCTTTTTATTATACCAAATAATAATTTGTCAACAATATTAATCTAGTTTTGTTTAAATAGTATTATTTACGATTCTCTACAAAAAAACCACTTGCCTCAAGACGCAAATGGTTTTATTCTCGGTGTCCGCATTTGCGGCACTGGATATAATATTCCTCTTCTCTATTTCGGCGAAAATATTTATCATGATTTCCGCCGGTGTGCCAATTATTTAGACTTCCGCACTCTCTACACCTACCCGCCCAAAGACAGGCAATGATGCAACCGACTGAAACTAGAAAACACCCGCATATCACTAAGGTCTCCATGGTTTCCTCCTTTTGTAGATTTTTACACCCATCCCATGCTTTAAAGAACAGAAAACAAAATTACTAAATTATTTATACCACAACATAAACAAATATCAACGGTAACTTATTTGACTCCGGGTGTGGAATAATGTTCGAAGAAATATTATTCTGTTTCAGTCAAAACAACTTTAATAGTTACGCTTCCATCCTTCGTCGTTTTTAGTAACTCCTTAAACCTTGCCTTGTGTTCTTTCATATTTTCATCTACCAAAATGACCTCTTCTCCAGGCATCAATACCCTACCATAAAGACTTACACTCTTTAATTCTAGCTCTTTTTCCCTCTCCAACTTATCTAGCTGCCTTTTATTTACAAAAATATTTTGCGGGCGTTCAAGCCTTTCTTTTTCTGTCTGGGCTTTTCTTGCTTCCTCAGGATTTATTTCTTCCTCCTCAACAAGTTCTTGTTTTGCGGCTTTTTCATCTTCTTTTTGCTGTTTTGCGGCGAGTTTTCTTGTGTCTTCTTCAAAATTTTTTCGTGTAATAGAATCTTCAAAATTTTTCATAATGTAAATATTACACCTTTTTTAAAAGTATACAAAGTGCACAATGTTCACTAGCTCCGGGGGTAGGGATCGAACCTACGACCAATCGCTTAACAGGCGACCGCTCTACCGCTGAGCTACCCCGGAATTTTCCAAAGTATTTAAACTACTCCGGAATGTATTTAATTAATGAATGAACTTCTATTATATTAGCAAAAACTGGAGAAAAAACAATAATAAAATTTGCATTATCAACAAAATAAGATAGAATAATTTTATTGTTTGGGCCCATAGCTCATCTGTAGCGTCTCGTGAAGGCAACAGAAGGGCAAAGGTTCGTGTTGAAAAATAAATATCTGGGCCCATAGCTCATCTGGTAGAGCGCCTCATTTGCAATGAGGAGGTAAGGAGTTCGAGTCTCCTTGGGTCCACCATAACAAAGGGCCTATAGTAAAGTGGTATTACGCGACATTCGCATTGTCGAAGCGCGAGTTCGATTCTCGCTAGGTCCACCACACAAAAAACACCCAACGGGTGTTTTTTGTGTGTATGTTTTCTGTGATTATCCCTGAGCTTCTTTTTTATCAGATTCTCCTTCATTTTCTATAGCTTCTTCGATTCCTCCTTTAAGCCTTTCTTCCTGCTTTTTTTTAAATGCCTCCTTTTCCTCTTTTAGCTGAGCTACGTTTTTCTTCCATTTTTCATGCTCTGGGAAAGAGACTTCTATTTCTTCCCCCTTGGGATTTAATTCTTTTTCCACTCGGGCTACATACTCTTCTGGTGTTTCTTTTTCCATAAAATTTTATTAATTAATTTAATAATTACATTAATCCTTCAATTTTTTTCTTGAGCTCTTCTGCTTGAGCTTCTTCTGCAGTTTTTTTATTTTGCATCTCCGGAAATTCTATTTCCACGCCTTCATTTCTTTTTAACAAAGCTTCACCCTCAGGAGTTTTAAAATACTCTTCTCCAGCTTTATGCAAGGCCTCTAACTTTTCTTTTCTTGCGAGCTCCTCTGCCTCTACCTTTTTTCGAGCCTCTTCACCGTCTAGTACCTCGAACTCAAAAGATTTTTTATTTTCCATACCCATATTTTATCATATATATGTTATAAAGTCAATAGACTAATAAGTGACTATTTTATTAGCTTAAATAACCCTTTATATTATATCAAATCTAAAAAACAAAAACACCCCGAAGGGTGTTTTTGCGGCACTTATGTTGTTACGATAAAATGTGAGAATAACCTCACACTCACAAAGCGAGTATAGCATATTCTTATAAAAAATGCAAGTTTTACAGAAAAATCCCCTCTTGCAAGGGGATTTTTCATTTAGTGACCTCCTGTCTATAAGCCGAATTCTGTGCTCCCCAACATAAGTCAGGAAGGATAGCAATTTGTCTAGGCCTGCAATTACTTGCAGACTCAAGCGATTCTCCCTCCGCTACGGAAGGGCACGATCTTGCACACGCGTAGGTATTTTGCCGTTTCACTTCGACCCTGCTCAGTGCAAGCACCAAACAAAATCGACATCGTCACTGTTCGCAACCCTACCCTCACGGGCGACGGGTATTACCCGCTACGTTTAATCCTATAAATAGGACTGTGTGTTCGGACTTTCCTCCCCCCGAACAAAATCGGGGAGTAGCTATCCAACAGGAGATCCTGCGCTATTATACTATAAATTTTTTAAAAATCAAACAGAACAGTGTCTCCTACCTTGAGGTTATTTTTCTCTGAAAAACCAGAGGAGACCTCTAAAACATATTTAGCATCTTTTTCGGAAGAAAAACTTTCGGGGTAAGATTCTGGCAAGGCTTTTTCTTTTACAAAAACTACTTTCATCTCCTTGTTAATCCAAATTATGTCTATAGGAAATTTCATATCTTTCATCCAAAATGAATGCGCCCCTTCACGTTCAAAAACAAAAAGTAATCCTTCGTTTTCCTTGAGTGATTCTCTTCCAGAAAGACCCCGAAAACGTTCTTCGGCTGTTAGGGCTAAATCAATTTTTATATTTTGTCCGGCTATTTCAACACTTTTTATGTTCTCTATTGTTGGATTTTTTTGCGGACTTTTAGCAAAATAAAACCCAACTAGAAAAAAACCCAAAAGAAAGACAAGAAGAATAAGAGATTTTTTCATGTTTATTTATGATCTCCGTTTGTCCAACCAAAAAGTTTTCCAATAGAATCAGCGTTCTCTCTTTTGCGAGCTATTTTAATTACTCCACCTTGAGCAACGATCTTCATGGGTGCAGCCAAAAGACAATGATGCGAGGCCAATCCGTCTTGGTAAGCGCCAGTATCTAGGATAGCCACAAATTGATCCTCGTCTTCGTAAAATTTTGGCATCAAAATATAATTTCCTCCAGCAGTGTATTTGTCGTCTGAATCACAAGTACTACCGGCAAGCCAAACAGTCCTCAGTCTACTGTGCATATTGTTTGCCGGAATAGCATACCACCTTTGATGAATAGCCCAAGTGTCTTTTAAATCATTAATAAAGCTACCGTCAATAATTTGCCAAACTTTAGCATTTGCTTTAGGTATAACTTTTCTAGAAAGCACTTTGTAAATCGTGACCTGGGCAGGAGCAACAACATACTGCCCCCACTCTACGGCGAGGTTGGGGTGTTTGATTCCAGCCTTATCTGACAAATTTTTTAGGGTCTTAATAATCTTGCTGGAAACAACCTTGGCTGTATAAAATTTTTTCTTTTCGTAGGGAATACCAAATCCACCTCCAATGTCCAAAGTATCCAGAGATGGATGGGTTTTTTGCAATTGTGCATAAATACTAAATCCATGTTTTACTCCATCTAAAATACTTTTCTGGGTTTTAACTTGCGAACCTACGTGGTAATGCATAATCTTCAAATTTTTTAGTTTATCTAAATTAAGAGCATCTTTTTCTGAAAGGCCGAAGCGATCAAACTTTTTGTCCCAATGAGTATCTGCTCTAATTTCCAAATCTACCCGCACTCCCACGTCCCCTTTATATTTTGAAACTCTTTCTACTTCCTCAAGAGACTCGATGATCGGTACAATGTTCATGCCTTTCTCTCTTAACTCCTCTACTAAATCTAGGTACTGATCGGTTTTGGGGCCATTACATAATACTCGAATTTTGCTGTTAAATCTTTCCCCCTCCCAAAGTTTTTTTACTATCCAAAGTTCGTTGGCTGAGGTCACTTCCAGGTTTGCGCCTTCAGAAAGAACCGGAAGCACAAACTCTCTGTTTTGGTTAACCTTCATTGGATAGTGGTAAAAGAATTTTCCTTTGTAACCAAAAATTTTAATGTAAGCCTGGAAATAACCGATTAAATCTTTAACACGATCTTCAATGATGAACGGAAATATTACTTGCAAGGGCGTACCATATTTGCGAGCTAAATTACTTAAGTTATAAACATGATTGCCTTCAGTGGCTGTTAGCTCGCCTTCCTTGTTCACGTCAAAAAATTGAGTATTGAATTCCTCTACTCCAAGCTTCCAAAACTTTCTCCAATTTTTCCCCGGCTTTTTAGCCTTTTTCTTTTTCATCTTCTTTTTGGCTAAATTAATTTTCTTAATTCAGCTTCGTATTTTTTCATTACCTCCATGGAGGCGGCTGTTTGATCCATGCCGCCCTTAGTTTTCTCCTGGATCTCTTTAGCGATATTTTTAAAAAGTTCCGGATTTTTTTCCATCATCTTTATAAACATGTCTATCTGCGCTTCCGGCACACCCTGAGTGCGAAGCATTTTTTTTAGCAAAAAATTTTGAAACATGAAACTATTTAAGATATTCGCTTAAAAATTCTTTTTTAAACTCAAAAAAATTATCATCTAAAATTGACCGTCGAATCCTCCCCACTAGATTAACAATAAAATACAAATTATGCAAAGAGGATAGGGTTCCGGCAAGCATCTCTTTCCCGTGGAAAAGGTGCGCGATATAAGCCTTGGTGTAATGCTGACAGGTGTAGCACTGACAATCCTTTTCGATGGGAGCAAAATCGTTTCTGAATTTTGCGTTAGTAATAATAATTTTTCCCTTTCTAGTATAAATTGTCCCGTTTCTGCCTAAACGAGTGGGCAGAACACAATCAAAAAGATCTACGCCGTTCTCTATGCCCATAAACAAATCCTCTGGCTCCCCTATACCCAATAGGTGCCTGGGTTTTTCTTCGGGCAATATTTCATTCACCCACCTCACCGCAGAAGACATATCTTCCTTGGCAAAACTACCACCAATACCAAAACCATCAAAACCAACCCCTCCCTCCGCCCTCCCCAAAGGAGAGAAGACTCGCATTTCTGAAATAATTTTAGCAGATTTTTTTCGCAATGATTCTTCTCGCCCACCTTGCACGATACCAAAAAGTGCTTGAGGAAAATCAAAAACATGTTCGGGCGAATGGTCTGGCCGAGCCGAAGGCGAAGGAGAGCCGAGGACCTGAGAACGAACTTGTTTTTGATTTTCCAGCTTTTGATGCTCTCTCAAACTCCTCTCCGCCCAACGATGAGTCCGTTCTAGCGCCTCTTCCTGATAACGCAAGTCTTCCGCCGGGCTAGTACATTCGTCAAAAGCAAAAATTATATCCGCCCCAAGATTATGTTGAATTTGAATTGATTTCTCTGGAGTAATGTAATGAATGGAACCGTCTAGATGGGACTTAAAAGAAACACCATCCGCTCCGATTTTTGCTAATCTCGGCGCATCACTATCATCAAAACGTTCTGGAATTAAAAGTGATGGATCTGTAATTTTAGTGATTTTAGAAATATCTTTTCCGTAGGCCACACCTAAAGAAAAAACCTGGAAACCACCGGAGTCCGTCATGGTTGGCCCCTTCCAGTTCATGAATTTTCCGATTCCACCTGCGTCTCGAACAACTTCGTCGCCTGGTTGTAAATATAAATGATAAGTATTTCCAAGCACTATTTGCGTACCAGCCTCACGCACCTGTTCAGGATTTAAGGATTTAATCGTCGCTTTCGTCCCCACTGCCACAAAAGCTGGGGTCTCTATAACTCCATGGTTGGTTTCTAAAACACCAACTCTTCCTAAGCTATTTTTAAGCTTTTTCTGTATTTTAAATTTCATTATTTCTGTCGTTCTATCTCCACAAATTTTAGTTCTCGTACATTCACTGGACTGGTGAGTAATGCCTTGGTGAAGGGATTGCGCGGATCGGAAATGATTGTTTCCACAACAGCCACCACATAAGGATTTATTCCGGGCATTGTGACTTGATCCCCTTTTTCTAAAATGAAGTCTCGAGGTAAAATCATTTCAAAATTTCCTCCGCCTCGTCCAATCAGCTCAACAAAAGTGCCCCCGATTTGTTCTGGATCGATCGACTTGCTAGAAATTATTACCTCTGTTTTTTCACCGGGAGTTGAAAACAAAATTACCTTGGACGAATTTGAGTAAACATTGGCAACTCGCCCTATGGGAATATTTCCTAGGCCAAAAACCATATCTCCTTTTTTTATATTTTGACTCTTTCCTACATCAATAATAAGGGAGTCGTAAAAACTTTGATTTGTTTGAGACAAAATAGCGGAGATTGTCATTGAAATTTCTTCTCTTTTTCTTTCTAAAATTTCTTTTAGTCTTTCATTTTCGATAAACAAAGAATCATAATTGGCCATGCGCGCTTCTTCTTTTTCTAGCCTTAATTTAAGTTCTTGATTTTCGTTCCCTAGGGAACTTTTCGAAGCAAAATAAGATTGCAAGTTTTGCAATTTGTTTTCTGTATTATTTCCTAACACTAACAACGGACGAAATATTGCGTGAGCCGTATAAGAAAATCCATTCCAGATATTTAACCTAAAATAAAATAAAACAATTAAAACAATTATTCCAAGCGTAATTTTAAAAAACTTTTTTCTTTTTGCTTTTTTATCTAGGAGGTAGCTCATCTTGATGTCTAATCAAAACCTCTTTATAAAGAGAGATGTCATCTAATATTACTCCGGTACCGCGAGCTACCGCCGAAAGTGGATCCTCTACTACTTGAACCGGAATCTTCAATACTCTTTGCAATAACTGGTCAAGTCCCGGCAACAAAGCCCCGCCTCCAGAAAGAGTGATTCCTTGATGCATAATATCAGACAAAATTTCCGGAGGAGTTGTTTCTAGCATATCTTTTATTCCTTCCACCAAGCCCTTAATAGAGCTAGAGAGAGCTTCACGAATATCAGAATCCGTAACTACCACTTCTCTGGGTAAGCCAGTTAATAAATCTCTTCCGTGAACTTCTGTCTCCAAATACTCTCCTGGCAAAACTGAACCAATAGCAACCTTTACCATTTCTGCTGTCCTTTCCCCGATAAGTATCTTAAACTCATCCCGCATGTAAGTAATAATGTCATTATTTAATTTATCACCGGCTATTTTAAGATTTTTTGATTTAACAATTCCTCCTAAAGAAATAACTGCAATGTCCGTAGTTCCACCCCCGATGTCTATAATCATAGACCCGACCGGTTCCTTTATGGGAAGACGAACGCCAATAGCAGCCGCCATGGGCTCTTCAACCAAGTGCACCTCTCTGGCACCAGCACTGCGCGCCGCATCGTACACAGCTCGCGTTTCTACGTTAGTCGTTCCAGAAGGCACTCCTATTAAAACTCTTGGCCGTGCTATTTTTTTTGAAATTCTATCTGCTTTATTTATCAAATATGAAAGCATCTCCTCCGTAACCTCAAAGTCTGAAATCACTCCATCTACTAGCGGACGAATGGCCTTGATATGTCCCGGCGTACGTCCTAGCATCTCCTTGGCGGCTGTGCCAACAGCTAAGATTTGATTGGTCTTAATATTTACTGCTACGACTGATGGTTCGTTTATTACAATTCCATGGCCCTTTAAATAAACCAGAGTGTTAGAAGTACCCAAGTCTATACCAATGTCGTTTGATATTAATTTATAAAATTTATCTAACATCTTTAAAAATCTCTAAAAGCTTATCAAGAGAAACTATCTCCCCCTTTTCTTCAGTGCGTTTTTTAAGTTCTACTCCTTTCTCTTTCATGCTTCTTGTAGAAACAACCGCTCGATAAGGTATACCAATTAAATCCGCATCGGAAAATTTTTCTCCGGCTGACATTCCTTCCCTGTCATCAAAAAAGACCTCAATTCCTACTTTCTGTAAACTATCATAAATTTTATTTGCTTCCTCCAATACTTCTTTATCATCACCTAAGGCCAATAAATGCACCGTAAATGGCGCAATCGCCTCCGGCCATACTATTCCCTTGTCGTCAGAAAGGACTTCTACTACTGTGCCCATCAGTCGACCCAAACCAATGCCATAGCTACCCATGATTATGGTTTTTTCTGCTCCGCTCTCGTCCTTGTATTTTAGATCAAAAGGTGCAGAAAATTTTGTCCCAAGCGAAAAGATATTTCCTACCTCTACTGCCTTTTTTTCCACCATATTTTCTTTTTTTAAACCAAGCTGGGAAATCGTTTCATCATTATAAACTTCCTTGTTTATTGCAACGCTAGAATTTTCATCTAAATAAATAGTATCCTCCCCGGCTGAAGTCAATGTCTGAAATTCGTGGGAAAATTTTGAAAAACTACCACCCGAGGCAAAGGTTAAATAAGTAAGATGACCAATGCCAATTTTTTTAAAAATGTTCTGATAAGCTGTTTTGGCTTTCTCGTAAAAATTATTATGTTCTGTTTCATTTTTAGAAAAAGAATAAAGCGCTTTCCAGTAAAACTCTCTACCTCGCATCATTCCAGATTTACTCCTTGTTTCATTGCGAAAAATATTTTTAAAATCATAAGGATAAATTGGTAAATCTTTATATGAATTTACGTATTGTTTTAAAAGATTTGAGTAGGCCTCTTCGTTGGTAAAAGACAAGCCGACTTCTCCGCCGTTTTTTAACTTTGTTTTAAACCAGTTGTCTACAACCTCATCGCTCCATCTATTTGTTTTTTCCCATACCTCCTTATTCTGTAACACCGCGGTTCGCATTTCTACTCCCCCAATCTCATTCATTTCCTCCCGAATAATCTCTTCTATTTTTTTTAGAACCCGCAACCCCAATGGCAAATAACTGTAGACCCCCGCCATTTCTTTGTGCACAAAACCGCCCCGGATTAAGAGTTCCGCATTTTTAGAAATTTCGTCTGTTGGCGCCTCCTTCCTAGTTTTTGTAAAAAGTTTAGATTGTCTCATAGGCCCATCTTACCTTAAAACTTTTTGCTTTGCAAAAGTTCGGGCGATCTGATTTATCATCAGATTTAGCCCGAAAAAAGTCTTTTGGTCAAAGAAAAACCCTTGTATTAAATAAGAAAAAAATTTGCAAAAAAGATGGCTTTCTGTTATATTAAGCGGTATGCAAAAAGCAGAATTAAAGAAAGGAGACGATGCAATTATAGAAAAAATGTTTAAGGCTGGGGCCCATTATGGCTACAGTAAAACCAGAAGACATCCTTCTGTTTCTTCGTTTATATATACCACAAAAAACAGAAGTGATATCATTAATCTAGAAAAGACAAGCGCAATGCTTAATGAGGCTTTGGAGTTTGTAAAAAATCTTGGCGCCGCCGAAAAAACTTTGCTTTTTGTCGGCACAAAACCCGAAGCTAAAAACGCGGTGAAGGAGGTTGCAGAATCTTTAAATATGCCTTATGTCACAGAAAGATGGATCGGTGGCACTCTTTCCAACTTCACGGAAATAAAAAAAAGAATTACTGAACTTGAAAATTATCGCAAAGATTTAGAAGAGGGCGGGCTGGCTAAATATACCAAGAGAGAAAGGACTGTCTTGGCAAAAAAAATGGAAAGGCTAACTAAGTATTACGCTGGATTGATTGGGCTTAAAAAAACCCCGAGCGCACTATTTATTGTGGACGCACGCAGTGAACATATCGCCGCCACAGAAGCTAAAAAGTCTGGCATTCCGGTTGTCGCTTTGATAAATTCAGATTCAAATATGAAAAAAATTGATTATCCAGTTATTGCCAATGATGCCAGCATGCCATCTATTAAATTTTTTGTTTCCGCCATCGGAGAAGCTTACAAGAAAGGCCAAATGTCAGCGCCTGAAAAAAAACTTTAAACATATATGTCAAATCAAATTACCACAGAGCAAGTAAAAGAGCTCCGGGACAACACGGGCATCTCCGTAATGCAATGCAGAAATGCCTTGGTTGAAGCTGGTGGTGATATGAAAAAAGCCCTAGCGATTTTAAAAAAAACGAGCTCTGCTATTGCTGAGAAAAAAAGCGACAGAGAAATTAAAGCTGGCGCAATTTCTGTTAAAGCAGATAACGGGAAAGCCGTTCTGGTTTCTCTGGGGTGCGAAACTGATTTCGTCGCCAAAAATGAGGACTTTGTAAAATTGCTTGAAACTCTTATTTCCAAAGCATTCAGTAATGGGATTGAAGAGATGAAAAAAGAAGCAAAAGAAATAATAGACCCGATAATCCAAAAAACAGGAGAAAATATCCAACTAGGTGAGTCCTATGAAGTGAAAGGAAGTATCTTGGGAAGTTATATCCACAATGGCAAGTCTGCTGTTATTGTAAGCCTTGAGGGTGGAAATTCAGAGCTGGCAAAGGATGTTGCGATGCATGTAACAGCCATGAAACCAGAATATATTTCATCAAATGAAATAGGCGAAGATGTAAAAAATATAATGAAAGAAGTTTTTGAAAAAGAAATTGCCAAGATTGATAAGCCAGCAGAAATAAAAGAAAAAATGCTTCTTGGAAAAATGGCTACTTATTTTAAGGAGCGAACTCTGTTGGATCAGCCCTTCATAAAAGATGGGGAACAAACGGTTGGAAAACTTTTAGAAAAAGCGGGAGCAAAAATCAAGGAAATAAAGATTTGTGTAATATAAAGAGATGTTATATTTTCTTCTAATTTTGTTTTTTGGATCATTGATTGGAATCACCTATATGGTTGGGAGAAAATTTAAGTTGATTCAAGACGGACAGATACTAAACATAAATGAAGAAGAAATTTTTTCAAAAACTCCGTATTTTGAAGAAATAAAATATGCGACTATCAAAAACACAAAAAGGCATGGTTATATTTTGTTAGTAATAACAATTAGAATTTATTTCCGATCGATCAATTTCCTAAAAAAGAAATACCGAGAGGCAAAAACAAAAATAAGAGAAATATACCAGAAGAGGCAAAAACGAACACCCGAAGAAAAGAAGGAGATAAATAGTTTTCTAAAAATGGTTTCGGAATATAAAAATAAAATCAGAAGAATAAAGCAACAGGTAAAAGAGGAAGAAAATCTGTAAAAATGTATCAATATTATAATTAGGCCGCCTTAGCTCAGTTGGTAGAGCAACGCTTTTGTAAAGCGAAGGTCCTCAGTTCGAATCTGAGAGGCGGCTCAAGATAAAAATAATTTAAGACTTTGTGTTATCCACTTCTTCCAACGTTGCTTCTTGTAACTTAAAGGATTCCTGTATCATCTTCTTTAATTCTTCGACACCATGGAAACCTGTAAGAACATTGTCGTCAATTACCAGTGCTGGAAGAACGGTATCTTTTATTTTGTAAATTTGAAGCATAGAAGTTATGGCCGAAAGATCTGTACTATAATCAAAAGAATATACACGAAGTTCTGGGTATTCGTTTCTTAGGGTTCCCAACACAGCACTTTCCTCTTTGCATAAACTGCAATTTTCCGCTGTAGTATAAAAATAAAGAATGAAAGCAGATTTTACACCACAGCGTTCAGAAATTTTTTTCGATAATAAATAATCCTTAATTTGAAGTAATGAATAGTACTTTTTTAAGTAGGAAACCTCCTCTGCGGCTCCTAGATTTTCCTGACTCCATTCTAGCTTCTTACCAAGTTCGTTAAGTTCTCTGGAAAAAACAGAGTCAGAAATATTTTTACAGGAAAGCTCGGAAAGTAAAGAAAATTGCGTTTCTGAGGACAAAATATCTATTGCTATCTGGTCTTGAATTGCCTTAAGTTGGTTCATCTTCTTTTCGCCGAAATAATTACTTAAATAAATAGCCGTAAGAAAAAGACCAACGGTAATTATAAAAACGAGTAAGTATTTTTTCCAATCTATGCTGTTATTGTTCATTCTGGTGTTAAAATTCTTATAATAATTTTTATCTCCAATCTGGTTTTCTGTGTAAAATAGTATTAAAAACGGCCTTCATCAACCAGAAAGGGGCCACTAGGCCAAAAACTGGAAAAAAATAAACAATATCCATAGACGGCATCCATCTTCCATTAGACATCTTTCTGCCAAAAATAATTGAAAAAAGGACTAAAAGATAAATAGAAATAATTAAAAATATGAAAAATTGGGTGTTAATAAAAAATGGATCAAGCTCTAAGCTTTTCACCTGAAGGTTGAAACCAACAATTTTATATTGAAGTATCTTTTGATAGACAAAATGGGCTAAATTGTACGCTATTTTTCCAAAAAGATAGGTAACAGACACAATGGAAATCAAACCCATGGGCAGGGTGAAAAAAGAAAAATTTCCATATTTTTTTCTAAATAAAACGTTCTTGTAATCAATGGTGTTGTTAATAAAACCGTAAATCCAGCGTAGTCTCTGTCGGTAGAGCTTTCTAATCGTTCCTGGTGTATTGGTATAAACGAAGGAATCGTTGCAGTACTCTATCTTATAATGATATTTCTGCATTCTGTAGGCAATCTCCATGTCTTCTGTATTGTGACCATGTCGATATCCGCCCAAATCATCAAAAACTTTTTTACGAAAGATTGTCATGGGTCCCGGAGTTACATTAATAGCCCCCAAAAAACAGAGCATCTTTTTAAAATAAACACCCATATGATATTCCGCTCTTTGGGCATTTTTAATAATATTTTTTGAGTCGGAAACAACCACGGAAGGAGCTACTGCCATAGACTGAGGATCTTTTTCAAAATAACTCATAATGCGAACAAGCGAATTAGGGTCTGCATAAGAATCAGCATCTAGGCCGCCAAAAAAATCTGTCTCGGTATGTTGAAGCGCTAGATTCAACGCGGTGTATTTTCCTCCGTTTTCTTTGTGAAAAATTTTTATGTTCGGATATTTTTCAAATTTTTTTATTATGTTCCAAGTATTGTCCGTAGAACCATCGTCGAGGATAAATATTTTTATCTTCTCTTTTGGATAATTTAAGTCCAAAAGAGAAAGAATCGTTTTTTCAACTGTTTTTTCTTCATTCCAGCAGGGTACGGCAATAGTTACAGAAGGATAGGATTTTAATTTAACCTTACCATTGCGGACGATTATGTTTTTCCTGTTTTCTAGAAAAGTTATGAAAAAAAACACCTGCACATAAACAGATAAAAAGATTAAAATATATAATACAAGGTCAGAAAATTGAATCATTGCTTGTCCATTAATATAGCATTTTACGAACCAAAAGCAAATTTTGTGTCTAACAAAAAATAGTAATACAAAAGAAAAAAATATGCTACAATATTGTTTATTATTAGGTAAACAATAAAAATATGGAAAATGATAAGCAAAAGCAAATAACCAGCGCAATAATTGTGGTTGGGCTCATTATTGCCGGGGCGATTTTACTAAAAGGAAGTAATCCTCCTGCGGCAAAAGAAGAAGGTGGAATACCTGTCACAACGGCAACGCTAACGCCAGTTAGTGAGAAAGATAATATATTAGGAAATCCTGAGGCAAAAATTGCAATCGTAATATACGCAGACTTTCAATGCCCTTTTTGTGGAGCTGTTACCGGATTACAGTCAGATGAATCACCTGCTGTAAAATATTTAAAACAGAAAGATCCAAGTTGGGCACCCTATATGTCTGGAATAATGGATGATTATGTAAAAAACGGAAAGGTAAAATTAATTTATCGAAATTTTGCGTTTCTGGGACCAGAATCTCAAAAATCAGCCGAAGCAGCAAAATGCGCCGGAGAACAGGGAAAATTCTGGGAATATCATGATTATCTTTTTTCCCATCAAGCAGGAGAGAATGAAGGAGCTTTTGCTGATCCTAATTTAAAATTATTTGCTAAGGAATTAGGGTTGGACTCCGTTAATTTTGATAAATGTCTCGATGAAGGAAAACATGCGCAAGCAGTCACAGAAGAAAAAACAGGTGGGTCTGAGGCTGGGGTTACGGGCACCCCAAAGGGCTTCATTGTCAAAGATGGTGGAATTGCTGGAACGATTGATGGAGCCGAGTCATATACAACGGTAAAACCAAAAATTGAAGAAGCGTTGAAATAAAAAACTAAAAATCCCCAAGAGGGGATTTTTAGTTTTAATCAAAATAATTCTTTAAGCGAGAAATTTTTTCGTGCTGGCGGAGCTTTTCATGCACCTTTGCCTCGATTTGACGAATCCGTTCGCGAGTCACCCCAAACTCTTCCCCCACCCTTTCTAGGGTATGTTGGATTCCGTCTAGAAGACCATAACGCATTTCTAGAATTTTTCTTTCTTTGGGATTTAGTTCATCTAATACTTCGCGAATTTGGTCAGATAAAATCCTACGAGAAGATTCTTGATCTGGGCGCAATATTTTGTCGTCTGGAATAAAATTCTCTAATGTGGATTTATCGTCGTCGTCTCCCACCGGCTGTTCTAGGGAAACGGTTTCCTGACTGATGTTTTCTATAACATGGATTTTTTCAACTGGAATACCCATTTCTGTGGCTATTTCCTCAGCCAGGGGCTCTCTACCTAAGTCCTGGCTTAATCTACGATGGGTTTGTTTATATTTAGAAATTGTTTCCACCATGTGCACCGGAATACGGATAGTCCTAGATTGATCAGCTAAGGCGCGAGTAATGGATTGGCGAATCCACCAGGTGGCGTAAGTAGAAAATTTATATCCTTTTGTCCAATCAAATTTTTCTACTGCCTTAAATAAACCCAGATTTCCTTCTTGGATTAAGTCAAGGAGGGTCAAATTAGCGCTTCTGCCCACATATTTTTTAGCGATGGAAACAACCAAACGCAAATTAGCTCGCGCAAGTAAATTTTTTGCTTCAACATCCCCTTGTTCAATTCTCTTGGCTAAAACTTTTTCATCGCTAGCATGGATAAGTGGATATTGGCCTATTTCCTTCAAATACATTTGAATAGAATCATGCATTCCTCCTTTGTTCAGATTTTTGTCATCTAGGTCAATATCTAAATTCAACAAATTTCCTCCTTCCAAAACATCAATGCCAGCTATTCCAAATTTTTCATACAATTCGTCTAAAAATAGAATATTATTTTCTATGTCGGGAAATGTTTTTAATATTTCATCATAGGTGATAAAACCACGCTTTTTCCCTTTTTCAATAATTTCACTAGAGAGCTTCTCCAGCTCTATGGTTTTTCTTTCAATAGAGGATAGTTTTTTTGTTTTACTTTTTTTAAAAATTTTCTTACTGTTTTTTGAAAATTTCTTTACCTCTTTTTTGGTTTTTTTGCCAATCTTTTTGGTTTTTTTTAGTGTTTTACTCTTCTTGTTTATTTTTTTTTCTTTTTTCTTCATATTTATCCCGCTAAAGCGGATGGTTTATTTTTTAAAACGATTATTTTTAATTTCCTCTTTTCTCTTGCTTATTTCATTTATTTTTTTAAATATCTCAGTTTCTTTCTCTTTGTTTTTGGAATTTTTCAACTCTGCCATTTTTTCTGTTAGTTCTTCGTTCAGGTACTCTTCTTCTATATTGAGAAGCATTTCTCCCACATCTCTTTCTAGTTTTTCGTCATTTAAATAAAATTCTTCCACTTCATAAATTAAATCTTCTTTGACTGCTTCATACTTTTCTTTTACATTTCTTAGTTTTTCAAAAATTAATTTTGGGTCGACTTTTTTCTCTTTTAAACCCTCTTGCCAAAAAGCGATACCCAAAAGCCTGCGCTCAAGCGGATCCTTCCTTATTTTTTTTTCTACATTTTCTATGGCTGATTTTGTTTCTTCTGTCTCTTTTTTTTGCTCAAGTTCGACCTTTTTTAAGTCTTCAATTAAAGCGCTTTCCGGTATATTTGACTGATTACTAATTAAAGCAATAAAATGTGATTTTTCTATTGAGCTTTCAATATCATTTACAAAAGGAAGCAATTTTTCCTTGATTTCTCTCCCTACCCTTCTCTTGTCTCCAGAAACAGCTGTTAGAATCCTTGCAAGCATAAACTCAATAAAATGTTTTGAGTTTCTTATGGCTTCCCGCCAGGCGTCAACACCATCTTTTGAGATTAAGTCTGCTGGGTCCATGCCCTCCGGCATGCTCGCGACTTTTACATCCATCCCTAGAGATAAGGCAATTTTTGCAAAGCGGTTTGAGGCATTTAACCCTGCCTTGTCAGCATCGTAAGCCAAAACAATATTTTTTGATAATCTAGTGATAAGTCCTAGATTATTGATAATATTTTCCTTTGAAAAAACTGAATCCGTTATTGCTGTCCCCGAAGAAGCAACGGTATTTTTAAAACCCGCTTGGTGAGCCAAAATTAAATCCATTTGGCCTTCAACTAGAATAGAAAAATTATTTTTTCTTATTGATTCTTTTGCCTTGTCTATGCCGAAAAGAACAGAAGATTTATTAAATATCGGGGTTTCTGGGCTGTTCAAATATTTAGCAGATTTTCCGTCGTCCGTAAATATTCTTCCAGAAAAAGCCACGATTCTACCACTTGAATCTGAGATAGGAAACATTATTCTTCCCCGGAATCTATCATAGAATCCTTTTTCTGTTTTTTTTATTAATCCAGCTTTTTCTAGTTCGCCATCTTTAAAACCATTACCAGTAAAATATGTGTATAATTCCCTCCATTCATTTTTTATGAAACCAACACGAAAATTTTTTATACTTTCATTGTTTAATCCTCTTTCTTTGAGGTAAGATAAAACTTCTGAATTTTCTCTTAAATTCTTTTCAAAAAACAAAGAGGCTGTATCCATAATTCTATAAAGTTTTTCTTTTTCACTTTCTTCTTTTGGATTGAAGGTTTCCAAAACTATTCCCGCCTTATCAGCAAGTAATTTCAACGCTCCCCTAAAATCAAGTCCTTCAAATTCTTCCACAAAAGTAAAAATATCCCCTTTTGCCCCGCAACCAAAGCAATAATAACTTCCCCGGTCTGGTGAAACAAAGAAAGATGGTGTTTTCTCGTTATGAAACGGGCACTTTGCTTTTAGGTTGTTACCCGCCCTTTCTAGCTTTATGTAGGAAGACACAACCTCCTCAATCGACAATCTATCTTTTATTTTTTGTACGGAAGAATTAAGCATTATTTCGTAAATTTAAAAGTATTTATTAAATTTTGAAAATCTTTATAGTTTTGTTCATATAATAAATCTTTCTCTGGCTCATATGGATACAAATAAAAGAAATACGCCTTGTCGTTATTGAAATATAGATATTTAAGCTCGCGACTTGAAGTACAGCACGTGGGGCTTTCTATTCGAAGCATCTCCATCCCATTAATATTTATAGTTTTTTTAACGATAGGACCGTCACCCCAACCATCATCGGGATAATATTCTTTAATATATTCATCTACCGAAAGTTGTTTATTCCAACGGCCTATCAAATCTGAGGTGCCTACTATTATTTGCTCGCCCAGAGCATAACCTTCAGTCCCTTCTAGTTTTGGCATTTCTTTTGTTTTGAGAAACAGAACGTTGCCTCCTTCTAGATAAGGATACCAATTTATTGGATATTTCAACTCAAACCCATATTGTGAACTTGTGTATGTTTTCCAATTAGAAGTATCAATTTTTGTTACCGGCTCAATAAATTTAAAAGTGGAAAGGACTTGATCAAAAATTAACTTCGATTCCTCCGGCGAAATAACTCCGGGAACAGCAAGAATTTGCGCCCTTCTTTCCGGGACAACAACATCGGACAACATTTGGATTTGGGCCTGTTCAACCACAAGAGTCCTGTTTTCACTAATCGGAAAATAATAACTTACCTTGCCGCAGCCTTCGACACCCATATAAACCCAATTTCCACTTAAAACACCCATGGAATAAGCACCGTCAAAATAGGCTGGAATGGGTTGATTCGAAATTATTTTAATGGACAAATCAAAATCATTCAAGGTTTCCGATAATTCTGCTTCGCCCTTCATATCACAGCCCCCGTCATAATTTTTAAAAGGAATACTGTGAGAAAGATTTATTGCTCCACCAGAAACAGACAGAGATAACTTTTCTGGATACTGAAACTCAAATCCATTTTGCGTGTCGGCATACGTCTTCCAATCTGCTGCTTCATTTGTTTCAACCTGAACAGATTCTACTACTGGAGAAATAGATTTTTTTGGCCAAACAAAATAACCTAAGGTGCCTAAAAACACAACAATAATTCCAACCAGGACTAAACTCGTAAGACCTTTTTGATTCATGTTGTTTTTAGTTAATTGATAATAAGCTAAAAACTTTCACTCAGCAATTAAAGCAAATTTATTCTCGAAATCCGGTCCCAGCAGGAATTAATCGTCCGATAATAACGTTTTCTTTCAATCCTCGTAGATTATCTACCCCACCCTTGATGGCGTTTTCAATAAGAACACGATTAGTATTTTGGAAGGAAGCAGCAGAAAGCCAACTTTTTGTTCTTAGGGATACTTCGGTAATACCAAGAGCTACTACTTCTGCCTTTGCTTCTTTTCCCCCCAGTTCTGCCACTCTAGCATTTTCTTCTATCAAAGCGGTGCTTTCAACAATGTCACCGATAGAGAAATTTGTTTCACCGGCATCTTTTATCTTTCTTCGGGAAAACATTTGACGAACAATAATTTCTGTGTGTTTTCTGGCGATAGAAGCACTCTGGAGCTCATAAACTTTATTTATTTCAGAAATAATATATTCTTCAACTAATTCTATTCCGCCCAATCTAAACATTTCGGAAATATCAGCTGAACCGTCGGTCAAAAGCTGTCCCTTTTTTACAGAATCCCCCACCTTTACAATAGGCATTCTGCGAAAAGCGACCTGATATTCCATTTCGTTTTTCTTTCCGTCCTCTTTTGAGTCAGACAGTACTTTTATTATTTTTTCTTTACTACCTTTTTCTTTGTCTTTAATTTCAATTACTTCTCCATTGGTTTCAGAAATAATCGCTGGGTTCTTTGGAATTCTTCTCTCAAATATTTCTTCAACACGTGGAAGACCAGTGGTGATATCTGTTCCGGCCACACCTCCAGCATGGAAAGTTCGAAGAGTAAGCTGAGTCCCCGGCTCCCCAATTGCTTGAGCAGCAATAATTCCGACAGCTTCTCCTTTTTTCACTAAGCTGTTTCTTCCAAGATCAAGACCATAGCACTGCACACAAAGACCATGAACAGTTTTGCAAGTTAAAGGAGAGCGAACAAAAACTTCCGTAAATCCCGCTCCTTCTATGTTCCGAGCCTCCTCTTTGGTAATTAATAACCCTTTTTTGTAAACGACTTTTCCATCTTTATCTTTTAGATCGGTGGCCAGAACTCTTCCGCGAATATTTTTTGAAAGTGGTATTTCGATTCCAGAAACATTTTCTCTAGTAACCTTTTTTCCTTCTTTTGTTCCACAGTCATCTTCTGTAATAACCACATCCTGCGCTACGTCTACCAATCTTCGCGTCAAGTAACCGGCCTTTGCCGTGTTTAAGGCAGTGTCTGATGCTCCTTTGCGAGCACCGTGAGTAATAACGAAATATTCTATAGGAGAAAGGCCTTCATAATAGGAGGGAATAATTGGAAATTCTAAAATTTTACCTTGGTTGTTCTGGATAAGGCCAATCATTCCCACCATCTGAGAAAGGGTACTCATGTTGCCCCTGGCTTTTGAAGTGAACAAATCATAGGCTGAACCATTTTTGTCGAGAGTGTCTGGCAAAACCTTTTCTAGCGCTTTTTTAGTATGCATCCAAACTTCAACAATCTTTTGATATTTTTCCTCCTCGGAGAGAAGGCCTTCGCTCCATTGAGTAATTATTTCCTCCTCGAGCTTTTTACCTTGAGCTACAATTTCCGGTTTTTTCCCAGAAAGAGAAACATTGTCTAAGCCCCAAGTAGTACCTGAAACCGTAGCGTACTTAAATCCGAATTTTTTAATCTTATCCAGAATAACAGGGGTACCATCCACGCCACAATGAACAATAAGTTCATCTAAAAGAGAGGAGAGTCTGTCGTGAGTCATTTCATCATTAATATAAGCAAGGTCGTCTGGCAAAATGCTATTAAAAAGAAGCTTGCCAACGGAAGTCTCAAAGATGCCTCCTCCAAATTTTCTATATTTTGGGGTATCTGTAGCAAGAACTTTTATCTTCGCACGAAAAGAAATAACCTTATAATGATACGCGGCGATAGCAGTATTTGGGTTTGAAAAATATTTTCCTTCTCCTTTTTCTCCATCAACTGATTTGGTCATCCAGTAAGCCCCGAGCACCATATCCATCCTGGGGTTTACAATTGGTTCTCCATTTTGTGGTTTAAGTAGGTTTTTATTCGCTGCCATTAATTCTCTCGCTTCAAATTGAGCCTCTTCGAGCAATGGAACATACACAGCCATCTGATCTCCATCGAAATCAGCATTAAAGGCCTGACACACTAATGGATGAATTTGAATGGCATTTCCCTCAACTAGAATCGGATTAAAAGCCTGAATACCTAGTCGGTGCAAAGTTGGCGCGCGATTCAAAAGAACATATTTACCCTTAATTACTTCTTCTAAGATAGCCCAGACATCGGGAGATCTTTCCTCGATGAGCTTATTGGCTCCGCGAATATTAAAGGCTAGTTCTGCTTGCAAAATTTTTGAAATCACAAATGGCCGGAAAAGCTCAAGGGCCATGTGCTTTGGTAAACCACATTGATTTAATTTAAGATTGGGACCAACCACAATAACGCTACGAGCCGAATAATCTACTCGTTTTCCTAGCAAATTCTGGCGAAAAAGACCTTGTTTGGACTTTAGATTGTCAGAAAGTGATTTAAGCGGACGTTTTTGAGACTGACTCATGGCCGCAGAATCATTTTGCTTAGCAATAGAATTATCAATTAGAGCATCCACTGCTTCTTGAATAATTCTTTTTTCATTTCTTAATATGACGTCTGGAGCGTTAATTTCTTTTAATTTCTTTAAACGATTGTTCCTGTTTATTACCCGACGATAGAGATCGTTCAAATCGGAAGTCGCGTGCCTTCCTCCATCCAAAGCAACCATTGGGCGAAGTACCGGTGGAATAACTGGAATAACTGTTAAGAACATCCATTCTGGCCGAATCCCCGCATAGGTCATGGCACGAATCAAAGAAAGTCTTTTTTGTAATTTTTCTTTATCCGCAGTGCTGGCTTTTTCCAGCATTTTTTCGGTAAGATTTTTAAGTTTGTTTAAATCTAAGTTTTTGAAGATGGAGTAAATGGCTTCTGCCCCAATACTTGCCTCAAAGCAGGTACCGTATTTTAAAGAATAATGATGAAAAGAAATCTCATTCAAAACCTTTCCTTCGTAAATCTCTCCAATTTCTTTTTTTGTAACGGAAAGCAGGTTTTTTAATTTTTCACGAGTTTCTTCATCGGCGGAATTTTTTAATTTGCTCTTATATTCTTTATCTAGGTTTGATAAAATTATTTCTTTTTCTTCCTCATAAACCTTGGTAATGATATAACCAGCAAAATAAATAACTTTTTCAAGGTCTGTCACAGAAATATTTAGAAGAATGCTCATACGAGAAGGAACCCCTCTTAAAAACCAAATATGGGAAACTGGGGTTGAAAGCTCGATGTGTCCCATGCGCTCTCGACGTACAATAGAGCGGGTCACTTCCACTCCGCATTTTTCACAAATGATATCTTTGTAGCGAATACGGCGATATTTTCCGCAATAACATTCATAGTCCTTTTCCGGACCAAAAATTTTCTCGTCAAAAAGTCCCCCTCTTTCAGATCTTCCTGTGCGATAATTAATCGTCTCCGGTTTGGTTACTTCTCCAAAAGACCATTCTTTTATCTGTTCTGGAGACGCGAGACTAATTCCAATTTGATCAAATTCTGTTGTGTTTAATGTTTTCATATGTTTTTGATTTATTGTTTATTCTTCTATATCTCCAGATCTTTTTAATTCGACATCAAGAGCAAGGCCTCTCAAATAATTGAGCAAAACATTAAAAGAGGCTGGCGAATTTGGTGGCCTGATTGTTTCATTCTTAATAATGGAATCAAAAGTCTGAGATCGACCAAGAATATCGTCAGATTTAATAGTAAGCATTTCACGAAGAGTATAAGCGGCACCGTAGCCTTCAAGAGCCCAAACTTCCATTTCTCCGAATCTTTGCCCTCCTCCCTGGGCCTTTCCGCCAAGAGGTTGCTGGGTGATAAGAGAGTAAGGTCCAATAGAACGCATATGAATTTTGTCTTCAACCATATGGTGAAGTTTCAGCATGTATTTATAACCAACAGCTACATCTTGGTTAAATGGATCACCTGTTCGTCCATCAAAGAGTTTTAACCTTCCGTTTTCTGGAAGTCCGGCCTTGATTAGTTCTTCTTTTATTTCCTCGCTCGTTGCTCCCAAGAACGGAGGGACAATGGCTTGATAACCAAGACTATTCGCTGCCATACCCATGTGCAGTTCAAAAATTTGACCTAAGTTCATACGAGAAGGAACTCCAAGTGGAGAAAGAATAATGTCAACCGGAGTACCGTCGGCGGTATAAGGCATGTCCTCTTCAGGCAAAACAGTGGAGATAACCCCCTTGTTTCCATGTCTTCCGGAAAGCTTGTCTCCCACCGAAATATTTCTAATCTGAGCAACTTCAATCACAATTTTTTTAATAATTCCTGCTTCAAGCGTATGCCCTAGATCACGAGAAAATATTTTTACATTAATTACTCGCCCGCGCTTACCGTGCTCCATGCGAAGAGACGTGTCTTTAACATCCCGTGCTTTTTCGGCAAAAATTGAGCGAAGGAGTCTCTCCTCCGGAGTAAGTTCTGTCTCCCCTTTTGGAGTTATCTTTCCAACTAAAATATCATTCTCTCTCACTTCTGCCCCAATGCGTACGATTCCATCTTCATCTAGATCTTTTAGTTTGAGCTCACCAACGTTTGGTATGTCTCGAGTGGTAATTTCAGGTCCAAGTTTTGTATCGCGAACTATGCAAATAAATTCTTCAAGATAGATGCTGGTAAATTTACTATTTTTTACCAGCCGTTCAGAAATAATAATAGCATCCTCGTAAGTCGAGCCAGACCATGACAAGAAAGCCACAAAAACATTTTGCCCGATTGCTATTTGTCCTCCCACAGTGCTGGAAGTGTCTGCCAACACGTCCCCTTTTTTAATTTTGTCGCCAATGTTCACCAAGGGACGTTGGTGGAAAACAGAAAAACTATTATTTCTCAAAAAATTAACTAAATTGTAGGTTATTTCTTTTTTCCCTTTTACAATAATTTTTTTTGCGTCTAAATAGGAAACTGTACCGTCCTCTTCAGCAAGAATCAACCTGCCTAAATCTCGGGAGGCCAATTCCTCTACGCCAGTTGCCACTAGTGGCATTTCTGGGAGCACACAAGGCACTGCTTGTTTTTGCATGTTACTGCCCATAAGAGCACGATTCGCATTATTGTGCTCCAAAAACGGAATCATAGAAGTTGCGATTGAAAAACCTTGATTTGCCGCCACGTCAATAAAGTCAATTTGCTCTCTTGGAACCATTCCTGGCTCTGTCTTGATTCGAGCCTCTACTTTTTCTTTTATTATTTTTCCGTTTTCATCGTACAAAATTCCAGCATGAGCAATGTTATATTTTTCTTCTTCTAGAGCATTTAAATAAACTATTTCATCGGTAATTTTTCCATTTTTTACCTTTGCGTAGGGAGTTTCAATAATTCCAAAATCATTTATTCTTGCATAGGTCGAGAGATGCAAAATAAGTCCAATGTTTGGACCCTCTGGGGTGTGAATTGGGCAAACCCTTCCATAGTGAGAAGGATGGACGTCGCGCACTTCAAGACCGGCACGTTCTCGAGTAAGACCGCCTGGGCCAAGAGCAGAAAGAGTTCGTAGATGCTCCATTTCACAAAGCACGTTTTCTTGTGCCATAAACTGTGAAAGCTGGTTAGTAGTAAAAAATTCTTTAATGCGAGCTTGTAATGGTCGTTGATTAATAATATGAATTGGCATTGCTGTATCCACATCAATAATAGACATTCGGTCTTGAATATTTCTTTTAATTTGCATCATCCCGGTACGAATCTTTTGCTGGAGTATCTCCCCGACAAATCGCACCCTTCTTTGACCCAAGTGATCTATGTCATCAGCTTTTGCTAAGGGGGTATTGTTAAGAACAATGATATGAGAAATTACAGAAGCTAAATCCTCTTTGGAGATCGTTCTTCGGGCCATTTCGTTTTCTCCCATCCCTTTTCCAAAACGTTGATTAAACCTGAACCTTCCAACAGGAGAGAGATCGTAACGTTCGGTAGTGAACAGGGAATCAATGAATTCCTTAGCATTTTCGGCTGTTGCCATATCTCCATCTCGAAGACGTTTATAAATTTCGATATAGGCATCATTCAGGGTTTTTATCCCGTCTTTTTCTAGAGATGTTTTTATTGTTTTTTGCACAACAGAATTATCCTCAAATGCCTTTAAAATCATTTCGTTTGTTTCGTAACCCATTGCTCGAAGCAAGGCAGTTGCGGGAAATTTTCTTTTTTTATCTATTCTTACGTAAATCCCTCCATCCGACTCTGATTCTATTTCAATCCAAACCCCGCGAGCTGGAATAATTTTTGCTCCAAAATACCGAGTTCCTTTATTTTCGGACTCCGTAAAGAAAACTCCAAAAGATCGCGCAAGCTGTGGCACAATAACTCGTTCCACCCCATTAATGATAAAAGTTCCATGGGCGGTCATTAACGGAAATTCAGACATAAAAATCTCTTGCTCTTTTACAGTTCCTAAAATTTTATTCGTCAATTTTACCCGTGCTTTTAATTGCCCCTGATAAGAAAGCTTGTTTATTTTAGTATTATTTTCGTCAATTTTTGACTCACCTAAAGAAAAAGATGTAAACTCAAGTTGAAACTTTTTCCCAGAGTAATCTATTATCGGGGAGAATTCCTTGAAAACTTCTCCGATGCCTTGCTCAATAAGCCATTTATAGCTTTTTAGTTGAGCCTCTATTAAATTTGGAAATGGAACAAGGGGCTTTTTGTATTTAGAAAAAAATTTCTTTGGGCGAACAATAGCTTTAGACATATTGATTAAGTCCATGGCCAGCAACAAAAGACAAAAGAAAAACAGACGAAAAAGTGCTTTTCTCTAGGCTCTTATTTACTAACTTCGGATAACATTAAAATTACGCTTATTTGATAAGCCTTATAATAAAATAGATTGCATCCGAAACTCAATCAATGAATCACAAGTAGCCTACTCCTTTTTGATTTTTTTGTCAAATATTGTTTGGGGATTAGCGGTTATTTCGCTAAATCGGGTTTACAAAACTAGGTGATTTGAACTATACTAAGTTTGTGTTCAATTCTTTTACGCATAAAAAAATATTTTATTTAAACTTAATATTTTGGATTGGCCTGACTTCTCTGGTTTATGAGATTTATAGCACCAAGGTGTTATTTTTATTTTTTATGGAAACTAGCCATGCTGTTACTATCGCCATCTCCGCTTTTCTGGCAGGTCTGGCTTTTTCAAGTTTATTATTTTCTTCCCTGGCGAGAAATTCAACAAAAAATAATTTATTGATAATCTTTTGGATGCAGATTGCTGTTATTGTTTATGGTTACTTCATCCTCAAACAATATTATTTGATACCCCAGGTCATCGACTTTTTGAGAGCCAATGTAGAAAGTGTGGGCTTTGCCAATTTTTTAAAAATAATCATTATTTGGATTTATCTCTTCATCCCAGCTTTTTTTATCGGGGGATCCTTTCCTTTGGTTAATGGACTATATTTAGAAAGTGTGGAAAAAGGCACCCGGGATACTGGCCTAGTATATTTTTGGGATACTTTCGGATCAATTTTGGGAGCCTTTTTGGCTGGCTTTCTGTTGTTGCCACAATTGGGTTTTCGTTTAACTTGTGTGGTGGCTATTTTTATTAATTTACTAATAGCCTTGTCTATTGCACCAAAAAAGAAATGGTATATTTTTATTTTGCTTTTTGGGTTATTAATTTTGATCAATGAGTATTTTTTTTATCAAAAAAATAAAATAAACATAATACCTGATGACTCAACCCCACTTGTTCATGCTTTGCAACCCCAAGAAAATCTTAGCTCTTCTTTCTTAACAGACAAGCCGACTAATAAAAATCTTATGGCGAGTGCAGCTATTCCGGAATACCCCGAGCTTGATAAAATTTTTGGCAATATTTTATTTCAAGAAAACTCACCTTTTGGAAAAATAACTATTGGCAATAACGCCAGAGAGCAAGATGGCAACAAGGTCTTATTTGTTAATTATCGGGACATGTGTCATAGCCAAAGCCATAGCTCTGAATCAAAGATAGGGGTTTTGGCGACATCAAATTTACCGGAAAATTCTCGTGTTTTAAATATTGGATTGGGTTGTGGTTTTACTGCGGGTGCTATAAACCAGCAAAAAACAGTCACAAAATTAGATGTCGCCGAAATCAATGCCGTAGTGGCAAAAGGAACTAGCCAATTTTTTACAAAAGAAAATGGGGATGTCTTAAATTCACCAAAAACCACCCTCCTTATTGAGGATGGAGCAGAATTTATTAGAAATACTCAAAACAAATATAATGCTATAGTAATAGACATAGAGGAAGTTTCCGTTATTTATTCTTCTCCTCTGTATACTAAGGAATATTTCACAATTGCTAAAAACAAAATGTCTGACGACGGGATTTTGGCACTCTGGGCACAGAGGGGCGGAGAGGAATTTGAAAAAATAATTTACAATACCCTTAGATCGGTCTTCGAGAACGTTGAAATAATAATGATAGATGGATTTTATACTTTTTACGCCTCTTCTTCTTCCACCCGAATGCCAGATCCTGCCCTAGCAGGCAGAACTACTTCTTTAGCCAAACAAGAAGTAAAAAAAGTGCTGGACAATCCAATTAATTTAATAAACACTTTAGACAATCAAATATTAGAAAAATATTTCGACGTGCGGGCTTATTTTAATTTGCCTATTGATTACGAGGAAGAATTTATCAAATAAATATTTCTATTTTTTATTTTTTCTCCACTCCTCTATTTTTTTGTGATTACCGGAAAGGAGAACTTTCGGAACTTTGTATTTTTTATTCTTATATTCCAAGACTTCTGGGCGGGTATAAACCTCACTTGAAGAAATTCGTTCTTCTTCTAGAGATTCGTAATTACCCAAAACTCCGGGAATTTGTCGAGAGATAGAATCTATTAGAACCATCGCCGGGAGTTCGCCTCCGGTCAGCACATAATCCCCTACTGAGATCTCTTCTGCTTTAAATATTTTCTGCACCCTAGCATCTATTCCTTCATATCTGCCGGAAATTAAAATAATGTCTGTGTATTTTTTTACCGATTTTTTGGCGTAGGCTGTCTCAAATTTTTTACCGGAAGGAGAAAAGAGAATTACTTTAATCGAGTTGCTCGGAATTTTTCTGAATGGTCTGGCCGAGCGTAATCGCGAGGAGAACCGAGGACCTGAAGAAAATTTCTGAGCAGCGAGAACTGCTTTCTCTATCGCTTTAATCATTGGCTCCGCTCGCATTACCATTCCTGGGCCTCCACCATAGGGTTTGTAATCCACGGGCTTATAATTGCTCTTATCCCCCTTTATAAAATCTCGTGGATTATAAAATTTTATTGAAATTTTTTTATTCTTAATTGCCCGCCCGACAATAGATTCATTTAAATATGAATCAAAAATCTCCGGGAAAATTGTGATGATATGGAAACGCATAATCATATTATATTACAAAACCCCGCTTTGGGCGGGGTTTTGTTTTTTAAAAACTATATTCCCTTTAGATCTTCCATCGCCTGGTCAACCGTTTTCATGGTTGGGGCATTTGCGGATTCTGCAGGCCTTTCTGGCCTCGTGCTTCCGGCTGGTTCATTGATCTTCAGATTAACGCGAGCGTTGTTCTTCATCCCAATGATTCGTAGTAAAGTGCGAATTGCCTTTGCGGTATTTCCCATGCGTCCGATAATCTTACCCATATCAGCAGGATTTACCGTTAGAGAAATTAGTACCCCCATTTCATCTACCGTGCGGTCAATCTTTACATCGTTCGGATTGTCCACTAGTGCCTTTACTACATACTCTAGAAACACCTTGTCATGTTCTTCGTTCATGGTTTTTCTGAATTTATATTTTTAATTTAATTTTGCAGTCTACGACCGGTACTGCTTTTCTACATTATACAAAATTATTTTTTGGCCTTCAACTCTTTTCTTTTTACTGTTGGTTTTCTCTTTGGTAAAACATTTTTCTTCTTCCCGATAATTGCATTATCGTGCACCAAAAAATTGTGTATTGTATCTGAGCACTTTGCCCCTTTGCCCATCCAGTATTTTATACGCTCAATTTTAAAACTTTTTTCCTTTGTTTTGGGATTATAGATTCCTACTATTTCTAAAAACTTCCCGCTCTTAGTACTGTTTTTAGAGTCAGTTAAAACAGCCCGAAAGGATGGATCATTCTTTCTACCTATTCTTTGTAATCTTATTTTTAACATTCTTGTAGCTTAACATAAAAAACTTAAAAAGCAATGGATTTGAGTTTTTGTGCTATACCCCAACACTTATCTTTGGATTCTTTGATTAAAGATAAGTGTTGAGGTATATTTAATCTAATGAAACACAAAAAGGGAGATTGGAAAAAATTGGGCAAAGCTAGTCCAAATAAGCAACAAGGGATAATATCTATTTCGGCCAAAGGTACGGGATACGTTAGGATCCTGGATCAAAAGGAGGATGTAGAAGTGGATTTTAAGCATTTAAACACTGCCCTACACGGAGACACTGTAGAAATAGTACTCCACCCCAAAAAACAAACCAGGCAAACTGGAGAAGTACTAAAAATATTGAGTCGCACTAAAACTAGTTTCACGGGCATATTGGAAAAAGAAGACTGTTTATTTTTTTTACGGCCGGATGACACAAAAATGTATACGGATATTTTAATCCCGGAAAAATTTTTAAACGGAGCAACTGTAGGACAAAAGGTTTTTGTGAAAATAAATTTATGGAATGATCCTCGCAAGGTGCCAGAGGGAGAAATAGTAAAAATTCTTGGTCGCCCGGGAGACAACGATGCGGAAATGCATGCTATTGCCATAGAAAAGGGCTTTGTGGCAGAACTTCCAAGTAGGGTTGAGGAAGAGGCAAAAAAAATTAAACAGGAGGGAATAAAAAGAAGCGATTATATAGGGCGTCGGGATTTCAGAAAAATTTTAACGTTTACCATTGACCCGTCGGATGCAAAAGATTTTGATGACGCAATTTCTTTTAGAGAGATTGGTAATGATTACGAGATAGGCATACACATTGCTGATGTATCCCACTATGTCAAAACTGGCAATCCCCTTGATCTCGAGGCTCAAGAAAGAGGAACTTCTGTTTATTTAGTAGACAGAACCATCCCAATGCTTCCAGAAATTCTTTCCAATGATTTATGCAGTCTTGTTCCACAGAAGGATCGCCTTACCATGAGCGCAGTTTTTGTGCTAGACAAAAATGCTAAAATAAAAAGTCAGTGGTTCGGCCAAACAGTTATTCATTCACAAAAAAGGTTTACCTACGAGGAGGCGGAAGATTCAATTAAAAAACCTTCTGCTGTTTTTCACAAGGAGCTTTCAGTTTTGAATAATCTAGCAAAAAAACTAACCAAGGAAAGATTTGCCAAAGGAGCCATTTCCCTTGATCAAGAAGAGGTAAAATTTATTTTGGACGAAAAAGGAGTGCCTTTGAAAGTAATAAAAAAAGAACGCGGAGATTCCAATAAGCTGATTGAGGAGTTTATGCTTTTAGCAAATAAAAAAGTCGCGGAAATTTTATCTCCTAAAAAAATCGCAGGCTTAAGTGATGATAATATATCTATTTATCGCATACATGACCTGCCTAATAAGGAAAAAATGGCGGACTTGGCGTTTTTTCTGCGAAGTCTGGGATATAAAATATCTCTTAAAAATGGCATTATACCGACATCTGAAATTAACAAGCTTTTAAAGAGCCTCGCTGGAAAAAACGAAGCAGACACCGTTCATCGCGCAGTCATCCGATCTATGGCTAAAGCAATCTATTCCACTAAAAATATCGGGCACTACGGACTCGCCTTTCAGTATTATACGCACTTTACTTCTCCCATCAGAAGATATCCGGATATTGTGGTACACAGATTGCTGAAAGACTATTTAATTAAGAAAAAGATAGGAAAAGAAAAATTCAGTGAATATGAAAAAATCGCCCTTCTTTCCTCTGAGCAGGAAAAAAGAGCCTCCGAGGCAGAACGCGCTTCTGTAAAATATAAACAGGTGGAATATATGTCCTCCCGTTTGGGAAAAAGTTTTGAAGGGTTAATCAGTGGAATAACAGAATGGGGAATCTACGTGGAAGAACTGGAAACAAAATGCGAAGGATTGGTGCGAACAAGAGATATGAGTGATGATTTTTATATTTTTAACGAAAAAAAGCTTGAATTAGTTGGTCAAAAAAAGAAGAAAAAATATCGATTTGGGGATCGTGTTAAAATAAAAGTAAAAGCAGTTGATTTAGAAAGAAAAACAATAGATTATGTTTTAATATGAAAAGATTCTTAAATACAAAAATTTTATGGGGGTTATTTTCAGTGATCATCGGAATATCCCTGGCAAACGTAGCGTTCTCTTTTCTTGAAGAAAAGGTTGTGGGCCTGCAAAATGAGGCTTCGGTAATACAAGGATTATCACCAGAAGAAGAAAAGGAAGAGATAAAATTTCAATATCATTACGTTAATAATGGGACTAGCGAAGAACCAAGGGTGTCTGCTAAGGCATATCTAGTCGGCGATTTAAACACCGGAGAAATAATTCTGGCAAAAAATGAAAATAAAAAATTTCCCATCGCTTCTACTACTAAATTAATGACCGCACTGATAACTAGAAAATTGGCCAACCCAAATGAAGAGACAAAAATAACTCAACGAGCCATAGCCACTTCTGGCCAAAATGGAGAATTGAGACTAGGGGAAAAAATAAAAATTAGCGATTTGATATATCCCCTTCTCCTGGAGTCTAGCAATGATGCCGCTGAGGCTCTCGCTCTGTATTTTGGCAGAAATAGTTTTATTGCAAACATGAATCAAGAGGCAGCAAGCTTGCAAATGACTTCCACTTCTTACGAGGACCCAAGCGGGCTTACTCCCTACAATCAATCCACCGTATCAGATATGTTCAAATTAGCCGGTTATATAAAAAAACAACAACCAGATTTATTTGAGATCAGCACCAAAAGAAGTTATTCAAACAAACAACACAGTTGGTCAAATATTAGCCAATTTTTGGGCAGAGAGGGTTACCTAGGGGGTAAAAGCGGATATACAGATGAAGCAAAACAAACAGTTATCTCTCTTTTTGATCTGCCTCTCGGAGAATCTGGCCTTCGCCCTATTGCGATTACTCTTTTACAAAGCCCTGATCGGCGCAAAGATGTTGAGGCCATTCTTAAATATCTTAAAAAAAATGTATATTACGGGGGAGAGGCTGATGCAAATACCAACTGGGTAGAAGAAAAAATCGGAATGCCTGATTTCCGAGACCAAAACTTCGTGACGCTTACCTTCGCTGGCGACATAATGCTGGATAGAGGGGTTAGAAATTCGGTTATAAAAAATTTCAACAATGACTACTCGGCTCTTTTTGAAAAATCTGATAATTTGCTGGAGCTACTAAGAAACACTGACATTTTTTTTGCTAACCTGGAGGGTCCTGTCTCGGACCAGGGTATTGATCAGAAAAATTTGTATTCCTTCAGAATGAGTCCTTCTGTTATTCCAGCCCTGAAGGGCGCAGGGGTAAGTGTCTTATCTCTAGCAAACAACCACATGGGAGATTGGGGGCGTGCCGCTTTTGTTGATACCATGGCTCGCTTAAAAGAAAATGAGATTCTTTATACTGGTGGAGGGAATAACAAAGCAGAAGCCACCACGCCAGCAATTATAGAAAAATATGGAATAAAAATAGGCTTTCTAGGCTTCACAGACAAGGGTCCGAACAACATGGTGGCTGACGCAGATCAAGCCGGAGTTTTGCTTGCCAGCGATCCTAATTTTGATGAAATAGTAAAAAACGCATCCTCACAAGTTGATTACCTAATTGTTGCTTTCCACTTCGGAGAAGAATATATAACCAAGCACAATGAAAGACAGGAACTTTTGGCACATAAAGCAATCGACAACGGTGCAAAAGTTGTTATCGGAACTCACCCCCATGTGATAGAAGATACGGAAGTTTATAAAAATGGCTATATTGCTTACTCGCTTGGTAATTTTATCTTTGATCAATCTTGGAGCAAGCCAACCATGCAAGGTATGTTATTGGAATTAAAATTATTTAAGGATGGCTCCATAACCGCTACCAAAAATACTACTCAGCAAAATTCTGTATTTCAAATAGAAAAGGTAACCTTGGGAGATGAAGAGAGAGTAAAATTTACTTCGCAATCTGAGTAGCTTCTTCGAATTTTACGGAAAGGAGCTTGGAGGCTTCGTTGGCTCCGATGGTGACACCGTAAAGCACGCCAGCGCGAGACATGGTCTCGCGATTGTGAGTGACGACGATAAGCTGAGAATGTTTAGACAATTTTTCCAGCATATCTCCATACTTGCGAGAATTTGCTTCGTCTAAGGCAGCATCAGTTTCGTCTAGCACCAAGAATGGCGGTGGATTAACTTGCGACATGGCAAAAAGAAGAGCAATGGAAGTAAGAGATCTTTCTCCGCCGGAAAGCGCCTGTAATTCTTTAACTTTTTTATGCGGAAGCGAAACATTTATTTCTATTCCCTTTTCAATTACAATTTCATCATCTTCTAGCTCTTCTGCTTCCTCGCTCTCTTCATCTATTTCAGCTGATTTTCTTTTCTTAATTTCAATGATAGAAAGTGAGCCATGTCCACCCCCAAACATCAGTGAGAAAAATTCTTGAAATTCTACATTGATTTTTTTGACCCCCTCATTGAATTCTTTTTCAATTTTTTCTTTTAATTCTGCAATCAAATTTTGCAAGGATTCAATGCTTTTTTCCAAATCATCAAGCTCCTTTGCTAAGAACTGATCCCTTTCAGATACTTCATTATATTCTTTAATGAGTTCCGCTCCATTCCCCAGCCCAGCATCTTCCAGTTTTATTTTAATACGTTCAATTTTTTTCTTTTCTTCCTCCGGAGTTAAGCCAGAACCACTCTCATTAATTTCAAGATTCTTATAAGCCAATATTTCAGGACCAAGAAGCGCAGCTCCTTCCTTTATTTCATTTTCAAAAGCTTCTTTTCTGTTTCTTAAGTTTTCCTCTCTTATTGTCACAAGTTCCAAAGCAGAAGATAATTCTTGCTGTCTTACCTTAAATGCGAACTTCTCCCTTTCTAGGTCTCTCAAGGCTTCCATTTCGACGTTTATTTCTTGTTTTAATTTCTCAATATTTTGAGAGATTTCTTTTTCTTTATTTTCTATTTCTGCTGTTTCCTTAAGAATTTCCCTTTGGGTCCTTTTTAGATTCTCTATCTCTAGATTATGATTTTCTTTTTCCTTTTCACCTTGAGAAAATTTCTTAAGAATATTTTTTATACTTTCGAGAATTGGTTTAATCTCCTCTAAGCTCTGCTTGCCAAAAGCCATGTCAAGGGAATCGTTTATTTCGGCTATAATGTTTTTTATTTCCTCCTGGGAAATTTCAACAAAGGTGGACTTCTGTTCCTTTCTGCGTTCCTCCATCTCAATCATTCCCTCTATGCGACCAAGTTTTCGCTCCATTTCGTTTTTTACTCCTCGAATGGAATTTATTTTTTGTTCTAGGGACCGCAATTCTTCTATTTTTTTATTCTCCTTTAAGGAATCGCCCTTCTCTGTCGTAGATATTTTTTCATTTATGCTCTTTAGTTCTACTGATAGCTTGTTTCGTTCCCCCGACAGATTTCCCTTTTCTTGTTCTAAATAAACACTTTCTTTTTTTAAATATTCCCTGTAAAGAACCAGTAATTCTGTTTGTAGCTCTTTTGTTTTCTCAAATTTTTCTACTTGTTTCTTTAAAAAATTTAAATGAGGGGCGTTTTCTCTTCGTAACATAACAACTTCCTTCATGTTCTCGTTTGTCTTTTCTAGTTTTCTTTCTGATTCTTTTATTTTATATTGATAGATTTTGAGCCCGAGCGCATCCTCTACCATCTCTTTTTTTTCTTTGGCGTTCGCGTTTAGAATTCTGTCTGCTTCACCTTGAGAAATGATATGATGCCCGGAGGATCCAATATTTACGGAGGCCAATAAATTGTGAATGTCTTTTAATCTGACCTCTGATCCATTTAAAATATACTTATTCAAACCATCAGAAAAAACCTCGCGGGAAATCGAGATAACATCATAATTTAAATTTATTTCTTCCCCTCCGTCATCCAAGAGCTTAAAAACCTTGTCTGCGTTGTTAAAATAAATACTTACAGAGGCCTTTGATCCTTTAGATAAATTTTTTGAACCCTTAAAAATAAGATCCGCTCCTCCCTTGCCCCGCATGGATTTCATTGACTGTTCTCCTAGCACAAAACGAATTGCTTCCACTACGTTTGATTTTCCAGAACCATTCGGACCAACAATGGCCACAATAGGGTTTTCAAATTCCAAAACAGTTTTTTGGGCAAAAGATTTAAAGCCGTTAAGTTGAAGTGTTTTAAGTCGCATAATTTGTTCCAATACTTAATCCAACCAGTTTTTTGCTTTTAATGCGGATGTGGCGGCGCTTTGTTCCGCCTCTTGTTTGCTTTTTCCTTTACCTTCCGCGATTAAATCAGCACCGAAATAAATACCGACCGTAAAGTGTTTATTGTGATCCGGCCCAGATTCGCTTAAAACCTTGTAGGCAGGGGTAACCGATACAAATTCTTGCGCTTTTTCTTGAACCAATGATTTCGCATCACGCCATAGTTTCTTGTTCACTATTTCTTCGGTTTTTGATAATAGCGTCTTCGCTACAAACTTATCTGCTACTTCGTACCCTTGGTCTAAATACATTGCTCCGATAAGTGCTTCGTAGGTGTTGGCCAAGATATACTGTCTTGCTTTGCCTTTGTCTTTAGCCTCTCCTTTAGATAAAAGCAAATAATCGTTCATTTCTATCTCCCCCGCTACCTCAGAAATAATAATGGCATTTACTAAGGCGGAACGAAGACTAGTCAGCTCCCCCTCTGTGTATTGTGGATATTTTTTATATAAAAAATCTGTAACAATAAGTTCTAGAACTGCGTCTCCCAAAAACTCTAGTCGCTCATTGTGGGACAAATTTGTCCCCGGATTTTCGTTTATATAAGAACGATGAATAAAAGATTGCTTTAACAAGTTCTTGTCTTTAAAGATTACTTTTATTTTTTTCTCAAAATCTGAAAATTGTATCATGCTTTTTATTTTTTGCTAATAATTTCAATCGCTCTCCCGATTAAAGGAATGATATCGTTATAGATGCGAAGTTCTGGAATAGACGAAAGAGGAAACCATCGCGCCCCGTCTAGTCCTCCGGACTTTTCCAGAACAAGTTCTTTGTTTTCACTTTTGGCTAGAAAGTACATTACTTTTTTCAAACTTTTTCCTTTTTCTGGGTGAGAAGCAACATATTCATTTTCCCCCAATCTTTCTTCCACTTCAATATCTAATCCTATTTCTTTTTTTACAGCCCTCTTTGTTCCTTCTTCAATATCCTCTCCTTTTTCAATTTTTCCTTTTGATAAAGTCCAATAACCAAAAACATCGTGCACCATGGCGAACAAAACTTCTCCGCCTTTTTTTGAATAAACAAGAGCACCCCCCAGAGTTTCGACAGGCAATTTTGCAACATCTAGAATTTCTTCTTGTTTTTTCTTTTTACTCACTTGTTCTTTACCTGGTTCCCCCATCTCTTTATAAACCGCCCCAAGAACCCCGTTCACAAATTTACCAGAATTTTCCCCGCCAAAAGTTTTTGCTAACTCAATGGCTTCGTTAATGGCCACCTTGGGCGGGACCTCTTTTCGGTCACCAAAAAGAAGTTCTGTTAATCCAATTCTTAAAATATTTCTATCGATAACCGAAATTTTATCTATCGGCCAATCAGGTGCCGCTTTTTCGATAATTTCATCAATAGTTATGCGTTTTTTAAGTATCTTTTCTAGAAGCAAAAACACAAAAGTATCGTCCTCAAAACCAGGAGCGAATTCCTTTATATTTCTTTTTAGAATATCTTGAATTTCCCTATCAGCAAGACCTTTATTCTTTTTGTCCTCAGATAAAAAATCCCACTCGAAAAGCGTCTGGAGCACTATTGATCTTGAAAGGTGCCTATTTGCCATATCTTTAGAAGCGAAATTTCTTAAAATTTTTTAACTCCGAGGTCCCACTCCGAAGGAGAAGGGCGCAGGAGGAAAAAATTTTAAGAAATGTAGCCACTCACTAATAAATTACTTGCCTTGTTCAACTTTTTTTGCCTTTGCTTTCTTTTGCTTCTTTTCGGTCTTTTTTATCAAATCCAAAACCTTTTTTCCTCGGTAAAAACCGCAAGCAGAGCAGACGGTATGACGTCGTTTTAAGGCTTTGCAATTCTCGCACTTAGAAAAACTCGTGCTCTCCAAAGCATGGTGGGAGCGTCGGTTTGCTGTATGCGATTTTGTATGTCTCATTCGTACTACCATAATGCTTCTATCCTAGCATATTAAAGATGAAATGCAAAATAAAACGTGATATTATGGATGAATATGGCAAATGAAGATAAATTACACAATTTAAAACATTCCTTGGCTCACCTACTAGCTGCCGCAGTTTTGGAGATTTATCCAGACACCAAGGTAACCTTAGGTCCACCTATTGAGGACGGTTTTTATTACGATTTTGATTTCAGCTCCCCTATTTCAGACAAGGATTTACCAAAAATTGAAAAGAAAATGCGTGAACTTCTAAAGACCTGGAAGGAATTTTCACATGAAGAAAAAAGTGCAGAAGAGACAAAAAAATATTTTGCGGATAACCCTTATAAAATAGAGATCATAAATGAAATTGCAGAGAAGGGTGAAAAAATTACTCTTTACACTTCTGGCAAATTTACTGACCTCTGCCGTGGTGGACATTTGGAAAATCCGGCAAAAGAAATTGACCCAAGCGCATTTAAGCTCGACCGCATCGCCGGAGCATACTGGCGTGGAGACGAAAAAAACAAAATGCTTACCCGTATTTACGGACTCGCCTTCGAAACCAAGGAGGAACTTAATGAATATTTAAGCAAAAGAGAAGAAGCAAAAAAGAGGGATCATCGAAAACTAGGAAAAGAATTAGACCTTTTCCACATTGATGAACTGGTAGGGTCTGGACTTCCTTTGTGGCACCCTAAGGGTGCACTTTTGTGGAGAATTATTGAAGAATTTTGGTATAAAGAACACCTGAAAAACGGATACGACTTGGTAAAAACTCCACATATAGGGAACAGAATTCTTTGGGAAACATCAGGGCATTGGGGATTTTATAACACCAGCATGTACCCACCAATCGAAGTGGGTCAAACCCTCGAAGAAAAACAACAAAACAAAAAAGCGGAGGTTTCCGAAGAATATCTTTTAAAGCCGATGAATTGTCCGTTTCATGTTCAGATATTTAAAGACAATCCAAAATCATATCGTGATTTGCCTGTTAGGTGGGCAGAGTGCGGTACAGTTTATCGATTTGAAAAAAGAGGAGAATTGTCTGGCCTTACCAGGGTAAGGGGGTTTACCCAAGACGATGCTCATATTATTTGCAGAAAGGATCAGGTAGAAGAAGAATTAAAAAGAGTTATAGATTTTATACTTTTTATTTATAAATCCTTTGGTTTTGATATAGAAAAAGTAAAAGTCTTCCTTTCCCTGAGAGATCCCGAAGACAAAAACAAATACGCAGGCAATGATGTTGGCTGGGATTTCACAGAAGGAGTATTAAGAAAAATCGCTCTTGAAAAGAAACTGGATTTCCAAGAAGAAAAAGGGGAAGCAGCATTTTATGGACCCAAGTTGGATTTCAAAATAAAAGACGCATTGGGAAGATTGTGGCAATGTTCAACTTTGCAATTTGATTTCAACCTGCCGGAAAGATTCAATATAACATTCACAAACTCAAAGGGTGAACAAGAAAGAACCTATATGCTTCATCGAGCCCTATTTGGAAGCTTTGAAAGGTTTATTGGGCTCTTAATTGAGCATTACGCCGGCGCCTTCCCTCTCTGGCTCTCTCCTGTCCAGGTAAAAGTGATCCCAGTAAGAGAAAATCATAATGAATATGCGAAAAAAATTTTTGAATTGTTAAAAGAAAATGGTATTCGTGCAGAACTCGATGACGAAGACAAAAACTTGGGTGGAAAAGTACGCGATGCGAAAAATAACAAAATCCCCTACTGGATTGTCATTGGTGATAAAGAAATCGAAGCAGATAAAATCACCCTGGAATCACGCGACTCCGGCCAGCTCGGGCAAATTGGAAAAGAGGAGCTACTCTCAAAACTTTTGGAGGAAATTAAAACAAAAAGATAAGCGACGTATCTACTTCCTGACAATATTGTTTTCAGGGTTTTTGTGATTGTATTTTGCGAGAATTTCCTTTTTGACTAAATTAAATGCTTCTTCAATGTCCACACCAAGTTGGTTAGCGAGCCGGCAGGTTCCAAAAAATAAATCACCTATTCCGTCAACAAATATATGCTTATTTTCTTCAACAAATTTTTTACGTTCTTCTTCTGACTTGTAACGTAAGTGTTGAGACATTTCGATAAGCTCTTCATGAAGATGATCAAACTTATCAACATTTGGCAGATCATTCCAATTGTTTCGCTCAGCAAAAAATTTAAGTAGCTTCTGGGCCTCCTTCATTGTTGTAATTTGTTTTTCTTCCATATAATTTACTAAATATCAATCTCCGCTAGTTTAGCGTTGGATTGGATGAAAGATTTTCGAGGTGGAACTTCGGAGCCCATTAGAATATCGAAAATTTCATTCGCTTCCTCCGCATCCTCAATAGTCACTTTTTTAAGAATGCGATGTGTTGGATCCATGGTTGTTTCCCAAAGCTCTTCCGGGTTCATTTCTCCGAGACCCTTGAAACGCTGAATGTGGATTTTATTTGACTTTGCCTTCTCTTCGGCAGGCTCAGCACCTTCGGCCTCCCCTCCCAATCCTTCGGCAGGCTCGGGACCTTCGGCTTCTTGTATTTCACTCGCGTCCGAATTTTTACCGACAATTTTTAATTTTTCCTCATCAGTGTAAGCGTACATAACTTCTTTTCCTTTTTTTATTTTATAAAGTGGTGGTTGTGCAATATAAATATATCCGGCATCTATCACTTCTCTAAAATATCTATAAAACAAGGTTAAAAGAAGTGTCCGAATGTGCGAACCATCCACGTCGGCATCTGTGGCAATGATTATTTTATGATAACGTATTTTTTCCAAATCAAAAGTATCGCCAATCGAGGTTCCCATCGCAATAACAAGAGACTTCACTTCTTTAGAAGCAAGCATTTTATCTATGCGAGCACGTTCAACATTCAAA
The DNA here is from genome assembly GCA_964440545.1 of uncultured Candidatus Saccharibacteria bacterium. GTDB lineage: Bacteria > Patescibacteriota > Minisyncoccia > Phycocordibacterales > UBA9973 > UBA9973. The sequence goes on along the minus strand of CAYTSO010000002.1, from coordinate 21,692 downwards.
ATCTTTCCGCGAAGTGGCAATATGGCCTGCGTTCTTCTGTCTCTTCCTTGCTTGGCAGACCCGCCCGCCGAATCTCCCTCCACCAAAAACAATTCGGACTCTTCTGCCTGTTTACTTTGACAATCAGCGAGTTTGCCCGGCAAGGTCATCCCTTCCAACGCACCCTTGCGTAAAATAGAATCTTTTGCAGCCTTGGCGGCCTTGCGAGCTCGAAGAGCGAGAATCGACTTATTGATTATCGCTTTGGCTTCATCCGGATTTTCTTCTAAAAAGTTTGCAAACGCTTCACCGAAAACTGTGGCCACCGCCCCCTGCGCCTCCATGCTTCCCAATTTTCCTTTCGTTTGTCCCTCAAATTGTATTTCCCGAAGCTTAACAGAGATAACAGCTGTCAGTCCTTCCAAAACATCATCTCCGGTGAAGCCACCCTCAGAATCCTTCATCATCTCATTCTTTTTGCAATAAGTATTTAGGGTTCTAGTAAGGGCAGTTTTAAAACCAGTTACATGGGTTCCACCTTCTTGGTTATAAATATTGTTGGCGAAAGGAAAAATTCTATCAACAATATCATCTACATACTGCAAGGCTATTTCAACCCCCACCCCGTCTACTTCCTTTTCAACATAAAAAATGTTGCTTTGAATTGGCTTTTGAAATTTATTGTAATATTTTACTAGAGAAATTAATCCACCTTCAAAATAAAAAGAGACTGAAGGAAGTTCTTGTTCCAGTTCTCTAAAATAAAAAACATCTTCTTCATTAAGCCCCTTTTTGTCATCAAAATCACGTGCGTCAATTATTGAAATTTTTAATCTCCTCACTAAATAAGCCTGTTGTCGAATGTGGTTTACTACGGTTTGCCAATCAAATTTAATATCACCAAATATTTCCTGGTCGGGCTCAAAGGTGACAATGGTACCATGCAGTTTTGAAGCACTAATTTTTTTTACTGCAGCTTTCTTTTTTCCTTTAGAGTATTCTTGTTTATATTTTCCACCATCTCTATATATTTCAGCCCGACAATAAGAAGAGAGGGCATTTACTACGGAAGCACCCACACCGTGTAATCCGCCGGAAACCCTATAGCCTTCTCCTCCGAATTTTCCTCCAGCATGGAGTGTGGTCATTACGGTTTCCAGGGCAGAAACTTTTGTTTTTTTGTGTATGTCTACTGGTATGCCTCGCCCGTTGTCCGCTATACGAATTCGGTTGTTGGGAAGCAAGACTATCTCTATCTGGTCACAAAAACCACCCATCGCTTCATCGCGAGAGTTGTCAAAAATCTCCCAAATAAGGTGGTGTAAGCCCTCCGGGCCAGTTGTGCCAATATACATGCCTGGACGTCGCCTGACAGGCTCTAGGCCCTCTAAAACAGAAATGTCAGAGGCATCATAATGATGCCCTTTTTCGGCATCCTTTTTACCTTCCTTTTCTTTTGCCATATAGATTAATTATAGCAAAAAACTACCATAAATACTAGCGCCTTTTTACCCAAAAAACCTTTACCCGCACACTTATTTTGTCAAAAATAAGTGTGCGGGTTTACTTTTGAGGCTTTTTTCTTTATATTAAAAGAATGGAAAATATAAAAATCACTTCAAAAGAGGAAGCAAAATTAAAAAATGAGCTGGAGGGTAAAAAGGATCCATATTCAGAGCGATTGAGACGCTATTTGAGCATGCCGGACCTGTCTCGAACCACTGGTAGTCCAATTAAAGAAATAGTTGACCGAATACTAGCCAACCCATACTTTAAAGATTTAGATATTATCGAAATTCCAGAAATCGTTCCAGCCGATATTAGTTTTGATTTATTTGACTTTCCGATGGACCACCCGGCTAGAAGCAAATCCGACACCTACTACGTTGATGAAAAAAATATTTTACGTACCCATACGACAGTAATGTGGTATTACTACTTAAAAAATGAAGAAGTAAAAAAGAGAATTGCAGAAAATAAGCCAGTCGGCTCTTTTAGTTTCGGTAAGGTTTACCGAAAAGACGAAGTTGACAGGAAACACATGAATGTTTTTCATCAAATTGACGGCTGGTATCTGGCTCCAAAATCCTTAAAAACTATCGGGCAAAAAGACCTGGAGGAAGCTTTAGGAAATATTGCCAAAGCAGTGTTCGGGCCGAATGTAAAATATCGTCTAAACAAAGACACTTTTCCTTACACGGATCCTTCGTTAGAAATGGAAGTTTACATAGATGGCAATTGGGTGGAAGTAGTTGGTTGTGGCGTAGTAAAAGGAAGTGTGTTGGAAAAATTGGGAGTTGATTCATCCAATTATACCGGTTGGGCTTTTGGTTTTGGGCTAGAAAGACTTGCTATTGTTAGTATGGAATTACCAGACATTCGTCTTCTTTGGAGCGATGACGAAAGAGTGAAAAAACAATTAAAGTTAGATCAAAAATATGTCGAGGTAAGTAAATACCCACCGATAGTTAGGGATATTTCTTTTATCGTGAAAAATGATTTTGTTCCAAATGATTATTTTGATTTTGTGCGAGAGGCAGCTCCCGGAATAGTAGAAGAAGTTGAATTATTAGACAAGTATGAGAATGTTGAAAAATTCGGTGAAGGAAAAATAAGCTATGCTTACAGAATTACTTACCGCTCTCTAGAAAAAACCCTAACTTCAGCAGAAATCGACGAAGTCCACAAGAAAGTTGAGGATATGACCACAAGGGTTTTCGGGGCAACCATTCGTTAAATTGCTACTGCCATAAAAACCTACCGTTCCAGTTGACACCATTCACAGTCTTTTCTATTGCAACCTTTTTCAAGGAATTTCATAGAGAAAACATCCTCTGCGCAGAGATTTATCTCTTTTTTTAATTTTTCTAAATGTTCTCTCGTCACCTCTAGGGAATATTGCTCGAATTTTCCTTTTTTGTTTTTTTCTATAAAATCAAGAATGTTTTTATTTATTTTAAAATTTTTTTTATCGTAATCTGCAAGTAGCAATTTATAAAAAACTAACTGCCTTTCATAGTCGGCTTTTTGTTCTTTTGTTTTCTCCGAAAAGGTCTTGCCCGTTTTGTGATCAATTATATTGATCACAGGCCCAGATAAATCCTTCAAGTATTCTATTTTATCTAAAGTCCCGCTTATCTTGAGAACTTCTTTGTTTTTTAGCTCAAAATTCCTTTCCACGTGATACTGTGTATCTATTTTGTGTGTCCATTTATCTGAATATTCATCATAATATTGGGACAATGCTTTTTCTCCTCGTTCTCTAAATTTTTTTTCATCCTTTTCGGCAAAAACATATTTAGATAACCCCTTGTCAAACTCTTCCAGTAGTATCTTTTTAGGTAAAATCTTTTCTGTCTTTTTGCATCTTTCAAAAAATCTATTCAGGGTAAAATCAATAATATTTCCAAATATCAAACTTGCGGAATACACGTCGGGTATCCTAATTAAGTTTTTATATAAATACTTTTTCGGGCAGTCTAGATAATTATTTAAGGCAGAAACGTTAAGCCCTCTCTTAAAAAAGAGCTGGCGTAAATATATTGAGTCAAATAAAGACGCAGAACGTTTCTCAAAATTCATAAATGATACAATTTTATCAATATTTTTCTCTTCAAAATCTTTCATTTCCTCTTCTTTTTTGCATGATTCACTAATTTCCCTAATGAACTCTGATCCCTCGTGTTCTCTGCCGTCATTGTCGGTTTTGGCGAAAGAAATATGCAAACTATTTTTGGCCCGAGTCATGGCTACATAAAATAATCTTCTTTCGTCGTCAATGTTCCCGTCATGCTGATAAATCGGCAAGGAAATGTTGTTTCCTACGCTACGACTTTCCCAAGATTTTCTAGTGGCATTTATTATATAAACATGTTCAAATTCTCTCCCCTTTGACCCGTGTGCAGTCATTAAAGATACTCCTTCAATAACTTCCGGGTCGGTACTTTTAATGTCTAAATCGTATTTAATAAATGAATCAACAAAATAAATAAAATTTGCCAAACTATAATTTTGCTTTGTCTCGTATTGCTTTTTTATTTCGTCGAAAAATTTATCTAATTTCAGAAGCTGTAGTCGACTGTCAACAGACCCAATCATGTATTTAAGGTAACCGATTTTATCTAAAAATATCTTAAAAAAGTCTGTAAAGTTTTGATTACTGGATTCAGTCTTTAGTTCTTTTATGATCTTTGCAAATTTTATAAAATCATCTATTTTTTCCACTCCTATCTCTTTTAAAATTTTTTTATCCGAGATAATGGTGAAAATATGCTTTTTCTCCTTTCCGCGCAAAGTTCCATGTTTATCTAGTATTCTAACGGCATCATAAGCATCTAATTTCAAAAAATTAGCAAAAGATACCTTGCCCAAATGATGATCATCGTTGGGGTTATGAATAACCCTTAAAATATTTATTAAATTTGCAATATTTGGATCATCTAATATTTTGTCTTTGGAAAAAATGGTATAAGGAATCTTATAATAATCAAAAATAGTCTTTATCTCTGAAACGTTTTTATTAGCTCGATACAAAACAGCAATTTCGCTTGGATTAATTCCTTTTTTAATTTTTGACTGAATGTCTTCCGCCAGAAACAACAGTTCAAATTTGTAATTAGAAAATTTACGGATGTTTATTTTCTCGTTTTTTTTCTTTGTGTTTGCTCTTAACTTTATGCTCCTCCCTAAGTCCTTTATTTTTACAACCAGACTGTGCGCGCCATCTAAAATATTCTGAGTGGATCGATAGTTTTCAGATAGAGTAATTGAATGTATTGCTTTGTATAATTTCTGAAATCTTGAAAAGGTTTCCACACTCGCTCCCTGGAATCGATAAATAGACTGTTTTTCGTCTCCTACGGTAAACAGATTCGGCTTTCCTTCTAAGTGTGAGGCGTCTGTTAAAAGTTCTATTAAAGTATTTTGTCCTTCATTTGTATCCTGATGCTCATCCACTAAAATATATTGATATTTTTCTTGCACGTCTGCTTTCAAATTTTTATTTTTTGAGAGCTCCTCTAAAACATAAAGAACCATGTCAGAAAAATCGTAGAAGCCGTGTTTTTCCAACTCTGTTTGATAAAGTGAAAATATCTCTCCTAGTTCTTCCGCTTTTTCTATTTTTTTATTTACCTTTTCCTCTTCCGCCGGTTTTATAGCACCTTTTTTATATTCACCATAATCTTTTTTATAATATAAACTATCGTTTGCTAAAAGTTCTTTTTTCCAAACTGGCATTTTTTTTGAGAATTCCTTCGGAGATAATCCTTCCATTTTAATTGCCAAAATAGCACCAACAATCTTATTTAAAAAAGAAAATTCGTCGTGAAAAGAGATAAGATGTTTAAAATTATTTTTTTTAATAATAGATTCTATGATCTCCACTCTATCTAAGTCTCCGATCACTCTTGAATTCTCTAGATTTTCAAAGTAAAAAGAAAACTCTTTTATAACGTGCTCACAAAAAGCATGGAAAGTAAAAATATTTACTCGATAGGCCCTCTCTCCGATTATTTCAAGAAGTTTCTCGCGCATAGAGATAACACCTGCTGTGGTATAAGTAAGAGCTAAAATACTCTCCGGTGCGGTGTCGGTTTTTATCAAAATATTAGCAATGCGATAGGTCAAAATTTTAGTTTTACCTGTTCCAGGTCCTGCCACCACCATTACCGGCCCTTCTATGGCCTCCACGGCCTCTTTTTGGGCCTTGTTTAGTTTGTTTAATTCTTTTCTAAAGTTTGCTTCTGGCATAATTGTATTATACCCCAAAAACAAAATCCCCCATTTGGGGGATTTTGTTAAGAAATTAGTGAGCTTGCGGTTTTACTGAAGAATGATGGTGAGCAATTTTCCAATTTCCGTCTTTGTCTTTTTTCCAGAGGTAAGTAAAGCGGGCTTCTGCAATCTCTCTCTTGTCTGCTGGCCCAACTTCAAAATCATACATGCCAGAGTGTAAGTAACTATCCGGTCCAGTTTCTTGAACTTTTTCTTCTTTTATTGTGCCGATTGGATCTTTCTGCAAAAAGTGCTCAAAATAACTTTCAGCTCCCCCTTGACCAATTTTAAAATCTCCAGACATCGTAGGCAGAAACGTACTATCCTCTGAATACAACTCGGCCACCTTGGCAGGATCTTTTGTCTGCAGTGCATCATTCCAAACTTTAAAATTTTCGTGTGCTATTTCTAAAATATTTTTTTTATTTTCCATGTTTTCCATAAATTTGTTTTGAATAATTAATAATTGATCTTATTCTGTTGTTACCCCATCAAACTCCTCCTCGTTTTTTTCTGCTTCTTCTTTTGTGGCTCGCACAATACCATCCTTGTGGTGCGCCGGAGAATAAATCGTATAAAGTTTTAAATCTTCTGCCTCGGAGGTGTTAATAATATTATGTTGCGCTCCAGCCGGAACAACAATGACTGATCCGTCCGACAGCTCGTAGGAACTATCGTCAATAATACATTTTCCTTGTCCTTTCTCAAAACGGAAAAATTGATCGTTCTCTTCATGCACCTCCATTCCGATTTCTTCTTTTGGTTTTAAGCTCATCAAGACGAGCTGGCTATGCTTTCCGGTGTATAATACTTTGCGAAAATTTTCATTCGCTAATGTTTCTTTTTCTATGTTTGTGTTAAATCCTTTCATATATTTTATTTTTCTCAAGCATTAATTAAAAGAAAATAAACTTATTAATTGCGCTTCGATAAACGCGATATGGTTTCGGCCCGACGAAAGCCTTACCATTGATAAATATTGTTGGTGTTCCGTACATATTTGTTTTATTGAGTTCTTTGACTTGGTTCTCTACCGCTGTTTTTGTTTCTGCGCTGTTCGCGCATTCTTTAACTTTTTCTACATCCAGATCAAAATTACTTAAGATTTGGTCAATGTTTGTTTTATTAAGAACGAAATCTTTTTCAGCGGTAAATAAGTAGTTATTGAAATCCCAAAATTGTTCTGGATAATCCTTATAAACGCAATAACCCACGTCTCCCAAAAACATTGTATCCCCTTTGGCTGGATAATGGGCGAAAATATAATTTGTTTCCTCCTTTTCTGTTAATTTTTGTATGTCTGGATAGGCTTTTCGGCTATAATCACAGGCATAGCAACCAATTAAAACAACAGTATCTTTTGCCCCGATGTTCTTTGTTGGAAAGCTAGAAAAATCCACATCTTTAAGGGTAACGGTTGCTTCTGTTTGTTGAGTAATTCCACAGGCATTTGGGTCTATAAGTGAAGTCACTTTGTTGTTTTCTCCACTTGGATCAAAGGCGCAAAACCCACTTGCATTTAACCCATTACAGCTTCCATAAACATAAAAATTATAAACACCCCACACAATCCAAATGGTGCTACCCAGCATTAAAACAAAAAATATCCAGGACAAGATCTCATAATGCTTATTTACCATCTTGGCAAGAAAAGTAGAACGAGTAACAATTTTTGACAAAATTTTTCCTTTAATTTTGTCGGCAAAGCCAGTATTGCAAGGACGAAGAGTAATTCTTCTAAAAACACAACTGAAGGCCTCTTTCGCCAACTCGCGGTGAGAGGCGCTAAAGATTCCTAATATTCCAAAAACAATTAAAGCAATTATACAAGGCATAAATTTATTGTATTTTTATAATTTTGTTTAAGTTGGTAATAAAGGTCTCCGCTTCTTCCATTGTGTTATATAAATATAACGAAACTCTGGCGGAGTTGTAAATTTTTTTACTGTTAAACCAAGAATGAACACAGTGCTGTCCAGAACGAATTTCAACATTTTCCATTTCATCTAGCATTATCGCAAACTTATGCATGTCAGTATTTTCTATATAAAAATTAACAATGCCAGACCTTTGTGCTGGGTCTGTTGGCCCAATAATTTTTATTTCTGAAATTTTTTTTAATTCTTCCGTAATATACGTATTTAATTTAAGTTCATGTTCTGCAATGTCTTTATAATCAAATTGACTTAAGTATTTAACGGCTTCTCCTAATCCGATAATCCCTGCATAGTCCTGGAGCCCCGCTTCAAATTTCTCCGGCACCGGAAGCATTTTGTAGCTATTATAAGTAGTAAATTCCACCGTATCTCCTCCCACTAAAAACGAAGAAAGCTTTTCTAGCAATTCTTTTTTACCATAAAAAACCCCTGTGCCGGTAGGCCCTAGCATTTTGTGTCCGGAAAAGGCCAAAAAGTCAACATCCAAATCCTGCACATCAATTTTTCTGTGGGGAATACTTTGCGCAACATCCAAACAAACCAGAGCGCCATTTTTGTGGGCAATTTCGATTATTTCCTTCGCCGGATTGGTTACTCCGTCCAAATTAGAAGTGTGCACCATGGAAACTAATTTTACGCCTTTTGCCAGTTCTGAAAACTTTTCTAGATCAAAGGTATTATCTTCTTTGGATGGACACACTCTTACCTCAATGCCAGTTTTGTCTCGTAGGCGAAGCCAAGGCACTAAATTTGAATTATGTTCTTTGTCGGAAATTAAAACCGCCTCCCCTTTTTTTAAATCAAGAGAGTTTGCCAGTAAATTTAATCCTTCAGAAGTATTGCGAGTAAAAACTATTTCCTCTTCCTTTGCATTAATAAATTTTGCGATAATTTGTCTTGCTTCTTTTACTTTTTTGGTAACCTTGTCACCCAACTTATGAGAGCTTCGGCCAGCGCAAGCTGGGTAATTAAAATAATAGTCGTTCATTGCCTCAACCACCTGCAATGGTTTTAGGCTCATGCAAGCATTGTCTAAATATAACGGCACGAGCCCGTTTTTTGAACTTAAAATATTAAAATCGGCTCTTATTTTATCTGTGTTTAACATAAATTTGCTTGGGTATTATATCATATTTGGCGGTATTCATTGTACAAAATTCGAACCTTTTTTGAAATGAATCCCGACGAGGAAATCTGAAAAATGCGGACTCGGTTTTGCGAAACAATTTTCTGGGGATACGGATTCGCAAAACCTCGGCTGATTTTTCCGCCCGCATTCCTCCCCAGACCCCTCCTGCGGGCGGGTTTCGGATTCGCCAAATTATTTTTTCGCCATCATTTCTATTTATTAAAAATTGATAAAACAACAATTATAACCACGATTAATGCTCCGAGCAACAAAGTAGGTATTAATGAACTACGATATACAACCAATTCTTTATTTCTATCCGTTTCCAATTGCATGGAAGGAATAAAAAGATCAATCGCTAATCCAAGCCCGACCCCTAGCAAAATATTTACAAACATATTTCCGGGCGACAGTAAAAAAAATATTGTGCCGATTGTAATCAAAACAAGTCCCATGTGCAAATGATGCCATCGTAATTTAATAACAGAACGGACAAAAGGTTTTTTGAAATAATCAGGGACAACAATGAAAAGAAATCTATTCCATGTCAAACCGATAATAAATGAAATGATAAATATTAAAATTTCGTTTTCCATATAATATTTTATTTAATTAATTGATAATCATTGTTTGTTATTGATTCAATCATACTTTGTATGTTTTCATTTGGTATTCTTTCTTTGAAATATTCTTTTGTTAAGTCTTTTGGGTAATGATCAATCGGCACGGAAAAAATATGCAGTTTTCGTAAATTTTTTTTAAAGACTTCTACAACAGAGTTAAAATTGATAGTTTTATCCTCAAAGTTTCCAATTAAAAAATATGGAAGTTCGTGAAAATTTGGATTCTTGTTGTAATTCAATAATAAACTTGTTACGGAGAAAAATGTTCGAGAATCTATGTGTTGAATTATTGTATCCACTCTCTCTTTTGGATAATCCGCTTCTTTTTGTAAAACCCAATTAAACCATTTTGATTTCCATATTTGTTTTTCGATATGAAAAAAATGTATAAGTTTTAATAATATTGCCATAACAACATAACCTCTTTGTTTTAGAAAAGAAGTATTCAAACATTTCGTATTCACAAACGGCTCCATGGCTAATATGGCTTTACATCTCTTATCTAATTTCGCGTTATTAACAACCAGAAAACCGAACGATACCCCTCCAACAATATACTCGTCCACATCTAACCCCGCGATTTTTTTATCAAAATAATTTGAAAATCTTTCTAAAGTTATCTCACCAGTAAAAGGTGGATTATTTTTATGAAAACCTGGAAGGTCAATAAAATGTACTATAAAAAAATCGGAAAGAAATTCTTCTAACCCATGAAGTAAAACACTATTTGTGGGAAATGAATGTACTAATAGTAAATGTGGTTTCATAAAATTATTTCAATAACTCATCAACTGAAACATTAAGCGCACGAGCAAGTTTTTCTACAACGGCAATGGTTACATTCTTTTTACCACTTTCAATTGCGCTCATATAGCTTCTATCCATATCAATTGCTCGGCAAATGTCGCCTTGCGACATTTTACGGCGAAGCCGTATCCGCTTAATGTTATCTCCTAATTTTTTGGAAATTTGAGCCATATTTATATTAACATGTTATCAACTATTGCGTTTATACTCAATATGGAGTTATAATTCCATATATGAATATTGATTGGCGAAAAAATAATTTGGCGAATCCGAAACCCGCCCGCAGGAGGGGTCTGGGGAGGAATGCGGGCGGAAAAATCAGCCGAGGTTTTGCGAATCCGTATCCCCAGAAAATTGTTTCGCAAAACCGAGTCCGCATTTTTCAGATTTCCTCGTCGGGATTCATTTCAAAAAAGGTTCGAATTTTGTACAATGAATACCGCAAATTTTCGAAAAGGGCTTCGGAACCAAAAAAATGGTCGGCACGAAGTGCCGTCTGTTCTGAATTCCCCCCAAAAAATCCTGAATCCAAAAGGGTTCGCCACGCAGAGCGTGGCTCCTCGTTATCCAATGCAACAATATGAATAATCAAACTAGAAAATTTTTTATATACACCAGAAAATCTACCGACACAGAAGATCGGCAAGTTAGAAGCATTTCAGACCAACTGGCCGAATTAAAAGAGTTAGCGGTTAAAGAACAAATTGAGGTTGTAGATATTTTTGTGGAAAAACAAACCGCTAAGGCTCCAGGTCGGCCAGTATTTAATGAAATGCTTCTCCGCATCGAAGCAAATGAGGCTTCGGGAATTTTGGCGTGGCACCCCGATAGACTTGCGAGAAATAGTGTTGATGGTGGAAAAATAATATATTTGCTCGATACGGGAAAAATTGCCGAGCTAAAATTTCCGACTTTCTGGTGTGATACTACGCCACAAGGTAAGTTCATGCTTTCCATTGCTTTCTCACAATCCAAGTATTATGTGGACAATCTAAGCGAAAATATTAAGCGTGGACATAGAAACAAAGTGAAAGACGGTATATGGCCTCAAATGTCGCCTCTGGGCTATGTAAATGTAAAAGGTGCTGGAATAGTACCCGATGAAAATATTGCTCCGTTAATCAAGAAAACATTTGAGGCCTATGCAACTGGAAATTTCACTTTGAGACAATTACACGATAAGTTTAACGAGCTTGGATTGAGTAGAAAGAATGGAAAGGTGCTTTCCGTTTCCAACTACCAACAAATTTTGAGAAATCCGATTTTCACGGGCTTAATGAAATATGGTGGTGAAATATATGAAGGAAAGCACAAACCGATTATCACAAAGAAACTTTTTGATTCCGTTCAAGAAGTGATGATGAGGAAATCTAAACCTCATAGCAAAGGACTGAAACCATTTTTGTATAGAGGATTTTTCCGTTGCGGAGAATGTGGATGTTTTATTACCACCGAACAACAAAAAGGTCATAACTATTTGCGATGTACTAAACGGAAAAATCCTTGTTTGCAAAAATATGTCCGTGAGGAACTCATCACTTCTCAAATTAAGGAAGAAATCAAAAAAGTTTCTTTGCCACTCGATTGGGCAAATTGGATGATTGCCGAAAACACAAAAGATCGGCAATCAGAAAATCAATCGAGTGAGATTTTTTCTCAAAAAACAAAAGATGAAATTTCTCTTTTAGATTCAAAAGTTGAAAAGTTGATGAACTTATATTTAGAAAATGTTTTGTCTTTGGAAGAGTATCGTGATTCTAAAAATAAGTTAGTGAATCAAAAACAACTTTTAAAAGAGAAATTATCGGCTTTTGAGAAAAAATCCAATAATCGGTTCGAACTTACCGAAAATTTTCTAAAAGCTAATATTCATATGGTGGAATTAGCTAACGAGAAAACAAATGAAGAAAATCTTCATTTGTTTAAAAAAGTCGGTTCGAACTTTTTAATTAAAGATCGAACCGTACTTTTTGAGCCACGCTCTGCGTGGCGAACCCTTTTGGATTCAGGATTTTTTGGGGGGAATTCAGAACAGACGGCACTTCGTGCCGACCATTTTTTTGGTTCCGAAGCCCTTTTCGAAAATTTGCGGAGGGTGGGAGATTCGAACTCCCGATGCCCTTTCAGACATACAGACTTTCCAGGTCTGCGCACTAGACCACTATGCGAACCCTCCAAAAAGGTCTACAAATTTATCCTAGCATATTTAGAAAATTTTTCTCGTCCAGAACCTTCACGCCAAGTTTTTCGGCATTTTTAAGTTTAGAACCAGGGTCTTCTCCCGCGACTACATAGGAAGTATTTTGAGAAACTGAGCCAGAAACCTTACCGCCCAGAGCAAGTATTTTTTCCTTGGCAATTTCTCGGGACATGGAGGATAAGGTGCCAGTAAGCACGAAAGTCATTCCGGCGAATTTGCCCGCTTTTCTCTTTTCTGCTTTTTCTACCGTCACTCCATTTTCCTTTAATTTTTTTATAAAATTTAAATTATTTTTCTCGCGGAAAAAATTATACACGCTTTTGGAAACCGCCGGGCCGATATTTTCTATCTCATTCAACTTGTCAACCTGGCAGGTCGACAAGTTTTGCAAAGTACCAAAATTTTCCGCCAAATCCCGGGCTGTTTCCTCCCCCACATGCAGAATACCAAGCGCCCACAGAAATCTGGCAAGCGGAATATGTTTTTTGTTTTCTATTTCATTGATAATATTTTCGGCCGACCTTTCGCCAAATCTCTCCAGTGGCGCAATATCTTCCTTGTTCAAAGTAAAAATGTCTGCCGCATCAGTGATAAGCCCTTCGTCTTTAAAGCGCCTTAAAATTTTTGGTCCTAATTCATAAATTTCAAAGACCGAAACAAAGTGTTCTAGATATCTTTCGTTTTTGGCTGGGCATTTTGGATTAGCGCAATAATAAGCAACAGAGGAACTCTCCGTTTCCCCGATTGTTTTCTTATTTACCCTTCCACCGCAAACTGGGCATTTTTCGGGTATCTTGATCTTTTTTTCTTTTCCGGTACGCATCCGTGTTAGCACCTCCACAACCTTCGGGATTACATCCCCTGCTTTCTCTATTACCACGGTATCGCCAATTTTAAGACCTAGGCGTTCAATTTGATCCATGTTGTGCAGGGTCGCCTTGGAAACTGTTGAGCCAGCTACTAGGGTTGGCTTAAAAATGGCTAGAGGAGTCAAAACACCGGTTCGTCCTACATTAATCTTAATATCCTTTACGATAGTTGTTGCTTTTTCCGCCGGATATTTGTAGGCTGCCATGTAGCGCGGGGCTTTGCCAACTACCCCTAAAACATCCTGTAATTGTAAATCGTCAACTGATATGACAACTCCATCAGTGGCAAAAGGCAAATCTGGGCGAACTTTTTCAAATTTTCCAATGAAACTAATAACTTCCTCTAGGTTTTTACAACTTGCTTCGTGTTCACCCGTCGGAAAGCCAAGCTTTCTTAAAAGTTGATGCTTCTCAGAGTGCTTTTCAAAAATTCCCAAAGATTTTTCTGAATGGTCTGGCCGAGTCGAAGGCGAAGGAGAACCGAGGACCTGAAGAAAATTCTTCGGGAATTTTGCTTCAGAAATATCATAAGCGAAAAAATCTAATTTTCTAGAAGCGGCCAATTTCGGATCAAGCTGGCGCAAGCTTCCCGCCGCCGCATTACGAGTATTAGCGAAAGGCGCTTTTCCTTCCTTTTCGTTGACAAGGTTCAACCTTGTCAGGGTTTTCTTTGACATCACCGCCTCTCCTCGAACCTCTAAGTATTCAGGGTATGGCTTTTTTAAAACAAGCGGTATGGAATGAATAGTTTTTAAGTTTTCGGTAATATCTTCCCCGACAAAACCATCCCCTCTTGTCGCTCCACGGACAAATTTGCCATTTTCGTAAATTAAAGAAACCGCCAAACCATCAAATTTCATTTCGCAGAAATATTCAATCTTTGTCTTGGCTGGCAACAATTTTTTGATTCTTTCTTCCCATTCAGACAACTCTTCTTCATTGAAAACATCATTTAAAGAAAGCATCCGAGTTTTGTGCTTCACTTTGACAAATTTATCCAGCGCCTTTCCCCCTACTCTGTTTTCCGGAGCATTCGGGTCGTCAAATTCTGGATATTTTTTTACCAGCTCACGAAGCTCGCGAGTTAAAGAATCATAAACCTCATCCGTCACATTAGGCGCATCCTCTACGTGATACGCAGTCCTCAAACGAGCAATCTCCGCTCGCAGTTTTTTTATGCGCACTCCAGTTACAATTTTATTCATACAAAAATTCTAGATACCATACCTTGCTGTTATCGTCTTATTGCCATTTATGTTTATAGTACAAGTAAGTTCGTTGCTAGAACCTGAGGTAGAATTTCCACAACCAACAGTCGATGGGGTCCAGCCCCACCTTACAAAATTATACACTAATCTGCCTACATTTATCTGAGCTGGAGCAGTAACGTTAACTACAGTTCCGGAAATATATGTTCTAGTAAATAAAGACGTGCCGTCCGAAAGTCCATCCTCATCCTCTGGAGAAACTGTCATTGGAACGCTTGTAGCACTAGAACTTACAGTAAGAACATAAGTTGGAACACAAGCTGGATTGTTATAAGAACAATTTACTGTTGCCCCGCTTCCAGATCCAAGACAATCCCAGGTTCGTACCGTGCCACACGCAGTTTGCTCGTCATCGTTGCCTACGGTTCCTACCTCACAGCTTGGTTCAGGACCAGACCCACATTCTCCATCTATGTCTCCCCCTCCGCCAGTCACACCAGCATAGCTGTAATAAGTGGTTTTTAGTTCGCGTTCTACTCTATTTGCAATGGAGCTGTCGGTTGAACATTCATTAGCAGAATCAAGGAGATTATAGCCCTTGGAAATAATAGTGGTTAGAAATTCCCCAACCTCTGGATTATCAGGATTTTCTACTTTGTTTACTGTAACGTAGGCGCAACCCTGCTCCGTATTACCTAATCCTAGGATGCTAAAATTCCAAGGATTCGTTCCGTTCAGGGCAACATTAGCCCCAGCACAATTCATGGAAGAAGCTTCGCCTGTAAAAATATTCTTTGTCGGATCTGATCTGTCATACAAGAGCGCACACTCTACTCCAGCATCTGCAGCAAAAAAGGCCTCGTTGGTGTCCTTGGCAGATGTACCGAATCTTATTTCTCTATAGGCAATATTCGCGACGCCCAAAGTAATAACTAAAAGAATAGCGGAAATGGTCACGGCAAAAAGCAAGACGAAGGCTTTATTCTTTTGTAATCTTTTTATATTCATATTATTCTATCCAATTAAATAAATTTTCTGAAAAAGTCACTTCATAGTTTCCATTTTGAACTTTTGAAAAGACTTTTATTTCATGTATTTCATTATCGGGAGGACTAGGAATGTCTATTTTCCAAATACTGCGAGTGTAATCGGAAAAATCAGAACTAGTAGGGTAATAATTAAGATCCTCTGTCGTAGGAAAAACTGCAACAAAAGCATCCCAGCTTGCTTGTGCGGTACCAGAAAAAAGCACTTGGGTATCTCTTTGATTTCGAACATATTCAATCCCCTCTTGGGCTAAATAGGCAGCGGTCACTTTTCTTTTAGCATAGCTGGTGTTGGATAAGCCAGAAGCCAAAACAGACATCATGGCAACTATCGCCATGGTAAAAATAGCGATGGCCACTAAGGTTTCCACGAGGGTAAACCCGGTAGTGAATTTTGGCGATGCGCCCCTGGCGCGCATTAAAAATGCTTCGCCAAAATCTACTAACCGGGTAAATGTTCTATTTTTTTGCATTATTTTTTTACTCATTATATTCCAATATCTATTAACCTTTGAGAAACAGAGGTTTGAATATCAAAAGGCGACCTAGCTCCCCTGTACACAATTTCTCCCTTCAGTCTAATGGTGACAAAAGGCTGTTCGTAATCTGCGTCTCCGACAGAAGATCCTGTTACTGTAAAACTAGACTTGGTTAAATCTATTTCCAAATTATTGGGAATTAATTGAACAGAAGTCGTTCCCCCATCTGTTGATTTAAAAAGACTGATATTGCCGTCGTTGTTGCTATCGAAATAATAAACCCATTGTTGGCCAGAAATAGATTCTTTAAAAGAAATACCACCTCCATCTGAGCAATCACTAACCCCAGGATCGCCGGAAGGAATAGAACCTCCCTTTGGAATACAATAATATTCTTTTCCAATTCTCAAAAACTTAGACATATCTTCCATAGCAAAACTTAAATTATCTATAACCGAACGCATGTCCCTGGATTTTTGGTGAACAAAATTGGCATTTAGAAGAGAGTTCATGCCAATCATAATAACAACCACAAAAAGAGAAATGGCAATCATCATTTCAATAATGGTATACCCGCCCCCCTTCGGGGTCACACCAAATTTTGGTGTGTGGGTGTACCCGCTCTTTTTTGTTTTGAAATTATTTTTCATTTATCTTACTTCAACCCTACCCGAAGGATAAATTCTGATAAAACCCTCGGCATTTCCTTTCGTTGATTCAACGGTAATTTGAGCATAACCAGAACCGGTAACTAAATTAGGATCGCCATTGAGGATTGCCTCAGAATTTGGCCTTTTGAAAGAGACAGCCAGAGCTTCGGGACCATTATTACAATTGTCGTTTTCGTCGCAAATCTCTACGCCTGAAATAGTTGCCTTATTAATAGAAATTAAATTTAAATCTTCTCCTGCGCAATTTGTAACAGGACAGACATTGTCCTGATCAAGATCGACAAAATAAACAAATTGATCTGGTGTATTGATATCAAAATAAACCCCGTAGGCAGGCTTCCACTGGAGAACAGAAGGGGTAAAATTAAGGGGTGGCAAAACGCCATTTATGGAATCTTTTTGCGCTTGCACAATTTGTAAAGCAATATCGCTAGTCAGATTTTTAATCTCAACATTTGCTTGAAAATCCCTATAATTAAAGAGGGCAATGGAAGACATAATGGCAAAAATAGACAGAACAACAATAAGCTCTGCATAGCTCATTCCCCTGTTCATCCTCATCCCTTTGAAGACCTTCATTTTCATTAATTTTATTATAGCATCTCTATTTAAAAATGCAGAGGAAAATCATTAAAAAATACGCAAATTAAAGAAAAAAACCAAAAGGGCACCTAAAACTAGAAAAGGAGCAAAGGGAATTTCACTTTTTAATCCATGTTTTCTAGAAAATACCATAAGGATAATCCCGATAATTGCGCCAGTCCAAAAAGCAAAAACAAGTCCGGAAAGGGCGCGAGAAAGACCCAGCAGCCAACCCAAACTAATCGCCAGTTTGGCATCCCCTAATCCCATCCATTTTCCGGAAGAAATCAGCCAAAGAAAAGCAAAAGGTGAAGCAATAATTAGACCGGAGGAAAATTCTAAGATAGAAGGCAGGTGCAAATAGAAACCATTGGAATTAAAAAGAAACAATCCAAGCAATGTTAAAATACCCAAGATTAGGGCAAGAGAATCAGGAATTATTTTATGCTTAAGATCGTATACGACAATAATTAATAAAATAGAAAAAATAACAGCAAAGTAAAGATAAGTAAAACTGAAAAGAAAAAGATTCGCAAATAAAATATCTTGAAACTTCAAAAACAAGAGGGCGAAAAGAATACCGGTAGCTAGTTCTACCAGCGGATATTGAATAGATATTTTAGTTTTGCAACTTCGGCACCTTCCCCGAAGACCAACAAAGCTTAAAACCGGGATAAGCTCGTACCAAGAGAGCTTATTCAGGCAAGACATACACCCACTTCTGCCCCCAAAAGATCGGCTAGTGTTCAGCCGAAAAATTACAACATTCAAGAAGCTTCCGATAATCAGACCGAGGATGAAGAAAACAACAACGAAAAATGGGCTCATTTATATATTGTATCACGAAGAAACAATAATAAAATAGAATATTAATTAAACTAAATAAAAATTCTTGATACCAAAAAAATTAATCTATATCGAGCGATCCACCACCCTGCGGCTTGCATTGCCTTCCGGGCCCAGGAACACAAAAATACGGAGCACAAACACTATTAGTAACAGATTGGCTAGGAATTCTATTTATTTGTTTAGACGCCCCTTCGCCGTCTATACACCAAGAAGTATTTGTATCTGCCTTGAGCCCAACAGCGACAGCCCAACTATTTCCTGAAACATAGCAATAACTGCTCCCATTACCCCTCTTTACCGCTTCTGTAACAGCATCATATATTGTCTTGCTTTTAGCAAACATATTTGTGCTATTTTCATCAAAATCAGTCGGGCAAGAACTGGCAAAATCCTCTCCATAGGTATTATTATTGTCAAGATAAAAAATTCCAACCTCGCTTCTGATGCTCTGTAAATTGGTTTTTACCGCGGCCTCGTCACCTTCCCTTCTTGCCCCAGTCAAAAACACCCCCGCGACTCCTGCTAAAATAGCAATTATCGCCACGACAATCAAAAGCTCAAGAAGGGTGAACCCACCCCCCTTCGGGGTCACACCAAATTTTGGTGTGCGGGTAAAACCCTTCGGTGAACTCAGGGCAAGCCTTTTTCTAAAATTTGTATTTTTCATAAAAAATAAATTAATTAATAAACTCTATTTATTATAACATATGGGACAAAAACAAAAACCACTTTGGGGGTGGTTTTTGTATAATTCTTCTTAAAACTATGGACAAGAAGTTAGGGCCGAGGCAGTTCCTGTTATTTGCTTTGAGTTTCCGTCCGAATCAACACACCAATAATCAGCTGGGGTTGACTTCAGCTGTGCCGTTGCCGCCCACTCCTCGCCTACGGCTCCGATCCCACTATAGGCTGTACTTCCCGAAGCTTTTGCAGTAGCTGCCATTGCCCCCCTCATTTGAATTTGGTCAGCACCAAAAAGTCCACTGCACCCCGCTCCGAAAACAGGAGGAGTCGCCGCTGTGACAGTACAAGAAGTAACAGCTCCATAAGTATTATTTTCATCATAGTAAAGAGCGGCCTGTGCCCGCATGTTAGCTAAATTGGATTTTATTGCTGCGTCTGATCCTTTGTCTCGTGCACTGTTCAACGATGCCAAAACGACAGAAGCCAAAATACCGATGATGGCCACAACGACCAAAAGTTCAATCAAAGTAAAACCGAATGCTAATTTTAGTGTGTGCTTAAAATCCCTTTTTTGATTTTTCATAAAAGCTAAGTTAATTAAAAATATTAATCTCTCTCAGGACTATAACACAAAATCAAAAGTCATCCTAGCACCAGGATGACTTTTGATTTTGCTAAAATTTTATTAACTATGATGTTGGGCATGCGAGGGTGTTGGCACCAATCGCTGCACTAATCGCCCTAGATGCTCCGGTTGAATCAACACACCAATGACCACTTGTCTTTAGCGGAGATGAAATTGCCCACGCAGCAGCATCACCCGATACTGGCACAGCACAAACAGCTGTTCCAGATGATGCCGTGTTGGCTGCAGCTATCGCTGCCGCAATGGTTGAGTTTTGAGTTGCACTATTGGCGCCACATACAGTATTGTAATTACTTGCAGTGTCATATTCCAATTCGGCTTGTGCCCTAATATTTGCCAAGTTTGCTTTAATAGCAGCGTCAGCTCCTTTTGCACGAGCAGAGTTAAGTGATGCCAAAACGACTGAAGCCAAAATACCGATGATGGCTACAACGACCAAAAGTTCAATCAAAGTAAAACCTTTTTTGAAATTCTTCATAATTAAATTCTAATTATTACTATTAATTTATAATATCGCCACTTGGGCGTTCCCGTCTATAAAACGGATTTTTCGACTAATTTTAATATCTCTATTATATCACAACCTAAAAAAACAAAGGACGAGAAAGTTATCCACAGGAATAGCTGATAGCTAACTAATGCTTCCCGCCATGTTGTAAATTGGCAACAAAATGGAAACCAGAAGAATACCTACCCCAAGACCTAAAACTACAATCATTACCGGCTCAATCAGGCCTACTAGGGTATCCACCGCATCATCTACTTCTCTTTTATAGAAGGTACTTAGGGTTTTTAAAATATTTCCCAAGGAACCAGTTTCTTCCCCTACTTGCACCATTTGGATGGTAATCGGCGGAATATAGTCCGAATGTTTTTCAAAGGCAGCGGAAAGAGTCATTCCGGATTTTACTCCATCTGCCGCTTCCATCAATAAATCTTTATAAATATAACTACCTACGGTGTCGGAAGCGATATCAATAGATCGCACAATCGGCACACCGGAGGTAAGCATCGTATCTAGGTTGTCCGTTATTCTAGATAAATATAATTTTCGATACAAATTGCCGACTGCTGGAATAGAAAGCTTCAATTTATCAAGAGAAATCTTTCCCCTTTGGGTAGTGGACATTCGCCAAACCCAAACAGCCAAAAGCACCAAGAAAATAAGGAAAAAGAAACCATAATTAACGAACATATCCGAAACAAAAATCACAACTTTGGTAAAAAATGGCACATCTTGACCAGAATCCTGAATAATTTCGGCAAGTTTTGGAATTACCACCACGAACATTAAAGTCATCACAACGAAAAAGGTAAAAATAACGAAAATCGGATAAATAAGAGCGTTGCGGGTCTTGGAAGTAAGAGCATATTGACGATCCAAATATTCAGCCAAGTGCAAAAAGGTTTCATTGAGTTTTCCCGTCTCTTCTCCAACCCTCACCATGTTTATATAAAAATCAGAAAACACATCCGGGTGGCGAGCCAAGGAGCCGGAAATAGAAATACCGGACTGGAGATCTTCAGTAATTTTATTGAGCTTAGATCCCAAGAGTTTGTTTTCAGTGTTGACGGAAAGCATAGTAAAAGCTTTCAGGGCAGAAACTTCTGCTTCAAATAAAGTAGAAATTTGTCGGGAAAGAATCACCACGTCTCTTGGCTTTACCCTTTCAAAAAAAGAAATTTTAAAGATAGATTTTTTCTCTCCTTCTTCAATAATAGAAATGATAACTAAGCCACGACGCTGTAGGGCGCTAATAGCCATGTCTCGATTTGGCGCATCAATTTCTCCGTCCCTTTTTGCCCCTTTGTCGTCTACAGATTTATATTTAAATAACATGACTGATTTAGGTTAAACGCTCTAGGCCTTTTGGGTTAAGCGAATATTGATAAGCATTTTCGATGGAAATTTCTCCTCTACGCACAAGTTCCAATAAAGAGTGGTTCAGGTCTACCATTCCTTGTTCCATTCCTGTTTCTATCACCACATCTATCTCATGAGTGCGCTTCTCGCGAATTAAATTTGCCACTGCATTATTATTTAAAAGAAGCTCGTAGGCCGGAGCAAGTCCACCCGCAATTCTTGGAACAAGTCTTTGGGAAAAAATACCGAGCAAAGAAGAGGCCAACTGGGTGCGAATTTGATCCTGCTGTTCCCCGGGGAAGGAATCAATTATTCTGTCAATGGTTTGGGAGGCATTATTAGTG
>CAYTSO010000001.1:41235-160187 GCA_964440545.1 uncultured Candidatus Saccharibacteria bacterium | reverse complement strand
TCTTCTGCTTGATGTATTTTCATTTCGGTTTTTTCTTTTTTTAGCACCAACGCCATTCCACACTTCGAACATTTACCTGATTTGTTGCTAGTTATTTCTGAGTGCATAGGACAGATATACATAAGATTATTATAACAGTTCCAACGTCCAATAAGCCAGCGAAGAAACAAATCTTCGTTGGGACTGAAAAATCGCTACGAAATAAAGCTATTACTTAGAAACCTAACTCTGCGCGGACTAGCGGACGAAGTGGAAACTGCCATACGAAAGTGTGATGGAGATATAAACATATATCCAGAGTGAAATCACAGTGTCAGGTTTAGTTTATTGATTCAACACTCCTCTGGTAAGCGGACCCACTATCCCATCCCCTACTAAATTGTTTGCTAGCTGAAACTTAATAACGGCTGCTTTGGTTAATGGTCCGAACATTCCATCTAACACTAGATTAGAAAGTATTTTAGTGTTTAGTCCCGTTTGTAAACATTTTACTTCGTCTCCTATACTACCGAAAGCCAACCCAGAGGAAAGAGAACAGTTAGGAGTATTTGAAGAAGTAGCAGCGATGGTTGTTGTAGTTGTTGTAGTTTGTTCATTGTCTGCACAAGGTAAACCAGTAGCTGGATTAAACAATTCTCCTTCTTCGCAATTTCTGTGACCTGAAGAAATAGCAATTTGAACATAACTTCCTGATGGACAGTCAGTTGTTTTAAAAGTTGTATCTTCGCCATAACCTATCCCCTCACTATTAATAGCATAAGCACGGTAGTGATAGGTCTTTCCACAAGAAAGTCCTGAGATGTTTGCGGTAAAAGTACCCACATCATACGGACCTGAGGTTTCGGAAACAGTGGTCCCATAGCTTGTACTTATCCCATATTCAAAACCTCTTTCGTCTGCGTATGAACCTCCAGCATCAGTGGTTTCTCCATTTAAAGTAGCTTCAGTCTTAGTCACAGACGAGGCTGAAAGAGTAGTCACGGATGGTAAAGATATACTACAAACAGTATCTAACCCTAAGACCGTTCCACCATCTCGGTCGGCAGTTGGAGCAAAACAAGCATTACCTTCTACGCTACCACGGTTTATGGTCGTAAAGTAAAAAAAGGCATCAAAAACAACTGTGCCATTATTTGCGGCAGAATGATTGAAGGTGGCGTTACTAAGGATTCTAGTACTTGTACCATTGTAACTTGAATCATTAAAAACAGCATTACCAGAAATTCTACTTTGCGGAGTATTACGACTTAAATCATTAAAAGTCGCCTCTCCCATAATTATGTTAGAAGGGAGAAAACATACAGGAAATGGAAAAATATCACCTCTGCCATTCCAGCTCGAATTATTAAAAATGGCATCACCAGAGACGACACCATTACAAAAATTTCTACTTGTATCATTAAAAATAGCGTTGCCGGAAACAGTGCCATCATTGCGACTCTGGCCATTAAAAGTGGCATCTTCTGAAACATTACCGGAATTCCAACTTGAGCCATTAAAAGTGGCATCTTCTGAAACATTACCGGAATTCCGACTTGAGTCGTTAAAAACAGCATTACCAAGAACAACGGCACCACCATCATTGTAGCTTGAATCATTAAAAACAACATTGCCAGTGATAGTGTTAATTCCATCACTATAACTTGATCCATTAAAAACAGCACCCTCAGCAACAACTATATCAATCTTAATATAATAAGGGTCATTTACTACCATGGTTTTAACTGAAGCGTCTCCGCTGGAATCCAAAACTACATTTCCCTCAATGATCACATCATCACTTGCAGTAGGAAGACCAACAGCGGGCACAGTGAAACCCATATCTTGCCACCAATTGCCAAGGGTGCTCCAATCACTATCTATTGCAGCATTGTAATAAAGGGTGGCTGCTAACACAGAAGAAACATTAAAAAATAAAAAGCTAAAAAATATAAACGAAAAAACAAGGATAAATTTTTTCATAGTTTTATTATACCACAAATGTAATACGCTAGCGCGACTTAGTGGACGATGTTAGAACTAAATTCTACCCTACCGTCTGACTCACTATAGTTTAAAACAAAATAAAAAGGGGCGTTGCCGCCCCGGGGTATTGATTACTACCTGGAAAGCACCCTGGAGAGAGTGCCCTCCTTGAACTGGACATCCCTCTTTATGAGACTGAGGTCTTTTCCCTTGTTTCGCTTTATCCATCTTTGAGCGGCCTTGTCGTCTTTGGCTTCAAACTGGATCGTCTCCCCGCCCATGGACATTCCCATGTCATACGTCACTTCTACTCTGTACGTAGGCATCTGTGCACCTCCTTTCTTTTTTTAGATTACAACAAAATTTGAAATAGTCAATGACTGTAATTTTTACTGTGAGTGTAATACGCTAGCGCAGACTAGTGGAGGATTTTATAACCATATTCTACAAAACCAAACTACTTACTGAGGGCAAAGAGCCTCTCCTGTAATAACACCACCCCTAGCTAATAAATAATAGGTGCTACAAAGGTCTGTGCCCTTTTTGCCTAAAATTATTTTCCAGGATAATACTAATCCTTCCCCCGACCGCTTTCCATAGTCAAGGACGGAATCAATATAAACCTCATTTGGATTTAAAAATTCTATTTTTTTATTGGTTTCCCCGTCGAGTTGAAACTTAAGCACATCAAGCACCCTCTCTTTGGGCACCCATAGTTCAGAGGCATTTTCAATGTTCTCCTGAAAAGACCAGTTTTTATTCGATAGAGCACTTTTATGCAAAAGAATGCTCCCTCCAACTAGATACAACTTTTCTTTTTCAATTTCAACATATACTGTTTCTTTTATATCTATTCCTAGTTTTTCATTTATTATTTTTATACCGAAGGGAACAGAAATAAGGTCTTTGAATTTTTCTGAGGAATAGGAATTAAGTGGTTTGTCGCATTCATATTTATAATACTTCTTGAAAAAATCTTCACCGACTTCGCTTTTTATAAAATCTTCTGCTTTTTCTGCCACTTTTTTGGCTAATTCCCCTGGAATGATTTCGCCGTTGTAAAAAGTACCAAAATACGAATCGCATTTTTCGTTCTGTTCTAGTTCTGTATATCCATCAAACTCACTAAAATTACTGAGAATGTTGTACGTATGTGTGCCGACACCCTGATTCGAAATCTCGTTTCCGTTTTTATTGGTTATATTTGGTATAACTACTATTTTTGTAAAAAAGAAATAACCTGCTACGCCCATTAAAAGACCAACAACAATCAATAAAAGAAGGCCTGCGTAAATAATGCCTTTGTCTGTTTTCATAAAGTCAGTATATCACAAACGTAATACGCTAGCGCGGACTAGCGGACGAAGTGGGAACCGCTATCAGAAAGTGTGATGGAGATATAAATATATATCTTATTTAAAAATACGATGCTAAAACTAGAATTGTATAAAAAAAGTAACCCCTTGATAGAAACTGTGATAAAACTATTGATTTTTAATTTTCTGCATTTCAGGTATAACCCAAAAACAAGACTGCCTCATGGTCTCGTCCTTTATTTGATAACACATATTTGTATCTCCCAAATCTTCAGCAATGTTGCGTATACAAGAATCTTTTAGTGAATTTGAGGGGTAATCAACATAACTATCTTTTATTTGTTTACAATAATTAACATTAAGAATGTCTAGGGCTACTCGCCAAACACATACGTCTCGGGACCCTTTTCCAAAAATGAAGGGGTTATTTTTCGCCTCAATATGCATTGAACAGATACCTGGATTTTGTAATATTCTTGCCATCATAGAAACTAGTGTTGTGTAGGACAAAAACACTAAAATCAAAAATAATACTAAGGCAAGTATTTTATTTGGGTTTCCTTGATAAGGACTATCTATGTTACGGTACACCCGAATTATTCCTACTAAGATCGAAATTACTAAAACAACTAAACATAAAAGCGGAACAACTGTAAAAATAATTCCGTATTCATCACCCTCGAAATTTCCCAAACCGAAGAAAAGCAACACCATAGAGCACAATATGGTGTCTGCCAATATCACACTTAAAATTTTCGAACGTAGAGGATTATTTAACTTTTTTATGTCGTCTGCGAGGGTTACTGACGTGATGAATGCAAGAACTACTGCTATTAATAACAAAATAGGTTTCGATACAAATAGCATAAATACTAAGAACAAAAAGAATATTCCTAGAATTATTTTTGACATCACACTAATCATAATGTCCATTATACCACAAATGTAATACGCTAGCGCGACTTAGTGGACAATGTTAGAACTAGGATGTTGATTCAATAAACCTGAAAGTGCTCAATATATTATCTAGTTTGGTATTTAATATACTATCTAATTCATTGAAGAAATTATTCCTGTCTATTTGATGATTTGCACGAACATTTTCCATGCCCAAATTAGTAATCCTTAAGCGCTCAATCAGTTCGTAACAAATTCCATTCTGATAAGTGTGATAAAACCTTAAAAATGATTGATTATTGTAAGAGCTACCATTACTGCTTCCAGTATAAAAATTTACATCATTTATCCTTCTGGTTTCAGTTAAAATAATGTTTTCTACCCCATATTTATAACTTTTGCAATCATTTTCGCTTAATTTATCGTTTATATTAACGGTAAAGGTCGCATCTTTTAATCCTGTTTCAGAAGAATAAAAACTTTCTGGCACCTCTACGGTCAAAGCAGTCTTGGTAGTAGAACCAGTTATTAAATTCTTCCCTCCCGAAACAAAAAAATCTGGTATATCGCCATAAGTATCAATGTATTTATCATTATCTCTAACAACATAGTCTTCTGGGGCCTGTAAGGAAAAGCCGTTGGCAGCATTTGTATATAACCTCCACCCATTAGTTCCAGTTGTTGCCGTGGTTAAGGTTAAATTTACATCAGGGTTTGACGTTTCGGGTAATATGCCACCACTTTCTAAGCACTTCTCTATGGAATCGTAGCCAGTATAACCCATATCCCTGTTGTAGCCTGGTTTTCCCCTCTCGTAACAAATACCCTCGTCACTTTTTTTGACCTGCATTTCAACAATTTTAATTTCAGAATTACTAATTTGTCTATTAAAAAAATATTGGGTCACTAAAGCAATAGACACAACTATTAATCCAAACACTAACAATTTTTTTGTAATGGGATGGTTAGTGACATTGCCACTTACCTTCTTTTTTCCGAAAACAACAACAATTATTCCAAAGATTGTGTTTATTAGGAAAATAATTAACAATATTAACACTGCTATGGAAAGCGGATTAGATAACAATAATGAGGGACGAGAAATAGCAATACGAAGTCCTGAATGGAAAAGATAACTAAAAACAACAGATGGAAAATAAATTATTGAAAAAATGGAAGAACTGGGAAAGAATGCAAGAGGAATTAAAGCTATGTGTAGTATTGTTAAAACAATTGCGGTTGTGGAATATAAATTATTTTTCCTTTTTTGCCAAAAGCAATAAAAAGTTTGGATTTCAAAAATAAGGAGACAGGCCCCAGAAGCAATCCAAAAAGGTGTCGGATCAGTTGCCCATGCAGCTAAAAAAGCTAAAAAGGTAAAAGCTGCGGCTAGTGCATACCACAGAATAAGAAAAAAATAAAAGGCAAAAGATCTTGTGGGTTTAAGTCCCTTAGAAGTATTTTGTTCTGTGGAAACAGGCTCTGGCATTCCTGACAAATTCGGCCCTGTGTTTAGCGCCCTAAACCCTTCTTCCACATCCCCCATTGTCCAACCATTAGTAATTAAACCTTGGGAGATTTTTTCTCTTGAAATACCTAATTGTAATTGTTGCTTAATAAAATCTGTTAGTTCTTTTGTAATCATATACAAAAAATTATACCACAAGTGTAATACGCTAGCGCGACTTAGTGGACGATGTTAGAAATGCGTTATGTATAACTGAAAACCTGGCTAATCAGCTTTCTCGAATTTGACGCCGGAAGAAAATACATTTGGCTCCCAGGAAATCTGTTCTTCTTTCCCCTGAATTGTAGCATATCTTTTCTGACCACCCGTGTTCTCTAAAAATGCTTTTAGTCTCCTAGCAAAACCCGCAAATTTGTCTTTGTCTTCAATCGCTGAAAGATTGACAGAAATCCTCAGGACCGGTTCCTTTCTGTGTTTGCGCACCTCATCAAGAAAATCAAAAATGGACAATGTTAAAAAAGCGTTGCTCAAATCTATTTCTTTTACTTTTTGTTCTGGTTTGTTCTCCATACCAAAATAATACCAGTTCTAACGTAATACGCTAGCGCGACCGACCGGATTTGAACCGGCAACCTCCCGCGTGACAGGCGGGTGCTCTAACCAGTTGAGCTACGATCGCATTTTAATTTCTACAAAGAACTGTGTCGGCGGGTGGAATCGAACCACCGACCTTGGGCTTATGAGTCCCACGCTCTAACCATCTGAGCTACGCCGACATTATACATTAAATTCGGCTTAAGACATATGGGGCATGTCACTTGCCGAAATGTTGCGGGGCCACGAATCGAACGTGGGTCTTAAGGTTATGAGCCTTACGAGATACCTCTTCTCCACCCCGCTATATCAAAAAATGCCCTAAAGGCACTCACCAATTTTACATCAATTTTCTAAAAAAGCAAACTTAATTTCTATATATACCCGTATGGATGGAAGATATCTTCGTATAAGGCAATAATTCTTTTAGCCTCGTGTTGTGAAAGCTCAAAATTAAGCCCCTCGTGAGCTATTCTATTTCGAACCGTGTGAACTTCCCAAGCAATCGTAAGTTGCGGAAAACTATCCTGGTTGGCAGATTTTAATTTATCTCCTAGTGTTTCCCCTTTAAAACCAAGTTGATCCATTAAGTCGTCCAGCATTGAATCAGCTTCAATAATAGCCAGTTTCCAGTCGCTCGAATGTTGAGAAAAAAGATAACCCAAAACCTTTCCCCAGTGTTCGTTTTTTGAACCACCGGCTTGCTCACGCAATTTTTTTTCGTATTCAGCTTTTCGATGGATGTATTCTTCTATTTCATGTTTTAGGTGAGCTTGTTCTTTTTTTCGAATTTCAAACAGACGAACAATGGTATAACAAATTATGGTTAAAAAAAATATCGCTAGAAAAGAAAGTACTGCCTTCCAAAAGGCTATGGCTTGTTCGCTGGTAATTAAGGCGAAAAAATCTCCAAAAAAACTGGAGTCCCAGCCAGAAGAATCTTTGGGGTTTAAATATTTAGAGGTAAAAGATGAGAACGTTTCCATGTATGAAATTATACCCTGTAGTGAAATTTTTACAAAATTCTACTACGGGGTATATCATAATATTATTTCTACTTCGTTTCTTCAAAATTCTTTCCCACCTCGAAAAGAGAGTTTTCGCAAAAATGCGGAGCCATAAGCTGGATAGAAAACGGTAAGCCCTCGGAAGAGAAGCCGGAGGGCAAAGCAATAGACGGTACCCCGGCAAGGTTCGCTGGAGCAGAAAAAATATCACATAAATACATTGCTACTGGATCATCTAATTTTTCTCCTAATTTAAAAGCGGTTAAGGGTACAGTAGGAGTAAGAATATAATCAACTTTTTCAAAAGCATGCAAAATTTCTTCTTTTATTTTCTCTCTAACTTTTATAGCCTGATTGTAATAGGCGTCATAATAACCATGGGAAAGCACATAGGTGCCAAGTAATATTCTCCGACGAACCTCCTTGCCAAAACCCTTGCCACGGCTTTTCATGTACACTTCTTTCAAATTTTCACCATCTTCTCTAATGCCATAACGAATACCATCAAAACGAGAAAGATTAGTAGAAACCTCGGCCGGCATAATTATATAATAAGCAGCTAGAGAATATTTAGAATAAGGTAGCTCTATGTCTATAATTTCATAACCCAATTTTTTTAATTTTTCTAAAGATTCCTTAAAATTTTCTCCCACTTCTTTTTCTACTCCTTCCCTAAATAAATGCCAGGGCACACCAATCTTATTAGCTTTTTGCTTATTACTTTTAGCTTTTAGTCGCAATTCAGCTGGAATAGAAGTGCTGTCTTCTTTGTCATGGTGAGACAAAGTATTGAAAATGATTTCTGTGTCTTGAACATTTTTTCCAAAAGGCGAAACTTGATCCAAGGAATTTCCCATAGCAATTATGCCTTGTCTAGAAACTGCGCCATAAGTTGGTTTTAATCCAACTAGTCCGCAAAATGCGGCGGGCTCTCGCACCGAACCACAAGTTTCTGTTCCCAAGGCTGCTAGGGCCATATCTCCAGCCAAAGCGGCAGCTGATCCTCCAGAAGAACCGCCTGGAACACGAGATAGATCAATCGGGTTGCGTGTTACCCCATAGGCGGAAGTTTGAGTAGAGGAACCCATGGCAAATTCGTCCATGTTCGTCCGTCCCAAAAAGACAGCTCCGGCCTTTTTTAAATCTCTGATAACCGTGGCGTCATAAACTGCTTTGTAATTTTCCAAAATTTTTGAGGCAGCTGATACCTTGTGCTCTTTAATTAAAATATTATCTTTAATGGCAAAAGGAATTCCGGTCAGGGTTGTGGCCGTGCCGTCAGCAAATTTTTTCTGCGCTTCCTCTGCTTGTTGTAAAACATCATCAAAAATTTCTAAATAAGCATTTATTTCTTTATTTTTTTTAGAAATATTTTCAAGATAGGCTTCCGCTAATTCCCGACAGGTAAATTCCCCTTTTGCCAAGCTCTCGTGCGCTTTTTCTATTGTAAGATTTTTTAAGTCAATCATGCTGTTTTATAAAAATTAAAAATAAAAATTTTAAGGGGTTTGCCGAGCGACGGCGAGGCAATTTCAGAATTTTTTAAGCTTCAAAAAATTCGTACCGGCAAAATTTTTTATTTTTAATTTTAAATAAATTATCATAAAATTTTCTTTACCTTGAGAAAACCATCTTGCTCTTCTGGAAACTGTTCTTTAATTAATTCTTTTGAAAAATCACGATCGTTCAGTTGATCTTCTCGCCAAACATTTTTAAGACTATATTCGGGTTTCGCTTCATCAACTTTTGCTTCTTTTATCTGATTTACGTACCCTAAAATACCCTCCATGTCTTTCAGGAGAGCTGTTTTTTCATCTTCAGAAAGTTCAATCCTGGCAAGTTCAGCTAAATTTTCTACATCCTTGATTTCCACCCTATGAGTATAACAAAAAATGGGGAATTTAAAAATGTCTATTTTTTAATTCCCAACCAATGCTTTTATCCTTTCTTCCACCGGCGGATGGGTAGCAAAAAGTCCGACTACTTTTTTGCCCATTTGTACGCCCTTTGGATCTGCGATATATAGATGCGAGATAGCGCTAGATTGACGAACCATCGGTTGACTATGTTGAGAAATTTTTCGAAGTGCGTTAGCGAGTCCTTCTGGATAACGAGTAAGCAAAGCTCCCGAAGCATCCGCTAAAAATTCTCTTTTACGAGAAATAGCAAGCTGAATCAAAACTGCGAAGAGCGGCGCTAGAATGGACAAAAGAATCCCAATAATCAAAAAAATTCCACTTCCATTTTTACTATCTCTCCTGCCCCCAAAAAATAAATTTCTTCTAAAAACATCCGCCAAGATAGTGACAAAACCAACCAGCACCACCACTACCGTTGAGAGCAACATGTCTTTATTTCCAATATGAGATAGCTCGTGTGCCATCACTCCCTCCAATTCGTTTTTTTCTAGGATTGCGAGCAGGCCGGTAGTAGCACAGACGACAGCATGTTTTTTATCTCGCCCAGTTGCAAAAGCATTCGGTGAAGGATCATTTATCACATACACTCTGGGCATCGGCAATCCAGCAGTGATGGCAAGATTTTCTACACTATTATACAAATCAAAATATTCTTCTCTTTTTGCTTCCTTGGCTCCAGCAAGTTTTAATACTATTTTGTCCGAAAACCAGTAAGAAAAAACATTCATCAGGACACTAAAGGCAACAAAAAAGTAGAGAATATTCGGATCGCCATAATAATAACTGAAAAACCAGCCAAGCCCGATAACCACCACGAAAAACACAGACATTAAAAGCCAAGTTTTTCTAACATTTTTTGATTGCTCGGTATAAAGCGTCGCCATTTAGAACTTTACTTCTACTGGATTCTGAGCAGCGTCGTTGTCTGCCAAATCAAAGAATTCAAATTTAGAGAAACGAAAGATTCCCGCAATAATGTTACCAGGAAAATGTTCTACGGCGGTGTTGAAATCGCGAACGTTTCCATTGTAAAACCTGCGAGCAGCTTGAATTTTGTTTTCGGTATCAGAAAGTTCACCTTGCAAGGCTAAGAAATTTTGATTAGCTTTCAAGTCCGGGTAGGCTTCTGCTACAGCGAAAATTGATTTTAACGCGCCGGTTAACATATTTTCTGCCTGCGCGTGGGCTGGTGTTGGCCCAGTTGCTCCCATCGCTGCTGTTCGAGCCTTAGTTACATTTTCGAAGGCAGATTTTTCATGAGTGGCATAACCTTGTACGGTATTTACTAAATTTGGGATAAGATCATATCTTCTCTTTAATTGCACCTCAATATCCGCCCAAGCTTCTTTGGTGCGATTTCGACGAGTAACAAAACTATTAAAAGCAAAAATTACTAATAAAATTAGAGCCCCTAAAACTATTA
This sequence comes from uncultured Candidatus Saccharibacteria bacterium, assembly GCA_964440545.1. Classification (GTDB taxonomy): domain Bacteria; phylum Patescibacteriota; class Minisyncoccia; order Phycocordibacterales; family UBA9973; genus UBA9973. The sequence continues at coordinate 149,598 of CAYTSO010000001.1, read as the reverse complement.
AAAAGTACATCATAATACTGATGATTATAACATAAAAATAGTAAATTAAAAATCTATTTTTTCTTCTGCCATTCCTGCACAAGAACGAGAAGCGGTGAAGCTAGGAAAAGAGAGGAATAGGTTCCGACACACATACCGGCTGTAAGCATTAAGGCAAAATATCTAGTGGAAACAGGGCCAAAAAAGAATAGCGCTAAGAGCACCAAAATAACCGTTAGGGAAGTACTAATAGAACGCACGAAGGATTGATTGAGACTCTTCCCCACTATTTCTCCAAAATTTATTTTATGGATATTTACCTCTTTTTTCAGATTTTCTCTAATTCGATCAAAAATAACGATGGTGTCAGAAACTGAGAGGCCGAGAATTGTTAAAATGGCCACCACAAACAACGTGTCAACCTCTGCCCCGAAATAATGCGAAAGCACAACAAATATTCCAGTGGGTATCATTATGTCGTGCAAAAGCGCGATGATAGCAATAATTCCATATTTCCAAGAAGAAACTGGCCTGGAGACTTTTCGAAAAGCAAAAGCAATAAATAAAATGATGGCCAGAGAAACTAAGATAATTGCCAAAATTGCTTTTCTGGTTAATTCCCGTCCGACAGTTGGTCCGATAGAATTAAAACTCATCTCGATTAAGGACTCTTCATTGTTTCCAGAAAGTGTTTGCAAGAGCAGGGCGTGTTCAGTGTCATTTAAATCACGAGTTTTTACAATATAACCCAGATCCCCCGTCGGCTGAAGAAGGATCGAGCCAAAACCAAGGGTAGCCAAGGATTCTTCCAAAGTATTCTGGACCGGACGTTCTGTATTATAAACAACTTCTGTCAATGCTCCTCCCTTAAAATCAATGCCGATATTTAATCCAAATACAAATAAGGAAAGGATTGAGAGGGTAACCAAAATTGCCGAGATGCCGATAAATATTTTTTTGTATCTTATTATAAACATAATTTTTTATTTATTCTTCTTTTTGTTTTGACGCTCCTGTCGAAAGTCCGCTGGAAAATAAAAATCTTGAAATTTTCCCCTCTTTCATAAAACCAAGCGTGGAAAGAAAAATCCTGGTAACCATAATAGCGCTGAACATTGAAACAAGAATTCCAATACCAAGCGTCAACGCAAATCCCTTTATTAAAGAGGTCCCAAACCAGAAAAGAATAACCGCCGTAATAAAACTTGAAATATTTGAATCTCGAATAGAAGTCCAGGCTCGAGAAAAACCGTCAGAAACTGAATCTGTAATATCTTTGCCGGAACGCAATTCTTCCTTTATCCGCTCAAAAATAAGCACATTGGCGTCCACTGCGATACCAATAGATATTATAAATCCGGCAATACCGGCTGCGGTAAGGGTGACAGGTATTAATTTAAAAAGAGCCAAGATTATTACAACAAAAATACAAAGTGAAATAGCGGCAACCAATCCTGGCAAACGGTATAGAAGAAGAAGAAATAAAACTACCAACAAAAATCCAAAAATAGCTGCTTTTACTCCGGCATTTACAGCATTGTCCCCTAAAATCGCACCGATTGTCTGGGTAGAAAGAAGGGTTATTGGAACCGGCAAGGCCCCGGAATTCAGGCGCCCGACAAGCTGTTTCGCCTCGGTGGGGGTAAAATTACCAGAAATAACTGCTTGGCCATTTGGAATTTCTTCTCGCACCACCGGAGTTGAAATAGGAGCCCCATCTAGATAAATTGCAACAATCTTTCCAACATTTTCTTTTGTAATCTTGGCAAAAAGTTCTGTTCCAGTACTATCAAATTGCAAACTTACCGTTGGTTCACGAGTATTTGCGTCAAATTCCAAAATTGCTCTTTTTAAATATCTTCCGGTAAGTTCCGTAGCAACATATTGAGAATTAATATCTATAACCGCTTTTCCTTCTTCATCTACTGTTATCTCTTGCGGGGTGCCTTCTGGCGCTTCAATTTTAAATTCAAGAAGTGGAGTCTGTCCTATCATTTCTACCGCTTGCTTAACATCAGTTATTCCCGGTAAGTCAACTATCAATTGTTCCCCCGCCCCGGAAACAAAACCACCATGCTGTACTTGGACCACTGGCTCAGAAACTCCAAAAATATTTATACGTCTTTCAATGACATCTCGAAGAGCAGCCATGGAATCACTAATTTGGTCTTCTGGAACAACGGAAGTATCGGCCTGGTAAATTAAATGACTACCACCGGAAAGATCTAGGCCAAGTTTAAAGGAAAATTTAGCTAAACCGCTAGGCAGAGCGTCTGGGGCTAGCGCTCGATAATTGGCTTCTGATTTAAAAACAAAAAAACCAATTCCAGCGCTTAGTAAAAGTATAATTATAGACAAAATTATTTTTTTAATCATGACATTCCACACCTGCCCGCCAGTTAACGGGTAAATATACGGGCATTTTATACCCCAACACTTAAAAAGTCAAAGCTATTTATGTTATAAAAAATTGAAAGAATAATTAAGTGTGGGGGTGTACGCTTTCTTTTAAAAAAGCAAATTAAAAAAAACAAGCTAATCTGTCGTTTTTTTTCTAAAAAATTCTTTTAAAACGGGCAGAAAAGATAAAAAAATTATCACTGCGGTAATCGGTAAAACATATCGATCAATATTTTCTATTGAATTGCCTAAAAAATAACCGGCAAAAATCATAGTGGCCGTCCAAAAAAAACCACCTAGGATATTGTAAAAAATAAAATTGCGATAATGCATATTCCCTACTCCGGCCAAAATCGGAGCAAAGGTTCTGACGATGGGAACGAAGCGCGCTAATACTATTGTTTTTTTGCCATATCTTTCATAAAAACTTGCTGTCTTGTCAATATTTTTTTTATTGAAAAAAAATGAATCCGGCTTAGAAAAAACTTTGGGTCCAAGTTTTTTACCTGTCCAGTACCCAACGCTATCACCTAAAATAGCGCATAAAAAACTGCCAGTGAATAAATAAAATATATTAAAATAACCTGCTGCGGCTAAAAGACCAGCGCTAAACAAAAGAGAGTCACCCGGAAAAAAGAAGCCGAAAAAAAGTCCCGACTCAGCAAAGACCACAGAAAAAATTCCTAACAAACCCAAACTTTCAACAAAAGATAAAATCATTTATTAAATTCTTGTACTCTTTTTTAGGAAATAATCAAAAGTATAGCTAACAATAAAACCCAAAACAAATCCGCCCAAAATATCAATTGGAAAATGCACTCCTCCGGTAATTCGCGCTAGTCCGATTAAAAAAGCGAAAAGCAGGAAAACAAAACCGGCTTTTTTGTGCAAGAAAAAAATAGAGAAAGCTATGGCGGAAAAGAAAGTTGCGTGACTAGAAGGAAAAGCAAAACCAGTTTCAGGGAAGAGGGAGACAATATCAATAAGGGCTATAAATGGACGAGGAGCGATAATTAAATTTTTAAGCAAGAACGCCAAAACCCAAGCTATTCCACCGGAAAGAAAGACAGCAATAATTTCTTTTTTCTTTTCCCAAAAAACACGCGCCGGGCTTTCGGCTTTCAAAACTTCGTGGTGAAAAAGAATAAAAAGACCAGCTAAAATAGCTACAACATAAGGAAAATAGACGGCAAAGAAAACAATTAGCCAATCAAGAATTTTTGACTGATGTGCTAAGTTATAAAAAAAGAAAAAAAATGTTTCATTCATTTTATTTTTGACCGGTTTTTGCTACTTGTAATACATTATTGAGAAGCATGGCGACAGTGACGGGACCAACACCACCGGGAACCGGAGAGACATAACCAGCTACTTCTTTTACCGACTCTAAATCGACATCCCCAACAATTCCTCCGTTTAATTCCGAAGTACCTGCGTCTATCAAAATAGCTCCCTTTTTTATCATATCACCAGTAAGGTGTTTTCCCCTACCCATCCCAGAAATAATTATATCCGCTTCTTTGATAATTTTTTCTTTATTAGGGGTCTGCTCCGTAACAGTTTCCGGAGATAATTTTCTGGAACGAAGCAAGGCGGTAACAGGTTTGCCCACCAACATTCCTTGCCCCAAGACAGCTATTTTCTGTTTTTCTAAATCTAAATTAAGTGAGTCAAGAAGTGTCATACAAGCAAGTGCTGCAGGGAAATTGATAGTGCTTTCTCCTTGGTAAAATCTGTCGCTGACTACCTCTCCCAAACAGTCAACGTCCAGTCCCGGGTCAATAGCATTCAAAACTAACTTTGTATTAAGGTGCTCCGGTAGTGGAAGCTGAACGATAATTCCACACATATTTCGAAGCTTATTTATCGTCTTTATCTCTTCTATTAAATCATTGGTATTTATGGATTCTGGAAAATTTGTTTGATGAAAAGTGAAACCAACGGATTCTGCCATTCTCTTTTTTATCCCCACATACTGCACCGAAGCAGGATCATTGCCCACCAGCACGTCGCAAAAAACCGGAACAAAAGGAAGCTCTGCCACCTCCTTTTTTATTTTAGCTAAAATCTCGTCTCGTATTTTTCTTCCGTCAATAATTTTCATAAAAATTATATTCCTAAAAATTCATTTTTTATATCGTCTCGGTGAGCCGACCTGGCATATCTGCGCATGCTCATTAATATTCCAAGTCCAGCAAATTCTGTCAACAAATGCGATCCACCATAGCTCATAAAAGGAAGCGGGATACCGGTTACCGGCATAAGTCCTATGTTCATCCCAACATTCACCAACACGTGACTCATAAAAAAGATAGCTATACCCATGCCAAAAAGTATTTCAAAATTTGAGGCCCCAAAAGATGCTATATACAGAATCCTCCAAATTGCCAAACTAAAAAACAACAAAATAAGCGCTGAGCCGATAAAACCCCATTCTTCAGCAAAAGCAGCAAAAACAAAATCGGATTGAGGGACTGGTAAAAATTTCAACCTGGATTGTGTTCCAAACCCCAACCCTTTGCCAAGTAATTGCCCAGAACCGACTGCGATAGTTGACTGAAATACATTATAACCCGTATTTTGAACATCGGTTAACGGATTAATAAAGTTATAAATACGGGCCTTTTGATAAGGCCTGAAAGCAAAAAACCAAAGCAAGGTAAAAACTAAAATTCCCGAAACAAGCACCAAAAGAAGGTGGGATTTTGAAATTCCAGAAACAAGCACCATACCTAACCAAATAAAAAGCATAACCATGGCCGAACCAAAATCCGGCTGAAGCAAAACTAAAACTAACGGAATAAAAGCGTAAAGTCCGGAAATAAAAATATGCTTAAAATCCCTAATCTCCACATGTCTCCGAGAAAAATATTTTGCCAACACTAAAACTAAAATCAGTTTCATGGCGTCTACCGGCTGAAAAGAAAAGAAACCAAAATCAAACCAACTTCTGGCCCCATTGGAAATTTTTCCCAAGATAACGAGCAGGAGCAGAACAAAAGACATGCCCAGGAACAGAAACACCAAGATATCGGTACGTTTTAAAAAACGAAAATCAATAAAAGAAAAAATCAAAAAAACAGCAAGAGAAATTGCTATCCAAATAATTTGCCTGCTAAAAAAATTATCTGCATTTTCAAGGGAAGAAAAGGATTTCATAGTCACTAATCCTCCAGCAATTATTGGTAGAATAAAAAAGACCAGCAACCAGTCTACCCCGCTAGAAATCTTTCTTGCTTTTTTTTGCAGCAAATCCATAATAATATTTTATTGCAATTTAGCAGAAAAAACGTTAAAGATTGGAATTATTTCCTTTTCTACCACCTCGCCAGGCAACGGTTCCGGCCAAGTAAAATTAATTTCGGTGCTTTCTAGGGGAGCTAATTGATCTAAATAAGTGCGACTAGTTGAAATAGCGTTTCTTTTTGCATCATATAGAATCACAACAACCCCTACTTCTGGAATGGTAAATAGTGAATTATTTTTAATGTTTGCCGAAAGCCGAGGCATTGTCTTTTCATCTACTAGTTGAATATTAGAAATTAAAACTTTCAACTGATTGATTTTTTCCTGTGAAACTTGAAGCCAGACTGGTTCTGTAGTAAATTCAAAAGTTGTGTAAACTGGAGTAGAACTCCCTAAGTCTATTCCTGGTTCAAAAACTGCAAAAGTTCCTCCAGGTGGAACGAAAGTGCTCCCGTCTCGCTTGCCTACATAGACATTCCTTTCGTCGGCAAAACGAAATCTGTAGTTTATTTTTTGAATTGCTTCGTTTTGGTTGTGGTTCACTAAATAAGCCACCGCATTATAACGCCCCGGCACCACCTGAAAAGTGCGCGCCCAGAGAATGGAAATTTCGTCTACTTGGGTAACGCAGGCCTTGGTACACGAACCCCCGCAATCAATGCCGGTTTCGTCTCCGTTCTGCTTCCCGTCAGTACAAGTCGGTGCTTTTTGTAAATTGGGGTAAATTATCAAAAATCCGAGTACGGAAATAAACAAAACAAGAATAGTTACATAAATAATTTGGCGCTTTAGCGCCCAAGTCATAATAGCCATAAAGATATGATAGCATTTTAGTCTTTAAAAATAAACGACCAAAAACGTGAAAGGCCCGGACCGTTCTGGTGAACGACCGGGCCCGATTTAGATGATGGCGGCTTCTGCGGCCTTTTGCAAGGCCTCCTCTTCCTCCTTTCTCCTCCTCTCCTCCTCCTGATACCACGGAAGAGAGTGAATATAGTTTTCTTGCATCGCCCGCACCGCTATTCCAAACGGCTTGGGCAACCAGCTGATCTGCCTCTCGGTGAGAAGCAAGATCAGCACCAGCACCAGTGCCGTGCCCAAGGAAAGGGCGAGGGCGATGAGAGCTCCAAAAAAAACAATAGTCATCATCTCGCACCTCCTTCCATGATCACCGCCATGGCCAACATGAACCACAGCAGTAGATACCCGAGATACCCGACCACAACCCCCGGGACCAACTCTTTCCAGATCCAGTTGGCGTACGTGTGCGCGCTGGCTTTTAGTGAAAAGATCTGACCCTTCACTTCCCGAGGGACCGGGAGGAGAAACACCGTATCGACGGGAACTTTGCGGAGGACTTCCGCGCCGATCCCAACGACCAAAGCCACAAAAAAGACGAAACCAAACGAACAGGTCATGAATAACATACCCACCTCCTTTTCTAACTAGTATTATATCACACACAATGTCAAAAAGTCAAGCACACAAAAAAGCCATATTTACTGGCCTTTTTGTGTGCTTCCGGCAAAACTAGCTGTTTCTTTGGCCTCCCTCTTGTTCTTCCTCATCTTCTTCCTCGTCCTCTTCTTCATCTTCATCTTCCCCCTCTTCATTACCATCCCCATTTTCTGAATCACCGTCTTCTTCATCGTCCTCGTCTTCTGCTCCTTGATTTTGTCCATTGCCGTCATCTACCTCATCCTCTTCCTCTTCCACACCCTCTTCGTCCTCTATCTCTTCCTCGTCTTCTTCATCTACTTCATTAGCATCATTTTCTTCATTTTCCCTGTTTTCTTTATTAAATTCAACCAAAAGTTTTGCTTTCTGGACTTCAAAATGTGCTTGTTTAAAGAGAACAAAGGCCTCTCCATAATTTTCATTATCTAGTTTTGATTGTCCATCATTATAATAACCTTCCGCAACGACAACCTGTGCATTGACAGTGGCAAAAGATTCTGCTGTCAACCTGTCTTTGTTTTCTTCAATATACCCCTTCACTTCTCTTATCTTGTTTTCTGCTGATTTCTTTTTTTCTGTGGCCGCTTCTTCCACCTCTGGGCCGTTTTCCTTTTCTATTTCCTCGTCTACTTCGTTTTCTTGTTCGTCGCTTTCTTCTTGATGTTCATCAATTTTTTTCAAGATTAAATCAACTGCTCCTTTTGTTGCATCGTCACTACCTTCTGAAAATTTCTTTAGATTATTTTCGTGTTCGTAGTAAGAAAGTTGTAAAAGCGAATTAATTTCTGAAACAGTAGCCAGTTCATTTTTTTCTAATAACTTGCCAAGATGTTTATTAAGACCATTTGAGGCCACCTCAATTCCATTTTCAATCCTTACTCTGTTTTGCTCACTGAACTCTCCTCTTTCCGCTAGTTTCTCCGCCTCCTTCAAACGTCTTTCGATCAACTTTTGATCCAGTTTTGCATCAGCTTCTGGAGTAAAAGCTAAAATATCTGCGACTTTTTCGTTAACGACTACTTTTACTGGATATAAAATATCTCCAGGTAATGAGCCTTCGGCGGCATAGGAAGTACCGCCTCCTAATAACAATGCGATGATAAGTGTTGCTATCATATATTTATAATTAATAAAAAATAAATTGCTAATAATAATCGACTTCTTTTTGTATAGACGTGATAGCTTCTTGTTCCTTACAGACAAGGCAGCGGGTTGTTTCTCTATTTGGGCAGTTAAAATAACTTTTATCACCCTTTTTTCTTCGGGCTTAAGAAGGATTTTATTTGCTTCGTTGTTTAGTTTTTTAAAAATTTCTTCCATATTATTTATTTAAAAATTGTTGCAACTTTTTTATTCCCCTATTTATTCTGACAGAAACAACATTTTCGGATTGATTTAGTATTTCGGCAATCTCACAAGGAGTTAGGTCGTCGATGTATCTCAACAGAAGCACCTCTCGATAAATTGGATTTAATTTTTTAATATTTTTCAAAACTATTTGAACTTCTGAAGAAAAATAATGACTTTTTTCTTTCTGAGATGGAAAATCAATTCCGTCTTCCATCATCATTTCCAGAGAGAGATCATGTTTGTTTTTCCTATACTGATCAATGATAAGATTGTTTGTCACTCGATACAAAAAAGATTTCATATTCCTTATCTCGTCATTATTACTTACAATGTACTCCCAGGTTTTCATAAAAACATCCTGAGCCACGTCTTTTGCCAGTTCGCGATTGCTTAGTTTGAAAAAGCAATGTCGAAAGATGGCATCAGCGTATTGATCGTAGACCTTAATAAAATCTTCATTTGTCGACACTGTCTCCATCATTAGATGACGATTTTTGAATCAATTTCTTACTGAGAATTAATATTTTACTCGATAGGCCTTCTTGGAACCAGCGGGAACATTTTTTATTTCCTCAAATTGAATATCTACTTCTCCTACTTTTTCTTTAAAGTCTTCGGTCAAAAGCACTTCTCCTTGTTCCGCTGTGTCTTCGCCCAGCTTGGACGCAGCATTCACTTCTTCTCCAAAAACATCTTCGTCTCCTATTCTCAATACGTGTCCGTAGCCAAGCCCAACACATAGCAAAACTTTTTCTTCTTCCGGCCTGCCTACGTTATATTTCACAACCGTTTTTTGCATAGCAATGGCAGCCTCAAGCGCCCTTTTTGGGTTTCTAAAAATAACTAAAAAACTGTCCCCCTCGGTTTTGAGCAATATTCCTTCGTGGTCTTCTAAAACAGGAATCAAAATTCTTTGGGATTCAGAAATAGTCTGCAGAAAATGGATAATACCGAACTTCGCTACGTGACGAGAAAATCCAGAAAGATCTGTAAACATCACCGCCCAATCCTCACCAAAAAGATCCCAAATTCGCTGGTCAATTTTTTCTTTATCTGCCCCAGGAGCCAAGCGTTCTAAAATTAAATTTTCTAGTCTATCCTCTGAGGCACTAATTAAAATTTGTTTTTTATAAGGCATAAAATATTAGACAAAATATTAATAAGTTAATGTTACCCTATAAAAATACACTACGCAACAAAACCCGATTTTTATAATCAGGCATTTTAGAATCCCGTACGAAAATAAAATTTTCTAACGGGGTAAATCAAGTACTCAGTGTTGGCGACAGCCTACTTTTCCCATGAAGAGTATCATCGGCTCAACAAGGCTTAACTTCTCTGTTCGGAATGGAAAGAGGTGTTTCCCTTGCGACAAATCACCAACACTGAAAACTTGATAGCTGTACAACATCCAATGTTGCACAATGCGCATTTTTATTTTTTGTGGTTTACAAATTTCTTAACAGGAATCGAAACATTAGTACTTCTCAGCTTAACGCATTACTGCGCTTCCACTTAAAGCCTATCAACGTGATCATCTCTCACGGTTCTTAACGATTCCTAATCTTGAAGCTGGCTTCCCTCTTAGATGCTTTCAGAGGTTATCCAATCCCGACATAGCTACCGAGCAATCCATTTGGCAACAGAGCTCGTACACCAGAGGTCAGTTCATTTCGGTCCTCTCGTACTAGAAACAAATCTTCTCAAGAATCAACGAGTGCAGTAGATAGGAGACCAACCTGTCTCACGACGGTCTGAACCCAGCTCGCGTACCTTTTTAATTGGCGAACAGCCAAACGCTTGGTAGCTTCTCCACCACCGCGCTAAGGTGAGCCGACATCGAGGTGCCGAACTCCGCCGTCGATATGAACTCTTGGGCGGAACTAGCCTGTTATCCCTAGAGTAGCTTTTATCCGTTAATCTTCCACCGCATCTAATGCGAATGGTCGGTTCACTTAGTTCTGGTTTCCCACCTGCTCGGCAAGTACGCCTCACAGTCAAGCTAGCTTGTGCCTATACACTATCGGCACGGTTTCCATTCGCGCCTAGCTAACCTTTAAACCCCTCCTTTACTTTTTAGGAGGGTACAGCCCCAGTAAAACTATCCACCATATACTGTTTCAATACGTTTTTGCCGTATTGGTTAGAACATGCCTTCAAAAAGAATGGTATTTCACTGACGAGTCCATTTCAGCCGAAACCGAAACTTCAAACTCTCCCATCTATGCTACGCAGTCCAAAAACATGCTCAATATAAAGTTATAGTAAAGCTTCTAGGGTCTTTTCGTCTAACTGCACTTAACCGGCATCTTCACCGGTATTGTATTTTCACCGAGCTGGTCCCCGAGACAGTTTCCCAGTCATTACACCATTCGTGCGCGTCGGAACTTACCCGACAAGGTATTTCGCTACCTTAGGACCGTTATAGTTACGGCCGACATTCACCAGGGCTTACAACACTCACCAATAATATTGCTACTACCAACGGCGTTGTTTGACCTTCTGGCATTGGTCAGGTGTCACCCCCTATACATCCACTTACGTGTTCGCAGGGAGCTGTGTTTTTGGTAAACAGTTGCCAGGAATACTTTCGCTGCGGGCGCTCCTTACGGAGCGTCAAGCCTTATCCCGAAGTTACGGCTGATTTTTTGCCGAGTTCCTTGGGGACCACTCACTCGTTCGTCTAGGTCTACTCGACCTGATCACCTGTGTCGGTTTGCGGTACGGATTCTATATTCATAAGTTTAGAGATTTTTCTTGGAAGCGTGCTTTGTATCATTGTCCTGTGCCGAAGCACAAAACTTTTTGCTTCTCTTGGACTTGCCATTAAAGGCAGTGTACGGATTTTCCTATACAACATCCTCAAGACACAAACTTCAAATCCAATAATGAGCGATACATACTACACTCCGTCCTCCCGTCACTGAATACAGAAGTGTGGGAATATTAACCCACTGTCCATCGAGTACGGCTTTCGCCATTCCCTTAGGCCCGACTAACCCTTGGCTGATTGACATTACCAAGGAAACCTTGATCTTTCGACGTGGGGCGTTCTCAACCCCATTGCGGTTACTTGTGCCAACATTCTTACTTCCACACGCTCCAGAAGCCCTCGCGGGTCTTCCTTCATCGCAGAGTGGAACACTCTCCTACCACGTATTTTTTCCGAAGAAAAAACACATCCTCAAATTCGGTAATATACTTAGCCCCAATTATCTTCGACGCAAAATCTCTAGATGAGTGAGCTGTTACGCTATCTTTAAAGGATGGCTGCTTCTAAGCCAACCTCCTCATTGTTTGAGAAATATCACCTTCTTGTCTTACACTTAGTATATATTTAGGGACCTTATTTTGAGATCTGGGCTGTTTCCCTTTTGGCCAATGGAGCTTCGCCCCCATGGCCTAACTGCCGTGCTTTGGTCTTTGGTATTCGGAGTTTGATAGGTTTCGCGAGATTGCTCCCTGTCGAAACCTTCCAGTGCTCTACCCCCAAAGAAAACACACGACGCTAGCCCTAAAGCTATTTCGGAGAGAACCAGCTATTACAAGGTTCGATTAGCTTTTCACTCCTTACCACAAGTCATCCGAAGACGTTGTACGATCTACCGGTTCGGACCTCCATCCGTCTTTCGACGAACTTCATCCTGCTCATGGCAAGCTCACCTTGCTTCGGGTCTTATGCATACTACCAATTACGCGCTATTAACACTCGGTTTCCCTATGACTGCGCCGTTTTAGCCGGCTTAGCCGAGCAGCATGCATAAACTCGTTGGCTCATTCTTCAATAGGCACGCCGTAGCTCCGCCGAAGCGGAGCATCGACTCCTTGTAGACATATGGTTTCAGGTCTATTTCACCGCCCTAATCGGGCTGCTTTTCACCTTTCCCTCACGGTACTAGTTCACTATCGATCTTTAAGAGTATTTAGCCTTAGCGGTTAGTTCCGCTGGATTCCCCCCGGCTATTCATGTCCTGGGGTACTCAAGAGTAACAATAAAAGAGATAAATTATTTTCACTTACGGGACTATCACCTCCTGTGGTGTTGCTTTCCAGCAACTTCAGTTAATAATTTATTTTTTGACTCCTCTAGTAATCTACATTGTTACCTTACAACCCCGGAGTATTGCTACTCCGGTTTGGGCTCCTTCCTTTTCGCTCGCCGCTACTTAGGAAATAGTTTGAATTGTTTTCTCGCCGCGCTTAAGGCACAGCAAGAAAACAATTCAAGTTTGTTTTCTTCTCCTCCTGGTACTGAGATGTTTCACTTCCCAGGGTGCGCTCTTTTACCATAAAGATAAAAGTTATCGAGGTTTACTCGACAGGGTTTCCCCATTCGGAAATCTCCGGATCAAAGGTTGCTAAGCACCTCCCCGAAGCTTATCGCAGCAACGCCACGTCCTTCTTCGCCTCTTAAAGTCAAGGCATCCACCATACGCCCTTAAATTTCCTGTTAAGAAATTTATAAACCACATTTTTTCTACCTAATACTGTCTAGAATATTACGCAGAAAAACTTTTCTTTTCCCGACCGCTCGGTACTTCAAAAAGTTGTTCTGTCTGCGACATGCGAAAAGACCTCTTGTTGATTCGTCGCGACAGCTTAAAATTTTCAATTTTCAATCCATTCCGAACATCCCCGAAGGGAAACAAAAAACCGCCTTTCTGGGCGGCTCGCACAGACAAAAGAAAAGTCTGTTAGGGCCGACCTCTTAAACTGTTTTTTGTGATTATCATACTGATAGGAGAAGTATATTCTAAATCAAAAAAGATGTCAAGCAAAGACATCTTTTTTGTGAAAAATTTTCAATAATTCAGGTTATCCGTGGGACTCTTCGCTAATTTTAGAAAGAAAACGAGAAGCGTGATCTTTCGCACCTAGACCAAAAGCTAGAGCGCCAGCAAGAGCTAACATAGCAACGATACCAGTGAAAAGAACGCTCATGTAATCTCCTAGGCCCAATTTACCAAGAGCAATAATGATTGCGAATACCCAGACAGCATATTTAGCAACAACGCCAAACATGTGGGCTGATTTTAAGCTCATTGATTTTGCTCCAGCAACAACTGCCTTTTGAAGACCTTCAGAAACAACCGCTGCGATAATCAAAACAAAGGCAGCAATCACAACCTGAGGCAAGAACATGAGAACGCCGTCGGTTAGAAAAGCGGAAACCTCCGTCAAGCCAACCAAATTAAGAGATGGGAGAAGAAAGACGATAATTAAGAACCATCTTACAACTTGTCCGATAAAATATCCGGTATTTAGATTCATTCCTGCTTTTCTGAAAAAATTCTCCGCACCAATAGACTTAAAAAGATTGTCTATTTTTAAACTACCAAACACTTGTTCAATAGCTTTTGCGACCAAAGAACCTAGAGCCCAACCAATAATAAAGAAAATGATGGCCACCAACAGCCTTGGGGTAAATTGAACGAATCCCCACCATAAATTTTGAAGTGATGCATTAAAAACTTCACCCCAGGTCATCCAAATATTACTCATAATGTTTAAATAATTCCCGCCAAAGGCGGATCAGCCTACGGCTGAAACTACTAATAATACTTTTTAAGTTTCGACCTTATAAAAGTTATATTCTTATTATACCAATTTTCAAACCTTTTTTAAGGCTTGTGTGGATAACTCTTTTGTTTGAAAAATTATCTCGTGGGGAAAATCCAAAATGTCTCGAACTAGTTTGTCATACATATTTAACCGATAAATGAACTCTTTCGTTTCAAAAACAGCATAAACTAGCTCAATTCCCACCTCGGCTTCAATCTTTTTAATCCCTTCTTCAATTTTACCTTTCTTAATTTTATCTCCAACAATCAACAAATCCACCCTGCTGTTTTGGTCTTTGATAAAGAAGCCAGAAATTATCACTAATTTAATCCGCCCGGCTTTTTTTAGATTATCTAAAATGCTTTCTATGTTTAGGCTGTCAGACCTCACTAAGAGATCTTCAAACTCATCCCCGTATTTAAAAATAGAACTATAATACCAATTCACGCCACGTTTTTTTATAAAATTAACTGAGGAAAGTAGTCGAAGCTCTCGACGAGCAATTTCAGGGCTTATTCGGCTTCTTTTTGACACGTCTTTTGTGGTAAAGCCTTTCCCTTTATTGAGCAAAAAGAGCCTCATAATTTTGACTCTTGCCTGATTTCCTAGTATTTTAGACAAAACCTCCATCTTTATATTATAACGCATTTTTTCATAAAAAACAAGCCAAAATATAAAAAAATATTATTTTGGCAAAGTAATTTAGAAAAACTAGTCAATTTTATACTCTGAAATTACCGTAAATTTTACTGCATTACTGGTTCCGTTTTCGTTTATCACGTAAACCTCATAATCACCCGGCTCAATTCGTTTTGTCGCAATCTCACAACTGGGATTTGTGTAAAAACAAGGGACAAAATAAGAAGAAGGAATTTTGAAAGTTATCCTTTCGGGACATGGATAGGCAAAACAGGTAATTTTGCTTGGGCTGAAACTATAATTAGGGTCATTTTCACTATTTGAATTGCCGAATTTAATTCTATTACCTGTTTCGGTAAAATTATTTCCATAAATCGTTGCTTGGGTACCTATCATTCCAGAAGATGGAACAATGGAGGAAATTACTGGTTCTTCCTTCGGTTTGGTCGTCCCTCCAATAGGACCCGGAATTGACACACAGGATAAACCAGTAATTGGGCTAAAATTATAACCTGGTTGACAGCCTTCTGGCAAAACACCTATATAGCCATTCGCTAACCAGACTGCTCGTGATTTAGGACCAAAAACTCCGTCAGCCACTAACCCTTGACCCGCTTGCCAGGCCATAACTGCCACTCTAGTCTTGGAACCAAAGTTACTATCCACCACAAGACCACCCAAAAAGGATTGAAGGCAGGCAACCTGATCGCCCCTTGAGCCCAAGCGAAGAGTGTCAATAATATTGCAATCCAAAGAAGTTGCTTTACTAAAATTGATATCGACAATAAAAAAACTAAAAATAAAGACAAGGGTGACAAAAAATAATGAAGTTTTCTTCATAATGTATAATTATATCATATTTCAGGCAACAAAAAATACCCTTTATTGTAAGGGTATTTTTTGTGTTTTGTTATTTAAGTTCCACTTTTCCTCCAGCTTCTTCAACTTTCTTTTTCAGCTCTTCAGCTTCTGCCTTCTTCATTCCCTCTTTTAGGGTAGAAGGAGCAGCATCCACTAAATCCTTGGCATCCTTAAGACCGAGCCCCAAAGCTTCCTTTACTGCCTTCATAACTGCAATTTTTTGTTCACCAGCAGAAGCTAGTACTACAGTAAAGGCATCCTTTTCCTCAGCTGCTTCCGCGCCAGCCCCACCAGCGGCTGGGCCAGCGGTTGCTACTGCGGCAGCAGATACTCCAAACTTTTCTTCAATAGCTTTCACCAGTTCGTTTAGTTCCAAAACTGATGCGCTTTCGAGATCTTTCATAAATGAATCAAATTTTGACATAATTTTTTATTATGCGAGAGAAAAATAAATTTTCCAAGAGCGTTATCCTTCTGACCTAACGCAGGGAAATTTGATTTTTCTCGAGCAATAATTAGTTAATAATATTATTTTTTCTTTGCCACTTCGTTCACAGCTATGGCCAAACGTTGCATCGGCGACTTCAGCAAGAAGGCAATCTTGGAAAGCAATACTTCTCTGCTTGGAATTGTCGCTAGCTCTGTCATGTAAGCTCCATCTACAAATTTTCCTTCAAAAATTCCACCCAGGATATTCAATAATCCCTTGTGGGTTTTTTGAAAGTTGTAAATCTCTCGAGGAGAAGCTAATGGATCCTTTGAGTAAGCAATGGCCACTTCTCCGGCCAGCTCTGGAACTTCTCCTTCTGCTTTTCCTTTCAGGGCTCGAGCCAGCAAAGTTTTTCTAGAAACTTTGTAATTCACGCCTTGATCCCGAAGATTACTTCTTAATTTTGTTTCATCGCCCACATTTAGGCCATGAAAATTTACAAAGACCAAAGATTCAGAACCTTTTATGGCCCCCTCTAGGTCTTTGACCATTTCTTCCTTTTTTGATTTTAATAACATAATGTTTTTGCGAGAGAAAAATAAATTTTCCAAAAGCCTTATCCTTATGGCCTAACGCAGGAAGATTTGATTTTTCTCGAGCAATTATTGTTTCTTGAAATAAAAAACGGCTAAAAGCCGCAAAATATCGACCCCGCCTGCTCCCTCGTGAGGGCGGGCAGGCCACTAAACAGGACTTAGTGTTTGCCTGTTTTCTCTGCGGTAAACCCAGACACTTAAATTTAAGTGTGTTGGGTAAAAACAATATAACATATTGGAGTTAATTTGCAACTACTTCCATTTCCGAATTTGGCACATTCGTTCCCCCATTTTCTAAATACTCCACAATAAAAACCCCGATCAATCCGAGAATTATCATGAAAAGAAAAACGGTCAGGGTTTTTAGAAAGTGTTTAAACATTTGATTAATTGTAGCCAGACTGGAGCAGGAGCACAACGACCAGAAGAATAATCAAGATAACTAGCCAAACATAAGCCCAATCCGGTTGAAGTCCGTGCCTAGCCATAAATTTTTTAAGTTTTTTGTATCCCTCAATTATCAAAAATATAGGAAAAATGAAAATGAAATACCAGATTTTAAAAAATAATTCTAGCATACGTTAATTATACCAATAAAAACAAAAACAAAAAACCACCCTCGTCAGGGTGGTTTTTTGTTTTACTCGTGATCTTTGGCAATTTCTCTTGCTCCTAATATAAAGGAAAGCTAAGAAGAAACAATGCCGAGATCAATCGAGAATACTTTTTGAGGCGTATTAACCAGAGTTAAAACTTTTAAACTTGATTATGAAGCGTTCTTGACGTAGATATCGTCAGTCTCGTATTCATCCAAGTTAAAGTCATAGAAGAGAGTTGGGGCTGCAACATCAGTTAGGGCCCAGTTAATTGCTTCTAGGCTTGCTCTGATAAATTCAGAGGTTTCAGCAGGAACCTTCTCAACAACGATCGTGATAGTAATTGTCTCACTTTCGCCATCCAAGACTTCAAAGTTGTTATTTGCTGTCGTGGTTCCAGTTGAAGTTACAGTTGAAGCAACTGTGCCGTCAGTAATTCCATTGCCATCGTTGAAAAGGAAGCTAGTACCTTCACCAGCATCACCCTGATCATCGTCCTCTGAAAGAGTGTTATCAATGTAAGCATTTGAATTAAATGCTTCTACTTTATACTTGATAACAAAGGTAGCCGTATCACCAACGGTAGCAGGATCGCCACCAGAAACCTTAGTTGCGCTCGGGGTACCAACCAAAGAAACCTTAATACCCTCTGAATACAAAGCTTGTTCTTCGCCAACTACCAACCCTGTAAGGTCAGTAATTTCTAGATCTTCACCTGAGACATCTTCAGCCACAGTATCATCGTTGTCGATGGTAGCAACCAAAGAATCTCCTTCTGCGTAATCGTCAGTTCCATTTACGTTAGCAAAAACTTCCACCACCACTGTTTCGCCTTCATCGATGGTCATATCAATATCGTCAAAGGTGTAGTCTTCGTTGGCATCACAAGCAGGAGCATCACAGTCGCCAGCGTCAAGAGAAAATTCCTCTCCGTCAACTACCAACATGTAAGCTGAAGCAATTTCATCAACGTCTCCAGTGCCAGTAGCAACGATATTGACCGTCATCTCTTTCAAGTCAATGTCGCCTCCGATGGCCTTAAGATTTGTTTTTAACAATAGAACATTATCAGTTGAGTCGGAACTATTAACCTCAACAACTCCAGCCTCTGGATTAGAGGTGTGTTCAGTGAGTTTAAGTTCTAAATCATCTGCAGTAGCAAGAGATTCAAAACTGAAAGTTCTTGCATCCAAGGTAGGATCTTCGGAAATCAAAGCTCCTTGAGCATCAGCAAATCGCACAGAAGTAACATCAAGATCCCATGTTTCACCCAGGTCAGCAGAATCAATATTTGAAACTCCCGAAACGGTAACATAGAAATTCTCAACATCTCCGTCCCTTACAATACCACCGTCTGCTAAAGTAATATTCTTTGACCAAGTATCAGTAGCGCTATTTTCTGTAAAGTCCTCAGCGTCTACGCGAGCAAGTTCATCTGAACCCATCCAGATAGCAACTTCTGTTGCATAATCACTGAAGTCTTCGTCAGCCGTGTTCCAAGTAAATTCAAGCTTCATAGCTGTAACTTCTAGGTCAGAGCCGTCTGCTTCAACAGACATACCAAGAACTTTTACATCATCTGAATCTTCTCCAACTTCTCGGTTGTTAGAAGGAGATGCCAAAAGTTTGTATTCATCAACCGTTCCAGCTCCGCCGGTCAAAGGACCAGAAGAAGTTGAACCGCCGGTGCATGATTGACCAGTAGTTGGACTAAACAGATATCCTGCCATACAACCAGCTGGCAATGTTGATGTTCCACATGGTTGTCCAGTCATTGGGTCAAATTGACCTACTGGACAATTAGAGGTTGAAGAACCTCCGGCTAACCAAGCTGCCTTAGACAAAGGACCGAACACTCCATCAGCTACCAATCCCTTGCTTGTCTGCCAAGTCATAACAGCGGCCTTGGTCATAGGACCAAAAACTCCATCTGCTGCGGCTCCGACAATGCTCTGAAGGCACATAACTTCTGCGCCTGTTGAACCTACTCTTAATGTTGAGTTGATTGTACAGGTTTCTGCTGCTGCGGTGTCAGCTTTCAAAGCGACAACTCCTCCAACAACTAAAACTGCAACAACCAAAACTCCAAGAAGAATTTTTGATTTTAATAAATTACTCATAAATTTTTTCTAATTTTTTATCCTGCGTAAAATTTTTTTAAAATTTTATTACAGAATGTTACGCCATTAATTAGTTTCGACAAAACTAAAAGCGTACTTTTTCCCATCATTATTTTCGCCCACCAATAAAACTTATAATTGTTAATAATGGGGCGGGCACCTCAATAATGAACAGAGATAAACTAACATTTCCGCCAAAGGCGGATCAGCCTTAGGCTGAGAAAACTGAACAAAAAATTTCTATTCAATTTTCAATGGGCATTTATTTTCTTTCAAGATTTTTTCGACGAAATCCTAAATGAAAATAAATTTAATTTGTGTAAGCGAAACACACGAATGTGCAATCCGCAAACACATCAACATTATAATATAGCCGTATAAAATACAGCAATATATTATGTGGATAACTCTGATAAATGCTAGGCAAAATCAGAATTCGAACTCGTTTCGCACCACACAATTATTAAGACGTAAGAACGCCCTAAAAATTTCATACTACGAACGAGAAGCATAAAAACTCCACCTATTCATAGTCTCATATTTTTATCTAAAATGCAAGAACAAGAAAGGTAGGATAATCTCTATTTTTTAAGAAAATATCGGCTCCAGCGCTTCTCCCCTGTTTTATTTAAAATGCCATCTTTTATCATGGACACTAATTCTCTTTGAAGTGTTTTTTCTCCACAAGAAAGAAGGGATCCATACGCGCTATTTCTGATGTCCGTTATCGTAGCTCCCTCATCAGCTTTTTGTATAATCTTGCTTATTTCATCTCGTCTCTGCCTTTTTAATGTTTCAAAATTATTCGCCGTGTTAAAAGACACAGATTTTGAATTTATGTTAGATCCGTTTGTTCGTCGGGTAGATATATTAACCTTACTTAAAGCTTTCATTAGGGTACTTCCTTTTTGGACACCAATACTGTTTCCTTTTGGTAATTTTGTTTGTCCTTTATAATTTTTATGTCCTTTATCGAAAAAAAGTTTACTAAAAGCTAAATTTGGCTTAACAACTTCTTCGTACTTGTTATCTTCAGCAAAAGAAGATTGGAAAAAATCCGATAAATTTACCTGCCTATTTGCTTTTTTAATCATATCGCTAGATTCTCTTATTGCTTGATCTAGTTGTGCAAATTCTTTTTTTAAGATGTTGCAATTCATTTCAGAGACAATGTTCATGGCCGAAGCAATACCCAAAAAGGACATAATCTCTGACACCTTGCTACAGGCACTCGGTGGGTTAGAATTTATGTCTGATATGATTTCTATCCCTATTGTCCTTAATTTTTTTCTAAGAGGTTCGTCTTTGTCTATTATGTCCGTAACCATATATAAGGCAGTAATAAGCTTATCGGTTTTCTTATATGACAAATTAACGGACATCAAATTAGCACCTTCGACTTGATACGGAGCGGGCATATTCTGGCTGTCTTTTAGGGAGTCCTTTTTGGGGTCTTTGAGATTTTTTTCTTCTCCAAACATATGTCCATTATATACACCCCCACACTTATTTTGCAAGCCCGCACACTTAAACTTAAGTGTGCGGGCAAGTCCTTTAAAAAAATAGATGTAGGGGTATGGGACAGATAAAAAACAACTATTCCTCAAAAATAAAAAATAAAAGTTTTTGCCGGTACAGATTTTTTGAAGCTTAAAAAATCCTGAAGTTTTCGCGCCGTCGCGCTCAAAACCCCTTAAAAACTTTATTTTTATTTTATTAATAAAATTCTCGTAAGAAAAAATTAAAAAATTGTGTTAAAATATCTGCATGGCAAAAAATCGAAACGGTAAAAAAAATGGTAGAAAATACAGAAGTGAAGAAAACACACCCCAGGGACTAAAAACAGAAACTAAACACGGGATTATTGCGGTAATTTTTTTTGTTTTGGCTTTGTTTTTTTTAATGTCCTATTTTGAAATCGCTGGAAAAGCTGGAGCCTTTGTTTACGAAAAACTTTATCTATTGCTCGGAGTAGGATATGTCTTACTCCCTGCTCTTTTTATCTTACTCGGAATTTCTTTTATAAAATCCGAAGTACCTGATATTGGTTGGACTCGTACCGCTAGCGGAATAATGTTCCTGCTCTCGGGTCTGGGGATTATTGATATTGCTTCAGAAAATCATGCTGGTGGATTTTTGGGAAGAATTCTTTCTACTCCGTCCGTCGCCCTTTTTGACATATACGCAAGTCTCACTTTTCTTGGAGCAATTTTAATAATCTCAATCTTGGTAATGTTCGACACCAAACTGAATCTCGCTCCATTTGCAACAAAGCTCTGGTCATTTTTTAGAAAGAAAAAAGAAGAACCGCTTTCTCTCAACGAAGACGAAATAGAGGAAGTTGAAAAATCTATTTCTGAACCAGAAGAGGAAGAAACTACTGGTGAAAAAATAAAAAGTGCCTTAGGTGTCGGAAAAAAGAAAAAGATTCAGGAGGAAGAGGAAGAGGAAATGCCGATTAAAAAAAGAAAAGGTGGGCTGGTTTCCACTTATGTTCCTCCCCCATTGTCGCTCTTAGAGGAAGACAAGGGCAAGCCGAATACTGGCGACATCAAGGCCAACGCAAATATTATAAAACGTACCCTAGCAAACTTTGGCATTGAAGTAGAGATGGATGAAATAACTATCGGACCAACCGTCACTCGTTATGCTCTCAAGCCCGCCGAAGGAGTAAAACTTTCTCGGATTGTGGGCCTGCAAAATGATTTGGCCCTTTCCTTGGCCGCCCACCCTATTCGCATCGAAGCACCAATTCCAGGAAAATCTTTAGTGGGAATTGAGATTCCAAACAAATCAAAATCGATTGTTGGCCTAGCCACTCTTCTGTCAGATGATAAATTTACTAATTCTGCCAAACCGCTTACTACCGCCCTGGGACGAAATATTTCCGGAAAAGCCGTTTTTGGCAATTTAGCTAAAATGCCACACATTTTGGTTGCCGGAACAACCGGATCTGGAAAATCTGTGACTATTCATTCTATGATTACTTCCCTGCTCTACAAAAACGGACCGGATGATTTAAAATTTATTTTGATTGATCCGAAGCGAGTAGAGCTTACCCTTTACAATAATATTCCGCATTTACTTACTCCGGTTATTACTGATGCTAAAAAAACAATCTTGGCCCTAAAATGGGCAGCCAAGGAAATGGATCGCCGTTACGACATTTTAGAAGCAGAATCAGTGAGAGACATAGAATCCTATCACAATAATGTCTTTAATAAAAATCCAAAAAAGACCAGAATAAATGGGGACGGGACAGAAGAGGAGGTTGACGCGGATCGATTGCCCTACATCGTCATTATTATAGATGAGCTAGCGGACATAATGAGTTCCTACCCAAGAGAGCTAGAAGCTGCCATTGTACGTCTTGCCCAAATGTCTAGGGCTGTCGGTATCCACCTCATCCTTTCTACCCAGAGACCAGAAGTAAACGTTATTACGGGTTTAATTAAGGCAAATATCCCAGCTCGAGTAGCTTTAAAAGTATCTTCACAAATTGATTCTCGCACTATTTTGGACGCCGGTGGAGCAGAAAAACTTTTGGGTGCTGGCGACATGCTTTATTCGTCTGGAGAGGCCCAACCAGAACGCCTGCAGAGTGCATTTATCTCTGAGCCAGAAGTTAAAAAAGTTGTAAAATATTTAGCAGACGCCTATCGAGACGAAATCTCCGAAGAAATAAGTTTATCTGCTGGATCTATCGGAGCGGATAAGAGTATTTTTGAAAGCTCTCTGGAAGACGAAGAAGAAGATGACGACGAAATGTATGAGGAGGCTCGGGCCTGTGTAATAGAGGCAGGCAAAGCTTCCACTTCCTATTTGCAAAGAAAATTAAAATTAGGATATGCTAGGGCAGCACGTTTAATGGACAGGCTGGAAGAACGCGGAGTAATTGGTCCGGGAGATGGCGCCAAGCCAAGAGAAGTGCTAGAAAAAATAGAACGCACAGAAACTGGAGAAAATGTAATCTAAAATATGACCAGTAATGCAAAAAAAATAATTAAGCTTGTGGGATTTTCTATTTTTTTTGTTCTAATTGTTTCCTATGCCATCTTTGTTTCTAGGGATCTACTTCTAGGAGTAAAAATCAAGGACGTAAATCTGGTAGACGGTTCTACTTTTTCAGAAAGTGTAATTAAAATAAACGGAAATGCGAGAAATGCAATAAGTTTAACTTTAAACGGCCGAGAAATTTCTATAAATGAGGAGGGTGACTTTGAGGAAACAATTGCTCTTCTTTCGGGATATAATATAATCAGCCTTAGGGCTCAGGATAAGTTTGGGCAAACAGATGAAAAAAATTATAAATTAATATATAAAAAATAATATGGCAAAGAAAAAAGAAGATAAAACAACAGACGGAACAGTGCTTGATAATACCCTAAAAGCAATTCAGACGAAATTCGGAGAAGGTTCTATAATAAAATTTGGAGACACGCCAAAGGTAAGTGTAAACGCAATACCAACTGGATCCGTTGGATTAGATATGGCCTTGGGGGTTGGAGGAATTCCGAGAGGAAGAATTGTTGAAATTTTCGGGCCAGAATCTTCTGGAAAAACTACTCTTTCTTTGCACATAGTGGCTGAGGCACAAAAACTTGGCGGGGTCTGCGCATACATAGACGCAGAACATGCCATGGATCCTGATTATACAAAAAAGTTGGGAGTAAATATAAATGAATTGCTTATTTCTCAGCCCGACAACGGCGAACAGGCACTAGAAATCGTAGAAAGTTTGGTGCGCACAGGTAAAATTGACGTGATTGTAGTTGATTCTGTGGCAGCCCTAACCCCAAAGGATGAAATAGAAGGAGACATGGGGGCTTACCACGTCGGCAAACAAGCACGGCTAATGTCTCAAGCACTCCGTAAATTAACAGCCATTGTGGCTAGATCAAAAACTGTTGTCATTTTTATTAATCAAATTCGTATGCAGATCGGAGTGATGTTTGGCAATCCAGAAACAACCCCAGGAGGCAAAGCTTTGAAATTTTATACTTCTGTTCGACTTGATATTCGCAAGATCGCACAAATTAAAAAAGGAGAAGAGGTTGTTGGTAGCCGAACTCGAGTAAAAGTGGTAAAGAACAAGGTTGCAGCTCCTTTTAAGCAAACAGAGTTTGATATTATTTACAATGAGGGAATCTCCAGGGAGGGAGAAATTATGGCTCTGGGGGAAAAATTAAAAATAGTAGAGAAAAGTGGAAATTCTTACTTTTACAAGCCAGAGTCCGAAAAGGAGGAAAAAATAAAATTAGGCGTAGGTTATGACGCTACTCGAAAATTCCTAAAAGAGAACGGAAAAATATCAAATCAGATATTAAAGGAAATTAGAAAGGATTTTGCTAAGGCAAATTAAAATATGATTGAAGGAACAGAGGAGGTTGTCAAAGATTACATCATTGAAACACCTTATATCGGGTACGGCAATGTCACCGGTCTTGATTTTGTTAAAACTTTCACCTCCTGTGGTGCCTGCGCGGTGTGTATGATTTTGTCATCGCATAAAATTCCCATAAACACAAAAAAATTTATAGAGGATGGACACAAAAACAATGGATATACTCCGAATGGATGGGTTCACAGTTATTTGGTAAAAAAATTAAAAGAAAACGGGTTATCTTATACCCAGCTTGAAAATTGCCAAATCAAAGATTCCCTGGAGCAAATAAAAGAAAGCATCCTTGCTAAAAAACCGGTTATTGCTTCAGTTAATAAATTTTGCCTGGAACAAACTATTTTTCATATCATTCTTCTCGTAGGAATAAGACTTAATTCCAAAAAGTCTATTTTGGGATTTTTTTACCATGACTCGGCGGCAACGGGTTTTGAGAAAGGGGCTTATCGCTACGTATCTGTTGAAAATTTCATCCAATTTTGGAGGAAAATGATGATAATAGAAAAATAGGTTTCCTTAAGCCCTTTCTACGTATAATCCGGTTTCCGTATTCACTCGAACAGTATCCCCTTCGCTGATAAACATTGGGACGTTTAAAGTTGCTCCGTTTTCTAAAGTAATAATTTTATTCCCCGCCTTGGAAGTATCACCCCGAACCGCTGGAGGAGCTTCCTTCACTTTAAATTCCATTTTAATAGGAAGGGATAATTTAATAATAATTTCCTCTCCGTCGTTATCCCAAACCAGGGCAGTTACATTCGCGTTTTGTTTCAAAAACTTTCCCGCATTTCCAATTAGCGTTTGGTCAAGTTTAAACCTGTCGCTTTTATCTTCTGGGTCACAAAACCAATACTCTCCTCTATTTTCATATAAAAAAGTAATCTCTTTTTTTGAGATATCTGCTTCCTCCGCTGATTCAGAAACGTGAAAAGTGGCAGGAAAAACTTTTCCAGATATTAAACTCCTTAATTTTACCTGGTTTTGCGGCTTTCTTTGTTGAGTACGTGCAACATGAGATTCCACCACTTCACATGGCTCATCATTGTAAATAATTATTTTCTTCTCACGTATTTCGTTGTATTGAAGTTGTGACATAAATTTAATTAAAAAACTTATAAATCAAAAAAGCGAAGGCAAACACCTTCGTAAAATCATCGGAAACTTATTTAACAACAAAAGGCAACAAACCCATAAAACGCGCGTGCTTAACCGCCGAGGCCAGAGCTCGTTGATTTTTTGAGGTTATACCTGTCCGCTTGTGGCTTATTATTTTACCATTGGGATTTAAAAATTTTTTTAAAATTTCTACATCCTTATAGTCTATATATTTAATATTGTTGGCAGAAAAATAATCTTGTTTCATGTTTTTTTAATTAAAATGGGATATCCTCGGGATTAATGTCTTCTTCTGGATATTCGATGGTATCCACTTCGCCTTCTGCAGCCGGAACCTTGGATCCTGCGCTTGTTGTGCTCACACCCCCGTTGTTCCCCTTTGGGCCAAACTGGGTACGATCTGCCACGATTTCTGTACGATATTTTTTCTCTCCACTAGTTTTGTCTTCCCAGCTTCTTGTCTGCATTCTCCCCTCAACTAAGATAGAACTTCCTTTCTTCATATACTGAGCAACGGTTTCTGCTTGACGTCCAAAAACTACAATATTGTGATAATCAGCTGACTCCTGTCGTGCTCCGTTTTTATCTTTCCAAACACGATTAGTGGCCAAAGAGAAAGTACAAACTTTTATACCAGACGGAAGGGAGCGAAGCTCTGGATCACGAGTAAGGTTTCCTATAACAATTGCTTTATTTAAATACATATTTAAAAAATTAGGCTTCTATTAATGCATCGATTTCCTTATCGATTTCTTCTTTGTTTATAGGAATAGCCGGTTCGGTGCTTTCAATCTTTCTTACTGATGATTTTCTTCGCACGTCACCGCGCGTAAATCTTTTTGCAGCGATAGTATTTTCTTTAACTGTTTTTAATATTAGAAATCGAATAATGTTTTTGTCAAAATCAAGTTTCTTTTTTAACTTTAAGACCTTGTCTGCCTCCATGGTAAATTTAGTCCAACCAAAGTAGCCGGTATTGAATTTATTTTTTACGTTATCTATAACCTTGGTCATCACATAAGCAAGAGTAATCATTTTGGGCATTTCCTCAGAAATAAATACGCCATCAAGAGAAGAAATTAATTCCTTTAGATCGCCATAAACAGTTGGGACATTGGCCTCCTCAAGAGTAGGTACCAAAATATACCCGAGCTCGTAAACCCTGGAGTTTGTTTCTGTTTTTTCTTCGTTTTCTTTTTTGACTTCTTCCTCTGACATGAATTTCATACTAACAAAAAGACCTTTAAATGTAAACCCCCATGCATATTTTGGGTAAATAAGCGTAGAAGTAAGATTCTATATACTAAAAAATCTTTTAGTATGAGCAAAAATAGCTTGTCGCACTTCCTCCTCGGACAAGTTCTTAATTTTCGCAATTTTTTTTACAACTTCTGTCACCATAAAAGGTTCACCGGTCTTTCCACGATAAGGCGCCGGAGCGGCGAAAGGAGCATCTGTTTCCGCCATAATTGACGCCAGTGGTAAGAATTTAATTACTTCATCATAATCACTGGAAAAAGTTATCGGACCATCAAAAGACATAGTATAACCCATCTCCAGTGCCTTTTTTGCAACAGAAAGATCTCCAGCAAAAAAATGAAAATTGCCCCTTGGTATTTTACCGCCCTTGTGTCTAAAATTCTCTAAAACAGAAAACGCATCGAGGTAGGCATCCATGGTACCTTTCGATGGACGAATGTGCATCATGAGAGGCTTGTTTACCAAGATGGCGATTTCAATATGTTTTTTAAAAATTTCTTTTTGCTTGTTTTTAGTTTCTTCACTTTCGTCTCTAAAATAATCCAAACCGCATTCGCCAATACAAACAACTTTAGGATTTTTTGCTAACTCTAAGTATTTATCAAAACTAAATACCTCTTTTTGGTTGTCTGCTGGGTGTAGTCCAATTCCAGCCCAGATAAAGTCGTGTTTTTCTGCCATTGCCACCGCCTCTTTGGAAGTTTCATAATCAACCCCAATCGTTATGGCACCAATGCTGTTTTGAACCATTCGATCAATTACCTCCTCCAGATTCTCCTTAAAAAACCTAGAATCTAAATGGCAATGTATATCTATATATTTGAGCATATTACTTATATTTTTTTATTGTTAACCCCAGACAAGTGCTTCCGCTTTCGGTTAGGATTGATGTCATATTTATAATCTCGCCATTTTCTTTGGCTTTTTTTAGTAAAGAAAAATAATCTATATTATCGTAAGAAATATTAACAATAACTAGATATTTTGTTTTTATTGCAAAAAGAAATTCGAGGATTTTCTTAAACTTATTATTTCCAAATTTATCTGCCTCGCCAAGAAACATGTGCGCTAAAATTAAATCGTATTCTTTATTTTTGAAATTTTTAATGTCACTTTCTATAATTTCATAATTTCTCTCTGGCACGCATTCCAAAATCGGCTTAATTTTCCTCGTGTCTCCTGGATAAACCACTGCTTCAATGTTCGAACTTTTAAACTTGTTTGCTAGATAATGAACGCTGGTCCTCCCCGCGCCCATATCAAGCACTTTCTTTACTTTTTTTATTTCAACTCCCTCAAAAAGGTTGTCGAGAAGTTTTTTCTGCGATTTGCTAATTTTCCACTTTCCCATATTTTTTTATTAGTCTTTTTCTTGCTTTCTGCCAGTCCTCCTTTAATAAGCCATATACATATTCATCATGAATTTTTCCGGTGGCCTTGCTTCTAACTATCCTCATTCTCATTCCTTCAAGTTTATAACCCATTTTTAATTGGGTCGCGTTAGATGCCTTATTGTTAACGAAAACTTCGGTATTTAATCTTCTTAGTTTAAGTTTATTAAAGGCAAAATCATTCACGGCAATTTTCGCCTCGGTAATATATCCGTTTTTCCAGTATTTCTTGTTTATCCACGAACCAGTTGTTCCTACCCCATTAAAATAATTAATTCTATAAATCCCAACGGTACCAATCACTTTTTTTTCTGACTTTAGCTCAATCATAAAGTGGTAGTTTTCTGGTTTTTTCTTTTTTGATATTTTTATGTTCCATTTAATAAATATCTCTGCGTCTTTTTTCTTATACGGATAAGGCACACTTACCAACCATTTCGAAACATTTAAATTACCAGCACCCTCAACAACATCTTTTATGTCTTTTATTTGTGGCGTCCTTAATATTAATCTTTTAGTTTCTAGCCGCATTAATTTTCTATTCTTTTCTTGAAAACAATGGTTTAACGGGTTTTTTGTTTTCTTTAATTAGATTTTTTATGGTATTACTAGTCTCGGGCATTAATGGTTTCAACATCCTAGCTATTTTATACAAACGAACAATCATATTGGAAATTAATTCTTTCCCTTTCTTTTCGTCCACTTTTACCACCTTGAACGGCTCTGTCTCCTGAATAAATTTATCCAAATCTCCTATTTCGTTCCAAACATAGTTAGTAGCTTTTTGAATATCAAACTTTTCAAAAAAACCAAAGTATTCTGTGAAATTGTCCTCCTTTATCTCCGGACACTTTTCCAAATATTTTTCGGAGAGTGTCAAAATTCTTGAGGTTAAATTCCCCAATCCATTTGCTAATCCTGAATTATATGCTTCTTTAAAACGTTCTATCGTAAACGGGCTGTCTTCAAAAGAAGAAATTTCACGCAAAAGAAAATATCGAAGGGCATCGGTGCCGTACTCTTTTACAACATCTCGCGGATCCACAACGTTACCGATAGTTTTAGACATTCTTATTCCACCTTCTCCAGTAATGAAACCATTTACCACTATCTGGTGCGAATTCGGAAGGTTCGCGGCCAGAAGCATCGCTTGCCACATCACTGCCTGAAAACGAGTATTATCTTTTCCACAATACTGTGTCGGGACTCCATTTACCCAGTATTTTTCAAAATTTTCAGCGTCCTCGGGCCAGCTGAGCGTAGAAATATAATTCGTCAGCGCATCAAACCAAACATACATTACCTGCGCGTCATCTTCTGGCACTGGAATACCCCACGGCATTTTTTCTTTCAGCCGGGAAATAGAAAAATCTTGCAGGCCATTTTTGATGAAATTCTTCATTTCATTCAGGCGAAAATCCGGTACTACAAAATCTGGATTTTTCTCATAAAATTTTAATAACTTATCACCGAACTCCGAAAATTTAAAGAAATAATTTTCTTCGTCAATTAACTCAGGTTTTCTGCCAGGATGCAAATAACATTCTCCATTTTCGTCTAACTCTGAGTCAGTTTTCTCTACCTCGCAACCAACACAATACTTCGCTTGATACTTTTTCTTGTAGATATAGCCGTTGTCTCGAACTTTTTTCCAAAACTCCTGGGCAGCTTTTTCGTGGTGTTTTTCCGTAGTTCTGATAAAATGAACATCCTCACTAATACCAAACATTTTTAATTGTTCCTGAAAAACTCCGAATCCTTGGTCGACAAAATCCTGTGGGGAAATATTTTTTTCCTTCGCTTTTTCATATATTTTCATCCCATGCTCATCTGTTCCTGTGTTGAAAAATACATCAAAACCGATTAATTTTTTATAGCGAGCAATAGTATCAGCTCGCACAAATTCAAGCGCATGCCCCATGTGCAGGGGGGCATTTACGTAAGGAAGGGTGGTGGTAATATAAAAATAGTTTTTACCCATGTTTCGCGTGCGCTAAGGTTTTATTTTTTTCTAAATCATTAATAAATTCCATAACGATAACCGCCACTGGAATAGCCAAAATTGCTCCCCAAAAACTAGCCAGCTCAAAACCAATTAAAATGGAAAGGATAATAACAACGGGAGAAAGTCCCACAACTTTTTTTATAATGAGCGGAGTAAATAGAAAAACCTCAAATTGGTGCATGATAATGTAGGATCCTGCCACCATAAAAGCACTGGCCATTCCTTCTGAAACATAAGAAAAGGCAAAGGCCGGAATAAGGGCCACCCAAATACCATAGGGAATCATTTCAGTTATTCCGGCGATAATAGCCAAAAGAAGCGCATATTGTATTCCTAAAAGAGAAAGTAGAAGATAAATTAATACAGCAACTACTAGTGCCACCAGCATTTGTCCCCTTACCCAAAGTCCTATTTTGTAGCTTGAGCGGGACCATAAGTCTGCAATATAATCGTCATATTTAAGCGGGACAATAATCTTCAAAAAGTTTTCTATGCCCTTTTCTTGAATGGAAAAATAAAAAGACAAAATAATTATCAAAATAAAATTGAAAATTCCACCAAAGGCAACAGAGGCAACCTGAATGAATCCCCCGGAAAGGTTAGCAACAAAACTCTTGGAAATAGACAAAAGCGAGGAAATAGAAAGGTCGCCAGTTAGGGTGCCTACCACTTCCTTGGCGCCAGAAAAGGCCTCGTTTTGGAAATAATTTAAAAAAGGCGCATTGGGTACATAAGAAGCAAGGAAAGTAGAGAAATTATAAATTTCAGTTATAAGCAAAGGGGCAAAAAGATAAAACATCCCGGACAAAATTGAAAGCGAAAAAACATAAAAAATAACAATACCAAAAATTCTATTAATTCCGAGTTTCTGCAAACGGGGAATTGATAAATCAATGAAGGAAGCCACCACAATAGCAGTAAAAATCACTAGTAATAAATCTCGCAAAATCCAGGCTACAATAATGAACAAGACAACTAAAATTGCCCGAACCATGGTGCCGGTAGAAATAGAGACACTACTAATATCTTTGTCCTCAGCCATGGAGATATGATAGCATAAAAAATCTTAAATTAGAAAAGCTAAAATTTAAGAATTTTCAGAAACTTGTTTTTATCTTTAAATGGACCAATAAGGGCTAAATTGAGTTTGCCGTTTTTAAAAATATCCTTAGCTAGTTTTTGTATTTCTCCTGCTGTAACCTTGCGTACCTCTAGGGCTCTTTCTTGTGCACTTTTTATCTCGCGCTTCAACAATTCTTGTCCACCATGGAAATTTGCGATATCGTCGCTTGATTCCAAGGAAAGCTTCATGTTGCCTATTAGATATTCTTTTACTTTAGATAGCTCCTCCTCAGAAATTCTATGAGTTTTTAACTTGTTACATTCATCTAAAACAGCTTTAATCACTTCTTCTATTCTCTTATTGTCTACTCCCGCTGAAACTTGAAAGAAGCCATGGTCAGTATAGGCGTCGTTGTAAGCACGAACATAATAGCCGACCCCCATTTCTTCACGAAGCTTTTGAAAAAGTCTAGAACTCATTCCCCCGCCAAGCACCCCGCCCAAGACTGTAAGCACAGCATTTTTTTTATCAAGTAAACCATAGGTACGAACTCCCAAGACAAAGTGTGTTTGGTCCGTTTTTTTGAATTTCAAAAGTACTGCTGGCTTTTTTTGGTCCTCCCTTACCTTTGCCTTATTCTTTTTACTACCTCGTGACAATTTTCCAAAAACTCTTTTTGCTTCTTCCATAACTTCCTTTTCTGTTACAAACCCGGCCACTACAAGAATAGTTGACTCTGGCAAGTAATGTTGTTTCTTATAGTTTAAAAAATCTTCGCGTTTCATTCTTAAAATATTTTTCTTTTCGCCAGCGATATTCCAGCCTGCTGGCTGATCACCATATAGAAGCTTCATTATTAAATCCTGCACGTGTTGATTCGGCAAATCTTCATACATATTAATCTCTTCGATAATTACTCCTTTTTCCTTTTCTATTTCGGCTTCCGGGAAGGTTGAATTTAAATAAATATCGGAAATTATATTAAAAATTTTTCGAAAATGTTTTGCGTCAGATTTTGCATAATATCCTGTATATTCTTGAGCGGTAATAGCATTATACTGAGAACCAAGCGCATCCAGTTCTTTTGAAATATCTATTGCCTTGGGCCTTTTCACCGTTCCCTTAAAACACATATGCTCCAAAAAGTGCGAAATTCCATTCACTTTTTTTTCCTCATATTTAGACCCAGCCTCCACCAGCACCAGCACGGTTACGGTAGGGTTATCTTTCATCGGCACGGTAATCACCCGTAAGCCATTCTTTAAAATTTTTTTAGAAAATCGCATTATTTTATTCTTTCTTTGATGTAATTTTTTAAATCTGAAACTTTTACCCTCTCTTGTTCGCCCGTATCTCTATCGCGAACTGTCACTGTGTCATTCGAAAGCGTATCAAAATCAATCACGATACAAAACGGCGTGCCAATTTCGTCTTGTCTGCGATAGCGTTTGCCGATGTTGCCATTGTCGTCAAAAATCATTGGATATATTTCTTCGTTTAACATTTCGAAAACTTCTCTGGCCTTTTTTACAAGTTCGGGCTTATTTTTCAATAATGGAAAAACTGCTGCTTTGATCGGCGCAAGACTTGGTTTTAATTTTAAATAAACTCGAGTTTCGCCGCCCATCTCATCTTCGGTATAAGCATCACAAAGAATTGCGAAAACCAACCTGCTTACGCCTCCAGATGATTCCACTATGTGTGGAATAAACGTCTCATTAGTTTCCCCCTCTTGATAAACTAATTCTTTCCCGGAACCTTCTGAGTGCTGGGTTAAATCATAACTTCCCCTTGCATGAATTCCTTCCAGCTCATCAAATCCCCATGGAAAATTATATTCTATGTCATAAGCTTCCTTAGCATAAAAAACTAGGTTTTCGTGTTTTTTCCACTTCAGGTTTTCCGGTTTAATTCCTAAATCTAAAAGGGCCTTCCATCTGTAACCTTTTAGCTTTTCATATTCATTCATTTCCTCGTGCGGTTTTGTAAAATACTGCATCTCCATTTGTTCAAACTCACGAACTCGAAAAAGAAATTGTCTTGGAGAAATTTCATTTCTGAAAGCCTTACCTATTTGAGCAATACCAAAAGGCAATTTCATGTGTTGTGAGTCTAGAACATTTTTAAAATTTACATAAATCCCCTGACAGGTTTCCCCTCTCAAATACGACGGGGAAGAGTTTGATTCGGTAAAGTCACCAAGGTTGGACTTCACCAACAAATTAAATTTTCTAACTTTTGTAAAATTCTGTTTTTTACAATTCGGGCACTTAATTTCTTCTTTATGCTCATCAAAAAGTTTATTTATCTCCTCTTCAGACATTTTTTCATCCGCAGTAATTCCTATCTCATCTAAAACTTTGTCTACTCGAATGCGCACATTACACTCTTTGCATTCCGCCATTGGATCCGAAAAACCCTTCGTGTGACCAGAGGCTTCCCAAATTTTTGGATTCATAAAAATACCTGAATCAAGTCCGACGATATCCTGCCTTTTGTGCACCATCCATTTCCACCAATGTGCTTTCAAATTATTTTCTAATTCAACCCCCGTTGGACCAAAATCATAAACTCCAGCAAACCCGCCATAAATTTCTGAACTCGGATATACAAACCCACGCCTTTTGCAAAGGGAAACAATTTTTTCCATTAAATCATTATTCTCTTTTTTATTTTTTTCAGACATGTTATTCAGCCACAACTTCGGCCCCATTAACCGGGAAAACCGGATCGCTATTTAATCTTGTATTCAATCCTGCTCTGCTTGCTTTCACATCCACATTAGCAAAATCATCATGGCCAGTCAAAACTGCATCATTTATAATAATTGGGGTGGTTCCGACTTGAGAAATTGAAAACTTAGACGAAACCTGAAAGGAAACGCTTCGTGATTCTCCGGTAATACCTGTCCCTCTGGAAACTCTGTCTATTTTCCAAGAAAGACCCCTGGTGGAGGAATTGTAATTTAAATTCTCGCTGGCAGGAGAGATTTTTCCCAAAAAGGTTGTCCAGGGAGGAAGCACGGAATTTACTTGCACGCTGGAAATGCTGTTGGAAGTATTGGAAAGTGTCCAAACAACTGTATAAGTCGTTTCCTGATCTGCTATCGGTGGAATTGGACCGGTGTTAGAAAAGGGTCCGGAATAGTAAAGAGCTTTGGTGGCAAGATTTAGGTCGGAAATTACCCGAATAATTGCTGAAGAAGAATTTTCTATCTGATTAATCGCAAAGCCTCCAGATGCTTGTTTTCCAGAAATATCTATTTCTATATTAATAACAGGATCAGAGATTATTTCACTTTCAGCGCTAAATAAAGGAAGGGGGAGAAGAGAAAATGAAACGGCCCCTGATTCTCCCGGATTCACTTCCTTTAATTTGTCTTCGGAATTTTGGTTCCAAGTTATTATGTCGGTAGATGAATCGTAAAAACCCCGTTGAGCCTTTATCGTTTTGCGATCAAAAGCATTTCCAGAAATTTTTGCTTCTATTTGCAAATCGTTAATTTTAGTTTCTAAATTATTTAAATAACGAATTTCAATGGCCGCAGATGTTTTAGTATCTATGGCGTACTCTCTTTGAGATACCCCATTGATAAAAAGATTTGCTTCAACAAATGGTTTTTTTATCATTATGGTATTTTTTATGGAATTAAAAACAACCCCAATCAAAGACTTGTCCTTGTCAGACTGCGAACCAGTTGAGATGTTAAAAGTTTTTTCTTCCCCATCAAAAACATCAATCATTTTTCCAGAAATCACAACACTATGTTCCACACCGGGGGCTAAATCACCCAAACTCCACACGTTGTTGCCATAAGAGGGAGCTGGAACCGCTTTAATAAAAGAAAAACCAACCGGATAATCAACCGCAAGAAGCACACCCTTGGTTCCCTCGGTGGCATTGAGTGTTTCTTTTATATTAAGAACAATGTCTTGATTTGGGGTAACGGTGAGAGGAGCATCAACAGAAAGATTTATTGGAGTTGAGCTTATGTTAACCTCAAAAAGCTTTTCTTTTACAAAAATAGCGTTGGAACCTGAAACACGATACTCAATAGAAATTTTTATGGAGCGAGTGCTTCCCTGCTCGCCAAATAATACCACTTTCATGTTTTCATTGTGAACTTCTCCAGAATCGATTGTCCCCAGGGAAACACGGAGGCGCTCGACATCAGAAGCTGAATCCACAGATCCACCCTTGGGGTATTCAACGACAAGATCCACCAATTCTAAAGGAGCAGTGTTCTTGTTGGTAACCCCAATGACAAGAGGAAGTTCTTCTCCCCCGGCCGTAAAATTATTTCCCAAAACAGAGATTTCTATATTGTCGTTAGAGACGGTATGGCCTCCAGCAAAAAAAGTATAAACACCATAAATTAAAGTTAGAGTAAAAAAAACAATTGAAAAAATAAAAAATTTTTTAAATACTGAAGTTTTCATAAAAAATTCCTCATTAATATCATTCCCCCTTTTTTCGTTTTCTTCCCAGGAATCTATCGCCTCTTTTTTGTGAGGATGTGAATAAACATCTCGATGTTCTATTTTGGTTTGATAATTTTTTCTAAAAAGCTTGCTTTTGAGCTCCTCAAGCCTGTTAATTTTATTTCCATTATCATCTGACATGAGTGAATTATACCACCTCGGACGAAATTTATAAAATTTATAGGAAAATATGGCTTTATAAATGTGTTTCTTTTAAGGCTTTGTTTATTTGGCGCAAAACTTGCAATCTTGATTTGGCTGTCTCAAATATTAAATTCTCTTCAAACGGGGACTTAATAAGATTTTGTACTGTCTCGTTGCTACCGATATACCCCAAATTATCAAGAATGCGTAAAACGACAACTGCTTCAATATTAGACAGGTTTTCTTTTTTTTCTGCTTTTTCCAAAACTGACAGTCCGTTTACTAAGTCATTAAAAAGTATTTCATTTTTTTCAATCCCGGCCAGTAATCTTTTTAAGAGACTGGCGATATTGGAAATAATTTCAAAGGTTTCAGGTTTTTTACATAGGTTTTCTAGCTTGCCGGTTTTTCCCGCACTGGTTACTCGCCAGAAATCTCTACCTTGTACTAAGTCAATTTTTACATAAGCGAAATCCTGCAAAACAAAACGTAACTTGGAGGACATTTTGCGAACCCCTTGGGCAGAAGCATAGACCATCCCCAAATCCCGAGTAAAAATCGAATAATATCTTTCGGTTTCCCCAAAATTTTTGCTTCCTAGAATTATTCCCTCTGTGTGATAGATGTGGTGCACTTTTTATTTATCGATTTTCACCTTAAATATTAGTTCGTTTATTTTGATTTCCTCACCCTCGGTATTTTTTCCGTCAAAGGCGGATCCGCCTCGGGCGGAAAATTTAATTTTAGAGGCAAGAACCGTTTTTTTCATTTCAGATTCAAATTTTTGAATTAATTTTTTACCCACCTCGTCTGTTTCGAAAGTGAGCGTAACAACATCGCTTGGGGTTAATCCCATTTTTTTGCGCATTTCTTGCAACGCACGAGCAAGCTCGCGATAGTCCCCTTCTTGTTTTAGTTCTTCGGTAATATTTATATCGAGAGCTACTTCTGTTTCGACATTCTTGTTCTCTGCAACCTCTTTCACGTTGATTTCATCTTTTATCAAATCAATAAAATCATTTTCTAGGTCCAAATTTTTAACTTCCAATTTAGCAAGTGGCTGACGAACTTTGATTCCAGCCTTTTGCCTCGCCTCAAGTCCAAGGGTAACAATTTTTCTTGCTGTTTCCATTTTTTCTATAACCTTTGACTTACCAAAAAGAAAAAGTTTGAATGGTTGGGTTGGCCATTCTGCTAAATGTACGCTTTCCTCATCTTTCTCGTTTTTGAGTTTTAACCAAACATCTTCTGCAGCCAGCGGTGCAAATGGAGCCATCAATTTCGCAAGAGTTTTCAATATAAAATATAGCGTTCGCTTCGCCTTACTATCTCCCTCCTTAATTCTTTCTCTAGAACGACGCAAATACCAAGTGGAAAGATCTCCAATAAAATCGCGAAGTGCTCTCGTCGGTTCAAGCAACTTATAATTATCAAGACTTTTTGTTGTGAGATTTATCAACTCGTCTAGTCGCGCCAAAATCCAAATATCCAAAATATTGTTTGATTTAGGTCTATCATCTTTTTCTAATTCTTTATCTCGATAAAG
This sequence comes from uncultured Candidatus Saccharibacteria bacterium, assembly GCA_964440545.1. GTDB lineage: Bacteria > Patescibacteriota > Minisyncoccia > Phycocordibacterales > UBA9973 > UBA9973. The sequence goes on along the minus strand of CAYTSO010000001.1, from coordinate 111,954 downwards.
TTCATAAAACGCAAAAACATTATACAGCAATCCAAAAACTTGTTGCTGGAGCAAGGAAACAGTTCTTTCGTCAAAGTTTTTTGATTCTCCTGGTTGGTTTACCGAATACATCCAAAGCCTTAGAGTATCTACTCCATATTTGTCCATTGCTTCCCATGGATCTACAACATTTCCAATAGACTTAGACATTTTCTTTCCTTTTGCATCAAGAAGATGCCCAAGACAAATCACGTTTTTGTAGGCCTTGCCTCGCCCCATTAAAGCTCCTACAGCATGTAAAGTATAAAACCATCCACGAGTTTGGTCTATCGCCTCAGAAATAAAATCTGCTGGATAACCTTCGCCGTCCACCCAATCTTTATTTTCAAATGGATAGTGGTCCTGGGCAAAAGGCATGGCGCCAGAATCAAACCATACATCCATCACTTCCTTAACTCGATTTAGTTTTCCTCCACACCCACAAACAAGTGGCAAGTCATCAATATAAGGGCGGTGCAGATCGATCTCTCCTTCAGAATTTCTTGGAACATTTTTAAAATATCCTGAAAATATTTCTCCCCGTCCTACAAAATCTTGGCCGCTAGCTATTTTTTCTCTGATTATTTTTTCTTTATTCCACCCCTCTAGGGCTGCCTTCAAAAACCACGCGCCATATTCGTGTGTTATTAAAAGAATATTTTTATTTTTGTATGTTTTTTCTAATTCTTCAACAAAACCCCATAGTCGATTACGCATTTCTCTTAAGGTTTCAGTGTCGGCATGTTTTTTATCCCAAATAGCAGAATAGTCTTTAGAAAATTCTCTCCACTCCTTGTCTGTTTTGCCTGCAAAAACCCCAAAATGAAGTTCTCTTAATCTAGAATCTAACTTTGCCTCGAGACCAAGAGGTTTTGAAATTAACTCAGCTGTTTCTTTCGTTCTGAGTATGTCTGAAGAAATAATTACATCAATATTCTGGCTTTTTAAATTTTCAGCAACGGATGCTATTTTTTCACGACCAGCTTCTGTTAAATGAAATTCCCTCTCTCCGGAGTCAACAATAAATTTAGTATTATTCTCTGCCTCCCCGTGGCGAACAATAAAATATTTATTTTTATTTTTAACAGCTTTTTTTTCTAAATCCTTTAAACTTCCAATAACTTCAATTTTTTTACATTTTTCACAATGCCAAACCGGAAGCGGCGTTCCCCAGTAGCGCTCGCGGGAAATTGCCCAGTCTTTTATTTCTCGCAACCATTCCCCGAAGCGTCCCTCGCGAAGATGCGCTGGTTCCCATTTTATTTCCTTATTTTCGGTAATCATTCTTTCTTTTATTTTCGGGTCTGTAACTCTGATATACCAGGAATCTCGAGCGTAATAAATAAGCGCCGTATGACATCGCCAACAGTGCGGATACGAGTGCTCATATTTTTCTTTTTTAAGCAGAAACCCGCGTTGCGCCAAATCCCTGATTACATCAACGGCCACGTCTTCGTCTCGCACAAATCTGCCTTCAAAAATCCCGGTGCCAGACAGGAACTTGCCATCTAGCCCGACCAGGTGTTGTTTTGGCAGACCAATTTCATTTCCCAAAGCAAAGTCGTCTTGCCCATACATTACCGCCGTATGAACAACCCCGGTGCCATCTTCGGTCGTAACAAAATCTGCAGGATAAACTTTATATGCTTTTTCTAGTTTTGGTTTTTCATTCTCATAAATAATATTTGTGAGAAATGGATAGAGCGGTTCATATTCAGAATTAACTAAATCGCTCCCTTTTAAATTTTCGACAACCTCATATGCGCCCTCGGTAACAATATAAGGAAGTCGTTCTTTTGCTAAAATCAAGAATTCATTCTGCCATTTTATTTTTATATAATCGATTTTTTCCCCGACCGCCAGAGCTACATTTCCAGGCAGTGTCCACGGTGTCGTTGTCCAGGCAAGAATATAGGTGTTGTCTTGACCTTTGATTTTAAACTTTACCGTCACGGATAAATCCTTCACATCCTCATAACCTTGAGCTAATTCATGCGAAGAAAGCGCCGTGCCACAACGCGGGCACCAGGGCACAACTTTATAGTCTTTATAAAGTAAATTCTGCTCGTTTATTTTTTTAACAATGTTCCAAACGGACTCAATATATTCATTATGATAAGTGACGTATGGATTCTCTTGATCCACCCAATACCCGATACGTTTGGTAAATTTATTCCAAATTTCCAAATATTCCCATACGCTTTCTTTACATTCTTGATTGAATTTTGCTATACCGTATTCTTCAATTCCTTTTTTAGAATTTAGTCCTAATTTTTTCTCTACCTGAAGTTCTACGGGCAAACCATGCGTATCCCATCCGCCTTTTCGACGCACGTGATACCCTCGCATTGTTTTGTACCTTGGAATTACGTCTTTAAATGCCCGTGCTTCTAAATGATGAATGCCCGGCTTGCCATTCGCCGTCGGCGGGCCTTCGTAAAAAATAAATTCTTTTTTCCCTTCTGATTGTTCTAGCGATTTCTCAAAAATTTTATTTTCTTTCCAAAATTCCAAAACTCGCTCTTCGCGTAGCGCTGTTTCTGATTTTGTACTTTGATTTTCCTTTTCAGCCATAATTGACTGATTTTAACATAGAATATTAAGAATTTACAAATAAAAATCAATTTTGGGACCAGTTTTGTAATACTGGAACAATATCATTAATTACATCATATTCTATTACCAAATCAGCGATTCCCCTGGTCGTATCTTTTATTTGTGTTCCCTTTTTTGCTATAACAATTATTTTCTTATCCAACGCAAAAGCAACTCCGGCCTCAATGGCTCTGCCTGTGGGTTTATTGGTCATATCAACCAATAATGCATCTGATTTTTCGATTTCATCCTTTGCTCTTTGCATTAACTCCTTGGAACTATCAAACATTTTCTGATAATTTTCAACGTCCCGAATAAAACAAAAATCCTCAAAACCAGCTGTCCTTACAAGCCCGCAAAGATTTTCAATTTCTTCTTTGTTCTCTCCATTTTTGAAATTAGCTGTTATAAAAATTTTCATAAGTAAAATTTAATTTATTTTACATCTTCCTTGGTGCTTCGATGCCAAGTAAGTGCAAGCCAGTTTTCATTACAAAAGAGAAAGCGTAAGTTAAGGCAACCTTGTATGAAGAATTTTGATCGTCTTTATTTACAATAACAGTATTTCCATAAAAACTATTAAACGAGCGGGCAATTTCTATCAAATAATTCGCAATATGATGTGGCTCGTATTCAAAAGCAGAGCGAGCCACAATTTTTGGAAATTTGTATAACAATTTTTCCAATTCAAAAATTTCCTCCGTTACGTTTTCAAAATCTGGTAAAATATTTTCCTTCTGCGCTTTTTCTAAGACAGAATTTGCTCGAGTATAAGCATATTGCAGATATGGTCCGGAGTCGCCCTCAAAAGAAATAGATTTTTCAAAATCATAAATAATGTCCCCACCCGTTGATTGTTTCAATATGGAATATTTTATTGCTGCCACACCGACTTCGTTAGCAATTTTTTCTTGTTCTTCCGGCTGAAAATCCCGATCGGTCATTTTTTCTAAAACCATATCTTGCACATCGTTCATGAGTGATTCACCAGTAATCACATTTCCTTTTCTTGAACTCATTTTCCCTCCCACAAAACGCATCATGCCATGCGTGATGTGTTTCATTTTATTTTCAAATTCAGGATGAATAAGAGAAAGAGCTTTCCCGACAACTTTCATGTAGTCCGCTTGTTCGTTCGCGGTAATAGTAATGGATAAATCCATTTTTGGCTCGGTCCTAAATTTTTCCACCGCCAAGCCAAGCTCCTTCGCTTCATATGTCGGCAATCCCTGCGAAGTAACAAAAACACGAGTATGAAGCTTCGGGTCATGCTTTTCGGCTTTAAAAATGACCGCACCGTCAGATTCTTCAAATACCTTGTCTTTATTTACCTCAACAATTTCTTTTCCAATATCCGCCATCGCGCTCTCCAAGAAATAAAAATCAAATTTCGTACCGAGAATTTTATATATATCTTCGAATGCTTCCATTGTCACATCGAAGCCCCATTTATAAATTTCATTTATCTTTTCATCGTCTCTCGCATAAAGTTTTTTATTTATTTCATCAATTTCCTTTTTTGCTTTTTCGTCTGTCTCATAAAGCTCAGCGCCTCGCATATAAGCTCGCCCGATATTGCTGGCCTGTAAACTTATAGACCCTGCTTTGCTTTGCAATTTTTCATTATCCAGAAGTCCGTAAATAGCTTTCGCCACATGCAATCCAATATCCCCCTGATAATTCGCCCGAGCAACCTCTGCGCCAGAATGTTCTAATATTCTCGCTATTGATTCGCCAATAGCATTCGTCATTAAATGCCCTATATGAAAAGGCTTAAAAGGATTCGGGTCCGTATATTCCACCATTATCTTTTTACCAGAGAGCAATTCGTTTTTACCGTATTCTTTTCCTTTATTTAATATTTCTTCGATACTATTCTTAAAATATTTGCGTGATAAGTAAAAATTCAAAAAACCCGCTACTGCTTCTACTTTTTTGATTTCCTCAGGTAAATTTTTTTCTACTTCTAATTTAATTTTTTCTGCTAATTCATTTGGATTAGCTTTCGCATTTTTCGCGCAAACCATAGCAGCATTCGAAGAGAAATCTCCATTTTTTAAATCATCAGGATGCTCAATAATAAAATCAACTTCCTCGACACCAAGTTTATCCAACGCATCCTTTATTAAATTTTTTATTTTTTCTTTCACTATCTTTTATTCCCATCACCTTTTAATTTTCCTCGAATCTTTCGCGATCTCAATTTATCCAAATTCAACTTGGCAATGTTCTCCATTTCTAGTCCCAGATCTTGCGAGAGCGCCGCTAAATACCAGAGAACGTCTCCCAGCTCATCTTTTATTTTTTCCTTTCGCTCTTTACTCATCCTGCGTCCACCCTCGTCGCGAAGCCATTTTTTTATTTTTCCCAACACTTCTCCCGCTTCATTACCAAGCCCAAGTGCTGGATAAATAACCTTGTGCCTTCTCGGGTAAAGTGCCGTGGTTAATGCTTTCTTCTGATATTCCTTGAAGTCCATATTTTTATTTTAAAACTTTTTTAAGTTTATGATAAATTTCTTCGTGGATATCCTTGCGAGTTCGTATTTCGTTATTGTTTTCACAATTTATTCGGAGCCATCCCTTTTGTGTCTTCGCGAGCCACAGCGCACTTTTAATAGAATTTTCCAAAAATTTTTTATCTTTCTCGTGAGCATCTTTTTTACCCTTTAGATAAACCCTGCTCTTTTCTTTATTTCTCTCTTTGATTAATTTCAAGACCACTTCAATTGGTAAAGATAAATATATTGTTAGATCAGGCATCGGTATTTTAAAGACCTTATATTCCATCTCAGCGAGCCATTTCATAAAGGCTTCGCGTTTTTTTACATTAACAATTTTTCCACCTTGGTGTATTTGATTAGAAGAAATATATCTATCCAAAATTACAATATATCCTTCGCTAAGCCACTTTTCTATTTGTTCTTTCGATTCCCACCTGTCCGCTGCATAAACTATTGAGGCAATCTTTGGATGAATATGTGTCCAGTTATAATATTGCTCTGAAAGACAATGACCAATGAATTTTCCAAAAAAATTATCCTGGTAGCGCGGGAAATCCAATATTTTTACCTTCTTGCCGTCTCGGCGCAGGTGTTTAATGAGTAAATCCGCCTGAGTATTTTTTCCGCTTCCATCTACCCCGTCTATTACGATGAGTTTACCGCGTTTAGCCATACTATTTTTTTATTATTATTTCTTCTTTTGGTTTTTGTAATTTCAAATTTTGAATTATTTTTTTTGCTACAAACTCTGGCTCCAAGTAATTTTTATATCCTTTTGGCTTAACTTTTCCAAAAAAGTTTGTCTTCATCGCTGCTGGATGCACCGCAACAACAGAAACATGCTGAGATTTTAAAATCATGCGAAGCGCTTCAGTTAGTCCTCGCACTGCCCATTTTGTGGATGAATAAACAGCAGAGAGAGGATTCGGGATAAGAGATCTTATGGATATAATATTTATTATAGTTCCGCTCCTTTGTTTTTTCATGTGCTTCATCGCCGCGCGAGAACCAAAAAAAGTTCCAAAAAAATTAACTTCCATGGTTTTGTGGGCTTGTTGGGTATTAATTTTTTCAATTGGCAAATGCCCCGCTCCAACACCTGCATTATTTATCCAGATGTCTATTCTTCCAAATTTCTTCACAGTAAAATTAGCAAGTTTTTGCATATCTTTCTCTTTTGTCACGTCACCAAGACAACTAATTATCCCTATTTCTTTGCTTGTTTTTTTGAGATCTATTTTTGATATATCACTAATAACAACCCTGGATCCTTCCTTTACAAATTGGGAGGATAGGGCTTTTCCAAGTCCTCTTGATGATCCGGTAATAACTACAACTTTATTTTTTAAATTCATAAATTTATTTTACACAAATTTTTTTGGTATTGGAAACTTTTTGGCTAATTTTTTAATTTCTTTATGCACAAATTCTTTTATTTTTTTATTATCCTTATTTTTCAAAACCTTAATCATAAGTTCAGCGACATGTTTGCATTCCTTTTCCTTAAAACCACGCGTAGTGATAGCCGGTGTGCCGAAGCGAATACCTGATGGATCAAGCGGTTTTCGTATATCATCAGCAATCATGTTCATATTTAAAGTAATTCCTACTTCGTCGAGCACCGTTTGAGCTTCCTTGCCTGTGACACCCAAGGAACCAAAAACGTCAGCTAAGATGAGATGGTTATCCGTGCCCCCGCCAATCATGCGAATATTATTTTTATGAAACACTTTTTCCATCGCTTTCGCGTTTTTGAGAATTTGCTTGGCGTATTTTTTGAAAGCTGGTTTCAATGCTTCGCCAAAAGCCACGGCCTTGGCGGCAATGGTATGCATATGTGGACCACCTTGAATTCCCGGAAAAACGGTTTTATCTATTTTCTTCGCGATTTCTTCATTTTCGCGTACCAAAATTATTCCTCCGCGCGGACCGCGCAAGGTTTTGTGTGTGGTGGAAGTGATAATATCGAAACCATCATCAAAAGGATTATGCAAAACTCCCGCCGCGATAAGTCCAGCAATATGCGCCATATCCGCCACCGTTATCGCCCCCACTTCACGCGCGATTTTCACAAACTTTTTGTAATCAAGCGTGCGTGAATAAGCAGAAAATCCTGCTAAGATTATTTTCGGCTTTTTCTCAAGCGCCACTTTTCGCAGATCGGCATAATCAATTTCACCAGTTTTTGTGTCCTTCATTTTATAGCGAACGAAATTGTAAATTTTCGCCGGCAGGGTCAATGGATGCCCGTGCGTCAGGTGTCCACCGTGCGAAAGGTCCATGCCAAGCACTGTGTCTCCCGGCTCAAGAAGCGACGCATAAACGGCCAAATTTGCCGGAGCGCCAGAGTGCGGTTGAACATTGGCAAATTTACATTTAAAAAGTTTACAAGCGCGCTCAATGGCTAAACGTTCTACCGCATCAGTAAAATCCTGCCCCCCATAATAACGCCTGCCCGGATAGCCTTCCGAGTATTTATTAGTAAAAACAGAACCATTGGCTTTCAGTACATCTTCGGAAACATAATTTTCCGAAGGAATTAATTCTAACCCTTCTTTTTGTCTTTTTTCTTCCGCTTTGATAAGTTTTTCGACTAATTTATCGTGCATTTGTTCATTGTAGCACATTTATAAATTATGCTCCCGAGAAGGTCTGTTCTGAAAATTTTGGCCCCAAATTGTTCCAATCTGTTTACAACATCTGGGTGCGGATGGCCATAATTATTATCTTTGCCGACGGAAATAAACGAATAAGCTGGGGAAACGGCTTTTGCGAATTGGGAAATAGTAGAAGTGCGCGAGCCGTGATGCCCGACCTTCAAAATAGTGCTTTGAAGTTGCTCTGGGGAATTTTCCGAAAGGATAATTTTTTCTGCCGTTTCTCCAGCATCCCCCGTAAGCATTATGGAGGTATTCCCATAACTCAAGCGCGCCACGACGGAGCCATCGTTCGTTGCCCAAGCAGCGACGTCACGATCTGGAAATAAAATATCAATCAACACCCCTCCACCTAGATCCATCTTCATTCCCCTTTTTGCCAAAATATCTGGAACGTTTTGTCTTTTCATTTCTTCCCGTAAGCTTTGATAAGTTTTTGAATCAGTCAAAGTTCCTGACTCAAAGACCGCGCCCACTTTGTAATTCTTTAAAATATCCAAAAATCCACCGATATGATCGGCATCCGGGTTGGTAATAATTAAAGCATCGATGCTTTTATCAAAAGGAGAAATCACTTTTTGCAGTGGTCCTAAAACTTTGCGTGGCGGACCTCCGTCAAACATAACTTGCGTGCCTGTTGGAGATTCAATAAAAAACGCGTCGCCTTGGCCAACGTCCAGCATCACAAAAGTAAAACCCCGATGAGAATCTTGCCAGTCAAAATAAAAAAGGGAAACATCCACTGCTAAAAGAAATAGAAGAAAAATAAAAAGATGTTTGCCTGATGATATTTGCTTTTCTGGCATGTTATAATAGTACCATGCCAAAATTTGAAGAAATAAAATTTAATATAGGAGAGCTAAAGGAAATCTCAAAGAAAAACATTGAGGAACACCTAAAACTCTACACAGGATACGTGAAGTCCACGAACCTAATCTCAGAAAAGATTGCCGAGTTAATGGTTGATCCAGAAAAAAATGCTTATGTAATTGGAGAACTACAAAGAAGATTCGGTTTTGAGTTTAATGGTATGCGTAATCATGAGTATTTTTTCAAATCAATAGAGGGTGGAACCAAACTATTGCCGGAAAATTCTGAATTTAAAAAAGAAATAGAAAAAGACCTGTCGTTTGAAAAATGGTTGGTCAATTTCAAAACACTCGCAATGACCCGCGGCCCTGGCTGGGCAGTGCTTTATTGGGATAAACAAACAAAACAATTCATCTCCACCTGGGTGGACGAGCACCATATGGGACAATTAAACGGGCTTTCGTGGATTCTGGGCATTGATATGTGGGAACACGCTTTCGTCTACGATTATCCAACTTCCGAAAAGAAAAAATATGTTGACGCATTCTTCAAAAACATCAATTGGGAAATTATTGAGAGAAACTTTATTGAAGCCACATCCTAAACTGCTTGTCCGTCCGAAGCTTTAGCGAAGGAGGAGGAAGCAATAGAAGAAAATTTTACCCAGGCACTTAAATAAGTGCCTGGGCTTAAAAACGCACAATAAAAAATTCTTTTATATTTCTGCCAAACAATCTATAAATAAAATAAGTGTAGATAATTAGCGTGAGCCAAAGCGGAAAATTGGGAAAAGAGAATGCCGCAAAAGGTAAGTGGGAGAAAAAACTGACTACTGCAAGCTCGTAATGTAAAAATAAATAAGAAATAAGACCAAACGGCACAGCAAAAACATACCAAATTAGCCCGGCAAAACCTGTGATAAAACCAAGCATCATGGTAAAAGGAATAAATGGAAGAATCAAAACATTGGCCGGCAAAGCAACCAGTGAAAGATTTCCCATTTTGTAAAGAATAAAAGGGAAAACAAAAACATAAGCGGCGCAAGTGACAGAAACGATGTCTCGCAATTCAAATTTTTTCGTCACCCACATAAAATATTTTTCAAATCTTGGGGCTAAAAATATGACTGCCACGGTCGCCATAAAAGAAAGCTGGAAAGAAACATCAAATACAAGTAAAAATGGATTAAGTAATATCATAAAGACTCCAGCAAGAATTAAAGCCCTCCCTACATCATAATTTCTCCCAGTCGCCCGTGCGATGAGAGCCAAGATCGCCATTATCCCCGCGCGAATAGCTGTAGAACTTCCACCAGACATAATCACAAATAAAAAGATCGCCAAAATTCCCAAACCAAAACCAAAATTTCGCGGAAGAAAGCTAAAAAGTTTCATAATCCATTCCGCCACAATCGTCACGTTGTAGCCAGAAAGAGCGACGATGTGAATTGTGCCCGTGTCCACAAAACTTTGTCGCATAGATTCATCAAAAGCAGATTTTTCCCCTAAAATTAGCCCACCCATCAGCAAATTCTCTGGGGCATTTATCGCAAAATTCATTTTTTCTAAAAATTTTTCTTTTACACTAAACAGTGCACTTTTTATAAAATTACCATTTCCACGCGAGACAATTTCGATTTTCGGATAACCCATCACATATAAAATCCCATCCTTCCTAAGATAGTTTATGTAATCAAATTCCTTCCCGGTATCCGTAATAAAATTCTCTAGTTTTTCTAATTTTCCGGAAAAATTTATTTCATCGCCATATTTATAGTCTGTATCTAAACCTGTGGTTATTAAAATTTTTGTTTTGTTATTTTCTTCCTGTGTTTCAACAATTAATTGCTGATTATTTTCCTTGATATTTGGCTCATCAATAATCTCTCCAAAGAACGAAATTTTTTGTCCTACGACTGACTCAAAAATACTTGGTGCTGGGACATCAACAAGATGAAATCTAAGGATTCCAAAAGAAAATGCGAGAATGAAAATTGAAATTAAAATTCCTAAATTATTTTTTGCCTCGCCCATAGGTCTATGGCCGAGAGAAATTAAGAAATAAAATAAAAATAAGGCAAAAGCAATTACTCCAAACAAAAAGACCAAATATATATCTACAAAAATAAAAGAGCGCAAAAAAATTCCGAATAAAAACCCGAAGCAAACTATGTAAAAAATTTTGTCCCGCATTTGAAATGCAATTATTTTTTCAATTTTACTGGCACGCCGTCCGCAAAACTGGTGGCGATTTCGTCCGCTCGGTCGTTCCATTTATTTTCATTGTGCCCTTTTACGTAAGTCCATTTTGGTTTTAATTCTTCCGCCAATTTATATAACTCCTCCCAAAGTTCACGGTTCAAAACCGGTTTTTTCGCCGCGTTGCGCCAATTATTTTTCTGCCAATTAAAAATCCACTCGGTAATTCCCAAAATCACATATTTTGAATCAGAAACAATCTCTATTTCATTGCCAGTTTTGTATTTTTTTACATACTTAAGGGCCTCAATCGGCGCAGTTAATTCCATTTGGTTATTAGTCGCATGATCTTTCCTACCACCGAGTTCAACTATTTTCTCTCCCAAAAACAAAATGGCTCCCCACCCCGCCTTACCAGGATTCCCTCTCGCCGCCCCGTCAGTATAAATCCGCACACTAATTTTTGTTTTTTCCAAGTGAATCTTTTAGTCTTGTAATTAATTGGTGTCTAGCTTGGCCTCTAAGCTTCAACATTTTCTCTCTTCTTCGCGCATCTGCTTCTACGCGATACGCTTCATAATAAATTAACATATATGGTTTCTTGTTTCTAGTCGAATATACTTTTCCGTTGTTATGTTCTAAAACCCGTTTCCTTAGATCATTTGTGGAGCCAACATACAATTCGTCATGGGAATTACTTTTTAGCATATAAACATAGAACATAACTTAACAAAAATTAGTGTGCGGATAAATAGTTACTTTATCTTTTGCCATAATTTACCGGATATCAACTATCCTTAATCTTAACGTAGTTTTTCCCGCAAACCTAGAAAGGTCAAAATTGGCTAATAAATTCACTCTTACTCCTTCCGTTAAGGATTTTTTAAAAGAATCTACTTTGGTAAAAAAAGAAACTGCTTTTGCTTTGTCGCCCTGGTCAGAAAAAGTAATTTCTAAATGTTCCCCAGATCCATTTTTTCCGAACTTTTTTATTTTTTCAACCTGAACATTTTCAAGAAGAAAAATTGGTTTCGGATTTCCAAACCCAAAGGGAGACATTTTTTCTATTTCTTTCCAGTTTTTCATGTTTACGACACTCAAATCAGTTCTAATATCGTATTTCGTTTCGTCTTCTGCTTTCTCCTTTTTCACTTTGTGAAAGGACGCTGACAATGTCTCCTCTAAAAAGTGGATTTTATCACTATGTACCGTAAAACCTCCCGCTAGCTCATGACCCCCAAATTCAAGAAATGATTCACATGCTTGTGCCATGAGTTCCATAGTGGACACTGAACCATCGCTTCGACAGGAACCTTTAATACAATCATTTTCATCCTTTCCCCAGACAAAAACGGGCTTGTTGTATTCATCTGATATTTTTCCAGCCACTAACCCTAAAACCCCCACTTTCCATTTCGGATTACCTATAACCAATACCTCTCTGTGCTCATACTTTTCCAGTTTTTTATGAACCTCCCGCATAATGGAAGTCACGATCGTTTTTCTTTCGTCATTTATTTTTGTTAAATGGTTCGCAAGAATGCCAGCCTCCACCTCGTCATTTGTAGCAAGTAATTCATAAGCCCTCATTGGATCGTCCATGCGTGATGCAGCGTTCAACCGTGGCGTAACCATAAAACCAATATCGTCTTCAGATAAATATTTCTGATCAATGTTCATTTTAGCTAGAAGTTTTTGCAGTCCTGGGCGCGGAGACTTGCGCAAAACTTTCATTCCGAAATACGCCATCGCTCTGTTTTCCCCCAGCAAAGGAACCATGTCAGAAAGGGTCGCCAGACCCGCCATATCTAGCATCCACTTTTCTTTTCCTTCTTTAATTTTAAAATACTCACCATATTTTTTTATAAATCCTTGCGCTAGTTTAAAAACAACACCTGCACCACATAGCATTTTTTCTGGATAATTATCTATCTTTGGATTTAGAATTGCATAAGCCCGAGGTAATAGAAATTTAAACTTAGAAAAATTAAGGAGCCGCGGGTTCCCTGCCTTTTTGTCTCCAAGGGCGAGGGCAGGAGAATTTTTCTCGGTTTGAATTTCTTGTTTAGGTATGTGGTGATCAGTAATTATTACATCAATGCCACCTACTTCCGCCTGGACTATTTCCGCCACTGCTGTAATACCCAAATCCACGGTAATTAAAAGTTTCACGCTGGATTTCGCAAATTCTTTTATGGCGTCAAGATTTAAACCATATCCTTCGGAATTTCTCTGCGGAATATAGACATCATAATTTTCATACCCTATTAATTTGAACAAATCGGTCAAAATCACTGCTCCGGGGATACCATCAGAATCATAATCGGCATAAATTACTATTTTTTCTTCTGCCTCCACGGCCTCAAAAAGCCTGACACAAGCTTTCTCCATGTCCCTCATTAGAAAGGGGTCGTGAAAATCACGCTCATAATCCGGATTCAAAAAAATCTCGGCTTCCGCCGGATTGACAATCCCTCTTTTTTCCAAAAGTGTCCTCAGTAATTCTCCATATCTTTGCATATAGCAGATTTTAACATATAATACGCATATGAACGATTGCATTTTTTGTAAAATTGCAAAAGGAGAAATACCAAGCGATAAAATCTATGAGGACGCAGATTTTTTTGCTTTTCTCGATATTAAACCGGTAAATCTCGGGCATGCTCTTCTCATACCCAAAACACACGTCAAAAATCTTTATGAATTTCCAGAAGAATTAATTTCAAAAACTGGACCAGTAATAAAAAAACTAGCTGTCGCGGTCAAAAAGGGCACAAACGCAGACGGAATAAATCTCGGCATGAATAACGACGAAGCAGCGGGACAACTCGTTTTTCACGCACATTTTCACATAATTCCAAGATTTGAAAATGACGGACATAAACACTGGGGAGGAAGAGAACATCCAGCGGATGAAGCTAAAAATCTAGCGCAAAAAATTATTTTAGAGCTTTAATCCCAGGCAGGGTTCCGTGAGCGAGAAAATCAAGCGTAGCGCCACCGCCAGTAGAAAGAAAGGAAAATTTATTTCTCATTTTCATTTTAGAAACCTGAGCTACGGTATCACCTCCTCCGATGATACTTTCAGCTTTTGAGTCTGCAACCAGTTTCAAGATTTTTTCATCAACCTTTCCAACGTGGACATCCTCATACTTGCCCAAGGGTCCATTCCAGAGAACTAGTTTGGATTCCCTAATTAAAGGAGCCAGCATTCTTGTCGTGTCCTTACCGACATCCAAAATTATTTCATCCTTTTTTACTGCATCCACTTTTTTGTCTATAAATCTATTCCCGGACTTCACAAGGACGTCGATAGGCAAAATCAATTTTTTATTTTTTATAATTTTTCCAATACCAAAATTTTTTTCACTTACCAGCGATTTGCCTATTTCATAGCCTTTGTATTTTAAGAAATCATTAGCAAGCGCACCCCCAATAAATACGTGACTTGCTAATTTTAAATATTTTTGAATCAGTGGTACTTTTGTTTCAAACTTCGCCCCGCCCAAAATAAAAAGGAAGGGGTGCTTGGGGTTTCGCAAGGCATGTGAAAGATTTTTTACTTCCTGCTCGAGCTGAAAACCTGCATAACTCGGTAGATATTTCGGCAACGAAACTACTGAGGCGTGCTCTCTGTGACAAACTGAAAAAGCATCATTTACGTAAATATTGCCCAACATTGCAAGTCCTTTTGCAAAAGCTTGATCATTCTTCTTTTCTCCTGGAAACTTTCTAATATTTTCAAAAAAGACTATTTTGTCTTTATTGATTTTCGAAATATCAAAAAATTTCTTTATTACGGGCATTAAGCTTTTTGTGCCATCTTTTCCGAGGTGCGTGATCAAAATTACTTTTGCACCTTTTTTAAGAAGAAAATTTATTGTAGGCAATGCTTTTACAATTTTGAAATCATCCACCACCTTGCCATTTTTAATCGGCACATTGAAATCCACCCGCAAAAGCACAGTTTTTCCTTTTAAGTTTTTTATCTGCCTAATGTTTCGCATATTTTTATAATTTCTGAAAACTTTTTCATATCCAAACTGGCATGACCGACGAGCAATCCGTCTATGCCTCCATCTTCCAAAAATTCTTGAGCGTCTTTTTCATTTACTGAACCGCCATAAATAATTTTTATACGAGATGCATCCTTTCCAAATTTATCTGAGAGCACCTTCCGAATAAAAATACTCATCTCCCTAGAATCGTCCGCCGAGGCATCTTTGCGATTTGGGGTGCTGGAAATAGCCCAGACTGGCTCGTAGGCAATTGTTATTTTAGAAATTGAATTTTTGGAAACACCAGCAAGACATTCCTCTAGTTGAACTTTAACTAAATTAAAATAACCGTGATTTTGATCCCGTTCATTTTCTCCAACACACAATATCGGACGAAGTCCAGCGACAAGCGCTGCTTTTATTTTTTGATTAATGTCCGCATTGCTTTCTCCCAGTTCTCGCCTTTCTGAATGACCCAAAATTACGAATTTTGCTCCTATCTCATAAAGCATCTCTCCTGAAATTTCTCCGGTAAAAGCGCCAGTGTCTCCAATAAAAGAGTTCTGGGCACCAAGCTTAATTTTACTGGTTCGAATCTTGCTCAGTTTATCTAAAAATATAAAAGGTGGGCAAATTATTACCTCTGTGTTTTTAACACGAGAAACCTCCTTCGCCACGCCAGAAAACAATCTTTCTGCCTCCCTTAAGGTAAGAGGGTTCATTTTCCAGTTTCCAATAATTAAATTTTTTCGCATACTTTTAGTATAACACAGCTTATTTAACCTCTTTCCACGATCTGATATTCCATCCACCGGATGGCCCATTTACAAAGTTGGAGTTTGCCAATCCTTCATCATAAATTACCACAGCATTATTATTTAAATTGATATACTTCCCGTTTAGCGCCTTGGCGGTAGAATTATTCGCCAGGTTTACCGTACCATTGGCTGCGTAAAGAGTTACAGCTCCACCGTTGTTTGCCAAGGTAATGGCCAAGGTTGAAGTTGAGGTTGAAAGAGCCATAATATAACTGCCCTCAGAGCCGGAACCGTTAAAGATAGCGTTGTTTGATATATCAATAATGCCATCAACAATCATGGTACCATCAGAGGTGCCATAACTTGGAGAAAGACTAACGACTGCGTTGTTGCTAATATCCATATCCCCCTCAACCCAAATATTTCCTGTCATGGTGAGATGGGCATTGTTGGTGACAATAAGATTGCCTGTAATTCTTTTAGGACCCAAGGAAGTAGAAATTCCATCGATGGTAATGTCTCCAAAATGTGTTCCTCCTTCTGCTGCCTCGTTTTTCCAATCTAAGATATTTTGCTCAGAAATTGGCATAGCGACCTGCGTTGGATCCGGCAAGCTTGTATCGCAAGATTTATTATTATTATTTCCTTCCTGACAATAATTTGTGCCCGCAATGTTTGAATTGTTTACGGTGTGTGCATAAGCATTACCCTCGCCCTCTGTGCCAACGATAATCCCGTCAATGAGGCCTGTTAGCCCGCCCAAATATAACTTAAAGTATCCGTCTAATCCAGCTGGACTTGTGGTATTCCAGTTGTTACCATACTTACCAATTTTGCCAACTCCACTTCCGTAGCCGTTGTCATTTGCACCTATAGCATAATAGCGAGAAGAATTTGTAGCTGCGTCAATAACAATCCAATAATTTGTGCCGGATATTAATTCCGGGTTAGAAGAAAAAGGCACGTTTACCCAACCATAATTAGTAGAAATTAAAGAGGCAGAAACAACACTAGAAGCAAGAGTGGTCGTACCCGGGCTCCCTCCGTCGTCAGAAACAATTCGAACGGTTAAATTTGAGGGTATGCTGACTTTTTTAAAATATAATTCAACCTTACTAACCACCCCTGTTGTGCTCACAGTAAAACTTTGGGCAAAATCCTGTGTGCTGTCTGCGTTTCCAAATGTAATATCATATGCAGGAGTACCAGAGCCATTTACTTGATCGGCGGAAAGAGCGGCAGAGTTTGCCGACACGGCAGTGCCAGTAATTGATCCGGCTCCAACAATTGTGCCGTTTGAATACACGCTTCCTTGAACAGAGGACCCGTTTCCCATGGTAAAACCGCCGGTTCCAACTTGCACTCCGTAGCCGAAAGCAATCCCCGTACCAGTGCCCAAAAGAAGCTCGTTTACTCTTTGTCTGGAAAAGACATCCCCTAGGGCGGTTATCGTTTTCTCATTGTAACCAGAATCAGCAATGGTGGTCGTAGCAGTACTACCATTAAGCTCAATAAAGGAAGGGGAATTTGTTGGTTTTGCGTTTTTTAATCTAAAAAATATATCCTCTGCTCCAGATTCGGACAAAAAGAAACTTTGCTTGGATTTTATTAAATCATTCGCTATTTTAAATTCTCGCACCGTTGGAGAAACAAGACCAAAGATAATAGCCAGGGAAATAAAAAGAAAGAAAATCACGGAAACAAGCATTGCTGCACCGGCTTGATAATTAATTTTTTTTATTTTTCTAGATCCTGACATAATTTTTATTTTTAATAACTTCCCCGGAGGACAACAGTATTGTTAAAAGTGATTGTTCTCTCGCTGGTGTCGTTGTTAGACCTAACGGTTAACGTTACAACTGCCGCTTTTCCTTTAGCGGTGATGACTGGCGTAAAATTAAAATCTATAATTGCAATATTGGGAGTATTTAAATTTCCTAAATCTCCAAGAAGACTATCTTCTATTTGCGCACTTGAATCAAAAAAGGCGTAGGTTATTGTTTTTGAATTGTCAAAATCGTCTCTTGTATTGATAATAAGAATATTTGAAGCAAAAGAAAAATCGTCGGCCTGTCTAAGCTCCCGAGATATTTTCTCCATCATCATTCCGCTTTGAACCAACTCTGCTTGAATAGAAGTTTCTTTGAATGATTTTGCCATGGTTATCATCGCGTTGACGAGAACAATTGAAAGAATGGCAAAAAAAGTAATGTAAAAGATTAATTCTAAAACAGCGTAACCTCCAAACGCAGACGGACTTTTTTTTCTATTCACTTTTTTATTAAAAATTTTCATTCTGAAAAAATATCCGCTACATAAAATTGTAAAGTTTTGCTTATAGTTTGCCCTCCTTCAGGCCAGGAAACTGTAACTGTTATCAGTTTTGTTCTAGGGTCTACCACACCAGAACCAATATCTCCAGTTATTTCATTTCTGCTTACTTCAGAAACAACAACCGATCTGTTAAAAATTCCTATTTGCTCCGAAGTATTCAGGGCGACAAGATCTTCCCAATTATTGTCCCGAATAATTCTGGTATTTTCTGCCCCTTCCTCTAGTAAAAAGGCCGCTTGAGTCGCATGTAGGGCCTGACGAGAAATATAAATAGATTTTTGAGCAACAGTCATGGCAACCAAAACAAAAATAACAATAATTGAAACCGCAATTAATATTTCGACAGCCATAAAACCTTTGTTTGTAGTTTGCTTTTTCATGATTCAAGTTTGTTTATCGTGGCTTTGGTTAATTCATTGAATAGAACATTTTTTAGTTCGCACTAGCAGTGCCTGTAGCTGAAATTGTAATAATTTTAGAAAAAGAATCTGTAGAGATAGTTATAACACCAGCCTGATTTGGCATTCCAGAAAGACGATTAAAGTAAATATCGCCGGTACTTCCGCTCACTTCGGACAAAGTTACGTCTGAGATGGTTGCAGGTGCCAAAATATTTATTTCTTCATTATCAACATCGCTTTCTGAAAAGATCGTGCCTTTAAAAATTACAACCTTGTCAGCTTGAAAATGCACCCCGTAAGAAGAAGAGTCTAGAGATGCTAAGGTTTGCGTTTGCGCTTTATTTAAACTAGACAAAATATCACTCACGGCTGTTTTCAATACTTGATTTTCCCTAATTTTAGAAAATTGCGAAAAGACAATTGAAAATATAATGCCAAGGACGACAATTACAATTAAAATTTCTATAACACTTATTCCTTTTCTAAAATTATTTTTCATAAAATTATTCTATGCTTCCTAAAATTGAATAAAGCGGAGAAATCATTGAAATAGCAAAAAATCCAACCCCCGACCCAATAACAATCATCAGCAAAGGCTCGATAATGGTGGAAAGATTCTTTGTCTTGCTTTCAACCTCTTCTTCATAAAAAGAAGAAATGTCCAGCAACATGTCAGAAAGTCTGCCTGTCTCTTCTCCAACTTCTACCATTTCTCCCATCATGATCGGATAAAGTTTGATATTTGTTTTAAAAGCCTGAGAAAGCGGAACGCCTTTTTCTATCTCATCTTTAGCTTTCTCCAGAACTTTTTTGTAATAAATATTTTGGACCACATCTTCTGTTATTTCCAAGGCTCTTCCGAGGGAAACTCCAGCAAGCAAAAGAGAAGAAATTGTTCGGGCGGTGCGGGCAGTGTTTAATTCTTTGGTTAAAGTACTGACAACTGGAATTTTGATAACAAAAAAATCAATAAAAGGTCTTATAAACTTGGCTCGAAGCATCATATATAAACCAAAACCAACGCCAATAATAATAGTAAAACTTAAAATCAAATGATTAGAGAAAAAATTACCAAAGAAAATAAGAATCCTGGTAGAAAGAGGCAGAACGACCCCAAGCTCTTTGAATGTGCTCGCCAGGGTTGGAACCACAAAAGCAAACATTAAAACACCAATGACGACCATCGCAGAAAGAATGATGCCAGGATAAATAAGCGCTCCTCTTATTTTTTTTGTTAAGGAGTGGGCCTTTTCTAAATTTAAACCAATATCAGACAGAGCCCCAGAAAGATTTCCGGACTCTTCTCCGGCTTTCGTCATCGAAAGAAAAAGGCCAGAAAATACTTCGGGAAATTTTGAAAGAGCATAAAAAAAAGACTGACCGGCATTTATATCAGTTGCTAGAGATAATAAAATTTTATTAAACTTAGGATTTTTAGTCTGTTTTTCCAAAACCGACAGCGCTCGATAAAGAGAAAGCCCTGCTCGAAGCATTCCGCTCAAATTTTTTGTAAAAATAATTTTTTCGTTAACACTTATTCTAGAAAAAATATTAGAGAACTTTGAAGAAATATTCCAAAAAACTTCTCTCTTTTCTTTAACAGATAGTGGCATTAGGCCACGAGATTTTATTTCCTGGGCAGCAACATAACGATCTGCAGCATTTATCACGCCTTCAATTTCTTCCCCTGTTTTTGTTTTTGCGATATAAGTAAAAAACATTTAATTATTTAAGTGGGAACGCTGGGTTATTCAGAAACCACCCTGAACACTTCCTCTAACGAAGTCATTCCAAGCACTGCTTGAAAAACTCCGTCCTCTATCATTGTCATCATTCCTTCTTTTTTTGCCTGGGCTTCTATATCGTCTTGCGAACCACTCTTCAAAATCATTTCTCTGATTGTTTGGGTTACCGCCAATACTTCATGTATGCCGATACGCCCGCCATAGCCATCTTCGGAGTCTGAGCTCTTTACTGCTTTGTAAAAAGGAATTTTATCCCAAGTACTTTTCTCATCTACAATTTTTTCTTCTCTGAGAAAATTAAGTACCCTATCCAAATCAACAATCTTGGCAAGATTTTTTATTTCATCAGGCGATAAAAAATATTTTTCCTTATTGAGAGCGAGTCTACGCACCAGCCTCTGAGCAATAATGGTCTTTACGGTAGCCGTTATCAAAAAGGGCTCGGCTCCCATATCAATAAGTCTTGGAATCGAGCCAGCAGCGGAATTAGTGTGCACGGTAGATAAAACCAAGTGTCCAGTAAGAGAAGCATTAATCGCCAAACCGGCAGTTTCTCCGTCCCGAATTTCCCCCACCATCACAATGTCTGGATCTTGCCGAAGTAAAGAGCGAAGACCATTGGCAAAAGTTAAGCCAATCTCGGGTTTTACCTGCGTCTGGTTAACTCTTGGCATTTGATACTCAATAGGATCTTCTACGGTGGAAATGTTTACTTCCGGTTTGTTCAAAATATCGAGCATCGTGTAAAGAGTGGTTGTTTTTCCGCTTCCGGTTGGACCCGTAGCCAAAATCATTCCTGTTTTTTGTTTTAAGGCCTCGTGAATTCTTTCTAGCCCTTCTCCGTGAAAACCAAGTGTCTCCAGAGAAAACCCGTGCATGTTTTCCTTCAAAATTCGAATAACGGTTTTTTCTCCGTAAAAAGTTGGCAGAGTAGAAACACGAAAGGAAACTTTTTCTCCATTTTGTTCTGTTTTAAATCTTCCGTCCTGAGGCAACCTTTTTTCGTCCAGTTTTAAATTTGCCAACACCTTTACGCGAGCAGTTATGCCCAGTGTGGCATTTTTGTCTAGGGTCATTGCGTCGTGCAAAATACCATCTATTCGATAACGCACAGTGAGGTTCTTTTCTCCAGGCTCAATGTGGATGTCAGAAGCGTTTTGCAGAATCGCGTGAAAAATTAGAGAGTCAACAATTTTTACAATCGGCAGTTCTTCTGCCATTTGTTTCAATTCGGATTCAGATTTCTCACTAGATTTTCCGTTTAATTTCCACGCCCCTTCATCTTTACAAGAGATAGCGTCACACTCTTTTTCAATAATGTCCTGAAATTCTTTCTTCAGGCTTTGCCGATATTGAACGAGCGCAGACCTCATGGAAACAGTATCAGTAAGTCGAGGAAGGATTTTTAGTCCGGAGCGTTTTTTGATGAAATCGATTACCGGCAAATCATCCACATCCAACATCGCCACCTCTAAAGTTTTTTCGGTTTTTTTATAGGCAACAATATTGTAATTTCTAGCGATAGGTTCTGGAATAAGTAAAAGGACGGAGGACTCTATTTTTTGATTATTTAAATCAACAAACGGTATGCTTAACACAAAGGCCTCTATTCGTTTCAGGTCAGTTTCTGATATTTTTCCTTCAGAAAGCAAAATATCGCCAATTTTCTGATCACTTGCTTCTGATTTTTTAACTATTTCCTCAAATTCAGAACGCGAAATAAGTCCTGAATCTAAAATAGATTTTTTAAACTGTTCTTCGTTGATTACCATCCTATATAGTATAACAAAAAAATCCCCCACAAGGGAGATTTTTTTGTTTTAATTCGTACTAAACCTACAGAAGAATATTGTCCCAAGCTTATCGAAGAATTAGTCTTCAATAATAATCGGCTGCTTTTTTTCTACCTCACAGGTGTACCCCCCGCATTTCCAAATAAATTTAGCTGTGCTGTCTGGAAGTGACTCTGGGGTAATTCCACCAGAACACGTGTCGGGAACTTTTGTACAATTATTAACTGGACAAGTTACGGGATCAAGTGTTCCGCCACAGATACCATCAGGTTGACATTCTCCGATTTGTCCACATTCACTGCCAATAATTGGGCAAAGATCTCCTGCAATACCACAAGAAACAGAACTAGTTATGTTTAAAACTGTCCACCCTCCGTTAATGGCAACACTACAGTTATTGCCCTCATTTGATTCATCCACTAAGTCGCTCCAGTTAGCGTCATTGTCAGCGCAAACTCGAATGTAAAGAAGTATTGTATCACTTTGAGTAGGAATTTGCGCTGAAACATCCTTGTTGTCACCTTCAACAATTCCATTGGTAGTGTTTACTTCAATAAATCCTTCATTGTTATTTTCGTGGTTTATATCATAGTCATATTGGAAAATATGAGTAACGGTACCAGCAACATCACCTACTCCACTGTTCGCGATTGTTGAGCTAAAAGATATTGAGTCACCAGCTAAGTAAGGACCTGAGTTGTCTGCTACGGGAGCACTCGCTGTCAAATCCGGGCCCACCTCTATTGCCTGCCAGGCAAGGGCACCACCAGCGTTACAGTTATTTTCTTCATTTTCATTGAGGACTACCCCGTAATCATATGGAGGTAAGTCTGCACAAGCCCTAACGTAGTAAGTACCTGGAGAAAATGAAAGGCTTTTTGTAATCTCCAGGGTGGCACCGCCCGCTAGTGCGCTAGCGGTGGTTCCAACATCATAATCCTGCCGGTTAATCGGAAGATCATAATTAGGAGTGCCATCTTGCTTTAAAGTAAAGCCGGTTGCTGTCTGAAACATGTTATTAAAGGCACTTCCTGTGGTAACACTCCCTATATTTTGTACTGTGGCAGAAAAAGTGTGCGAGGTATTCGCAGGAATTTTTATCGTTGTTGGGTCATATTGAACCGTCAGATCAGGATTTGGTGATGCTGTAAAGTTGGCAATTACCGTACAGCTTGCGAGGACAGGATTAGTAGTGTAAGTAGTTCCAGCCAAAAATCCACCACAAGTTCCTTCGACACTAGCTGTATATCCGGCATTTGGAGTAACAGTAAAGATTGCTGTCGCACCTGAATTAACTGTCTGTGGTGTGTTTGGGGAAATGGTTCCGTTTGCTCCCGCACTTGGGGTAACACTATAAGTAGTAACTCCACCAGTTACATTCACAATTTTCCAAGGAGTACAATTATCTACTTCTGTATGAGAACTAGTTGGATAAATTGGGTCGGTAGCATAGTGTTTAGCAATCTCAAAAATACCTATTGGGTTGTCGCCAATAGGCGCAGAAAGTTGATCCGTATCTGCACAAAATGTTATTGCTTGTGTTCCGGAAAAATCAATAAAAGGTGGCTGGTTCTCTGGTGGTAAAGTAAAAGTTGTAGAAACTGTTTCAGATGTTCCGCCAGCAGCAATAGGAGAAGTCATGAGTCGATAAGCCGTATTGCCCCAAGGTAATCCAGCAATACCATATCCATAAGGAGAAGTTCCAGGATTATACCACCATTCGTTTGGATAATTAGGAGGAACATTGTATTTGAATGCAGGATCCCCATCGCTTAAATATTGCCCTCCGTTTGCTTGCGTACCTCCACTTAAGGGAGTAGCCATAAAGAAGGCGCTAATAAAAGAACCGCGAGAATAAGAACCTAGATTGCTATTTCCCCAACCAGGAGACGCGCTCGTTGCTGAGCTACCAGTATTTTTAACTTTAGCAGTTAATGTCACCGGAACACCTATGGTAATGGTATCTGGTATGTTTACACTGGCAAAATCGGGAACAAGATTTGGCATACTAGTATCCGGAACTGCTTCTACTTGCACGGTTTCAGAGTCAGACCCACCAGCGCCAGTACAAGTCAAAGTAAAATTATAAATTTTCGGAGTAGATGGAGGAATGTCTTCTGTCCCGCTAGATGTTTTTGTTCCAGACCAATCTCCATCGGCAGTACAAGAAGTCGGGGAATTGGTTGCGTTCCAGGTTAGCCTAATTTTATCTGTAGAATTTTTAAAGGTAACCGGCATTTTTTGCCAAGCACGACTAAACTCCGCACCGTTGGAAAGAATTATTTTAGCGGAAAGAGTGACGACGGGAGCACTACAAGCTGATGGGGCAAAAGCAGAAACTGTACTTGTATTTCCTGATGTGCCATTGGCATTTGTCGCCGCAACATTATATGCATGAGATGATCCTGCGCTCAACCCAGTATGGGAATAAGAAGTATTAGCTCCTGTGTAAATAGTATTTCCGTTATCTAAAAGAATATAACCAGTTGCTCCGCTCGAAGCAGTCCAAGAAACGTTTATGGTTCCCGTTCCGCAAGCACCAGGAGTAGCAGTCAGATTGGTAGGAGTTGGAGGAACGGAGGCCGCAGTAAAGGTTGCAGTTACTGTACAATTTGATGTTATTGCTCCAGTAGTATAGGTCGTGCCAGAAAGAGAACCACCGCAACCAGAAGCAGAAGCGGTATACCCAGAATTTGGAGTAACGGTAAATGTCGTTGTTTGACCGGAATTCACTGTTCTTGAGGAAGGGGAAATTGTGCCCCCAGATCCGGCGGTCCCAGTTACCGTGTAAGTAGCAGGTGGCGGAGTATAGGTGAAGGGATCAGAAAATTTCGCTGCACCGCAAGTGGTTATTGGATTGCATGGTACGGCTTTCATTTTGTACGAACCAGCAGGCAACCCGGAGATGCTCATTGAGTATGAATTATCACCATCATGGAATACTCCATTTAGCCCCTCGAGAGAGTCTTCATATCCACTTATTGGATTCTCGTTTAAATCAACCAACTTTAATTTAACGGTTCCATCTTCTTCATAATACCCCCCACTGCAGGTTGCTGGCATAGGAGCAAGTGTTACAATTCCACTTACTGTTGTGCCAGAAGCCGAGGCTGTAATCGAGTCAACTACCCCAGTTCGAGTCGTTCCTTCGTTACACGCAGCCCGTACACTGTCTGATGAATTAAAATAAAAAGCACCAGTGATTAATAACGAGAGAACAAAAAACAAAACGAGTTTGAATTGAAAATATTTTTTCATTTTTTAATAATTAATTAATAATCAAAACTTTACTCCATATATTATATTTTAATGGAATTAGTAGATCTATTATAACAAGAAATAAAAAAATATTTATAAAGTAATCCACAACAACCCAAAAATCCCCCTGATTGAGATCAAGGGGATTTTTTACTAACTTACTAGTCTTCAATAATGATTGGCTGCTTTTTCCACTCTGTGCAGGAAGAAACATCACCCACGGCAGGAGTACAAGTCCATGTCCATTTAGAAGTAGAACTGCTTATTGCACTTGAAGTGCTTCCTGGAATACAAGGACTTAGGTGATTTGGTGGAGATGAACAAAGCGGTCCATTAAGGGGACATGCCCCTTCTCCAGGTGCGCATGATTGAACTGGAATTCCCCCTTCGCAAACCCCAGCTTGTTCTGGGCTACATGGTATACAATTTTCGTCCTCGCCTTCGTCGGTGCCATCTCTGCATTCAGCTATTTTTTTACAATCGGAACCACAGGTGACATCATCGTATGTCCAATAATCAGCTACCGCCAGAGCGCAAGTTGAACCATTCCAATATTCACCGGCAGGGCACTGTGGCCGAACTTGCGCATTTGCCAGCTCAAGTTCGTCATGATAAAGATAAAACATTCTGCTATTTGGATTACCTGATGGACCATCAACAATAAACGTGTAGGTCGTCATGCCAGATACTGCGCTTGTCCCTGGAACAGTAACGTGATCTGGGGTCGTGACAGCTGTCTCAACATCCGGTAGAGGATTTGGTATATTCCAAGTTAAGGTTGTGGTACATTCATTATTTACGTTGATTTCACAAGGGGAAGAGGCTGAGAGAGCTCCAGTGGTGTCAACTTCTACGTCCGTCCACGGACCACAGTTGTTGTCCTCCCCTGTCCCACTATCATTTGCTTCGTTTATTGAACTTCCTCCTGAGCTTGTTGTTTTATCTGCACAAACTCGGATTGAGCCACTTGAAGAAAAAGCAACACTGGGAGAAGTTACCGTAGCAGTCCCGCCGCTATTTAACGCTGATAAGGGTTCTGGGGAAGTTGAAGTATAAGGAAGATCAGTAATCCTGCTGTCGCCCTGTGGAAGAGTTGGAGCTACGGCTGCCGAAACAGTTGCTTTTTGAAAGAAATTGTGGAAAGAACTACCAGTGGTAAAATTCCCAATATTGGAAATTGTTGCCGTATATGTTCTATCAACACCAGACACAATTTCTCCTGAGACATCAACCGCCCCTGCTGTAAGATCCGCGGCAATTGCTTTTTGAGGCCCCCAACCTATGCCAGAATCATTTCCAGCAAAAGCACGAACGTAAAGTGGACGTGTAGGTGAGATTGTTCTAACGTGACTAAAATTTCCAGTGGAACCTGTATTAACAGTGTCTTTAAGGGCACAGCCAGCGGGCATTGTAGTAAAAGTAAGTGGAGTAGGAATGTCTGATGCCGACCAGCAGGTTCCTCTTTTTCCTTGCGCTGGGGTACCCCAAGAGAAAACAGTTCCACCAAGAGTAGCATTTGCTGAAGTAATATTGGTTATGCTGGTATCTGTTAAAATAGGCACAGAACTTTCTGCCGTTACATTTACTGTCGCACTTGCTGGGCTCCCGGTTCCGTAGGAATTTGTACAAGTCAAAGTGTATGTATATGTTTTAATGGTACTCAATACCCCTTGGGCTTGAGTCTGACTTGTTCCAGTTGCTGTCGGCGGAGAAAGATTCACCCAATCACCCGTTGCGGTACAAGAAGTTGGATTATTAGTTGCGCTATAAGTAATCGTCGGGCTAACACTACCAACTGTTCCTGAGGTCGGGTTTGCTGAAATAGTAACAATAGGAACCGCACCGGCAGATACAACAACACTCACACTATCTGTGGCGTCTGTTACCCCAGTTTTTGAGCAAGTAATCGTATAAGTATAAGTGCCTGCGACTAATCCAGTTTTATTCTCAGTCCCCCCACTTACAGTTTTTGCTCCGCTCCAAGAACCCGAAGCAGTACAACTATCTGGTGTTCCGGTGGTTGTCCAAGCTAGAGTAGTTGAGTTTGTTGGCAGGGTCATGCTGATTGGGCTCGCAGTTAAATCCACGCTTATTGCTGATGCTCCACTAGTTACATTCACTGTCGTCCATGGACCACAATTATTCTGCTCTCCTGTTCCAGGAGGGACAGGACCTCCCGGAGGGTTAGGAGGTGTAATGTTGTTTGACTCAGAAATACGTCCACCACTACTTATACTGGTTTTGTCTGCACAAACTCTTACCCTACTTGTGCCAGCGTAAGGAAAATAAATAGTCCCGCTAGAGGTAACAGTAGTTGTTGCTGTCGCGTTAGCCGCTAATGGAGTATTAACATTACTTGCCACAGCTTCTATACCAAGAACTGGCGGGTCTTTTTGATAGTCGATTTCAAAAAAATTTTGGAAGTAGCTTGATTCACCAGTACCAGTAGAAACTGTACCAATATTTTTTACCTTACCAGAAAGTTTTATGTTACTGGTTGTGGTAGTAATATTTGTTAAAGGATTGTTCGTGGAAGGATCTAGTAATTGAATAGAAGAATCCGGATCACCTGTCAAATCGACATTTGACCAAAAATTTAATGTAATATATTTATTCTGGTTCGCGGAACAAGTAAAGGAAACACTACTACCGCCACTCGAATACGTTATTGAACCAAGTGTCGAGTTATTTGGCCCTGCTCCAGAATAAGAAGCTGTATAAGCTCCTCCTTTTCTTGCAGTATTGATGCTGTATACACCAGAAGTAAATGATGTGCCAGAGGATATGGTCTTAGTCGCATTTATCAGAGAAGACGGGGCTAAATCGGTAGGAACAAGACTCCCATTAATTATCCAATTATTTTTTGTCAAATCGGGACCACTAATTGTGAGACTGCTTGGCAAAGACCAGGTCGCTGTGTATGGAACCCCATTCAAGTAGGTTTGAATATTTAATGTACCGTCAGAGCAAAAATTGGCAGTGATACTTGAAAGTCCGGTAGAACTATACCAAGGAGAACCGTACCATGTTGAACCATAGGTGTAAGGCATTGGTGGTTTGCTCTTTATCGGGTCTGGACAACCATATGTCGTCGAGTCAACGACAGCGGAGCTAGCAGGAGAAGACCCTGAGACGGAAAAAGTATCTAGATAAATATTTTGGTTGGCTGAATAATTTAACGTGGTTCCATATACGTTAAGCGACCAAAACAGAGGGCGAGTAATGCCTGTCGTTGGGGTAAAACACTTTTTTAGAGAAAAACTCTTTGTGCTATATGCTGTTGGTATTGTAAAAGAAGCTTTCGCTGGTTTATAAATTCCTTCATCCGTTGTCTTGTATCGCATTGGCTGTTGGTCTATTTGCAACGAATCATTTATCGAACCGTTTAGAGTGCGGTTGTAAGTTATGGGCGACTTGCGCCAAGGAGAAGAAGTTTCATCGCGTGTAGCAATGGACACAGTGGTATTTTCCATCACATCATCTTCCCCATACTCAACCATAACACTATCCGCTGTTGCGTTACGTAGACTAAAATAAAGCCCGCTGATAATAATTATTAATAAAATTGCTAACACAAAAAACTTGGAGTGAAAATTCTTTTTCATGGAATAATTATACTATACTAATAAAAACAATTTGCGTTAGGGTGTGGATTGTGCTACACTGCTCTCATATGAGTCCTGTCAAAGCGGGGCTTTTTTTAATAAAATTTAATAAAAAAACACTATGTTAGACATAAAAACATTCAAGTCAGCATTGGAGCAATTGGAGGAAGAAAGGAAGATTCCTAAGGAAAAAATACTAGAAGCTATAGAGCAAGCAATGGCTGCCGCCTACAAAAAAGATTACGGCAAAAAAGGACAAATCATCCGAGCCAAGTTTGATATGGAAAGTGGAAAAACTGATTTTTCTCAAATAAAAATTGTGGTGGATGAAAGTATCGCCGTCATGGACGAAGACGAAGAAATGGAAGAAGGCGACGAGCGCGTACGTTTTAATCCTGAACATCACATTCTTCTGGAGGACGCTAAAAAAATAAAGAAAAGCGCAGAACTTAATGATGAAATTGTTTTTCCTTTGGAGGGAAAAGACGACTACGGACGTATTGCCGCTCAAACCGCCAAACAAGTTATTATTCAAAAAATTCGTGAAGCGGAACGCACTTCTATTATGGACGAATACGGCACCAAAGAAGGAGAAGTTATTTCCGGTATTGTGCAAAAAGTAGAGCGCGGAAACATTTATGTTGACTTTAATAGGGCCACCGGCATTTTACCAACGGAAGAACAGATTCCCGGAGAATATTGGGAACGTAGCCGAAGAATTCGCGCTTATCTTTACAGCGTAGAAGATACACCGAGAGGCATTAATTTGCGTTTGTCTCGCGCTCATCCAAAATTTTTAGAAAGACTTTTTGAAATGGAAGCACCAGAAATAGAAAACGGGGTGGTGGAAATAAAATCTGTCGCCCGAGAAGCTGGTGCGCGTTCGAAAATTGCAGTGCATTCGAACGACGAGCACATTGATGCCGTTGGTTCCTGCGTTGGACAAAAAGGAACTCGAGTAAATACTATTACCACTGAACTTTCTGGAGAAAAAATTGATATAATCCCATGGTCTGAGGACCCAAAGGTATTTGTTACCAACGCTCTTTCCCCTGCCAAAGTTGTTTCTATCGAAACTGATGAGAAGGAACATAAAGCAATAGTAGAAGTGGGCAATGATCAACTGTCTCTTGCTATCGGCAAGGGTGGACAAAACGTACGCCTGGCGGCCAAGCTTACTGGTTGGAGAATAGATATCAAGGGCGATGGAAAAATCGTCACCTCAGACGAGGAGGAAGAAGTTGCTGAAGAAAAAGAAGGGGTTGAAAAAGAATAAAAATTATTATTAATCATTAATTTATCTCGCTGAGCGAGAAAAAAACATGAACCAATTTTTATTGTTTGCAATTATAAGTTCAATTGTCGCTATTATTTATGGCTTGCTTTTGGCTAGGCTGATTTTAAAAAAGAATGCCGGAAATGCACGAATGCAAGAAATTGCTAAGGCAATTCAAGAAGGGGCTAGCGCGTATTTAAATAAACAATACAAAACCATTGGCGTAATTGCGGTAATCCTTTTTTTTATTATCGGTTTTATTGAAAAACTCGGCTGGACCATGGCTTTTGGTTTTTTAACTGGAGCTATTTTTTCTGCCTTAGCTGGCTACATTGGGATGAATGTTTCCGTAAGAGCGAACGTTCGAACCACAGAAGCAGCCAGGAATGGAATAAACGAGGCGCTGAAACTCGCTTTTCGAGGAGGTACCGTCACTGGACTCTTGGTTGTCGGCCTTGCTCTGCTCGGGGTAACTTTGTTTTATGTTATTACTAAAGACATCACTGCTCTTGTCGGCCTTGGCTTCGGAGCTTCTCTAATTTCTGTTTTTGCAAGATTGGGTGGAGGAATTTTTACTAAAGCAGCCGACGTAGGGGCTGACCTTGTCGGAAAAATTGAAGCCGGAATTCCAGAAGATGATCCTAGAAATCCTGGGGTTATCGCAGATAATGTCGGGGATAATGTAGGAGATTGCGCCGGGATGGCAGCGGACTTATTTGAAACTTATGCTGTCACTTCTGTCGCCGCAATGCTTTTAGGTTCTTTACTTTTTATTGATTTTGAAAATGCGGTTACTTATCCGTTAGTAATTGGAGGAATGGCAATTTTTGCCTCCATCATCGGCACCTGGTTTGTCCGCTTAGGAAAAGGAAAAAATATAATGGGTGCCTTGTATAAAGGACTTATCGCATCTGGGATTATCGCTGCAATTAGTTTTTACCCTGTTACTAAACTGCTTATGGCAGAAAATGGGCAATATGAAGTAATGGATTTGTTTATTTGCTCTTTGGTTGGTCTTTTTGTCACCGGAGCTCTCGTTCTCATCACAGAATACTTTACCTCTACCAAATACTCTCCAGTGAAGTCAATCGCTCTCGCTTCTGTCTCTGGCCATGGTACCAATGTTATTCAAGGTCTCGCTATTTCCATGAAAGCCACAGCCTGGCCATTAATTACAATCGTTTTGGGAATATTAACTAGTTATCATTATGGCGGGCTTTATGGTATCGCCATCGCCGCAATGTCTATGCTTTCCATGACCGGGATTATTGTGGCCATCGACGCTTACGGACCAATTACCGACAATGCTGGAGGAATTGCTGAAATGGCAGAACTTCCTGAGTCAGTTCGAAATGTTACCGATCCCTTGGATGCAGTAGGAAACACTACTAAGGCCGTCACAAAAGGTTATGCTATCGGCTCAGCTGGCCTAGCCGCTCTTGTTTTGTTTGCCTCCTATACTGAAGAAATAGTAAAGGCAGGAAAAGAGCTGACCTTTGACTTAAGCAATCCGTATATAATTGTGGGACTTTTCTTGGGCGGTCTTCTTCCCTACTATTTCGGCGCGCTTTGCATGGAGGCAGTGGGAAAAACAGCCGGAAAAGTGGTAGAAGAAATTCGCCGACAGTTCAGAGAAATAAAAGGAATTATGGAGGGTACAGGAAAGCCTGATTACGCGAAAGCAGTTTCTATTATTACTGGCGCGGCCATCAAACAAATGATTTTGCCAGCTCTGATCCCTGTCTTGTCTCCAATTTTAGTAATTCTCCTTTTTGGAAAAGAAAAAGGTTTCGTGGTCTTGGGAGGACTTCTGGTTGGTTCTATCGTTACCGGACTTTTTGTCGCCATCTCAATGACTTCAGGAGGGGGGGCTTGGGATAATGCCAAAAAACACATCGAACAAGGCAGTCACGGCGGAAAAGGAAGCGAGGCCCATAAGGCAGCTGTTACTGGAGATACCGTTGGAGATCCGTACAAAGACACCGCCGGTCCTGCCATCAATCCGATGATAAAAATACTAAATATTGTTGCATTGCTTCTGGTTGCTTTCTTGATATAATAATCATGAATCCCGTTAAAAATTTTAATGGGAGAATTATAAATTAATAAAAAATAACTATGAAAAAATATTTCACTTTGTTTTTGGTTTTAGTTGTGGCCTTTTTATTAAGTACTTCGATGTCGCGCGCACAAAATAGTGGTGTTGAGACAAACGCAGGAGGAGAACAAGTAAGAGCGGAAATCCGAAACACCTTGGGAGAAATGCGCGGAGAAATGGAGCAAAAAAGAGAAGAAGTAAGGCAACAAATAGAAACAAGAAGAGAGGAAGCACAGCAAAAAATGGAAGCCCTTAGAGAAGGCATAAAAAACGAAAGCGATGAAGTGAGAGCTAAAATGCAAGAAATGAGGGTGGTTGGAAGAGAAAAGGCTTTAGAGAGGTTTGATTTAGCCGTAGAAAGAATTAACGCTTTAATAAAGAAAGTTGATTCAAAAATAGCAGACCTTAAAGAAAAAGAAGTTGATGTGTCAGTTGCGGAAGGATTTTTGGCCACAGCTGAAACAAAATTGGAGGAAGCAGAAGATAAAATCGCAGAAATTCACGAACTTTTAGCTGCTTCAATTAACGAATTAACTTTAGAAAATAAAACACAGCTAAGAACCTTGGCCCAAGAGATACAAAGTCTCGTCAGAGAATCTCACCTTGCTTTAATCGACGCAGTTAAGTCATTAAAAGATGGTGTAAAAGCTAGAATCGAGGCCAAAATCGGAGACGTAGAAGCAGAAACAGAGAACGCCGATCAATAAATTATTAATCCCGATGTAAAATCGGGACTCCGACCCAAAAGCGTCGGGGTTAACTAAAAGAAAAACAATGGAATCAGAAAAAAAATCAGGTGGGGCGCTTGTGGGGTTAGTGATAATAATAATCATTCTCGTTATCGGCGGAATCTACGTTTGGCAAACAAATAAAAATGCAATTATAGAAAATCCGCAGTCGGTAGGGGTTACAGAACAGGACGCTAGCGCTCTGGACACCCTTGAACAAGACCTGAACACAACAGATGTAAATATTGATGTTGATGTAGACAGCTTGGAGTAGAAAAACTTAAAAAATCCCCCGGCTTTAGGTCGGGGGATTTTTTTTGACAAAAAACTTAAATAAATATAGACTGAAGGCCATGAGTATAAAAATCAAAGTAAATAAATTGCCAAAAAGCGAAGTAGAAATTGAAGGAGAATTAGAAGCAGAAAAATTTGAATCATATTTTTCAAAGGCAGTAAAAAAAATCGGGGAAAACCTTGAAATTGACGGTTTCCGCAAGGGAAAAGTGCCAGAAAATGTTTTGCTTGCAAAAATTCCAGAAGCTCGTATTTTGGAAGAGATGGCAGAGCTCGCTCTCGCTGAATATTACCCAAAAATTTTGGAAGAAAATAAAATAGACGCTATCAGTCGTCCAGAAATTTCTATTGTAAAACTCGCGCGCAAAAATCCGCTCGGTTTTAAAATAAAAACCGCCATACTGCCTGAGATAAAACTTCCTGATTATAAATCAATAGCTAAAAAAATAATTTCCGAAATTACTCCAGAAGAGAAAAATACCGAAGTCACTGATAAAGAAATGGAAGACACGATAATGGATATTCGTAGGTCCCGTGCGCCAAAAGTACATATGGCAGAAGCACACGAGCACAAAGAAGGAGAAAAATGCGAACACGAGAATAAGGAACCAGAATTGCCGGAATTTAATGACGAATTTGTGAAAGCACTCGGGCCCTTCAAAGACGTAGAGGATTTTAAAAATAAATTAAAGGAAAACATTAAATTAGAGAAGGAAAACAAGTTAAAAGAAAAAACTCGTTTGAAAATTATTGAGAAAATAATCGAAGAAAGTAAAATGGATTTACCGGAAGTATTGATCGAAGCGGAAACAGATAAAATTTTGTACCGCATGGAGTCTGACATTGCACAAATGGGACTCAAGTTTGAAGATTATCTAAAACACATTAATAAAAAGGTTGAAGATCTACGCAAAGACTTCCGCGCTGACGGAGAGAAGAAAGCAAAATTTGCTCTCGTTATAAATGAAATAGGTAAAACTGAGAAAATAACTGCTGACCCGGAGGAGGTCGCGAAAGAAGTAGCAATGATTCTGGAACACTACAAAGAAGCAGATCCAGAACGAGCTCAAATGCATGCCGAGAACGTCCTCACCAACGAAAAAATTTTTCAGTTTCTGGAGTCGCAAAACTAAACTAGTTTAAAATACTTAAATAGAAATTCTCGCGTTTGCATTGGCCAAATGGTCAGAAATAAAAGCTCATTTATTGGAACCCACTCAGGATTAAATTTATTGTTTTCGTTTTGGTGTTTTCTCTCGGGAGAATTTTCTTCCATCTTTAGGGTGTCGTCCTTGATGTTTTTTACCAAAAAAATTCTATTTCTACACACATCGTCGGTATAATCTAAAACCTCTTCCAACCCGTTGCCTTCAACGCTTGTCTCTTCTTTAAGTTCCCGCAAAACTGCATCCTCAATTTTTTCCCCTTCTTCTTGAGTGCCACCGGGCAACACATAATATTCTTCACCGTCTCGAAAACGATGCATTAATAATATTTTTTCATTTTTTACAACCAAGGCAGTAGCTCGAACTTTTTGCATATTTTAATAATACCATATCGATAACATTGTTTTTTGTACTTGAAAAATTTATAAAATCGGGATATACTGCCCTCATGTTAATCCCGACTGTAATCGAAAAATCACAATTTGGAGAAAGAGCTTATGATATCTATTCTCGCCTTTTGCGTGAGCGAATTATTTTTTTGGGCGGACCGATAGATGACCATACGGCAAATATTGTCATTGCCCAGCTTCTTTTTCTAGAATCCGAAGACGCAAAAAAAGATATTTATCTTTACATCAATTCCCCTGGTGGCTCTGTTACTTCCACCATGGCCATCGTGGATACCATGAACCATGTACGTCCGGATATTTCTACTTTCTGTGTCGGACTCGCTGCCTCAGGTGGGGCAATCATTCTCTCTGCTGGCAAAAAAGGCAAGCGCTTTATTCTACCAAATGCGGAAGTAATGATTCACCAGCCGATGGGTGGGGTAGAAGGACAAGCGACAGATATCGCTATCACCGCCAAACATATTTTGAAAACTAGGGATAATTTAAATAAACTTTTGGCAAAAAATACTGGAAAGACGCTTCAACAAATAGAAAAAGACGTGGAGCGAGATTTTTTTATGGACGCAGAGGAGGCTAAAAAATACGGTATTGTAGACGAAATTGTCACCAAATCCAAGATCCCTGTTTCTAATAAATAAAACTCCATTCTTTTTTTTCTAAAAATCTCGCAAGTAGACATTTTTCTATTTGTTTGTTATACTAAATTTGTTGAATTTTAAAAATTTATTTTCGCTTGGTTCGCAAGAATAACCCGTATTTTATGAAGTATTTAAAGAGAAAAATTTCGCTCTGGAGTGTAATCAATAAAATCTTTACCTTTAAGGAAATAAGACCATAAATATAATGGTTTATTCTTGTAAGCCAACACAGGCTTATGAGTATAAAATTAACAATAATCATCATTGGAGTAATCATACTCCTTTTGGGCATGGGGATAGGCTACTATCTCCGTGTAATTGTCGCCCTGGGTAAGAGAAGGTCCATTGAAATTGACATCAAGCAAATGTTGGTTGGGGCAAAAGAAGAGGCCCAAGAAATCATCGACGAGGCAAAAAAGAAATCGGAAGAAAAACTCGCTAATCTTAAAGAGGAAGAGAAGAAGAAGGAACAAGAGTGGAAAGAAAAGGACGCACGTCTTGTTAAAAAAGACGAATTTTTGGATGCCCGACAAGTCGAAGTAAATAAAGAGGCAGAAGGCATAAAAACAAAAATTGAAGAAATAAAAAAAATCCAAGAAAAAGTAATAGCCATAGAACAAGAAAAGATTGCAGGCCTGGAGAGAGTGGCA
Source organism: uncultured Candidatus Saccharibacteria bacterium (assembly GCA_964440545.1). Taxonomy (GTDB): domain Bacteria; phylum Patescibacteriota; class Minisyncoccia; order Phycocordibacterales; family UBA9973; genus UBA9973. Next base: position 76,021 of record CAYTSO010000001.1, on the reverse strand, counting down.
AAATTAACCGAGGAAGAGGCAAAAGATGAACTCTTAAAGGATATAGAAAAAAAGTACGAAGAAGACATCCTGGTTAGAATTCAAAAACTTGAAAACAATAGTGAGGAACAATTAGACAGACGAGCGAAAGATATTTTAGCTACTTCAATTCAACGGCTAGCTTCTTCTACCGCTTCTGAGTTAATGACAACCGTTGTCACTATTCCAAACAATGAAATAAAGGGAAAAATCATCGGAAAAGAGGGCAGAAACATCAGGGCTTTTGAAAGAGCGGCTGGAGTAGAACTTATTGTAGACGATACTCCAGGCTCTATTGTTATTTCTTCTTTTGATCCGATTCGCAGGCAAGTTGCTCGTTTGGCTTTAGAAAATTTGATTTTAGATGGACGTATTCAGCCAGCTAAAATTGAAGAATTGGTGGAAAAAGCAAAAGAAGAAATAAATAAAATAATAAAAGAAAAAGGAGAACAGGCGGTTTACGAATGTGGCGTCTTTAATTTTGACCCTCGGATTGTTGCGATTCTTGGCCGATTATATTTCCGCACCAGCTATGGACAAAATGTCCTCCAGCACTCCATTGAGATGTCGCATATTGCCGGGATGTTGGCAGAGGAACTAGGCGCCGATGTGGCCATAGCAAAAGCTGGCGCCCTGGTACATGACATTGGCAAGGCCTTAGACCACGAAGTTCAAGGCACTCATGTGGAAATTGGTATTCGTATTTTGCAAAAATTTGGCGCAGACGAAAAAATCATAACGGCTATGAAGAGCCATCATGAAGATTCTCCTTATGAATCCTTGGAAGCAATAATTGTCCAAGCATCCGACGCTATTTCCGGTGGGCGACCAGGGGCACGTCGAGATTCGGTAGAAAACTATCTAAAGCGCCTACAGGAACTAGAGGCATTGGTAAACAACTTCCCCGCAGTAGAAAAATCTTATGCCCTACAAGCCGGACGAGAAATTCGTATTTTTGTTACCCCAGAAAAGATTTCAGACACTGAAGCCAAGCTTATGGCTCGCGATATTGCCATGAAAATAGAGCAGGAGCTCAAATATCCTGGTGAAATCAAGGTTACCGTAATCCGAGAGACTAGAATTATCGAGTATGCTAGATAAAAAATCTTTTAAGCATAACTCTTGCCTTAAAAAACCCTTGTTATATAATGTATATATAGCAATTATAAGGCTAAATGGTCGAAAGGATTATAAAAATAACTTTAAAAATATATGAATAAACAAGGATTAGCTGAATGGGTACATGGAAAGCTTGGAGGCACAAAGGTCCAAGCAGAAGAAATCGTAGACGGAATGTTTAATGAAATCATCCAAACCATGAAAAAAGGTGAGGAAGTTTCAATCGCCGGCTTCGGAATCTTTTCTGTAAAAGGACGTGCAGCTCGAATGGCTCGCAATCCAAAAACTGGAGAGCAAGTTAAAGTAGCAGCAAAAAAAGTTCCAAAATTCCGACCTGCAAAAGGTTTGAAGGATATGGTTGCCTAGTTTCGCCTGTCTGCGCAGGCAGGTCTCGAGACAAAATAAAAAATCCCCTCTTGGGGATTTTTTATTTTTAGTATTTTCTAATTACCGCTTTTACAACTGCATTAATATTAAAAGAGTGTTCTGGATAAATAGGTTTGTAATTTTTATTTGCCGGTTCCAGCCAAACTTTATTTCCCCTCTTTTTAAAATATTTCATGGTGAACTCTCCGTCTACTTCAGCAATAATTATGTCTCCGTCTTTAGCTTGATTGGTCTTCTCCACGAGAACCATATCCCCTTTCGCGATGTGCGCATCAATCATAGAATCTCCGTCCACCTCAAGCATATAGGTAAACGGTTTATTTTTTATTAAAAGATCGTCTAACTTAACAGTGTCAGTAAGTTCCTCCTCCACTGTCGCTGGGAAACCAGCTGTCACAAAACCAAGCAAGGGAACTTCACCAAAAGTTTCCGCTGGAATTAATCTGCCTAAATGATCCTTGGCAACAATCCCCGCGTTGAGAAGTTTCTCCACCACCCGAAAGACCGCATTCTTAGATTTAAAATTAAAAAGCTTCAGCATCTCCGAATAAGAGGGCATTCTTTTGTTGTCCTGATAAAATGATTCCAGTTTTGCCTGATAAATATTGTTCATTTAGAATTGAAATTTAAAAAATCTTGGAAAAAATCTAGAAAAGAAACTTCTTCTGGTGTGATAGCGGACTTTTTTCAAGAGCAACTTATGTTCTCTCGCCTCCTTTCTGTACGCCTGACCTTGTAAAATCTTTAGGTCAATCTTTTTATTAATTTTTGCTATCTCTCTTTCTAACATTTTTAAATATTGATTTTGTGACATGTTTTTAAAAGCTGATAGCTATTGGCTAACTAGCTTATTAGTTTGTAATACAGATAGTATAAGTGAACGAACGTTCACCTGTCAATCCAAAACTGTGGATAACCCAAATATCAAAAAACCGCCCTATTTAAGGCGGTTTTTTATTAGAACAATCACTTTTTATTTTGTTGCTTGCTCGCAAGATGTCTGCCGAAGAAAAAAGCAACCTTAAATCGTTGTTTCCCCTTTAGTTCATCTTTAACCGGATCTTTTTCTTCTTGTTTTTCCCCGCTACCGTTTTGTTGTATTTCACGAAAAGCGTCTTCTAGATCCTCTAATTTTTCTTGTTGAGTTTTCGAATATTGTTCGAGCGGAAATTCTTTTCTGTTCTCTGGATAATCCCAGACAGGTGTCAGGCTATAATCCCCGTTCTCAACCGTATCACTCAAAATAGGATATTCCCCCCCGGCAACTTGAGTGTTGTCAAAATTTAATTTTCCAGACTTAACATCTTTAATAATTCCTTTTAGTTTTTTCAGGTCCCCAACGATCTCCTCAAGTTTTTCGACGGTGCAATCTTGATAAGATTTTCTTTCAAGCGCGCTCGGATGAACAATATACCCTTCTTCTTTTATTTCTTCGATGAGCTCTAGGGCTTTTTTAAGCTCCCTTATAATAGGAATGGACTCTTCCCCTGAAATTGATTGCCCTTCTTCCAGAGTAACAATTGGCATTTCGATTGTTTCAATATTTTCTTTTTCCGTTTTAATATTGAGATCCTCTTCTGTAACTCCAAGTTCTGGCTCCTCCACTTTTAGCCTCAGGTCGGTTAATCTTTCCGTCCCGCCTTCGATAGTAGCCATCTTTTTATCAAGCCCGCTTCTTTCAATATTATTCATTTCGCTAAAAACTTTTTTTAGTGTAGCAAGTGGTGTTTTTTCGAATAATAAAATTAGGAATTCCGGACTCAACCTATCTAAAAGAACATGCACACCCTCCCTTCCTCCTTCGGTGATATATTTTGATAATTCCTCTTCATTTTTTGCGTCTATAACCAGCTGTTTAAAAAGAGCTCGGTTTGCTGGGTTGGTGTCTTTGGTTATTTCCGCAAAACCATTGTATTTTGACTGTTGGCCTGGTCCTTTTTCCATATTTATATTATATCACTTAAAACTTTTATAAAGATTTTTAATACAAATATTATACAAATAATAATTTATTTTGTAAAGTATCAAGCATTTACTTTCGGCCGGTATTGGATCGCCTCCAAAATATGATTTTCTTCGACACTTGGCGAATTTTCCAAATCTGCGATAGTACGAGCGATTTTTATTACCCGATGGTATGCACGCGCCGAGAGGCTAAGTCGCTCCGCGCTGTCGTCTAGCATATCTCTCACCTTGCCACTTAACGCCACCATTTCCCCAAGGTCTTTTACGTTCATCTCACTATTCATGGTGATTTTTTTGCCAAATTTTTTAAACCTTTCTTTTTGTATTTCTCTGGCGCGAATAATTCTTTCTTTTATTTTTTCACTCTTTTCTCCACTCCCTTCTCCGCCTAGTTTTTTATAATCCACGTTTCCAACAGAAACCCAAAGATCAATGCGGTCAACTATCGGTCCGGACAGTTTTCTTTTGTACCTATCTAAATCGGACGGTTTACAAATGCAGGCTTTTTGTTTATTCCCGGTATTTCCGCACGGGCAAGGGTTCATCGCTGCTACCAAAATAAAATTGGAGGGGAAAATAGCCGAGCCTTTGGCACGAGAGATAGAAACAATGTTATCTTCAAGCGGTTGACGAAGCGACTCAATAACTCTTTTTTCAAATTCCGGAAATTCATCCAGAAACAAAACTCCCTTGTGCGCAAGCGTAACTTCTCCGGGCTTGGGATAAGCTCCTCCACCAATAATAGAGACGTAGGAAGAAGTGTGATGCGGGGCGCGAAAAGGAGGAAAACAAACAAGTTCCCCTTGTAAGTTCCCCGCCACAGAATGTATCCCGGTTAATTCCAAAACCTCCTCAATATCTAAATCTGGCAAAAGCTGAGAAAAAGCTCTCGCCAGCATTGTCTTCCCTGTGCCGGGCGGGCCGTACATAGCAATATTGTGCCCGCCGGCAGCCGCGATTTCCAATCCTCGTTTAGCGCCCTCCTGTCCGCGAATATCTGAAAAATCTGAACCCTTCATTTCTTTTTTATAATTTATTTCTGTTTTTGGCTGAGCGGGAATTAGTCTTGCTACTTCGGCGAGCTCAGAAAATTTCTGAGTTGGTCTGGCCCCAAACCGAGGACCCGAAGAAATTTTACTAAGCTCGTCGAAGCTCAAGTGCCCCACCACCTCTTTCAAATTACTTGCTCCAAAAACTTTTATACCCTCAACCAAGGCCGCCTCTTTTGCATTTTCCTTCGGCAAATATATTTCTTCAAAACCCTTTCTCTTCGCTTCTTGGGCAAGAGGTAAAGCACCCCGAATTTTGCGCAGAGTTCCGTCCAATCCAAGTTCTCCAAGAAAAATTTTTTTCTCCGAATTAAATTTCGCATCGCCCGTGGCAAGCAAATAGGAAAGCGCAATAGCTAAATCAAAAAACGGCCCCTCTTTTTTCAAGTCGGCCGGTGAAAGTGAAACAATTATTTTTTGATTTTTTGCTTTTGGAGATTGAAAACCGGAATTTTTTATCGCGCTACTTACCCTGTCTTTGGATTCGTCTACCGCCTTATCTGGAAGACCGACCACGCTGAAAGCATGTAATCCACGCGACAAGTCTACCTCAATCGTCACGATTACCCCACTAAGCAAATTAACTTGTGCGGAATAAACCTTAGCGAAACTCATAATTTATTTTACCCCTTTATGTGTTCTTTGCAGGTTCGAGCAGACGGATTTACTTCAAGCCGAGTTTCTTCGATCGCCTTCTTGCAAACTTCGCACTTTCCAAAAGATGCCTTGTTTAAATTTTTAAGCGCCTCTAAAATAGTTTTTAACCTAGGCTCCAGTGTTTCCACGATAGAGCTTCTTGCCTCAAAATCTTCAGAGCGATCAGCTTTATCGCCATCATCAACATCTGGGTATTCCAGCTCTTCTGGAATAGCTTCCCAGTCGTTTGTTTCAGCGTTAAATTTACCCATATCCTTCAACTGCTCGAGCAATTCGTCTCTTTCTTTCTCTAGTTTTTCTTTAATTTTCTTTTTATCTAACATACGCAAATAATAGCATTTTACAATGTGAAGGCAAGCCCCCAATACCTTTGTGATATAATGGCCAAATGCAAACAGAATACGAAGCGACTTTTCCAAACATAAATAAAGATGAAATACGCGAACGCTTGAAAAAAGAAGGCGCAATCCTTGTGCGCCCGGAGTATTTACAAAAGCGTGTTCCTTTTTATTTACCAGGAAGAAAAAATTCCGAAAGCTCTTGGCTTCGGGTCCACGACGAGGGAAATAGAATTACCTTGAGCCTAAAAATCGTTGACGGTGATAAGATTGAAAACCAAAAAGAATTATGTCTTGATGTAAACAATTTCGATGACGCTGTGAAACTTCTTGAACTGGTCGGGTGTGAACCAAAATCATACCAAGAGAGCAAACGAGAACTTTGGAAACTGAATAACGTAGAAATAACTATTGATGAGTGGCCATTTTTAGAGCCATACGTTGAAGTGGAGGGGCACTCAGAAGAAGAAGTAAAAAACGTTTCTCAAAAAATTGGCTTTGGTTGGGGTCAAGCAAAATTTTGCGCTGTCGGAACCCTATATGCTGAAAAATATGGAATAACCGAAGAACAAGTGAACCACCAAACCCCCAAGATTGTTTTTGATATGCAGAATCCGTTTTTGAAAAATGACTAAATATAAATGTGCAAAGTTCGACTTTGCATACCAGAAGATAAATTAAAAATTTTTATGTACAAAACAGCCGAATTCTTGCGGAGAGAAAATAAAAATACAAAAGAACTCGTCTTGGCAATTGGTAAATTTATTAAGGATCGCGCCCGTAGCTTGCCTAAACAATACAAACCCAAAAGCATCCTCGAATCCAGGTTCACTCCGGCAGAAGAGGCTTTTGAAAAAGGAATGACAAGTTGTGGAGCAATTACTAATATCTCTGTAGCCATGCTTCGACATCTTGGATTCAAAGTAAAATTAATTCATGGAGAAAATAAAAAATCGGTGGACCATGCCTGGATTTCTATTTATGATCCTGACAAGGATCTATGGACCGAATATGATTTAACAGAAAAAAATGGCACCATTTCACCTGATCATAAAAAGAAATTAGAAGTTGATTCTTGGGAAGAGATTAGAGATGAAATCATAGAAGATCACAATACTCTCGAAGAAAGAAGAAAACAAAGAACCAAGTAATGTCTCACCCCAGCCACGCAAGGATTATTCCTGCGTCACTTCAGCAAATAATAAAGTTGGTAGACAAAAAACCAACAAAAAAACCAGCGCGAGGGCTGGCAATCTCAAAAAGAGTTTATTTTGATCTTTCACCCATGTTCTGGCTGAAGACTTCATATTTTTATTATATCACATAAATAAAAAATTACAACAAGAAAAAAGTTTAGTTTTGCATTATAATAATATCTATGGCTTGGTTTTTCATTGCTCTTATTGGTCCGTTTATGTATGCCTTAACGAACCACATAGATAAAATTCTTTTAGAAAAATATTTTAAAGCGGGTGGTGTCGGCACACTCGTTCTTTTTTCCTCTTTTCTTTCCGCACTAGCGTTGCCATTTTTGTTTTTAATAGACAGAACGATATTGGACGTTAGTGGTACAGCAATTTTAACCCTTGCAGTAGTTGGCACCCTAAGTACTGCTGTCTTGTGGTGCTATTTAATGGCACTTAAAAACGAAGAAGCTTCAGTTACAGTTGTGTTCTACCAACTTGTGCCGGTTTTGGGAGGCATACTTGGTTATTTTATTCTTGGTGAAACCTTAACTCGAATACAAATCATCGCAATGGCCACAATAATATTTGGCACAACAATTATTTCCTTTGAAATAGACGAAGAAAACAAATTTAAACTCCGTAAAAAAACAGTGCTGTACATGCTCGCTGCTGCCTTTTTTTGGGCACTTGGATCAGTTATATTCAAAGCAGTCGCACTAGAAGAAAACGTTTGGCGTTCACTTTTTTGGCAGCACTTAATGCTTGTCATAGCGGGCATAATTATCTTTACCTTTATGCGCTCCTATCGAACCCACTTTCTTTCAGCAATACGTGAAAATTCAAAAGCAATTCTTTCTCTTAATGTTTTAAATGAATCACTTTACATTTTTGGAAATGTAACCTTTGCTTTTGCCTATATGCTCGCTCCTATTGCGCTGGTGCTGCTCGCAGAATCGTTTCAGCCAATTTTTGTTTTAGCTATTGGTATATTTTTAACCATCTTTTTTCCAAAAATAACTGTAGAAAAAATTCATGCGAGGCACCTCTGGCCAAAGATAATCGCAATTTGCCTGACCGTGATTGGAACATACCTACTCTTTATGAAATAACAACCAGATGGTGGCTTCGTAAAAACAATTTGGATCTTTTATAAACACAACAAGTGTGTTATATTACCAAAATGCCCGAAATAGGTAAAAAAAATCGTCCATCAATTCCTAAGTTTCCGGTTTTTAAAAAACTTGAGCTATCTGACAAAGAAGAAATCGAAAAATTCGCTTCTAAATTTCCCTTCTATTCCACTTTTAATTTCATAAATCTTTGGGCATGGAATACAAGAAACGACCGCAAGGTGACAAAACTAAACGGAAACTTGGTTTTTCTTTTTACCGACTACAACACAAAAGAACCATTTTTATCTTTCTTGGGCACAAGCAAGTGTAAGGACACGGCACTTCAACTCTTACATTATGCAGAAAAAAATAAAATACTTCCCGAACTTCGTTTTATAACAGAAGAATCTACCCAGCACCTGCGCTCCAATAAATTAAAGATAGAGGAAGACCGTAACAACTTTGATTACATGTTTTCTATCAAGGAGCTGGCTGAACTTAAGGGTAAAAAATTTAATGAATTAAGGCATTTGGCTTCTAAATTCTCGATCGAATATCCGGATGTTACTCTCCAGTTAAAGAATTTACACGACATATCAATGCAAAAAGAAATACACTCAGTATTGCGACAGTGGGAGGCCCAAAAAAAAATACAAAACAAGAAATACGACCTGAGCTTTGAAGAAAAAGCCATTAACCGTTTACTTAAGACGGAGGCTAATCATCAGATAATTTTATCTTGCCTTTTTTCTAGTGGCGTAATGATTGGTTTTAGTATCGATGAACTATTGCCTAGGAAAAATGTTATGGCTCATTTTATTAAGGCAAATAATTCTTTTAAGGGTATATACGAATTTCTTAACAGAGAATTGGCCCAGCACTTAATGACACTTGGTATAACACACTGGAACTGGCAACAAGATTTAGGACTGGAAAGATTAAGGGAAACAAAAATGGGATATCGTCCTGTTGCTTTTCTCAAAAAACACACAATTTCATTAGTTAATGGTAAAATTAGAAAAAAGGCACAGAGTATACAAAGGTTCGCGATATCTTCACGCTAACATATGTTTGCAATTTCCTTGGAAAATTATTTAGTATTAGTTATAATATAAAAATAACAATTAATTCATGAATATTAAAAAAAAATTTGTAGGCCATGTTTTTTTCTATTTTGTTGCGCTTGTAATAGTAGTATCGGCCGTTATGTCTTTTTATCGTTTTATAGTTTTGAATGATTACCTTGTAAGCTACGAGGGCAATTGTGACCCAACCACAGAAAGTTGTTTCGTTGGGTGCGAAGATGATGAGTGCACAAGTGAATATTACTATACTGAAATAATTAAATACGCGCCTGATTTAGAAAAAGAATGTGGTATTAACATAACGGATTGCGAAGCAGCGAATATCTGCCTCCCAACCGACAGAGAATGTTCAATCACCTATTGTGATCCAGAAATTGACGGGGGCGCTTGCGCGGTATTGGAGGAAATGAATGAAGAAGACCTCTACCAAATTGATCTAACCGAAGATGAGTCTTTACCAGTAAATAATGATATAAATATATGATTTGCTATTTATTCTCGGAACCTTTTTATTTTCTTTTTTCCCCTGATGCCCCAGGCCTCCTTTATTATTCACACATACCAACAGGGATAATTGCAATTCTTGTTGGTGTATTTGTTGTTTGGAATGATCGCCGATCGCTACTTAATTGGCTATTATTCGCCATTTCTGTCTGTTTTTCTCTTTGGTTGTTTTCAAATCTTATATTATGGACTAATATACACAGTGATTTCATGCTCTTTGTTTGGTCCTTTCTTCGAGTGCTTTCTTCTCTCATCTCAATATTTTCCATATATTTTGTTTATGTCTTTCTTGAAAAGAAAGACATCTCCCTCCTGCTCAAGGGTATTTTTCTCGCAATGATAGTCCCTGTTATAGCCCTTGCACCAACTTACATAAACTTAACTGGGTTTAGCTTAATCAACTGCGACGCATTTGCATTCGAGGGATTGCTGTTTCAATTTTATCGTATTGCTTTTGGAATAATAGCAATGTTTTGGATTTTAGCACTACTCATTCGCAAATATCACGTTTCGGAGTCTAACTTTAAAAAACAAATAGTTCTTATGGGTATAGGGATAGAATCATTTCTTTTTTTGTTTTTTACGGTAACATTTTTGGCGGCATATCTTACTAAGACAGGCGTGCTTCCTGACTCACGTCTTGAGTATTATGGCTTATTTGGCATAGTAATATTTATTATTTATATTAGTATTCTCATTGTTCGTTTTAGGGCTTTCAATATAAAACTCATTGCCACTCAAGCATTAATTTGGGGGCTTGCAATTTTAATTGCCTCTCAGTTCTTCTTTATTAAAGAAAAAACAAACTTTATTCTGAACGGAATTGGATTTTTAGCAGCGATTATTTTAGGACAAAATTTAATCAAATCCGTTAAAAAAGAAATAGAACAGAAGGAGCAGTTGGCAACTCTCTTGAAACAAAGAGCAAGCTTGGTGCATCTTATTACCCACAAGGTGAAAGGATCTTTTGCCCGCACAAAAGCTATTTTTTCTGAAATGCTGGTTGGAACTTTTGGTGAAATATCTCCTGAAGCAAAAAAAATGGCGGAAAAAGGTCTTAGTTTTGACAATAATGGAATTCAAACTGTTAATCTGGTATTGAATGTCGATAATATGCAAAGTGGACTCGTTAAATACGACATGAAAAATACTAATTTTAAGGATTTAGTGGAAGAAGTTGCCTCTGAAAAGAAAAATCCGGCCGAGGAAAAGGGATTAGGGTTAGAAGTAGAAATAATAGATGATAACTACAATATGACTGGTGATCCTTTCTGGCTTAAGGAAGCAATAAATAATTTAATAGACAATTCAATCAGATACACCAAAGAAGGAAAAATCATGGTTGGGCTTACTAAACACGATAATAAAATACTATTCTCCGTTAAAGATACGGGTGTCGGCATAAATGAAGAAGACAAAAAACACCTATTCATGGAGGGCGGAAGAGGCGCAAAATCTGTAGAGATAAACGTGGACTCGACCGGCTACGGTCTCTTCACCGTGAAGCTGATAGTGGACGCGCACAAAGGCAAGGTCTGGGGCGAATCCGAAGGCCCAAACAAAGGCTCACAGTTTTATATTGAACTACCTATTTCAGAAAAATAGTCTACTGCTTCTGTGAAGCGGAAGCGAGGCGGAGCACAATTTCGTGTAAAGCATCTGCGGAATTTGTAATTACCACAGAATTCTCATCGGCAAAAACATAAGTTAAAACAATATTGTCATTATTGTCATAAAGGACTCGCGCGCTCCGGTTGTCTACAACTCCTTCTTCAAAATCTTTAGTCAAAAGATACTTTGTATCGGCAGACAAGCTGACTCCGATAAAATTGTGGAGGTCCAAAAACATTTTTCTTTCCCAATTTCGTAAGTCATTAAAGATATCAGCCGTTTCACGAACTTTTAATAAAAGAAAAAAACCTTCACCGGGAGTTCTGGGTTTATCATTCTTGTTCACGTTCACCACCCCCATCAAAAAATTATCACTGACAAAAAATGGGTCACGGTTGGGAGTAAAATTGCCCTCAATTGCAGAAATGAAACGTCGAAGACCTATTGTTCTATTGTTTTCTCTTAAATAAATACCCTCTACTCCCCCAATCTTTACCGGGGTGTTGTTTACTTCATTTAAAACTGCTTGCATGATCTCTTCTTTAGTAAGTCCTGTTATCTCTTGATAGGAAATCAAATCATTAAAAATCAGAGGGGTAAATTGTTTTTCTACTGGAACCGTGTTTATCCCTCTGTTTAAAAATAGAAAAGCTAAAACTGCAACCGCCGACACAATCATCAACAAACCAAGAAGCATAAAAAGTTTATTTTTTCTTGATTGGGGGGAAAGGTTCTTTTTTTCTGCCTCGTGCTGTTCCTCCCCGTGAATTATTTTTTTAACCAGACCTTCGGTGTCATGCTCAAGCACCTCCGCCATGTCATTGGCATAAGTTTCTACGACAACTGGGCCTTTTGCTTCTGTTCTTGCCGGCTTTATTCTGTTTTCTTCATCCCTAATGGGTTCCATTATTTTTGAAAAAATCTTTATCCGCTTCTTTAATAGACAAACTGATTTTTTCTCTTTCTGGATCAATTCTTATGATTTTAACTGGCACAATCATGCCTTCTTTTATTATATCGCTAATTCTCTCTACGCGAAATGGCGCTATCTCGGAAATATGCACCATACCATCGGTAAACGGATTTAATTCAACAAAAACACCGAAATCGGCTATTTTTACAACTTCCCCTTTTAAAACTTCTCCAACCTTAAACTCATGAGTCATTTCTTCCACTATTTTTTGAGCTTTTTCCGCTGAACCATTTTTGCCTGTCAAATAAACAGTTCCATCGTCTTCAATAGTTATTTCTGCTCCGGTTTTTTCTTTGATATCTTTAATGGTTTTTCCTCCCCCGCCGATAACTAAACCAATCTTGTTCGGATCAATTTTCATTATTAAAATCTTCGGGGCAATTGGAGAAATATTTTCCCGTGGTTTGGCAATTTCTTTTTCTATTCTGTCGAGAATGGTTAGTCGAGCACTTTTCGCTTGTTTCATGGCTTCACCTAATATTTTTATTGGCACCCCTTCAACCTTTACATCAAGTTGAATTGCGGTGACTCCCTCTTTTGTTCCGGCAACTTTAAAATCCATATCACCATAATGATCTTCCGGACCTTGAATATCAGTTAAAATTTTATATTTTTCGTCTGACTCATGCATGAGCCCCATGGCGATGCCAGCCACTGGTGCTTTGATTGGAACTCCTCCATCCATTAAAGCAAGGGTGCTCGCGCAAATTGAAGCTTGAGAAGTAGAGCCGTTTGAGGCCATTGATTCGGAAACAAGACGCATAGTATACGGAAATTCATTTTTGGGCGGCAAAACCATTGCCAGTGCTTTTTCTGCCAAGGCTCCGTGACCAACTTCTCGGCGATTAGTAAAACCAAATCGTCCTACTTCCCCGCCGGAGTATGGAGGAAAATTATAGTGATGCATAAACCTTTTTTCTTCTTTCAGTTGTAGACCATCAACTAAGTTTCTTTCTTCTGGTCCCCCCAGTGTTAAAACAGAAAGTACGTGAGTACCACCACGATAAAAAATTCCCGAACCATGGAGCTGACTAGAGAGACCTCCGGCTTGCGCATAAAGATCTCGCACCTCATCCATCGCTCGACCATCTGCCCGTTTGTTTTCTTCTATTGCTTTTTTATGCAGAAGTTCATTTTCTGTGTCATCAAATAAATTATCCTCTAGTGCAAAATCTAATCGTTCCGGGTATTTTTGATTTACTAAATGATTCCACTCTGTGTGTAAGGCGTCAATTTTTTCTTTTCCGGGTCCAGAAAAAAGAGCTTCCTCCATTCTTGGTAAAATCTTTTCCTTAAACAAAGCAATTGATTCGGGATCAATAACCTCTTTTTCTATCACTCTTTTTTCTTTACCAATTTCTGCCACTATTTTTTTCTGAAAAGCTTCTAGCTTGGCTATTTCGGCGCTGGCAATTTTAAGCGCTTCTTCCAGTTCTTCTTCTTTGGTCTGACTAGCAGAGGCTTCAATCATGTTTATGTGTCCGCCTTTGCCACAAACTGTTAGATCATATTTATATTGAGCATCCTCATCTATTCGTAAACTTTGAGGCGGATTAATAACCAGAGTATCATTGTCGTATTTTCCTATGCGCACGCATCCGATGGGACCATTCCACGGAATGTTAGAAACCGCCAAGGCCAGCGAGGCGGCATTCACTGCCAAGATTGTAGGGTCATTTTCATCCACGGAAAGAACCGTGACAATAACCTGTACTGCGTGACGAATAGATTGTTCAAAAAGAGGACGAAGGGTTCGATCAATTACTCGGCTAGCTAAAATTGCTTCCTCTGAAAATTTGCCTTCTCGGCGAACGAAGCGAGAACCTAAAATTTTTCCAGCTGCATAAAACTTTTCTACATAATCAACCGTCAAATTAAAAAAACCCAAACCCTCTTGCTTGTCGTGAGACATACAAGCGGTCGCGAGAACAATAGTTTCTCCGTATTTTAAAATTACTGAACCGTGAGCTTGTTCGGCCAGATCAGTAAAAGTAGCGGTTAATGTTTTACCTCCAATTTCTACACTATATTCTTTCTTTTGCATATTATTATTATCCTGAGCGAAGTCGAAGGATCACTTCGAGTGGGCACAGGGTTCGAGTTCTTCTTCAGAATAAAGTACTGTTTCACAAAAAGTGAGACACTATCTCTATCTAAAGACGAACCCTAAATTAACTGATAAACCCGCCTGCTCCCGACACGGGAGGGCGGGCAGGCTTTTTTTATCCTAACATTTATCAGCAAAAATGCAAAAAATTATTTTTTATTTGACGCTCATTAAATATTTTCTTGGATTTTCAGATAAATCTACAAATTCGTCTACTGCTTCGCGCAGTTTGCCGGAAGTTGATTTACCAAAGGAAACAACTTCAACTTGAATTCCGGAATGAATTTGCAAATACTCTACCAATGGTACATAGTCACCATCGCCGGAAACCAAAATCACCGCATCAAGTTTTGGGGCCATGGTTATAGCATCAACTGCAATCCCCACATCCCAGTCCGCTTTTTTCATTCCTCCGGCAAAAATTTGTAAATCTTTTGTCTTGGTTTCAATTCCTTGCTTGGCTAAAGCTTCAAAAAAATTCTTTTCGTCGCCTGCCTCTGTACTAATTACATAGGCGACTGCTCGCACCAGTTTGCGCCCCGCTACAGCATCCTTCAAAACAGCTCCGAAGTTTACACGGGCCTGATACAGATTGCGAGCTGAGTGGTATAAATTTTGAGTATCAATAAAAACCCCTACCCTCTGTTCTTTGTGTTTTATGACTGTCATTGTATTAAAAATTATTTATAATAAATATTAAAAAATTCAACCTTTGTTGATTATAGCATGACTAAAGCAAAATATTTTTAATAAAACCTTAAGCGAGATCTACTTTTTTCAGCAAGGCTGAATAACGAGACTTGTCTTTACGTTCCAAATATTTTAAATGAGTGCGTCGATCAGCCACCATCTTGATTAATCCGCGTCGAGAGTGATTATCCTTCTTGTGTTTCTTTAAATGTTTAGCCAGAGCATCAATTTGCATAGACAAAACTGCCACCTGTACCTCCGGAGAACCAGTATCTTTCTCGTGAATTTGGTGTTTTTTGATTATTGTCTGTTTTTTCTTTTTGGCTAACATGCCTATTATATTAGCATAAACAGCCCAAAATTGCAAGGTTTGCGAGAATCTCACAAAATAAAAGGGTTTTAAAAAAGAAAACCGCTCCGAGAAGCGGTCTTCTCGAAACGGTTGATGCTTTTAATTGATCTTGGGCACGACAACCCGGTGCCCAAACTCGGGACGCCAAACCCGTCCCGAAGAAAACAAGTCTTCCTCGTATGCCTCGCAGCACCCCTTGCAGAGGCAAACCTGAATCACGGAGAGGCCCCCAACCCTCTCCACGAGGAAGAAATTCCCGAACCCGTGAGGGTTCAGTTTCCCAGCGTGGAGCTCGATGAACCTATCGAACTCCTCTCGGGGAAAACACAAATCCTCTATGGGAACACCATAGCTCCCAAAGAGTTCCTGTAGGGTAGCCGGCCGTATAAGCTCGTCCACCCTGTACTGCCCCCAGCCGTCGAGTTCCACCACTTTAACATTCTTCACGAACGGGTTCATCGCCATACTTCTCCTCCTTTTTTTGTAAAACACGGTTTAAGGAACGAATAAATGTATTCTACCTTAAAAAGCATTTTTGTCAATCGGGCGTGTCGCACAACATTTGATACAATAAGGGGGTGGCGACGGAAATAGATAAACTGAAGCGAGAATTTTTAGAATATTTAGAAATTGAAAGAGGTTCGGCTCTTCGAACTATTGAACTTTATGAACAATATCTTTCTCGCTATTTTGAATTTGCAAAAATCAAAAACCCCAAAGACATTACCGCAACCTCTGTACGAGAATTCAGGCTCTGGCTAAACAGACAACCGGGTTTTTCTCCCTCCAGCGTGAGAGCGGAAACAATGTCCAAAAAAACTCAAAATTACTACATGATTGCCTTGCGAGCTTTTCTTAAGTACTTAGCTAAAAGAGGTATAAAGTCCATGTCCACGGATCAAATTGAGCTTGCCAGAACCCCTGAACGCCAGCTTGAACTGATAACTCCAGAAGAAATGGAGCGTATCTTGGCGGGACCAAATGGTTCAGACATTAAATCGCTTCGAGACAAGGCCATATTAGAACTTCTTTTTTCCACCGGTTTGCGTGTTTCCGAATTATGTTCCCTTCCTAGAGATATCAACCTCGCCTCTGACGAACTTTCCATAAAAGGAAAAGGAAATAAAATAAGGGTAGTATTCCTGTCTGAAAGAGCAAAAACTTCCTTAAAAAAGTACTTGTTAGCAAGAAAAGATATGGAGGAAGGTCTGTTTATTCGACTAGACCAGAAAATAGGACAAAAAAAGGCCGACCAGCAAAAACCAACAGGGCCCAAAAGATATACCGGAAAAGATTACAATAATTTAGATCGACACTCCATTGAAAGAATCGTGCGACACTATACTACGCTCGCAGGAATTTCAAAAAGAGTTACTCCCCACACCCTCCGCCACATGTTTGCTACCGATTTACTTTCTAACGGCGCGGACATACGTTCAGTGCAAATGATGCTGGGACACTCAAATATCTCCACCACTCAAATCTACACCCACATTACAGACAAGCACTTACGTGATATTCACAAAAAATTTCATAACAAAAAATAGAGAATGAGATATAATAAATAGATGAATTACCATGAACACAAAAAACATTTTGGTATCGCTTATAAAACAGGCGCGGATGTTTGGACTCATCCATTTACCAACAAGGAAAGCTTAAAACTGACACAAAAACTTTCCTCGGGGGCCTACGTTTTGGATATTGGCAGTGGGCGCGGTTTTTTGGCAAAACATTTAGCAGAGATGGGTTTTAAAGTAATTGGTCTTGATTTTGAAGGAGAAGTAGTAAAAAAAGCAAATGAAAATATAAAAGATTGGCAGCTTGAAGGCAAAGTAAAATTTGTAGAGGCAGATGCCTTGTCTATTCCTTTTCCGGACGCAAGCTTTGACGCAGCTTGTGATTTTGGTCTTTTTGAAACTTTGTTTAAAAGTGACTGGGAAAAATATGCCAATGAAATAAACCGGGTTTTAAAACCTGGCGCCTTTTATTTGAATGTTTCTTTGTCTGTCGAAACAGCTCATTTTTTTGAATTTTCACCAAAAGGAAGTGCGGAAAAAGATTTTGAAAAATATGGAATTCATTATCATTTTTTTGAAAAAGAAGAAATAAAAAATATCTTTGCCAATAAACTTAAGGTAATTTCACAAGAGACAACTCTTGCCACAAAAAACAAAGGGGTTGTTTTGCTTGAGACGCTTTTCCAAAAAATTTAGTAATGAAAATAATTTCCTGGAACACAAATGGACTACGGGCTTCGATTAAACAAGGATTTTTTTTCCCGTTATTTAAGGAACAACCTGATATCCTGTGCTTGCAGGAAACAAAAACAACCCCAGAGCAATTACCTGAAGAAGCGCGGAACGTTCCCGGTTATTTTTCTTATTTCTCTCACCCAGAAATTAAAAAAGGGTATAGCGGTGTGGCAATTTATACCAAAGAAAAACCCAGAGAGATTTTTTATGGAATGGGAGTAAAAAAACTAGATGATGAAGGAAGACTCCTTGGCATAAAATTAAAAAAATACACAATCATTACCGGCTATTTTCCAAACGGGGGCCAGGGGCCAGAAAGATTAAAATACAAACTTAAATTTTATGACGCTTTTTTGAAATTTATTTTGAAGCTCCGCAAAAATGGGGAGAATGTAATTTTCTGTGGAGACGTGAACACCGCCCACGAAGCAATTGATCTTGCCCGCCCGAAAGAAAACGAGGAAAACACCGGGTTTCTACCAATTGAGCGCGCTTGGATTGATAAAGTTATTGAAAATAATTTTATAGACACTTTCCGAAAATTTTATCCAAAAAAAGTTAGCGCATACACTTATTGGGATCAAAAAACTCGCGCCCGCGACCGAAATGTCGGCTGGCGACTCGATTATTTTTTCGCAGACGCAAAAATCGTTCCCAAAATAAAAAATACAGGCATGCTATCCGACTATTACGGCTCGGATCATTGCCCTATCTATTTAGAGGTAAATTAATTTAGGTTTTATGTTTCCATTAAACCATTTATGTGTTAGTTTCTCGACAGATTTTGTCTTATCTGTAACTAAGATTTTTACTTTTTTTCCCATAAATAATTTATTTCTTATTTCTTCGTGTCTTTCAAAATAATTTTTAAGTTTTTTAGAAATAATCTCTTCCTGAGAAATAATTTTTATATTTTTCCCTCCTGCGCCAAGGCTTCGGAGGACAAGTTTAATTTGTTTTTTAAATATCGGATAGTGAGTACAACCCAAAACTAAGGCGTCCAGTTTTTTGTTTGCAAACGGTTGTAAATATTTTTTAAGAAACGGGATGGCGTTCTTTGTCTCCCCTTCTTCCGCCAAAGGCACCAGCATCGGTGCTGTATTCTGAAAGATTGTTGCTCTTCGATTCAATTTTTTTATCTCTCTTGAAAAAGTGTTTGAGGCCACGGTGCCAGACGTCCCCAATACTCCAATTCTCTTAAACTTTACACATTCCTCGGCCGCGGGAATCAAAACGCCCAGCACCCTTCGATCGGGAAAATTTTTTGGCAAATATTCTTGTTGAATTTTTCGCAGTGCTCTCGCCGAAGCGGTGTTGCAAGCGACGATTACTATCGCGCAATTTTCTTTACGAAAAAGATAATCCACACCTTCCTTGGTAAACTCAAAAACCACCTCGTGGGAACGGTTGCCATATGGCACTCTTTTTGTGTCGCCCAAATACACATAATCATACTCCGGCATTGCTTTTACGATCGCTTTTGCAACCAGTAGCCCGCCTAGCCCTGAATCAAAAATCCCGATTTTCATATTTTTATTCTAACATGCTATACTTTTAGCATGAATCACTCAAGATTAGATCAGCTATCCGATGGCATCTTCGCGATTGTGATGACCATCCTTGTTTTTGAAATAAGAGTACCGGTCCTTTGGGGTCCGATAGACAACTTGGGTCTTTGGTTTGAAATTAAAAAGCAACTACCGGTTTTTTTGAGTTATATTCTTAGTTTTTCTATCCTTTTTACCTACTGGCGGGCTCACCATTTTTTCGTCTCCCTTTACGCCAAAAACATAGATTCTATGCTCACTAACATAAATGCTTTATTTTTTATGCTTATTAGCCTGGTGCCTTTTTCCGCTAGCATCCTTGGCCAATATAATAAAAATGAACTGTCAGTAATAATTTTTGGAGTGCACACCATCTTAATTGGGCTTTCCTTGTACTGGATACGAAAATACGTACTTTACTCCCCTCATATTCAGAACCCGGAAATTAGCAAAAGAGACATTCGCGGGAGCACCGTTCGGACCTTGGCTCCAGTAATATTTTCTCTTATTGCTATTCCGCTTAGTTTTTGGAGTATTAAATTAGCAATTGTACTTTTCACCCTTGCAGTAATTTTTAATCTTTCCTCCTACAGCACTCGCCTTTTTGAAAACATTCTGAAAGGCCTCCACCGTCTCTTTTTTGGCGAAGATATAAAAGGTTATTTTGTGGATTAGCTATTTTTTAACTCCATGCTTCTTGTGAAGTTTTACTACTTCTTCTTTTTCTAGTTCTTCTTTTTTCTCTTTACCGCGTTCGCCTAGAGTGCGAAGTTCATCATCACCCAGCATATTTAGTGATTTCACGAGTTCAGATAAATGTTCCACGTTATTTTTTCCCGGGGCATCCAGCACCTCTTCAAGCAAGGCATGTAAAATCCAGCCCATGCGTGGTCCGGGGGCAATTCCCAGTTCGTTTTTCAGATATTCCCCATCAATTTTCAATTGTCCGACAGAAATCGGATCCCTTAGGGCTTCTTCAACCATGGCAAAATATTTTCGCAGGCGGTAAGGTGCTTCTTTTTTCTTCATCCCCACCCTATCACATTCGCGCATGTCCATTAGAGACCAAATATTTTCTTTTCCAACTTTTTTGATAATTCTTCTTACGGCAGAGAGAGTTATTAACTCTGTGTCCGAAAAAAACATGTGATTGCGAATTAGTTTTTCCACAAGATCAATTTCTTTTTTCGGAAATTTTAATCGCTCCATGATTTTTTTTGTCATTCGCGCACTCACAACTTCATGACCATAAAATGTATATTTTTTCTTTGCTCCGGCCCCGGCTTCTCTCCTTGATCGAGGCTTACCAATATCGTGAAAAAGAGCAGAAAGCCTTATTTCTAAAGGCCAATTTTTGTCTGCGGCGTGCTGAACAGCGTGCAATAAATGGTTCCAAACATCATAAATATGTCCGCCGGATTGTTCACAACCGATACCCTCCTCTAGCTCCGGTATAATATTTTTTAACAAGCCAAATTTTTGCAACATCACAATCCCAACAGCAGGATTTTCTGACATAATTATTTTTTCAAATTCATCTCGAATTCTTTCTGCGGAAATTTTTTTAATTAATTCTGCATTTCTTAAAATACTTTCCGTCGTCTCATACGACACAGAAAATCCAAGCTGGCAAGCGAAACGGACAGCCCGAAGCATCCGAAGTGCATCTTCGGTAAATCTGTCATCGGGCTTCCCCACCGCTTTTAACATCTTGTCTGCTATGTCCTTTACACCATTAAACATATCTACCAACTGTCCTTTAGAATCTAAAGCCATCGCGTTCACGGTAAAATCTCGTCTTTTTAGGTCATCTTCCAGTTTTTCGCTGAATTTTACCTCGTCTGGATGTCTAAAATCGCTATATTTTGCTTCAATTCTGTACGGGGTAACCTCAATCTGGCGCAATGTTTCACAAGAAACATCTTCCTGCCTGCCCGTCACTTCTCCGGCGGCCGAGGGAATAACAAGCACCGTTCCGAAGGTGTTTTCATATACCGTTTTTTCAAAAAGACTAATAATTTGTTCTGGTTTTGCATTAGTGGTAATGTCCCAGTCTTTTGGCTCCTTGCCCATAATCAAATCACGAACACAACCACCCACCAAGTAAGCCTCAAAACCCGCCCCCTCAAGAGTACTTGTTACATGTAAAACTTCTTTGGGAATTTTTGCCTCGCCCGCAAGGCTATGGCCGAGGGATATTAAATTTTTAGTATTTTGTTCCATGGTGTCTTTGTGGTCAGGAGTAGTTTTTTACTAAAAACTTCCCCGACCTGGGCTCACGCCACCGCGCTCCACCTTGCACAAAGTGCCCCGCACTTTGTGCACCCGGAGGGACTCGAACCCCCAACGACAGTTCCGAAGACTGTTGTGATATCCATTTCACTACGGGTGCAAAACTATTAATAACCTTCCACATAATTATACTCTCTTTTAAAATATTCGCAAACAATGCTTATTTTGCAAGCCTTTTTTGTAATTGCATTAATGTTAATTAAATATTATAATTAAAAAAGTTTTTATAAAAAAATAATAAAATTCTTGCGGTCATGGTTTAGTGGTAGAACACGTCCTTGCCAAGGATGAGACGGGAGTCCGATTCTCCCTGGCCGCACAAAATAAGTTGTCCATTATGAAAGTCTTATATTTCAAGGTTTTTGCACAAAATGTGGATAACTATGTTAGTTATGTTTATAAAGGACAGGTAAAAAATTGTCTGATAAAAGGTCTTTTTACTAAAATACCTTGTAAAATATAGACATTTCAATAAGAGACAAAGAAATTAACAAATTTGTTTCACGTGAAACGTGTTCCATGTGAAACTAGAAGAATGCCTAAAAAATTTACTTCGGATAGTCAAAAATTAGGAGAAATTGGAGAAAATATCGCCACAAGGTTTCTTGTGAAACGCGGCTATGTAATATTGGATCATAATTATACAAGAAAATGGGGAGAGATAGATATTGTAGCCGAGAAAAATAATAAATTATATTTTGTTGAAGTTAAAAGTGTTTCTCGCGACTTTTTAAATAGCGTTACTCGTGAAACGTTGGACCAATATCACCCCGAGGACAACATGCATCCGTGGAAATTAAAAAGAATGTCACGGACAATTCAAACTTATCTTTTGTCCGAAAAAATCCCTGATGAAAAAGAGTGGCAAGTAGATTTATTGGTTGTTTTTCTTGATATAAAAAACAAAAAAGCACGAGTAAAAGTGGTCAGTGATATAATTTTATGATATAGTGAAAAAGCTAAAAGTTAAACGGGCTTGCCCGCCAAAGTTTTAGCGTCGGCGGGCTGTAGTATACCGGTAGTACAAGCGCTTTGGGAGCGTTTAGACTGGGTTCGATTCCCAGCAGCCCGAACGGAGTGGAAATCTCCGGGGTTTGAGTCACATATAATTTTCTGTTGAAAATTTACGCGACCCCGCCTCGGCACGTCTGCCTCCGACTCTTGCCTCTGGTTCCTTCCCAGACGCAAGCCCAGCAGCCCGACAACAATCAAATACTGCGGGATTAGTTTAATGGTAAAATAACAGTTTTCCAAACTGTGGTTAGGAGTTCGATTCTCCTATCCCGCACAAAGTAAGGGTAAGCAGGCAAATTTATTTGCCTGCGTGGAGAATCGAAAGGCTTTTCGTTATCTATCGCAGATAGATCGAAAAGCACCTGGCTACGTAGTAGCCGATTCTCCTATCCCGCACAAAACAAAAATAAAGAGCAAAATCTTTTGCACTTTTTACTTGACTTTTAATCTTAGTGGGTATATACTCATAATAGGTAGTAGGTATTTGGTCGAGCTATCTATTAATAACTAATAAATATAACAATATTATGCCTAAATTTGATGGAACAGGTCCTGTGGGCCAAGGACCAATGACCGGTAGAGGTATGGGTCCTTGTGGAAGAGGAGTGGTTTATGGGCGTGGCTTTGGTTTTAGGAGATTTTTCTCTCCAAAAAACGAGCTTCTTTCCCTAGAGGAACAGGAAAAAACGCTCGAGGAAGAGTTGGAAATAATTCGTGAAGAGAAGGCTGCTTTGAAAAAAAGCTAGCCGGGTAAAATATGCCGACCAACCTCCGCGCGGGGTCGGTGTATTTTATTATCAATTTTTATAAATAAGAAATTTGTTGTAGAATAATAATGTATTAATAAAAAGTATATGCCCAGAAAGCAACGCTGCTTGTGTAGAGAAATAAAATTTAAGCCCGAAGTGGTTTACTTTAAACCACAAGGTATTCCGATGCAAAACTTGGAGGAGGTTGAACTTTCTATGGAAGAAATTGAGGCTTATAGATTAAGACATATTAATGATTTAGAGCAAATAGAAGCTGCAAAAAAAATGAAGACCTCGCCAAGCACTTATCAAAGACTGCTTTATTCGGCTTATAAAAAAATTGCTGAAGCCTTAATTAACGGAAAGGCAATTAAAATAACAAAACATGAGTAATTTGCTACTGGAAGTAAAAAATTTAAACGTCATTTTAAGTAATGAAAAAATAATAGAAAATCTTTCTTTCCAAATAGGGGAAGGAGAAATTTTAACAATTCTGGGGCAAAACGGCGTAGGGAAAAGTGTTTTGGTTCAAGCTCTTTTGGGATTACTACCTTGCTCCGGAGAAATTATTTGGAACCAAAATCCCAAAATTGGCTATTTACCCCAGGGATTGAACCAGTTAAGATTAAGGGGTTTGCCCTTAACGGTGCAAGATTTTTTTAAGCTAAAAGATCCTACTTTAACTCTAGAAAAAATAATCAAATTTTTACAATTAGTAGGGTTAGATAAAAATATTTTACAGAAAAAAGCCGGGAATTTGTCAGCAGGTCAATTTCAAAGAATGTTAATTGCCTGGGTGCTAATTTCTGATCCACAAATAATTTTTCTTGATGAGCCAACAACAGGCATAGATATAGGGGGAGGTGAAACAATAAATTCTTTACTAAGAAATATCCAGAAACAGAAAAAATTAACTATAGTTTTAGTCACCCACGATTTAAATATTGTATTTAAATACTCCGACCATGTTTTATGTTTAAATCGTAAATCACACAATTGTTTTGGCCGTCCAAGAGAAATTCTGACACCCCAAATCCTAGAAAAGACTTTTGGAACAGAAATTAAATTTTATGAACACAACCAGTAAAAAATATTTATGCTAAATCAACTATTTCTTACATTAATAAGCGCAATATTTATAAGCGGAGTTGCCGGGTACCTTGGAACCTTAATGCTTTCAAGAAAGATGTCCGTGGTTGCAGGACCCCTTGCTCATCTAGCACTACCGGGAGTTGCTTTGGCTATTATTTACGGCTTCAGTATGTCCCTTGGAGCTTTTCCTTTTGTCATCCTGGGAGCAATTGCTATTTGGGGGCTAGAGAGAAGAACGAGCTTGCCAATGGAAAATTTATCAGCAATTATTTTTGCTTTTGGTGTAGGTACCGCCTTTTTAATTTTACCCATAGGAGAAGCAGAGGAAGCTCTTGTTGGAAATATCACAAAAATAAATCTATCAGAAACAATAATGACTGTTGTCTTGAGTATTCTGGTTTTTTATTTTTTAAAATTTATGTATCGCAAAATAATGCTAATAAACATTCATGAAGATTTGGCGAAGGTGGAGGGAATTAGTGTTAGCTTATATAATCTTTTTTATTTATTAAGTATTGCTATTGTCGTATCCTTAAGTGTTTACTTGGTTGGGGGACTAATAACTGCAGCCCTTATTGCTATACCAGCCGCTTCAGCAAAAAACATCAGTAATACTCTTTTTTCTTATGGAGTTTTAGCAATAACCTTTGGAATAGTGGCTGCGGTAGCAGGAATCTTTGTTTCTAATTTCTTTAATTTACCTACAGGTCCAATGATTATAATATTAAATGCAGTTTTGTTTTTATTTTCTGTTTTTCTTCATAAAAAAAATTAGGGTTTGAGCTTTTAAAATTATTAAATATTAAAATAATTTATTATTAATCTATGAAAAACAAATTAATTCTTTTATTATCATTACGTAATTTATTAATAATAACTGTTTTTTTAGGTTTTTGTTTCTTCGCCCCAAGCTCTTTGTACGCCACAAACGTGCAAGTAAATTTTTTCTGGGGCGATGGTTGTCCTCATTGCGTAAAAGTAAAACCAATTATTGAAAATTTAAAAATAAAATATCCAGAAGTTCAATTTAATAGCTTTGAGGTGTACAAAAACCAAAACAACGCGCTTTTACTTTATAAAATATACGATTTATACAAAGCTCCAGAGGAAGCTCGGGGAAAAATTCCAGTCGCCTTCATCGGAAACACGTACTTCGTAGGGGATAAGCCCATAACTGATAATTTAGAAAACGAAATTATTAAAATAATATCTGCCCTGCCAGCAAAGGAGGAAGAAAAAACAGAAACTACAGCCTCTTTACTTCCTATTCCAGAAGAAGTTGAAAACACCACTATTGAACCATCACTTCCGACAGAAACGGATAACATTCCCTCAAACAATCAAACAGAAAAAGACGAAATAAGATCTTATTCGCTTTGGGCTATCGCTGGAGCGGCAATAGTTGACTCAATTAACCCTTGCGCCATCGCAGTACTGCTTATTCTCCTCACCGCATTAATGATCAGCAATAAAGATAAAAAACGGGCACTTGTTGGTGGTTTGTTTTTTACCCTCTCTATTTACATTGCCTATTTTTTGTTTGGATTGGGGTTGTTGCAATTAATAGCAGTAGCAAACCTGTCGCATATAATTGCAAAAATTGTTGGAGTTCTCGCCTTAATTATCGGCCTGGCTAATATAAAAGACTTTTTCTTTTATGGGGGTTGTGGCTGTGTCATGGAAATTCCACGAGGTTGGCGCCCAACCCTGAAGAAAATTCTTAATGGAATAACCTCTCCTTTCGGCGCATTTTTGGCCGGCTTTGTGGTAACTCTCTTTGAGTTGCCCTGTACGGGAGGACCTTACTTTTTTGCAATTGGGTTGCTTTCGCAGGCTCAAAGCACTATCGCAATTCTGCCAGTTTTGTTGTTTTATAATCTAGTTTTTGTTCTTCCTCTGCTTTTGATTGTATTTATTGTTTATTTCGGCATTTCCTCTGTGGAACGAGCCAATGAGTGGAAGGAAAAAAATATAAAACTTCTTCATTTGGTAGCAGGAATTATCATGTTAACTTTGGGTGTTTGGGTCCTTTTTGTTTGATTATTAATATTCAATAAAAATTAGAATATAAACATGACAACGTATACTTATGCAATCATTAGCGTATTAATGGTAAGTTTTGTCTCTTTTGTCGGGCTATTTTTTCTATCCCTCGGGGAAGAAAAAATAAAAAAATATGTAAAAATATTCATTGGTCTAGCCATTGGGGCGCTTTTAGGTGACGCTTTTATCCACTTAATTCCCGAAACCCTAGAAAATTTTCCAAATACCACCCTGGCAAGCATTTTGATTATTACTGGAATTATTATCTTTTTGGTTATGGAAAAATTTCTTCATTGGCACCACCACGAAGACGACACGGCAGAACATCACGTGCGTCCAGTAGGGAAATTAATCCTTTTTACAGACGGTTTTCATAATTTAATTGATGGAATAATTATCGGAGTAAGTTTTCTGGTTAGCGTACCCCTGGGAATTGCAACTACTTTAGCCGTCGTTTTACACGAGATTCCTCAGGAAATAGGGGACTTTGCTGTGCTTATTCATTCGGGATATACAGCTAAAAAAGCTTTGTGGTTAAATTTCTTTTCAGCTCTCACGGCAGTGGTTGGGGTTATTTTGGCTTTGATTTTCGGCAGTATGGCAGAGTCTTTCACTTTATGGATTTTGCCAATAGCCGCCGGTGGTTTCATTTATATCGCGGTCGCTGATTTGATTCCTGAGCTACAGAGAACAGAGGAAGTAAAAAACTCCATCTTTCAAATTTTTACAGTCCTTCTTGGAATTTTACTGATGGTTGCTTTGGTTTTTTTTGAATAAAGATAAATTAAAAGAGCCCCGACCTAGGTCGGGGCTCTTTTTTATTACCTGAACACTAATTATTAAAATGGATTTTTGGCTCCGTGAACCTCAAAGTGTAGATGAGAACCATTTCCTCCCGGAGAGGGTCGCACGTGTCCAGTGTTTCCCATATAAGCAATGGTCTTGCCCTGCGAAACCGTCTGGCCGGTGCTAACATTTAATCTAGACAAGTGAGCATAAAGAGTTTTGGTTCCATTTGAGTGTTGGATAATCACCAAACCACCATAGCCTCCATTCCATCCAGTACGAGCAACTAATACAGTACCCGAAGCGGCAGCCCTGATTGGTGTACCAATTGGAGCAGCTAGATCAACCGCATTCTTTCCGTGAAGTCCTTGGGTTTTAATTGCGCCAGGAGCAGGGTTTACGAAATAACCGGGTATGCTCTTCGTTGGGCTTGAGGTAACCTTTGAACCACCAGAACTGACTGGGCCGTCAACGTTTATTTCTCCATCTGGAATAATGAGTTCGTCACCGACAGAAAGAACAGCATCTGTAGTAATTCCATTAAAACTAGCAATATCTAAAACATCGGCTTTGTATTTTTGAGCAATACCTTTTAGGGTTTGGCCTTTTTCTACGACATGCTTTACCCCTGAAATAGGCAAAATAAGAAGGATCTGGCCCTCTTTCAAGGTTTCACCCTTTTTCATGTCATTCGCCCAAAGAATAGTATTGGTAGAAACTCCATACATTTCGGCTATTTGGGAAAGAGAATCTCCTTTTCTGACCACATAAACACTCATTTCTAAAGGAGAAGCGTCCAGAGAAGCATCTTTTCCGTCAGAAACGCCAAGAGGGCCAACCGCTGGGAGAATGGCATTGTCTGAAACTATGTTTATGTCTGTGCCTGTATCAGTTGACTTTAAAGTAGAAGAAACATTGGCTTCTAGTAGTGGAATATTTTGAGAATTAAAATTCGCTTCCACTTCTGCCTCTGCCAGTAGGGGCACAAACAAAACCACCCTAAGCAAAAGGGAAGAAACCAGGAAGTATTTTAAAATTTTGAGTTTGGGTTTTATAAAACAAACAAAATACCGCGAGACTCCTTTTCTACCCAATAAAATAAGGTTAGAATTACAGGACGACCTATTTAGTTCTGCAAACAAAGGTTCTCACGATGGTTACAATCATCACAGAAGTTCAGCCACCTAATTCCACGCACCTGTTCCGCGTACAAAATCTAGGATAGCTCAAAAAAGGCCAAAAGTCAATTTAAGTTGAAAAACCTGTGGAAAACTTTTTTTGATAAAAAATTGACCTTTTTAGCAGAAATGACGTAATAATATTAAATTTAAATAAAAAATTTAGCTAAAAAACACTAAAAAAGATATAATAAAACAATTATGGCGGAGGAATCTCCTAAAATAGAAGAAAAACAAAAAGAAACCGAGCAGACTCAAATTTTTCCAACTGGAACAGAAGATAGCTTGATTTCTGGCCCAGAGGCAACCTTGGGTCATCTCGTAAAACAGGAAGAACCTGAAACGCAAGAAGACAGAACGCCTTCCGAAACCCCAGAAAAAAAAGAGGTTGAACCGGAAATTAGGCCTCTAGAGGAAAAGATTTTTACGTCCGAGTTTATTAAAGAGAAAGTTATAAAGCTTTTGCAATCCTTAAACAACGTAAAAGAAATAAAAAAAATTGAAGTAAAAGGAAGTGAAAATAATATTGAATTAATTTTGTCTGTAGTTGGAAAAAAGGGCCCCGTAACAATAAAAAACATAGATGCAAGCGCTCTTCTTGAAACCACAAACGGAAAAATAAATCTAAAAAATTACCAAATAACTGCATCTGCCTTTGAGGGCATGGTAAGAGAATTGATAGTACCCAAACTCAAACAGGTTCCTGATTTAATAAAATTATATATTGAAAACGAGGAAGGGAAAAAAGTAAAAGAACTAGAAATTATAAATGGGGAATTAAAAGTAGTTTTTGTGGAACCAGCATCCTTAAAAAACGAAGAAAAAAGTTCCCCCGAAACCCCAGAAGAAAAAGAGGCTTCTTTTTTAGAAAGCGTTGTGAGAGAGGAAGAAGCAAAACTAGAAAACGCCAGCCCGGCACAAAAAGAAAAAATTACAGCAAGAATAGCAAAGATTAAAGAAAAAATAGCAGAAAAATTCAAGGGAAAAATAAAAAGCCCAGAAAAATTTACTAAAGAAATGGACCTTGAATTATTGGTTCCCCTAGAATTTAAAAACTTAGACGAGGCACAGAAACTAAAAGTTGTTCAAGATCTCAAACGCCGAGTCGTTGACATTGTAAAATCTGATGCTCAAACTCAATATTCAGAATTTATAAAAAAAGAAGGAGTGTTAGGAAAAATATCCTCAAGTCTTTTAGGAAAAGAATTTATCACAGCTTCGAACGAAAGAGACTCCTTTAATAATATCAAGGGCACAGAGGAGGGAAAAAAATTTCTTGCTGATAATTTAAAAATCCTGGTAGAAAAAACTAGGGAACAAAAAATTTATATTGGGGATGACGGCAGACCAAAAATATCTTTTCTCGTTCCACCTGAAAATCCAGAAGAGGTAGGGTGGAAACAAGAAGCAGTTGCTATTGATGATTTCAACAAAGCAGCCAATGCTTTTGCTCAAATGCCATATGAATGGGGGCAAGAAAAAAAACATCTCTTGAGCGGCAATAAAAGAAAATACGAAAAAGCTAAAGATGAATATGAGAGAACGAGAGGAATAGTTCTGGGAATTAAAACAAAAGAAAACCCGGAGGAAAAAAGTGAAAAGATGCTTGAATTACTTCAAATACACAATGCCATTCAAATGGAGCAAGTTATGAATACTCACCCCGAGTTTGAAAAAGTTCTTTGGGATCTTAGCAAGGAAAAAAATATCGGCAAAGAAACTATCTTGGGGACGGGTAGGACGTTGAAAAATATGCTAAACATGGTAACTGGAAAAAATTGGACGAATAGGGCAATAATGGCAACTGGTTATGGAGCAAGAATGCTAGCGAGGGGCGCTGCCCTGGCTACCGGCATGACTCCATTAACCTATTTGGGTGGTGTCATCGTCGGCGGGATAATGGGAGGACTCCGAGGCAAAATTCGAGGAAAGGAAACTTTGCAGGAAAGACGAAAACAGGCTCGTTATGGACAAAAAGACACAAGCGCAGAAAAAGTTTTAACAACAGATGCCGACCATTTAATTAAACAACTTGAGAAGTTAATAAATGAAGTAGAAAATGCTGAAAGCGATGAGCAAAAATCTAAAAAACTTGCCTCGTTGGCAACAAGGATAGAACATACTCAAGGAAAAATTGAAAAAGGGCTAGTAAATTTTGGGAATGCAAACTCCTTTGTCCAAAATCAATACGGTCTAGTGAATAATTTAAATAAAGCGTTGGTTCTGAAGGAATTAAATTCAGAAAAAATAAACAAAAATCTAAAAAGTGAAATAGATAATTTACTTTCCAGAATAGGAGGAGGAATAGCAGAAAAAACTTCTGAGGCGCAAAAAAAATTTATTAATAAACAAATGCTAAAGGGGGCGGCTTATGGCGCAGGTTTTGCGACCGCCGGTTATGTTTTGAGATATGTGGGAGAACATCTTGGTTGGTGGGGGGAACAAGGTGCAGAAAATATTCCACCTGAAAAAGAAATTACTGAGGTATCTGAATCAAAAATTCCAACCGCTCCACCGGCAGAAAACGTGACCCCATCTCCGGAAACTACACCAGAGCCTGCGTCAACAGAAACTACCCCAAAAACGCCACCAGCGGAACTCAAAATAGAACCGCCTGAAAAAATTGCAATAATCGGAAAGGGAGAAGGAATTGAACATGCCTTCAGGAGGCAAATAGAAGAAGATGCTGATTTAGCAAAAAAATTAGGATACACAGGGGCTTTGAGTGATAAAGAAGAATTACATAAATTCTCTGGAGGAGCAGCACATCATTTGGCCATAGAAAAAGGGTATGCCGACACCGGCGGGCACGAAATTAGAATAACAGAGGCCAATAAGGTTGCCTATGAAGTTAAATTAGAGGGGGGCAAGGTCGTTGTAGAAGAAAAAGATTTAACTGGCGAGACTTTTGAAAAAATTGAAGGGAAGAGGGCGTTTGGAGAAACCAAAAGTCCATATGACAAAGAACTTGGTGCTCCTGCCCATGAGACAACTCCAGAAACTGCGCCTACGGTCAAACAGGCACCACAGGCTGTCCTAGATGAAGCTCGTACCCCAGAAAAAATTATTCCGACCGAAGCTGTACCAACAGAAACTGTTTCTGCTGAAACTACCCCGGCAAAAACCACACCCGCTGAGGTTAAACGCCCAGAACCATATGAACCGGATCCAAACATAAGAGCTATGCACGAAGAGGCGGTAAGAAGGGAACTTTTAGAAAAATACAATCAACCGGGGCAGGTTCAAGATTTTTCTAACCTTACTGCTGAAGAAAAAAATATGATACTCCTTTCGCACCCTGAATTTGCCAGCGACCAATATGGCTTGGGTACTGAAAAATTACTGCAGGTTTATGAGGCTAATCAAAAAGACCTTTCTTTTCTTTTTGGGAACAACTCAACCAATGTTTGGGAACATTTAAAAAATGTTCCTGCCAAAGAAGTGATAGATCAAACAGTAGGAAATGATGCGACCGTGCGTATGGCAAAATATTTGCGTGTTCTTGCTAATTTTTCAAGAATCGAACCGGAAGCAACTTTAACAAGAACAGAAAGTACGGAACAATATGTTGCTCGAGCCCTACAAAAATTAGCTTCCGAGGAAAAATTAGAAATATTCCAAACAAGTGTTAGAAGATAGATTCGTGATATATTTGATGCATGCAACACCTCGCAGGCTTGAATAAGGGGCAAAAAGAAGCGGCGCTTCATAAAGAAGGACCGCTTTTGATTGTGGCTGGCGCCGGAGCAGGAAAAACAAAAACTATCACGCACCGAATCGTAAATTTAATAAAAGAAGGAGTGTCTCCCGAGAAAATCCTAGCCGTCACTTTTACCAACAAAGCGGCGAAGGAAATGCGGGAGCGAATTAGTTTTGCAATAAAAGACAGCTTCGCCGGCAATGCTTTTTCAGAGGTCCTTTTGAAATCTGACGTTGGTCAGATTTCAACCCCATGTCCCTACCCCGGCCAGACCATTCAAAAAAGCATTCCCAACTCCGCGCCTTTCGTCAGCACTTTCCATTCTTTAGGGGTTTTTATAATAAAAGAAAATGCCAGATTGCTGGGCCTAACTAGACATTTTACTATTCTAGACGAAAATGATTCCGCCACTTTGATAAAAAACATATTAAAAGATATCGGAATTGATCCAAAACAACATGATCCGAAAAAAATAAGAAATATTATTTCTCGAGAAAAAGGAAAATTCACCCACCTAGAGGATTTTGCTGAAAAAACAGGGGACACATTCGGAAAAATCGTGGCTCAGGTTTGGCACCTATATGAAAAACAAAAAATTAAAGAAAACTCCTTAGATTTTGATGACTTGCTCTTAAAAACAGTAAAACTATTAAAAGAAAACAGGGAAATCAGAAAAATTTACCAAGAAAAATGGGATTACATACACGTGGACGAATACCAAGATACGAATGAGGTGCAATATTTAATGACAAAATTACTCTCAGAAAATAATAAAAATATTTGTGTGGTTGGTGATGCGGATCAAAATATATATTCTTGGCGCGGGGCAAATTTAAAAAATATCTTAAATTTTGAAAAAGATTTTCCAAACTCAAAAATAATTCTTTTGGAGCAAAATTATCGTTCCACAAAAAATATTTTAGAGGCCGCCAATGAAATAATCAAAAAAAACATTTATCGTCCAGATAAAAATTTATTTACTGACAATATGGAGGGGGAGAAAATTGGATTATATGAGGCGCTAGACGAAAACGATGAAGCGGAATTTATAGCAACAAAGATTTTAGAAATTTTAGACAATGGAGAAAACGAAATCGCAGTATTATATCGCGCAAACTTTCAGTCTCGCGCGCTAGAGGAGGCGATGCTTCGCTATAATATTCCATATCAGGTCTTGGGTGTTAAATTTTTTGAAAGAAAAGAAATTAAAGACACCCTGGCCTATCTCCGAGCTGCGTTAAACCCAGACAGCTTGTCAGACATAAGACGAATTATAAATTTCCCGACGCGGGGAATTGGAAAAGTTACTTTAGCTAAAATTTTTAGTGGCAAAAAAGAAGAACTACCGATAAAAATGCAAATAAAAATTGATAATTTTTATAAAATTTTGGAAGAAATAAAAGAAAAAATACAAAACACAAAAGTAAGTGAGGTAATTAAGTTTGTTGTTAAAAAATCAGGAATTGAACAAGAGCTTAAGGATGGTGGAGAAGAGGATTTAGAAAGGTTAGAAAACATAAAAGAGCTCGCAACTCTGGCCCTTAAATATGACAATTTGGAAAACGGGATAGGGATAGAAAAACTTTTAGAGGATGCTTCCCTTGCCTCGGATCAAGATGACCTGATAATTAGTCAGGAAAAAGGGGGAAAAAAACAAGAGAGTGCGGGAGTAAAATTAATGACCGTTCACGCCTCAAAGGGTCTTGAGTTTAAGTATGTTTTTGTTGCAGGGCTTGAAGACGGTCTTTTCCCCTCCTCCGCCAAGGCTTCGGCGGGCAGACCTCACGAAAAAGAAGATGCCGAGGAGGAACGGAGGCTTTTTTATGTAGCCCTTACCCGAGCGAGAGAAAAACTTTTCTTATCTTTTGCAAATTTTCGTACTATTTTTGGTTCTCGCCAAATAAATGCGCCCTCTGAATTTATCTCGGATATTCCAGCAGATCTTTTTGAAAAAGAAGGAGAGGATAGCGGAATAAAAACAATTTATCTATAATAAAATTATGCCAATAACAAAACCTTATGACGACGAGCAGAATAAAAAAAGATTAGCCGAAGAAGCTAAGAGGGAAAGGGAGCTTTTTGAAAAAAAACAAAAAGCCCAAGAAAAAAATAAATTACAACTAAGATTAATTAACTTAAAAAATGATTTTGAAAAACTTCAAAGAGATTTGTCTTTTAAAGAAACAAAACTTCAAGGAGGGAAAAGGGACAAAGAAGCAATAGAAGTTAAAATAAAAGGGGGGCAATCAAATAAACAACTAAGGGAAAGGGAAATAAATGAATTAAAAACCAAACTAGACAGAGCGACTCGTAGCCTGACAACCGAAACACCTAACTTAACCTTCAAGGAAAAACAACTAGAAGCTGAAGAAAGAAGACTTGATCAAGAAATTACTGAACTAAAAACAAAGATTGAAACACAAACAAGAGAAGTTGCTTCCTTGAAAACGCAATTGGAAAAATTATCCAGTGATGGTAGCACCCAACCTGAATTAGGCATAAAAGAAAGAGAGATAAAAGAAGCAGAGAATAAACTCACTCAGGAAATTGGTCAACTAAAAACAAAGATTGAAACACAAACAAGAGAAGTTGCTTCCTTGAAAACGCAATTGGAAAAATTATCCAGTGATGGTAGCACCCAACCTGAATTAGGCATAAAAGAAAGAGAGATAAAAGAAGCAGAGAATAAACTCACTCAGGAAATTGGTCAACTAAAAACAAAGATTGAAACACAAACAAGAGAAGTTGCTTCCTTGAAAGCACAGTTGGAAAAACTTACCAGTGAGATTGAAAAAGAAAAAGCTGAATTGGGTGGCAAGGAGACGAAACTTCAGAGTGAAAAACGGGAGGAAGAAACGATAAAGACAAAGGAAAAAGAAGGACAATTTGGAAAACAACAGAGGGAAAGAGAAGTTTCCTCTTTGAAAGCACAGTTGGAAAAACTTACCAGTGAGATTGAAAAAGAAAAAGCTGAAT
>CAYTSO010000001.1:0-41135 GCA_964440545.1 uncultured Candidatus Saccharibacteria bacterium | reverse complement strand
TGGGTGGCAAGGAAATAAAACTTCAGAGTGAAAAACAAGAAGAAGAAACAATAAAGACGAAAGAAAAAGAAGGACAGACTAACAAACAACAAAAGGAGAAAGAAATTAGTGAGCTAAAAGAAAAATTAGATAAATTAAGCAAAGATACCACAGGAGATCAGTCCAGTTTAGCCAATAAAAAAGGCCAGCTGGAAAATGAAGAAAGAATCCTCCTTCGAGAAATAAACGAACTAAAGACAAAAATCGAGGTGGCAAAAAGGGAAATTAGTGAAATCACACAAAAAATCAATCAAATCTAATTGATAAAATCAAAACTCAAAAATAACACTGCATGAAAGCAAAAAAAGCCTTAGGGCAAAATTTTTTAAAGAGTGAGCCTGCTTTAAGAAAAATAATTGAGGTAGGTGAGATAGGTTCAAAAGACGTAGTGCTAGAAATCGGCCCTGGAAAAGGCGCATTGACAAAACAGCTTTTAGCTTCCGGCTGTCAGCTGATAGCCGTAGAGAAGGACAATAACCTATGCGAGTTAC
The DNA here is from genome assembly GCA_964440545.1 of uncultured Candidatus Saccharibacteria bacterium. Classification (GTDB taxonomy): domain Bacteria; phylum Patescibacteriota; class Minisyncoccia; order Phycocordibacterales; family UBA9973; genus UBA9973. The sequence goes on along the minus strand of CAYTSO010000001.1, from coordinate 40,605 downwards.
TAAAAACCAAATTCAGAAAAAAAATCATGTCCGGCCAGCTAAACTTAATACATGAAGATATTTTAAAATTTAATATAGATGAAGCAATTTTGGTTTTTATGAATGGTCTGGCCGAGCCCCTCGGGCTTGGGGCGAGGAAAACCGAGGACCTGAGTAAAAATCTAAAATTGCGAAAATATAAAATTATTGCGAATATTCCATATAATATTACGGGGGCAATTTTGAAAAAATTTTTAACGGGAAAAAAACAACCGAAATCTATGGTCCTCATGGTTCAACACGAAGTCGCAAAAAGAATCATCGCGCGTGATGGAAAGGAAAGTGTTTTGTCTATTTCGGTAAAGGCCTACGGGAAACCAAAATTAATAATGAAGGTGCCTGCTAGATATTTTTCTCCCGCACCGAAAGTAGATTCGGCAATCATTGCCATAAACAATATCTCCCGTGAAATTTTTATAAAAAATAAAATAAGCGAGGAAAAATTTTGGGAAATAGTAAAAGCTGGCTTTGCTCACAAAAGAAAAAAGCTTGGCGGAAATTTGAAAAATCTAAAAAATCAAGTAAACAAAGAGGTTTTTGAAAATTTAAAAGAAAAAAGAGCAGAGAACCTTAATCTTTTTGATTGGGTTAGTTTGGTTAAAGGATAAAATTATGGGGTTGCAGAAGAGCCCACGTGTGGAAGAATTAAACCGTAACTCTCTATTAAAACACAAGCCTCCCCAACGTAAGTCCAGCAGGATGGAACGCCAGGAGTATATAACCCAAGAATCCAAACACTTGGTTCTGGTAAATTGTAGTCTAAAAACAACTGAGATCCATTTCTGTAATCCATAAGCATGTTGGAAAGTGGTGGACTCATAATCGGAGAAGCCACATACATTTGAGTAAAAATTCCAGGCGGGCAATCACAAATTTCTGGGTTTATATATGTGACCTTTCCACCAAAAGACAAACCCGCGGATGCAAGCACTTTCTTAATAGAAAAGGTTTTATTCAAAAAGGAAAGGGGGGCTTTAAGAAAAGCCAGAGCCTTATTTTGCTTAAGTATTACAGAAAGGTTGTTTTCTTGAATCTCTTTTTGCTCGTTTAAAAAAACTTGGATTGAATCTGGATTTTCTGCGTCTTGCCTCCTTATTTTTTCCTCTAGGATCGGCCATTTACTTTCTGGCATGCCCCCCCTCAACGCCCCTGTCTTTACCGCCGCTAAATAGGTTTCTAGATCTTTCAAACTTGGATTGTTTTTTTCTGTACTTACAACGATTTCACTTTCCTGGGATTCAGAGATTGAGGGTTCTGGATCACCATTGCACCTAACTCCAGTCAGTGGGCTATATCCAATAGCTGAAGTACATCCTTCCGGGTAATTACCAGAAGCTATTTGGGGACGAAGGAGGGCCATTCGAGTCATAGGACCGACTATTCCATCACCCACTAATCCATTTTTTAATTGAAAAGAAACAACTGCCGCCTTGGTTAAGGGTCCAAAACGACCATCGGCCATTGCTCCTACTTGTGCTTGTAGACATTTCACTTGTTCGCCGGCTGAACCCACCCTTAGGGTAGTGGTAATAGGGCAACCAGCGGAAATTATACCAACCGTGGGTGTTGTCTCAGCAAAAACACTAGCCGAAAAGATAAAAAAAACTAAAAGAAAAAATGAATAAAGTAATCTCATGAAATTAATTATACCCTGCAATGAGACTTTTAACAAAGCTCTGCTGTGGTGTTTTACTACATTTATAAAATAAACTATAAGATATCCCCAAAAAAGCTAGGAATCTTTGTAAAAAGGAGTGTATAATTATAGTATTAAAACTTTTTTGTTAAAATACAAAAAGGAAGTTATGGTCGCTTCTGCGGTTGTGTTTTTGGTTTTTCTTTTTTTGTTAAAAAATACAGAGATTTTTAAAAAAACAGACAATTTAAATCAAGGCGGAGAAGGTCTGACCTATAGTCAAATTACTATTGGAGAATTATTAGGAAAAGATTTAGATGAAGATGGGGTGTTGGATTGGCAAGAGCCTTTTTATGGGTTAGACCCAAACAAAAAAGAAACAGTGGAAGGAGTGCCTGATCTTACCACCATGAATAAACTAAAAGCTGAACAAAGTTTTGCCTTAGATTTGTCCACGGAAATAGAGGGAGAGGAAAACTTAACCGAAACAGAAAAATTTTCCAGAGAGCTTTTTTCTTTTATTGCCAGCTTAAACCAAGAGGGAAACTTAGATCAGGCGACAATAGAAGAAATTGGTATTGCTTTGGCTGAAAAGATAGAAAATTCTCCAGTCAAAACCGTTTTTCTTTTTTCTGATATTAGAATCGCCAAAGACAATACTCTCCAAGCGGTAAAAGATTATGTAATCGCCCTGGCAAAAATTATAAATGAAAATGAGCTACCTGACTATAGCCCAGCTGAAGTGTTAGAAAAATTTGTAATTGATGAAAACAATAATGTAGATTCAACTGTCTTAACCCAATTCACTCCAATCACGGACGCTTTATACAAAAGAATTGAGGAAATGCTTAAAATGGAGGTGCCTCAATCTCTAGCCCTTAAACACTTGGACCTTATGAATGGAATGGAGGGAGTCGCTGAAAATTTAGATAATATAAAACTATACGAAAGTGACCCCATTTTGGCGCTAGCTGCTATCAGCCAATTAGAAAAAAGTGTAATTTCTTTCGAGTCTTCCGCTAAAAATTTGGCAGCGGCCACGAGAAAAGAGTTAGGTATTTGAAAAATACGTTAAATAATTTTATTATGAATGATAGCAACAAAATAAAATGAAAAGTGGTACAAAAAAAATTATCTCTGGTTTGTTGATTGTCGCAATAATATTGCCTAGTGTTTTATTCTCAATACCGAAAGAGGCTTTCGCAACCCCAAGCGGAGTTATTGTAGACAACCAAACACACGAGGCCCAAACTACCTTGGATAAAATTTTTAACTGGGAAGATCTTGGTGTTCATATTAAAGAATGGGCTTTGCAAACACTGCAAATTGCCGTATCGGCCATCATTATAAGACTTTTACAGGAGATGACAAACAGTATTGTTACGTGGATTAATGAAGGATTTCACGGTTCACCTCTTTTTCTGGAAAATCCCGGATCTTTCTTTAAAGATATCGCAAAATCGCAAATACAAACGACGATTGACCAAATTGGATACGATTTAACGAGATTTCCGTTTGGCAAGGCCTGGGCTTTGAATGTAATCAACGCTTATAAAGGTACCATGGAAAGAAACGCTGCCCACTCTTTGAGCGGAGTAATGAGCCGACAACAAATAACCGCTTATATGGATTTTAATGTTGGTGGCTGGAATAGTTTCTTTCTAGAAACTCAATATCCTAGACAAAATAGTTATATTGGATCCCAAATATATATGACTGAATCTCTTAGTGCTAAACTAGCTGGAACAGTTAAGGCGCCAGCCGAAGAAGTACAGGACTTGCTCAAACAAGGGATGGGTTTCTTGTCTCCACAAATGTGCATGGATGAGAACAGCTCATATAATGAAAATGTAAATCCTTGGAATCCGGGAAGTTTCCACTGTAGCGTACCAGAATGTGAAAGCCCCCTCGCAAATTATCCAGAATGCAAAGAACAACGAGAGGCGGCTTGTGCGCAAGAAAAAGCTGCTTGGGATGCGGAGCATTATTGTAAAAACTTAGCAAACGTGACTCCGGGATATGTTGTGGCCGACCGGTTAACCAGCTCATTATCTTCAAGTGAGAATGTAAAGGAATACGCTGCCGTCATCGGAACCTTTAAGGCAAGCATCGCCGCTGTTATTGACACCTTAATAAACAAACTCATGAGTGAGGGGCTAAACGCTCTTACTGGCGCAATCAGCGGGGAATCTCCGTCAGACAATTGGAGTTACAATGGCGCAACACTGGATAGCGACGATAACCCTAGCGATGGTGGCGGAGCAGGTCCTTTGAATATTCCACAAAATGTTTCTGTTCGAGTTGGAGAAACAACGAGCATAGAGATAACTGGCGGAAAACCAGAATATTCTATAAAAGCTACTGACCCAGCCACCCCTGATCCATTAATTGCTCTCGCTGGTCTTAGTGGCACGACTGGAGCTACTTTATCTATTACTGGTGTTTCCCAAGGAGAAACTTCTGTCACCATAAAAGATTCTCGGGAAAATAATCCTCGAAAGGTTACCATTATAATTACCGTGGTTGGGGAAGGTGGGTTGATGGTAATACCTGCCAATATTGTTGTAGAAAAGAACGATTCAGCGAGTGCAACTATTTCTGGCGGAAATGGAGACTACAATATAATCGTTAGTCCAAACGGGACAATTGCAGAGGTGGATCTAGTAGACAATATTTTACTGGTTACTGGAAAGGGGAATGGGGAAACCTCCCTCACCATAGCAGACTCATCCTCTCCCCAGGGAACAGCCACTGTTGGAATTACTGTTGGAAGCTCAGTTGTTTTAGGGACTTGTTTATTGCCTAGCGGAACAATAACTCAGAACACGAGAGAAGATGAATGCAGCTCTTTGGGAGGAACCTGGACAGCAAATAATAGCCAAGCAGGAAATCCAACTGTAAGCATTACAGCAAGTCCTGTGACCCTTTATCACGCGGGACAAAGCTCAACTCTTTCCTGGACTTCAGCTGAAACAATTTCCTGCTCTGCTTATTGGACTTCTAGCCACGATACTTCTGGATCACAAGCGGTCAATCCAACATATACGCAAACTTATAGTATTACTTGTTATGGTGCTAACGGAACTTCGACCGATGATTCAATTACTATAAATATAGAAGATATGTTGTAGAAAATGAAAAAAATTTTATTTTACATTTTGATAATTATTTTTCTCTTTGTTGGACTTTTGGGTCCAGTAAGTAATGTTCAAGCGGAAGATGCAGGCACCGCAAAAACTATTGGGAATTTAACAACCGACCAGCGGGCCGACATAACTGAATACGCATGTGTGCTAGAGCACCCCCTCAGCGGGGAAGGAACTCTTCTGGGTTGTGTCCTTAAAGTTGTGGATGGTTTTTTTCTTTCAACTTTTGGCTTTTTTTTCTGGGCTGTTGCTCAGGTAGTTAATGCTTTAATCTTTTTGGCATTGAGTAGTTTTGTATATGAGAATACTTTTGTGACAAATGCTTGGGTTGTGGTTCGGGATTTTTCTAATATTTTCTTTATTATTATTTTGCTTTATGTGGCAATAAAAATAATTCTAGGTTTAGGAGGCGGAGAAGGCAAAAAAATGATTGCGAAGGTTGTTATCGCGGCTTTGTTAATAAATTTTTCTCTCTTCTTTACGGGAGTAGTAATTGATGCTTCCAATATTCTGGGCCTTGTCTTTTACAACAAGGTGGAAACCCTTGCTGTTGGAGACGGCGCCCGAGAATATAGTCCTGTTCTTGCCTTTTCGGGAGGTGAAAAGGACGTAACCGGAGGTTTGGTGGGAAACTTTATGCCCAGTAAATTAATTGGTAAACAGTTAGTGGAAAAAGCAAAAAAACCCGTGACGGTACAAAATACTGCAATTGATATATCAAAAGACTTTTTAGCCATAACGGCCGTACTCTCGTTATTTGGTATGGCATCGAGTTTGATTATTATCGGAATTATTGTTTTTATTATTATTGCCTTGGCTTTTATAAACAGGATAGCCACCCTGCTCTTTTTGTTAATTTTTTCCCCTTTTGCTTTTATGTCTTTTGCTTTTCCGGTCCTTGGGAGGCTTGAGTACATTGGTTGGGATGATTGGCTGAAACGATTGTTTAAGAATGCTTTTTTTGCCCCAGTTTTTCTGTTTATGTTGTATTTCATCTTCATGTTGATAAAAGAAGGGGTGGAAAAAACAATACTGGGCAACGATTCTCAAACTATTGCCTCTTTCGCCCAGGAGGTCTTTGGTATATTCTTCGGCTTTAATTTAATTATGCTTCTCCTTTGGTTTGCTATTAAGTTTGCTTTCAAGGCTTCCGGCAAGGCTGGAGAAATGGTAGTAAAAGGCGCAAAAATTGCCGGCACCGCAGCCCTAGCAGTAGGAACAGCTGGGGCTGGCGTCTTGGCCACAAGCGTGGTGGGTGGAGTGGCGGCTAAGGCCTTGGGAAGTACCGCCTTGAAACAAAAAGCTGCTGGGGGAGATTTATTCGCCAGAATGCAATTAAGGGGTGCAGAATGGCTTTCTAAGAAGCCGGTAAATATCGGCGGGGCGGTTGAAAAAATGACTGGCTTAAAAGTTGCCTCACACCCTGCAACTAAATTAGATTTGCTTAATATAGAGGGTGGGGTTCAGGGTCGAGCAGAGAGAAAAGTAAAAAAATTAAGAGAAGAAGCTGAACGCTATAAGACAACAGAAACAGACGAGGAAAGAAAAGCAAGAGTGGCAGAAGAAGAAGAAAGAAGAAAAGAGTTCGACGATAAAAAAGAAAAAGCAAGGCAAGCTGCTGGCGGTGATTCAATGACCGAAAAGGCAAAGGAGGCCTTCGAGGAAAACTATAAAAAACAAAACGGGGAACGCCCTCCAGTTTACGAAACCACAGAAGCCTTTAATAATGCGACCATGGAAAAGTTCCAAGCTAGTCTGGCAGAGAGAGGATTGATGAATGGCCTAGCAAGTACCCTTGCCAGAACTATCGACAAAAAGAATTATAATAAGGATAAAGAATATGGAGAGGAATTCAAGAAGAAACACGGAAAAGATGCGGTGATGCATTACGATGAAGATCTTGTTAAAAAACTAAATGATCAAAGAATTAAAAACCTTAAGATGACAATAGGACCAGGAGCTGCTCTTGGAGAGTCAAAATACGCAAAGGAATTAGGGAAGGAAATAAAGAAAGTGGAAAGCGTTGGAAGTCAAATAGATAAGATGAAGGAATTATTAAAAGATCAAACGGGAGTTTTAGAGAGGGGTATGGACCTTGGTGTCTCAGAGAAAATGATTCGAAACGGAAAAGAAGTGAAGGACGCACATGGAAATACCATGTTCACAGTAAACAGGGCAGCGCTCGAAGACAAACTGGCGAAAACAGAAGCGGAAGGAAAAGCAATGGACAGTGAAATGGCAGGAATTGGTGTTAGGCAGGCCGGTTTGGATGAAAAATCTGAAGCATTTAAAGAACTAGAGGGTAGGAAGAAGAAAATTGCAGAAAAAATGATGGGCCATATTAAGGAAGTAAATATATTGAAGGAAATGAAAGGAATTGAACAGACCTTAGCCAATACTAGAAAAAATCTTGATGATTTGACAGGCAAAAAATCAGGAATTGATGGAGAATCCTCTTCTGGAACAACACCAACACCAACAAAATAAAATTATTAATTTAATATCCCAGCAGAGTAAAACTCACCATGGGACAAAAAACATGGAAATAACATTAGAAGAAATACAAAAAAAGTTTGAGAGTTTACCAGAAAACCTGAAGTGGGCGATTATGGGGGCAAATATTGATGATAAAATTATTGAAATCGGGCAGGCCCAAGGTTTAAATGTAGAACAAATGGGACAACTTTCTCTAGAAACTCATATGGTAATTTTTGGTTTTACTAAACCAGAAAAATTTGAGGAGTCCTTAAGGGGCAGTCTAAAACTACCAGAGGAAAAAACTCGTGCTATTGTCACGGCTGTTAATGAAAAAATTCTAAAAGAAATTAGAAAAAGAGAAGCTGAAAATTTTGGGGGGGAAGAAAAAAATGAAGAAGAGATATTTAATTCTGCTGGAATAAAAATTATGTCTCCTGACTCTCCCGAAAAGGAGATAAAAAAAACGGAATCAACGCTGGGTAGTAAAAGTGAAGAAATACATCCAATTTTGGCGCAAAAACTGTCTGGCTACACCAAAAATGAAATCGTCAAAACCGAACACAGTCTAGAAAACATCACAAAAACAACAACACCACCGCCTCCACCTGCGCTAAACACAAAAACCGGCTATGCGGTGGACCCTTACAGAGAAAAACCAGAATAAAATATGCAATTCAAAGTGCCACAATTTTTAGAAATAGAGGATAAAATTTTTGGCCCCCTCACTTTTAGGGAGTTCGTTTATTTAGCCGGTGGAGCAGGTTTGTGTTTTACTGCATATAAATTATTAGGCTTTCTTTTGGGCATTGTTCCGATTTTAATAATAGCTGGCTTTGCTTTAATGCTCACCTTTTACAAACCCAACAATAAACCTTTTGTTAATATGTTAGAATCCGGGTTTAGATATTTATCACAAGGAAAACTTTATATTTGGAAAAAAGAAGGGAAAAAAGAGCCCTTGTCTAATAAAAAACTAGAAATTGGCCAGGCAAAAAAAGAAACACAAATGGCTCCTCATAAACTGACTGAAGGTAAATTACGAGACCTGTCGTGGAGTCTGAATGTACTAGATTTAAGTAAGCAAAAAAAAGATTAAATTATGGCCTTAAAAGCGAAAACAACTCAAGAATTTGTACCCATCAAGGAAGTCCGTGATGGAATAATTGTACTCAAAAACGAAGACCTTCGAGCTATTGTTCTCGCTACTTCTATCAACCTCTCGCTGAAATCAGCCGATGAACAGCAGGCGGTAATAATGCAATTTCAAAATTTTCTTAACACCTTAGATTTTCCTGTCCAAATATCCATCCAATCCAGAAGATTAGACATTCGACCCTACCTTTTGCTTTTGGAAAATAGAATGAAGGTGCAAAACGAACCTCTTTTAAAACTTCAAACAAAAGAATATATGGATTTTATTAAAAACTTTACTGATTCAGTAAGCATAATGACAAAAAACTTCTTCGTGATAGTTCCCTATACCCGCATGACCTTAAAATCAAATACTGGAATAATAGATAAATTGTTTTCTAGAAAAAATAAAGAGGAAGAGAAGGCTGCAAAATTGGTCGCTTTTGAAGAGAAAAGATCCCAATTAGAAGAAAGAGTCGCCGTTATTCAACAAGGCCTTGCTCGCTGTGGTATTAAGTCAGCCCAGCTTGGCACCGAAGAGGTGGTAGAAGTGTTTTATAAGGTTTTTAATCCAGGAGAACTAGAGGGAAAAATTAAATTGGAATAATGATATGATGGAATTTTTAAAAAAATTATTTAATAAAACAAAGTCAAGTAGGAGCCCGGAAGTCCAGGCTTCTGTTTTGGCGGTACTGCCAGAAGAAATATATGAATCCGCCAACTTAGAACTTCAGGATGTTATCGCTCCTTCCGCCTTAAAGATTGAATCGAGGTCTATAAATTTGGGCGCTAAAATTGGCCGTACTTTTTTTATAATATCCTATCCAAGATTTTTAACCGATAACTGGTTTTCTCCTATTATTAACCTAGATAAGGTTTTTGATATTTCAATTTTTATTCATCCAATAGATACCTCTTTGATTTTGAGACAATTTCAGAAAAAAACCGCTGAGGTACAAAGCCAAATAAACATACGGGCAGCTAAGGGCATGGTGCGCGATCCAATGTTGGATACCGCCTATGAAGACTTGGAGGGTTTACGTAATAATTTAATTCAAGCGCAAGAAAAAATGTTTGATGTGGGTGTTTATATAACAATTTACGCCGACAACGAGATGGAACTTTTTAAGATAGAAAATGAAATTAAATCACTCCTTGAATCAAAGCTTATTTATATAAAACCGGCCCTTTTCCAACAAGAAGAAGGTTTCAAAAGTGTTATTCCGATAAACACAGACCTTTTGAATATTCACCAAAAGTTAAATTCGGAACCGCTTTCTAGTATTTTCCCATTTATTTCTTCCGACTTAACTTCCGATAAGGGAATTCTCTATGGTATCAATAGACACAATTCTAGCTTGGTTATTTTTGATAGATTTTCCTTGGAAAACTATAATTCAGTAACTTTTGCTAAGTCTGGTTCCGGAAAATCCTACGCAACAAAATTAGAAATATTAAGATCTTTAATGTTTGATACGGATGTGATTGTTATTGACCCAGAGAGAGAATACGAATTCCTTTCCGAAACTGTCGGGGGAAGATATTTTAATATTTCACTTTCTTCTGATCACCACATCAACCCTTTTGATCTACCTATCCCAAGAGAAGACGAAACCGCGGAGGATGTTTTGCGTTCCAATATAATAAACCTGGTCGGACTTTTTAGATTAATGTTGGGTGGGCTTACTCCGGAGGAAGATTCAATGGTGGATCGAGCGATTTCTGAAACTTATGCCATGAAAGATATAACCCCAAACTCAGATTTTTCAAACATCGAGCCGCCGCTCCTTTCAGATTTTGAGATGGTATTGTCGGGAATGGAGGGAAGTGATTCGGTTATGGCCAGATTAGTAAAATACACTAAAGGATCTTGGGCAACTTTTTTAAATAGGCCTTCAAATGTGGACATCAATAGAAAGTTTGTGGTTTTTTCTGTCCGGGACATGGAAGATGAGCTAAAGCCGGTGGCTATGTATATCGTAATGCATTACATTTGGAACACCGTGCGTAAAAATTTAAAGAAACGGTTGCTAGTGGTGGATGAGGCTTGGTGGATGATGAAATCCGAGGACACAGCATCCTTTTTATATTCTATCGCCAAAAGAGGTAGAAAATATTATTTAGGCCTTTCTACTATTACCCAAGATGCGGCGGATTTTATGAAATCTCCCTATGGAGTACCAATAATCACCAACTCTTCTATCCAGCTTCTATTAAAACAGTCCCCCACAACAATAGATGTCTTACAGCAAACCTTCAACTTAACAGACGAAGAAAAATACCTGCTTTTGGAATCTGGAGTAGGGGAAGGTATCTTCTTTGCCGGGTTAAAACATGTCGCGATAAAGATAGTTTCTTCGTACACAGAAGACCAAATAATTACCTCTGATCCTTCTCAAATATTGTCAAACAAAAAAGCTAAACAAGAGCAAGAAATGGCGGAGGTAGTAAAAAAATAACTGACACATAATGTTAAGGTATTATAAGATGGTTTATTTTGATAAAAAAGCATAACAAGTTATAATTAAATTATGTCAAAGTGGTTTTTAAAATTTTTATTTATCTTTTTATCGCTAAATCTAGTTGTTTTTTTCTTTTCCCCAACAGAAACACGGGCAGTTTCGGAGAGTAGTATTTATATAAACACAGCGCCCAAGAACCCTGGGGCTAATGAGAGTGTAACCATTACACTAAACAGCTACGCGGTTGATTTAGACAGAATTTCTATTTCCTGGTTTGTGGATGGAAAAAATATAAATTACGGAATTGGAAAAAAATCGTTTTCCTTAAATGCGCCAAATATCGGCCAGGAAACTAAAGTAACAGCTAAATTGTCTGTTTCTGGTAGCTCAATAGAAAAAACAATAATAATAAAACCAGCGACACTAACTCTGCTTTGGCAGGCAGAAGACTCTTATGTCCCTCCTTTTTATAAAGGTAAGGCCCTGCCGATGGCAAATAGTAAAATAAGAGTGGTCGCCTTGCCAGAAATAAGACTGGGTTCTTCATTATTAAATTCCAAGAACTTGTTTTATTCATGGAAAAAGAATTATACCAACTCCGTAGATGATTCTGGTTATGGTAAGAACGCCTTGATATTTTGGAGTGATTATTTGGATGATGTAAATAATATTAGTGTTAGCGTTTCAACGATGGATCAGGCATATCAAATAAAAACTGGGGTGGACATAGAAGTCTTTGAACCAAAAATGTTATTTTATAAAAACGATCCTGTTTTGGGCACAATTTGGGAAAAAACAATTGAAAATGGACACACCATAGCTGGAGATGAAATAATAGAGGCGATTCCTTATTATATTTCTCCCAAAAATATAAGATTTTTGTCTTTTGCTTGGGATTGGTTTATAAATGGTCAGCCGGTTGTGAATTTTACTGATTACCAAAACCTGCTGCCATTACGGGCAGAGCCTGGGGTATCTGGAACTTCAAAAATCAAAATTCAGTTGAATAATGTTGATAGACTTTATCAAGCCCTAGAAAAAGAAATTAGTATAAATTTTTAGAATGAAAAAAAACATATTTAAAAAAGGCATAGTTCTCTTAAAAATTGCTGTAATATTTTTTATATTAAGTGTTCCTTTTTTCCCCGCCATCGCGGAAATTACTGAGTACGAATTACTTTCTCCTCTTCCTGGGCTCGAAGAAACTTTTAGTTTAGGTGGATCGGACACTGCCGGGGCAGGTGATTTAGGGGTGTATTTAAACGTAATCATCCCTTTATTTATTGGTATTTGCATCATTTTGGCAGTAATAATGATTGTGCTTGGAGGACTGCAGTATATGACAAGCGAGCTTGTTTCAAGCAAGGAGGCAGGAAAAGAAAAAATACGAAATGCTATTTTCGGCCTACTTTTAGCCCTAGGGGCATGGTTGATTTTATACACAATCAATCCAAATATTTTAAAAACTGATTTATCGAGCTTGGAACAGCAAACAGTGGAAGTAAATATACAAGACAGCACCCCACAACCCCCACCACCCCCTGGTGAAAATTACCCTAATAGTAATTATAAACAAAACGATCCCTGGGACGATAGTATTGGGGTTATCCAAAATATTCCTGGTGTAAGCAAAAATTACTCTGAGTGTATTTATGTAGGACAAAGCAGTTGTTTGTCCACCAGAAATCTTAATCTTAGTTATATAAACCAAATAAAAGCTGCTTGCCCTGGTGTCACCCTACAGCTCAACGGTGGAACAGAATTCTGGCACCATGGTGGTTCCACCCACAGAACCACTCATGGGCCCGGTAGCCCAACCATAGACCTTCAATCAAATAGCGCGTTGAATAGTTGCCTCTCTGGTCTTCCTTCTGGCCAACAACCCGTAAAATACAAAAGATATGGTCCAGGAAACTTATATTATTATGAAGGTGGTCATTGGCACATTGGGGGATAAAAAAGCTATGTCAAAAAGAAATTTTATACTTTTAATAATAATTCTGATCATCGTTTTAATAATATCGTTGGGTATTTTATATTTTCGACAAACACCAACTCCGGCAACAGAAAGCGGTGAAATAACTTTTGGTTCAATTTTTAATCCCTTCGGAACTAGCACTTCACCTACCTCTCCTGCGACAACAACAGCACCAACCGATATTTCAGGATATCAACCAGGAGAACCTACGCCAGAAACCTACGTAAACTTAAAAAAAATATCTAGCACACCTGTTGCCGGTTTTACTGTGTTTGAAAAAGAAAGATTGACTGAGGTGCCAAATCCAACAGAAGAAGAAATGGCCAATGCCTCTGTAACTTACAACTTTGGCACAACTACACTTAAAAACGGAAGTAGCGGGGAAGCGGTAGTGGAGCTTCAAAAATTTTTTAACAATACCCTTGGACTAAGTTTGGAATTAAGTGGGGTTTTAGATACCGAAATGGCTAATGTCATAAAAGAGTGGCAAACTAGCCAGGGGCTTGTCGCCGATGGAATTGTTGGAACGAGGACAAAAGAAAAAATGTATGCCTCGGTTGGGCAAAATACCAACCCGACTCCGCCGGAAACTGAATTAGTTCCTGCTCTAAGATATGTAGACAGAGTCACGGGAAATATATATGAAACTTTTGTTGATAAAATTCAGGAAAAAAGATTTACAACCACAACTATGCCAAAAATATACGAGGCCTTACTGGGGAACCGTGGGGAGATCATTGTAGCGAGATATTTAAAAGCAAACAACTATACCATAGAAACTTTTATTGGCGAGCTTCCAAAAGATGTATTGGGTGGCGACCTGGTAGAAAATGAAGTGGCAAATGGAATGTTTTTACCAGACAATACAAGAGAAGTAAACTTATCTCCTGACACTAAAAGTTTATTCTATTTATTTAATAGCGAAGAAGGTGTGGTCGGTACAATTTTAAACCTGACAAACAATAAAAAAACCCAGGTATTTGATTCGCTTTTTACTGAATGGTTATCTTGGTGGCCCAACAGCAAACAAATTACCCTCACCACTAAACCATCTTATTTAGCGCCGGGATATATGTATTTATTGGATTTAAATAACAAAAACTTTACACAAGTAATGGGTGAAATAAATGGACTTACAACCCTTATGAGCCCTGATGGAAAGAAAATTCTTTACGCTGATAATAACCTATTATTGGGTCTTTATGACACAAACACAAAAACAACCGAGACTTTAGGGATAAAAACCTTGCCGGAAAAATGCACCTGGAATTCAATAAGCACTATTATATATTGTGCCGTTCCAAAATCAGCGGGTGGCGGACAATATCCGGACGTTTGGTATCAAGGAGAGGTCTCTTTTTCAGATCAAATATGGAAGGTTGGTATGGAAACAGGTAATGCAACTATTTTAATAGACCCAGCTACGGTCGCAGGGGAGGAAATTGACGGGATTAAATTAGCATTGGACGATAGTGAGAATAATCTCTTTTTTGTAAACAAAAAAGACTCCTTTTTGTGGAGCCTAGAGTTAAAATAAGACTAAATCGATCCTACATATTTAATTATCACCCTACGATCGCGCCCAGTACCCATGGACTCTGTTTTTAAATCATTAGCGTTAGATAAAAATTCGTGGATAATTCTACGCTCAAAAGCAGACATGGGGTCAACTTCTATATTTGACTTAAAATATCGAGCCCTTTCAGACATCATGTGCGCTATCGCTCTAATATTTTCTACTCGTTTTTTTTGAAAACCGTTTATATCAACCAAAACACCTACTTTATTTCTTGGGGCTTCGTCTTCGGGGGTAATGGGGGGATTCTTGGCTTCAATAATCCTGTGAATAAGATGATTTAGGGCGTGAAGGCCCTCTCCTTCATGAGAAATAAAAAAATGTGGCTCTCCAACCTCTGCTGAAATCCAAATATTCTGCGGGTTATCTTCCACAACAGTAATTTGGTTTAGTTTTATTGTGGTTTTTTCGATTAGTTCCTTTATTAAATTTTTAATTTCTTCTTTTTCCATTTTTTAATTTTACCCCACAATATTTACCTTATATTATATCTTCTGTTTGTCAAATTCTCGTAATTTCATCCAATTTTATTTATTTGCAAATTATTTAATCACCGTCTTAAAAGATTTCTCTTTTTTAACATAAAATTGTTGGGCAACCATAAACAAATTACTGGTAATCCAGTATAAAGCCACTGCGCCGGAAATACTGTAAGCGATAAAAGCCACCACAAAAGGAAAAACGTATTTCATTTGAGTGCTCATGCTTTTTGTAAAACTTTCAGAAAAAGAGGCAATAGGGGAAGGAGGGTTGGAAGGAGAAAGTGGCCTAGGTTTCGGCATAAAATGTGCTTGTAAATACTGAGAAATACCCGCCAAAATAGCTAATATTAAACTTTTTTCTCCTATATCAATAATTCCTAAAAACATAAGATTTTCGTGAGGTGGAATGTGTATAAAAGAATAAAGCATAGTGCTATCAAATTTTATTCCTTTATAAAAAACATAATAAAGGGCAAAAATAACTGGGATTTGAACTAAAACCAGAAGACATCCAGAAAACGGATTAACTTTGTGTTTTTTATATAAATCAAAGGTTAATTTAGCTTGTTCCTCTTTTGAAGCTCCGCTGGTTTTTATTTTATTTATTTCTGGGGCCAATATATTCATTTCCGCTTGGCTTTCTATGGATTTTTGAGAAAGGGGGAAGAGAATAATCTTAACTAGAATGGTTAGGAGGATAACGGCAATTCCAACATCCCCTCCAGGAATAACGGAAGTTAAAAAAGCTAGAGCATTTAACAATGGTTGATATAAAAAAAGATTCCAGATATTTGAGAACATTCTTTAATCTTATATCAAAATAGTAAAATGTCCACTAAATAATTATTTATTTTAAGGGGTCAATGTGGTTTTTTTGCCATGGGTGACAACGAAGAATTCTAAACAAAAAAAGCCTCGAGCCTTTTATAGACCCATATTTATTAATGGCTTCTTTTGCATACTCTGAACAAGTAGGATAAAAAACACAACTTGGCTTCTTAAAAACAGAAATGTATTTTTGATAAAAACTAATACAGTTTATGTAAAATTGTTTTAATTTCATTTTCGAGAATCGAGGCATCATCTTGGTGTCTCTTAAAAATAAAAACCCCAAAGAGGCCTATGGGGAAGTCTTTTATTTGTTTTTTAAAAGCTGAATACCCCCTTCTTTTTAATAAATTCCTTTTAATAGCTAGCTTAGCAACTCTCTTGGGAGCAATAAAAGAAATCTTAGGAAGAGTGTTGCCTTTTTTTAATACAAATTTAAAGGTTAAACTAGGAGAATTGACAAACTTACCCTCCTTAAAAATTTCTTCTACGGTTTTTTTGTCGACCCTGTTTTGTTTTAAAAGCATCCTTGGCTCGGCAATTAATAAAATTAAACAGTTAGCTTTTTTCGTCCTTTTTGCCGCCTTCTTAGTAGAACTTTTTTCCCATTTTTAGTCTTGGATCTAACTAAAAATCCGTGGGTTTTTGCTCTTTTTCTTTTTTTGGGTTGGTATGTTTGTGACATATGATAGAGTCTATATTATTATAGAAAATAAATCAAATAAAAAGTTTTACACAGATTATCAACATGGTTAATAAGTTTTTAAGGCTGTCTTCTGGGTTGCAAATAGTATAATATGGGACTATGAACATAAAACAGTTGTGGAAAAATTGTTTAGAGGAAATTGAATCAAATATATCGAAAGCAAATTTCAGCACCTGGTTTAAAAACACTTCTATTGTAAGGGAAGAAACGGGGGTTGTTTATATTGGGGTACCCAATGAGTTTGTTCGAGATTGGCTTATAAATAAATACCACCGACTTATCACTAAAACAATCGCGGATATTTATGAAAACATGCGCGCTGTTGAATATGTAATAGTAAAAACAGAAAATTTAAAGCAAGAGACAACTCCGATAATTGAAACTATTGAAAAAGAACTTCCTCTTCAAGATTTATACATAAACCCCGAAGACAACTTAAACCCTCGTTATCGTTTTAATTCTTTTGTGGTGGGTGGTTTTAACGAACTAGCTTACGCAGCCGCCCAGGCAATAATAGAATCACCAGGAACTAAATATAATCCGTTTTTTGTTTACGGTGGCACGGGACTAGGAAAAACACACTTAATTCAATCAATTGGAAATTCAATAAAAGAAAAACACCCAAACAAGAGGGTTCATTATATTACTCTAGAAAAATTTGCGACTGATTTTGTAAATTCTCTGCAAAACAATAAAGCAAACTCTTTTAAGGAAAAATACAGAAAATACGATCTTTTAATCATTGATGACATACAATTTATTGGTAAAATGGAAAAAATTCAAGAAGAACTTTTTCATACATTCAACACTTTTCATGAAAACAATAAACAAATAGTGTTTTCTTCGGACAAGCACCCTAATTACATACCGGAGCTCGCCGATCGTTTAAAATCTCGTTTTGCTGCTGGAATGATTGTGGATGTGTCCGAACCAGAATATGAAGCCCGCCTGGCTATTTTAAAAACAAAACTTAGTGAAATAAACGTTGAATTAGAAAATGAATTGGTAGAATATATCGCGGGGGCCGTCCAGGGGAATATTCGAGAGCTTGAGGGTAGTTTAAATCTTGTTGTCTGCCAATATAGACTAAAAAACAAACCCCTTTCTTTGGCGGAAGTAAAAAATCTCTTAAAAAACAACATGAAGCCAAAAAAGAATATGGCGATAAAGGATGTTGTAAAGATTGTGTCAGAGTATTATAAACTTGAAGAATCTTCTGTTTATGAAAAAACAAGAAAAAAAGAAATAGTTAAGGCTAGACAGGTGGTAATGTATTTACTTCGAGAGGATTTTAATGTTTCTTACCCACTAATAGGACAAAAGCTTGGGGGGAAAGACCACACTACAGTCATTCACTCTTGTTTGAAAATAAAAACGGACTTAAAAAACGACCCTCAGCTTTTACAAGAGTTAGAGCAAATAAGAATTATGTTTAAATAACTGTTGAAAACCAACCTAAAAGGTAGGGAAAAACAAACCAGAAAGTGTTGGCTAAAAAGAATAAAAATTAATTTTAAATTAAAAAAATTAAAAAAGAAAAAAACAAAAAAGGTTATTCAGTTTAAAATAAAAACAAAAAGTAAAAAATAATTATATTTAGTAACGTTTATAAATTTTATCCACATATCAACACAACTAATATTATTAATAAATTTTATATATAAAATATAAACAATTTATGAAAACAGAATGCTCGGTTGAAAAAATTAAAAGTGCAATTTCTCAAGTAGAAAGAATAACGAGTAAAAATCTTACCTTGCCAATTTTGAATTCGATTTTAATAATTGCCTCCGGTAAGTCCTTAAAGTTTAGATCCACCAACCTAAGTCTTGGTATTGAGGTGGAAATTCCTGCAAAAATAGAAAAAGATGGAATCCTAGCTGTTTCAGGGTCTGTTTTAAATGCTGTTTTTTCTAATATTTCGCAAAACGAGAATATTTTTCTTGAAAACAAAGATGGAAACCTTTTAATCAAAACAAAAAAGAGTCAAATAAGACTAAAAAGCCAGTCCCACGAGGATTTTCCAACCATTCCAATGGTCACAGGATCTAGTTTTAAGATCGAAGCAAAAAAATTAACTGAAGGCATAAAAGCAGTTTATTACAGCTCCTCTGTTTCAGACATAAAACCCGAAATTTCTAGCGTGTTTATATACACAAAAGAAGAATACCTAGTTTTTGTTTCAACTGATTCTTTTAGGCTAGCAGAAAAGAAAATAAAAATTAAAGGAATTGAAGAAATTACTGGAATATTAATACCGTTCAAAAATATTGGAGAGATTTTAAAAGTTTTTGGGGAAATTCAAGAGGAAATAAAGGTATGTTTTAATAAAAATCAAATTTCTTTTTCTTCTGAAAATATTTATTTAACCTCGCGAATAATTGATGGAATTTTTCCAGATTATCGCCAAATTATACCCAAGATTTTCTCAACAGAAGCAGTGGTGCTCAAACAAGATTTATTAAATGCCCTAAAACTCTCTAATATATTTTCAGATAAATTTAATCAAGTCAACCTGAAAATTTTTCCAAAAGAAAAAATACTTGAGCTTTCTTCTTCTAGTAATGAGGTTGGGGAAAATAAAACCCAACTAGAGGCGGTGATAAACGGAGAAAACATCGAACTTGGTTTTAATTATAAATATTTTCTAGACTGCTTTCAATCAATTAACACAGACAGTGTTTCAATAAAATTGTCTGGCGACACAAAACCAATTGTTGTTTCCCCGGTATCGGACACCTCTTTTACTTATCTCATAATGCCCATGAATAAATAAAATGATTGAGATAAAAGACCTACTCAACCGTTTTAAAAAAATACTTCTCTCTGAGATTGGAAAAAGAGACATCATAAAAAATGTTATTTTTGAAGTTGTTGGAATAAAAATAAAAACAAGAGATATAACGCTAAAAAACAATATAATTTATCTAAACACAAAACCAATCTACAAAAACGAAATTTTTATGAAAAAAGATCAGGTTTTTTTAAAACTCAATGAAATTTTTAGAAACAACAGTCCCTGGGAAATAAGATAACTATTGTTGTATTTCAAAAACAGAGGTTGCCTCACTCTTATTGTAGTTATTGTCGTAAAAAATTATTTTCAGTTCGTTTACGTTTTGTAAATTTTCTAGTTCTTGAGGTACAAAATACCAATTAAAGAAAGGGTTTTCTCTTGTTTCCAGATAAACATTATTTATAAAAATATCTATTTTTAATAGAGGAACAGAAGAGGAGTTTGAGATTTTTAGATATATTCTTTCGTCTGGTTCATATTTAGTATTATTATTCGGCTCCAAAATAGAAATTATTGGTTTTGTAGATTCGGTATGAACATCATCCTCCTCTTCCGGTTTTTCTTCCCAGGTTGTCTCTATATAGTTTTGTTTATTTTTTTCCCACCAATCCTGGACTGGTATTTCCCAATGATTGAACTGAGGATCATTTTCTGGGTTTGTGGGGGCGGGCCCCAAAATATCATTTCTATCTACCCAATACAAAATAGAATGTACGCTTGTTATTACTTTTTCTTCCAGTGTTTCTTTTGGAGTAAGAGCCGTGGCTAATTTTCCAGAAATTTTATCTATAAAAAAGCTTTCATTTCCTTGCCAAACTCCTCGAAGAATAGGTTTGGTTGTGGTTGGGTCAATTTCTAGGTTTGGTTCCTCAAAAGTTTCACTTGGTAATTTTTTTAATGCCTCATTCATAAACTTATTCCAAATTGGTCCCGCCATTGCCGCGCCACCTTTTTTCATTGGAGTGTTGTCGTTGTTTCCAACCCAGACACCCGCCACCAAAGAAGGGGAATAACCGACAATCCAAGCGTCCTTGTTGCTATTAGTGGTTCCTGTTTTTGCTGCTACGTCTTTTCCTTCGATATACAGGGCAGAATGTGCCCCAAAAGTAGGGATTCGAGCTGACTCGTCTGAAAGAATATCCGAAATAGTTAAGGCCGTATTTTTAGGCAATACTTCCTGCGGATTGGGTTCAAATTCTTCTAAAATATTTCCATTCAAATCTTCAACTTTTAAAATACTCGTACGCGGGTTTTTTATACCGTTATTTGCAAATACCCCATAGGCAGATGTCATGTCAAGAAGAGTAACCTCTCCACCCCCAATAACAAGAGTAAGTCCATAACGGCCGACGTCTCCCAGGGTTGTAATTCCCATGTTTTCAGCTGTTTTTAGTGAGTCAGAAAGTCCAGATAAGTAGAAGAGTTTTACTGCCGGAATGTTGATAGACTGAGCCAGGGCAGCTCTTAGGGTCATAGGGCCTCGGTGCCCTCCATCATAATTTTTTGGCATATAACAATTACTTTGGCTTCGGCCAGGCAGGGCTCGGCCATAAGCGTCACAGCTTGTTTGAAACTCAGTAGGCAGGTCAAAGAGTATTGAGTCGGGGGTAAAGCCCTTATTAAACGCCGTAGCGTAAATAAAGGGCTTAAAAGAAGAGCCTGGTTGTCTGTTGGCGGTGGCTATATTAAAATTTCCATCTATTTCTTTATCAAAATAATCCCTTGATCCCACCATGGCCAAAACCTGACCAGTTTTTGGGTCAATCGCTACTAAGCCAGCATTTTCTCCATTCCAGTCCTTTTCGTTCTTTAAAGCTCCTTCTTTAACAATTTGTTCTGCGCTGTCTTGTAGATCCATATCAAGGGTAGTGGTAACCTTTAACCCTCCTTTTTCCATCATTTCTGCTCCATATTTTTGTTCTAAATAATCTTTAACAAAGAAAACAAAGTGCGGTGCTCGGATGCCCAGGGTTGCTTGGGGAACAAAAGCCACCTCTTCGTTTTTTGCCTCGTCATATTCCTCTTGAGTTATAAACCCGAGTTCTTTCATTCGAAAAAGCACCAAATCTTTCCTTTCATCCAATTTTTCTCTGTTTACTCCATAAGGAGAAAGTCTTGTCGGGGCCTGTGGAATTGAGGCGAGATACGCTGCCTCTAATAAAGTTAGATCTGTCGCGTTTTTATTAAAATAAGTTTTACTAGCTGCTTGTATTCCATAAACATTTCCACCATAAGGAGCTTCATTTAAGTACGCCTCTAATATTTTTTCCTTTGGCATAGATTTGTCTATTTTTATCGCCAGAACCCATTCCTTTATCTTTCTGATATAACTCCTTTTTTGAGTTAACAGGGTGTTTTTTACCAACTGCTGGGTAATAGTAGATCCTCCTCCACCTATACCAATATGAAAAAAATTAGAAAGAACCGCGCGAATAATTGAGGTTATTCGAATTCCATTGTGAGTGTAAAATTCAGAGTCTTCAATTGCAACTGTCGCGTTCTTTATATTCGGACCCATCTGCTCAAAAGAAACATCAGTTCTTTTAAAGTCTTGATGTATGTCGTAAAGTAAAATTTCCCCAGTGCGGTCGTAAATTTGGATAGAATTTGCAACCTTCCTGTCCTCAAAGGAATGAAAATCCGGGATATTTAGGGAAGCAAGCATTACAACGAGCATTCCCGAGCCCAAAACAAAAAGCCCCGCGCAAAGCAGTATTATGTTTTGCAACAACTTCTTCTTTTTACGTAATTTTTTCAATATTTTCTTCATTTCTCGGATTATAGCAGAAAATATGGTATTATTCGAGTTATGAGGGTGATAAACGATGACAAAAAAATAGACGAAATATTAACCCGCGGAGTGGAAAATATATATCCCTCAAAAGAGGAGGTTAAGAAAGTCCTTCTCTCAGGAAAGAAACTTTCCATTTACAACGGCATTGATCCAACAGGGCCGACTCTTCATATTGGGCACGGCTCCATTCTTCTTAAAATGAGAGAATTTCAAGACCTGGGGCATAAAATAATTTTACTTATTGGGGATTTTACTGGTAGGATTGGCGACCCAACTGACAAAGCAGCGACGAGAAAGCAGCTTTCTGTTGAGGAAGTAAAACAAAACCTTAAATTGTATACCAAACAAGCCGGTAGTGTTTTAGACATGAATAAAGTTGAAGTAAAATTTAATAGCAAGTGGCTATCAAAACTCCCTTTTGAAGAAGTAATGAAAATTGCTTCAGAATTTACTCTTCAGCAAATGATTGAAAGGGATATGTTTGAAAAAAGAATCAAAGAAGGGCAACCAATTCACCTGCATGAATTTTTTTATCCACTAATGCAAGGATATGATTCCGTTATTTTGGGCGTGGATATGGAAATAGGAGGGAACGATCAAACTTTTAATATGCTAATCGGACGGACCATGATGAAAAATCGTGGAAAGGAAAAATATGTTTTAACGACCAAACTCTTAGTAGATCCGACTGGTAAAAAAATGGGTAAAAGTGAGGGAAATATGGTTACCCTCGAAGACGATTCAATTAATATGTTTGGAAAAATAATGAGCTGGCCAGACAGTCTTATTTTTACAGCCTTCGAAATTTGTACTCGAGTATCTCTGTCTGAGGTAGAAAAAATAAAAGAAAATGGACCCCGGGATGCTAAAATAAAGCTAGCTCACGAAATCGTAAGAATTTACCACGGAGAGAAAAAAGCAGAAAAAGCGGAAGAAAATTTTATTAAAACCTTCCAAAAAAAAGAAATTCCAAAAGAAATAGAGGAAATACAATGCGAGGCTGGGGAGTTGTTGAGCGAAGCGTTGGTAAAAAAAAAGATTCTGTCTTCTAAGAGTGAATGGAGAAGATTTGTTTTAGAAAACGCCATCCATAATCTATTGAAGAAGGAGAACATTAAAGATGTAAATTTTAAAATTATAGAAAATCTAACCCTAAAAGTTGGAAAGAAAAGATTTATTAAAATTTTAGTTAAATAAAAAATACCCCGGCTGCACGCCGGGGTATTTTTTTTAGTGGTATCTACTGTCTGGATCTTCTAGATCAAAGTCTTCTTCTATCCCTTCTGGCGGAGTGTCCAATAACTCTTCCTCGTTGTCTATTTCTTCTCCTAGAACATCATTGTCATCGTCGTACATATAAAATATTTTTGATTAATTTTATTTATTAATCTAATAATGCCTACTTTGTATCAAAATCAAAAGAAGTTGGCAATATAATGTGTGGATAAACCCAAACTTTAAAATATTCAAGCTCTATAAAGCTAAAATCTTAAAATTGCAAAAGCTGTAAGGGCGATAGCAATAGCATCCAGCTCATCGTCTGATTTTTTAGAATGATCAATTTTAGTTAAAATTCTTACCATCTTCATAACCTGTGATTTATCTGAGGCACCATACCCCGTGGTTGCTATTTTTATTTGAGGAGGAGAAGCTTCAAATATTTTTAAACCACCCTGGGAAGCCTCATAAATAACGACCCCCCTAACTTCTGCTACCCGCATAGCTGTTTTTTGGTTAGTATTTAAGAACAAGGTTTCAATCGAAAGAACATCCGGTTTATATTTTTTTATTACCCTTTTTATTTCTTTTCCTATTAAATGCAATCTCTCTGAAAAAGCCAAATCAGTTTTGGTTTTAAAGCATTTAGAAAATATTACACGTTCTCCTTTATTGGTGTTATTTTTTTCCAAAACCGCGATTCCCAGTCTTTCAAAACCGGGGTCGATTCCTAAAATTTTCATAATGGTTAAAGTTTAGCACTATTTTACATTTATAAACAATTGTTGTGTTTTTATTGTGTTGTGATATTCTTTATTTAGATTAGTAATCCCTTGTTTGATTGGCCAAAACCAAGCAAACAGGTTTGAAAAATCGCCTTCCTCCGAGACGCTCTGCGCTCACCCTCCACGCAGTGCGTCCACCTTACAGAGCCCCAAACACGGGGCTCTTTTTTTATTCAGCATTAGTATATACCTCCTGTACATCATCGTTGTTTTCAAGTTCTTCCACTAACTCATCCAATAATTTAAGGTCCTCACTAGAAAGAGAGGTCGTGCCAGTAGGTGTCCAAGCAAGTCCTTCGGGGCTTAGGTCTTTTTTGAAAGCCCAAGTGACTGAGCCGATAGTGCCTAAAGTAAAACCATTTTTAGAAAGAATATGTTTTATATCTTGAGCAGTTCTGTTTTTACTATCTGTTAAGGTTTCGATAATTATTCCAACCCCACCAGGGCCATAAGCTTCATAGGTAATCGCTTCCACTTGAGCTGATGGCTCACTCGCTTTTTTAATTGCCCTTTCAATATTTTCTGCCGGCATATTTATTTTTTTTGCTTTTGCAATTGCTGCGCGTAAGCCGGGGGAATCCTTTCCTCCAGAGAGTTTTGCTTCTACGGAAATAAATCGCACCAACTTTGAAAAGACCTTGCTTTTTTTAGCGTCGGTAACGTCTTTTTTGTGTTTTATCTGTGACCACTTATTGTGTCCGGACATGGCTATAGAAGTTCTCCTTGCTCCGAGGCAATTTTTCCATTTTTTTTAAAATCAAAACCCATATGTAGATAGGCTTTTTCAGTAGCGATGCGGCCACGCGGGGAACGCTCCAAAAAACCAAGCTGGATTAAGTAAGGCTCAATAACCTCCTCAACGGTTGTTTCTTCTTCCGACATAGCCGCAGCAATTGTTTTTAAGCCCACTGGCCCGCCCTTAAACTTTCCAATTAATACTTCCAAAAATTTTCTATCAGAAGAATTCAATCCTATTTCATCAATAGCGAGCATGTTTAGGGCCTCCCGGATCGTCTTTTTATCCAAATCTTTTTTATGAACCTGGGCAAAATCACGGCAGCGCTTCAAAAAATAATTTGCTGTTCGTGGAGTGAAGCGACTTCTCTCCGCTATTTCCTTCAAGGCCTCGTCCTGTAATTTTGTTTTTAAAAGTCCACTAGACCTTTCTATAATTTTTTCAATTTCTTTGTTGGAGTAAAATTCTAAACGAAAAACTCCTCCAGAAAAACGAGAACGAAGGGGAGAGGAAACCATAGCGACCCTGGTTGTGGCGGCGATTAAAGTAAAAGGAGGAAGATCAAGTTGGATGGTTCGAGCCGACGGTCCTTTTCCAATAATAATATCCAAAACTCCAGATTCCATCGCGGGATAAAGAATTTCCTCAACCATCTTGTTAAGTCTGTGGATTTCATCAATAAAAAGAATATCTCCTGGGGACAAATTTGTAAGAATAGAAGCCAAATCTCCAACCTTCTCGATTGCTGGGCCAGAAGTGACCTTCATTTGTCGGCCGGTTTCCTTAGCTATCAAGTGAGCCAGGGTTGTTTTTCCCAGCCCCGGGGGACCATAAAATAAGAGATGTTCAGGAATGTGTCCTCTTTCTTCAGCAGCCCGCAATAAGATTTTAACGTTGTCTTTTATGTGTTTTTGCCCAATATATTCGTCCCAGCGAGTAGGGCGGAGGGTTTGATCTAAAAAAACATCAATATTAACGGCGTTTTTTTCTAGACTTGGATTAGTTGGTTTTTTAATAGTTTTTCTTGACATTTGTTTAGTTTTATGCTATATTAGTTATGTAACCATTTTATCAACATAATATACACATAGCTTTGCACATTATATCATTTTTTACTCTTTTCATCATAGTATAATTATTTAAAGAGATTAAAAATGTAGTTTTAATAGAAAGAGAAGGCATTAATCTCTAAGCAATCAGCCACAGGTTATACGGATTTGCGTAGGACGTTTTGGCACTTTAATTAGTTCGCTGGTACTATCCTATAATATTCCGTTACTCTTGGGGCATAGCCCCAAAAGGATTGTTTAGAGATTAATGCTTTTTTTATTTAATTTTTTATAAAATTAATCTAGATAAAACCGAGAGACTATTCCTCGGTTAGGTCAACCACGCCTTGGACTTCCTCAATAGAGGTGATTCCATTTAATATTTTTACCACTCCGTCCTGGCGCATTGAAAGAACTCCCTGTGCTCGAGCGACAACTTTTATTTCACGCTCACTTGGATTTTCTGGTATTATTTTTTCTATAGCTTCGTCTGTTTTTATCGCTTCAAAAATACCAATACGTCCCTTATATCCCGTCATGTTACATTTTTCGCAACCAACAGCTGAAAATAGTTTGATTGGCGCGTTGGGGTCAATCTTATAATTTGAAAGGCTTTTTCCTTCATTTTTTATACTTTCCATTACATCTTTTAGAATTTTTAATTCTTCTTCAGTGGGAGCTTTTTCTTTTTTACAAAGAGGACATAGTTTACGGGTTAGACGTTGTGCCATAGAAAGGGACAAGGCGGAAACTAAAATTTTAGGATTTACTCCAAGGTTAATAAGACGAGGAATAACACCAGCTGCATTGTTGGTGTGCAGAGTAGAAAAAACTATATGACCCGTAAGAGCTGATTGCACAGCAATCTCTGCTGTTTCGTTGTCACGAATTTCTCCTACCATTACCACATCAGGATCTTGACGTAAGGCTGAGCGCAGTCCTTCAGCAAAAGTATAGCCCTTTTCCTCATTAGTTTGGGTCTGAGTTACTCCGGCTAGGTGATATTCTACTGGGTCCTCAATAGTGATTATTTTTATTTCCGGGGAATAAATTTTTCGCAGAAAAGCATAGAGGGTGGTAGTTTTTCCGGAGCCAGTAGGACCGGTGACTAAAATTAAGCCATTAGGTTTTGAAATTTCTTCTTGAATTATTGAAAAGAGAAAAGGATCTATTCCGATTTCTTCCAATTTTACTTGAATAGATTTTGGATCCAAAATACGCATAACTATTGATTCCCCATAGGCGCCGGGAATAAAGGAGGCACGAATACTAATTTCCTCTTTTTCTTCTATGATACTAAAACGCCCGTCCTGAGCTATTTTTGAAGTTAATTTCACGCCAGAGAGAAGCTTAATACGAGAGTTTAAAAGTCGGTACACCTCCAACCCGAAAAAATTTGTATCCTGCAATACTCCATCGAGACGAAGCCTTAGTCTGCCCCTCTCTTGTTCTGGTTCTATGTGGATGTCGGAGGCCTTGATGGCGATCGCTCCAGCTAAAATAATTTCAAGCAGACGGGAAATTTTATGAATTTTATTTCCCTCTAGGGCTTCAGTAACCATTTTTTGAATGTCCTGCATTTTCTCTATTTTTTTTGAGATATCCCTTAAAATTTCTCCAGAAATATCTATTCCTCCCACCCTTGAGGTTTCCGCCATGGAAATTTCTTTGTATCTATCCCAAACCTTGTTTATACTGGCGGAGGATACCATATAAAAAGTAGGGACCAATCCTCTTCTCTCCATGTCCTCTTTCATTTTTCTCAAGAGATCATCATTAGGAGAGCGCACCGCTATAAAAATATTTTTTCCAAAAAGTTTAAATGCGGCAACTTTCATTTCCCTAGAATCCTTTTCAGATATTATTCGGAGGGCCTCGTTGTCTACGCTCAGACGAGCGAGATCAACATAAGGGAGGTGATATTTTGACTCTGCTAAAGTAGCCACCAGTTGTTCTTCTTCTTGTCTGTGTATCTCGTCCAGTTGCTTATTTTGTTTTTCCTCATTAAATGAAGCCATTTATAATAAAGTATACCCGAACACTTATTTAATTCAAAATAAGTGTTCGGGTATATCTTAAATGTTATAATTTATCTAATGGCTAAACAAGGGAAAAAAGAAAACAAAACACTTGTATTACTCGATGCACATGCGATTATTCACCGAGCCTACCATGCGCTGCCTGAGTTTTTGTCCTCTAAGGGCGAACCAACGGGTGCTCTATATGGTCTTGCCAGCATGCTGATGAAAATAATTACCGAGCTAAAACCGGACTATATTATTGCCTGTTATGATTTACCACAAAAAACCTTTAGGCATGAAGCCTATGAAAAATATAAAGCAGGGCGAGCCAAAGCAGACGAAGCCCTCGTCGCTCAATTAAAGAACTCGCGCGCTATTTTTGACGCTTTTAATATTCCTATTTACGATAGTCCGGGTTTTGAAGCTGACGATATTTTAGGGACCATTGTTGAAAAATACAAGAAGGATAAAAATATAAAAATTATTATTGCCTCTGGAGATATGGATACAATGCAGTTAGTGGATGATAAGAAAGTGCAAGTTTATACCTTAAAAAAGGGAATTAGCGATACTATTTTATATGACGAAAATGCAGTACTCGAGAGATTTCATATTAAACCCACGCTCTTGGCGGATTATAAAGGATTACGGGGCGATCCGTCCGATAACATTATTGGGGTTAAGGGGATAGGAGAAAAAACAGCAGAAATATTAATTTCAAAATTTGGAACAATTGAAGAACTGTATAAAAAAATAAAAAAAGACCCCTTAGTATTACGCAAGGAAGGCATTAAGGAAAGAATTGTAAAGTTACTACAAGAAAACGAAGAAGAGGCTCTTTTTTCCAAAACACTAGCTACTATCCGCACCGATGCTCCAATAAAGTTTGTCTTCCCCGAAAAAACTTTTTGGGAAAATGCGGATCCTAAAAAAATAGAAGAGGTCTTTGCACTTTTTGAATTTAGAAGTTTATTTAACCGGCTCAAGAATTTTTTTGGAGATAATCACAGCGTGAATTTAGAAGGATTTTCTCAAGTCCTCGGTTCTCCGGGGCCCCTTACCCCGGCTAGACCGTTGGAAAATCTTCAAAATTCTCTTAATAAAGAGACAATTGACCCACAAAAACTCCAAGAAGCAAGTATTGCTCTTTGGCTTATTAATTCTGACATTCCAAATCCAAAACCTGAGGATATATTATTTTTTGCTAAGACAAAATCCTTTGAAATAGCCTATCAACATGTTTTTCAAGAACTCAAAAAACAAAAATTAGAAAAAATATATGAAGAAATAGAAAAACCGATTATTCCTATTGTAAAAAAAATGGAAGAAAATGGAGTTTTAATAAACAAAGAATATTTTGAAAAACTATCAAATGAGTATCACAAAGAACTCGATGATCTAACAAGAAAAATATACAAAACAGCTGGCACAGAATTTAATATTAATTCCCCAAAACAATTAGGAGAAGTGCTTTTTGAAAAAATGGGAATAAGGTCTGGAAAGAAAAAAACAGCCAGTGGTTCCTTTTCTACAAAGGTTTCAGTTTTAGAAGAACTAGAGGAAGATAATCCAATTATTAAGGAAATTTTAGCTTATCGAGAAATACAAAAATTACTTTCTACCTATATTGATGTCATTCCCAAGATGGTTGCCGAAGACGGACGACTACACGCAAAATTTTTACAAAATGGCACTACTACCGGCAGGTTTTCTTCTCAAGATCCAAATTTACAAAATTTACCCATCAAGACAGAGCTGGGAAAAAAAATTCGAGGTGGTTTTGTTGCCCCAAAAGGACACAAGCTGGCTGCTTTTGATTATAGTCAGATTGAATTGCGAGTAGTGGCAATGCTTTCGGGAGATAAAAAAATGACCCAAATATTTAAAGAAAAAAAAGATATTCATGCCGGGGTGGCTTCTTTTGTTTTTGGTGTCCCGATAGAAAAAGTAGACAGAGAAATGCGCCGCAGGGCCAAGGTAATAAATTTTGGCATCATTTATGGAATGGGGGTTTCAGCCCTGAGAAAGAATCTTGGAGGCACCAGAGAAGAAGCCCAAAAGTTTTACGATAATTATTTTAAACAATTTTCCGGAGTGCGAGAGTATTTAGAGAAAGTAAAGGAATTTGCCAGGGAAAATTCTTTTACCGAGACACTCTTTGGTCGCAAGCGCTATTTTCCAAACATCAGATCTAGAATTCCATTTCTAAAAAACATGGCCGAGCGTACTGCTACCAATGCCCCCCTCCAGGGCACGGCGGCAGATATTATTAAGCTGGCATTAAAGTATACAGAAGAAGATTTACAAAAAGCAGGGTTAGCACAAGGAGTCCGACTGGTTCTTCAAATCCACGACGAATTAGTCTATGAAATAAAAGAAGAATCATTAAAAGAGGCAGAAAAAATAATAAAAAATGCAATGGAGGAGGTGCTAGAAAGGTCCTATTTACATTATAAAACTGAAATTCCTCTCTTAGTGCATTCTGGTGTAGGAAATAATTTTATGGAAATTAAATAACTATTTTTGTGCTACAATAGATAAATGGAAA
The DNA here is from genome assembly GCA_964440545.1 of uncultured Candidatus Saccharibacteria bacterium. Classification (GTDB taxonomy): domain Bacteria; phylum Patescibacteriota; class Minisyncoccia; order Phycocordibacterales; family UBA9973; genus UBA9973. The sequence goes on along the minus strand of CAYTSO010000001.1, from coordinate 10,195 downwards.
AAGAGAAAGAAAAACAAAAAAGCAGTCCCCATAAGGTTTTAGCCTACTCTTATTCCGTTTTTTTTGTCTTCTTTCTTGTCGGAATTTGCCTAGATTTATTTTTTAATTATCGGGTTTCCGACAGTTATTTAATGAAGCCGATCGGCGTATTGTTTTTAGCGCTGGGTACCTTTTTAGTTTTTTGGGCGCAAAAGACATCTCGAACCTTGAAAAAAGAAAATATTACAAAAGATACTTTTTACCGAGGACCCTACAAATATACTCGTGGGCCGACCCATTGGGGTCTTTTTCTATTGATGCTTGGTTTCGGCATGACCATTAATGCTTTTTTTGTCACACTACTAGCCTTCATCTCTTTTATTTTTTTAAAATTTACTCTTTTACATAAACAAGAAAAACTTCTTGAAGAAAAATACGGTATTCCTTATCAGGAATACAAAAAAATAGTTAAGTTTTAGTTTATGATATACCTTTTTGCTGGCGATGACGCTAAGAACAAAATTCTAAATTACGAAAAATTTATGAGGTCTTTGCCTGGTCAGGCGGGAATAAATTCCACTGAAATTTTTTTTATAACGAGAAATAGTTTTAACCCGCCCCAAGTTGAAAGTTTTTATTCCGGGGCCAGTCTTTTTTCCCCCGTAAGCGCTGTAATTTTTCAAGGTATTTTTGAGCACGAGGAAACGAGAAATTTTATTTTGGATAAATTAAAATTAATAGGAGACTCACTAAACACCTTTGTTTTTTTGGAAGGTAAATTAAGTAAGCCGAATTTAGATGCCTTTAAAAAAGCCAGAGCAGAGTTGAATGTTTTTGAATTACCGAAAGAAAAAAAAGAAAAATACGATAATTTTTTAGTAGCCAACGCTTTTGCCAACAAGGATAAATTAAATACCTGGATTTATTTCAGGCAAGCAGTAGATATTGGGGTGAGTTTGGAAGAGATTGTGGGTGTGCTTTTTTGGAAGATTAAAGATCTTCTTTTAAGAAAAAATTTTAGTAAATTTACCGAAGAACAACTTAAAAACCATGCGGCTCGGATATCCTACCTTTTGCCTGAAGCTCGCAAGGCAGGCCTCGACGCTGAGTCCGCTCTGGAGCAATTTTTACTTGAAGCGTTTTAAAAGTATGTTATTATCAAATTTGACCGCCAGTAGCTGTTTTGGTAGGTAACAGTAAAACACCTCCGCCCGTAGCTCAGCTGGTAGAGCAGCTCCCTTTTAAGGAGAAGGTCCTCGGTTCGATCCCGAGCGGGCGGACTATAAAAGAAAATAGAGAAAACATCTTAATATTGCACGATATACGAAGTGTGGAAAACGTAGGAGCGATTTTTCGTACGGCGGACGCGGCGGGAATAGATGAAATTTATTTGACGGGCTACACCCCAACGCCCCTAGATAGATTTGGTAGAAAAAGGAAAGATTTAGCGAAGTCCGCCCTCGGGGCGGAGGAATTTGTAAAATGGGAGCAGAAAAAAAATATTATTGCTTTGATTTCGAAATTAAAAAGGGAAGGGTATTATATTGTTGGGTTAGAACAAGACAGGGAGTCGATTGATTACAAAACCCTTCAACTACGCTCAGGGCAGGCAAATGCTTTCATCGTCGGGGCAGAAGTGGAAGGTTTGCCTCAAAATATTCTCAAAAAATGCGACGTAATTGCCGAGATCCCGATGCACGGCAAAAAAGAATCCCTAAATGTCTCTGTGGCAACCGGGATTGCATTGTTTAGAATGCTTAATATCTAAATTGACAAAACTATAATTTTACTATATAATACCAAGATTATAAGTTCTTTAATATTGCGAGAAAATGAAATCGCCACAGCTTTTAGCGCATGAAATTAGTGCCCTAAAAGCTGCGGCGACAATTTTGTTGCTACGCCCCAACAACCTCGGGTAGAGGGAATTTTCTGGCAAATAGCCAGAGAAAGGTAAGGAACCATGTCTTGCAAGTACGGTACATGGAATCGCGGACAAGATGAAGCGTTGCTCAACATCCTGGGAGGCCAAGAGGTCGCGGAAAAAATCATCGCGAGAAAGGTCAAGGTGATCATCCAAGAAATCGAGGAAACCCTCCTCGAACTTATTTCAAGCGTCCATATTTCCGCCACCACTAACAAGTTCATCGCTCGCGACAAGTTCGTCGTCAACACCAAGAGCGTCGCTCCAGTGAAGATCTCGGCGGTTTGGGATAACTTCACCAAATGGTTCCTCTCGAGCGACGGCAAGACCGAGGACCCAATCCAGGAACAAACGCTCCGTTGCACGAGGCTTCGGAAGTCTTCAGCGGACGGTCCCATCATCGTCGAACTTGGTGGTGAAGCGAAAGCGGAAATAACCCTCACCGAGATCTACGGTCTAATGGCGAAGCAACCGAATGGCGAAGATGGCGCTCTGCTCACCAACGGCCATGCCAACATCTTCTACGCCAAAGATCAGAACGGTGTGCTCCGCACGGTCGGTGTGAGCTGGTACGATGACGGCTGGGATGTCGATGCGAGCCTCGTCGAGGACCCGTTCACATGGCTCGCTGGCCGCCAGGTGTTCTCTCGCAATTCTTAAATCCTTGGGATCTTTGGGTTTTGACCCTTAGGTCCTGAGACTCTTTGGCACTCGATTCGCTTCGGCGGGTCGAGTGCCTTTTCGTTTTAATCAAAACTTTTGTTATACTAACCCTGAAATCATGAATTACGTGGCGGCTAATCCTTCCGCGTCATGGTCTTAAGATATTTTTCTCGAGAGTCGCGCTGGGTACGCCTTGCGCGAGAGTGGGGAAAATTTTCTTTATAAAAAAATAACAAGAATTGGTGCACGAAACTGGTAGGGTTCTACTCCCTTAAATAATATACAGCACGACTTTTGATATTAAATTATACTCAAGTCGGCAGTGAAATAGATGGTTTCGTGTACGATAACGCTAGTGTGCTCCGCACGGTCAATGTGAACTGGAACGATGACGGCTGGAATGTCAATGCGAACCTCGTCGAGAACCCGAACACATGGAACGATGGCAACCAGGTGTTCTCTCGAAATTATTGTTTTTCTCCTCTACTTTTGTGGAGGAGTTTTCTTTTCCAGTCCTTTTTTCCAACCACCGAGCATTTTGCCGATTTCTTGTAGATGTTCGGAAAGTACAGAATATTTTTCATCTTTAATGCATTTGTTTTCCCAAGCTATTTGCAAAAAGAATTTTACTCCGTCTAGTTTGGAAATAGCGACGACGAGCCGAGAGATTTTAGTTTCCGGTGGCAGATAAATAGAAATAAAAATATTTTCTAAAAGTCCAAGAAAATAATCTTCAATTTTTCCGCCCAAGGTATAGCGGTGAGCTTTTGGAAAGTCGTTGTATATTTTAAACCAAAGAGAATATGCTGTTTTTGCTTTTAAAAGCGCTGAAGGCGCTGCGGGGGGGGGTCCTAGAGATATGAGAAGATTTATCCATGCTTACGATAGTATCATAACGATAGAAAAACTGCTCAAGGCATGGCAGGAATTTTTACCGGGGAAGAAGAACAAGAAAGACGTTATTTTGTTTCAAGTGAAATTGATGGATAATATTTTTGAACTTCATAATGATTTGAAAAATAAAACCTATAAACATGGTGAATACAAAGCTTTTAATATATCCGACCCAAAACCAAGACAAATACACAAAGCAACAGTCAGAGATAGATTGCTTCACCATTTAATATATCAGGAACTTTATGAATATTTTGATAAAAAATTTATCCATGATTCATATTCTTGCAGAGAAAATAAGGGAACACATCGGGCGATAAATAGATTGCGTGAATTTCACCGCAAGGTTTCCAAAAACGATACAAAAACATGTTATGTCCTAAAATGTGACATTAAAAAATTCTTCGCGAATATTGACCACGCAGTTTTGAAAAAGGTTTTGGAGAAACATATCAAAGACAAAAATATTCTCTGGCTTTTAGGGCGGGTGATAGACAGCTTCAGTTCAATCTCAGCTATAGCGGAGATACAAAAAGGACTCCCTTTAGGCAATTTAACTTCCCAGCTCTTGGTGAATATTTATATGAATGAATTTGACCAATTTGTGAAAAGACGACTGAAGGTAAAATATTATGCAAGATACGCAGATGATTTTGTGATATTAAGCGAAAACAAAAATTACTTAAACCTTATACTACAATATATCGTAGTATATCTAAAAGAAGAGCTTAAATTACAATTGCACCCCAACAAAATTTCCACAGAAACCATTGCTTCTGGAATTGATTTTCTCGGTTGGGTGCATTATTCAAAGCATCGAGTTTTGAGAACTGCGACAAAAAGGAGAGTATTAAAAAACTTAAAAAGCAATCCAAAACCAGAGACAATTCAATCTTATTTAGGACTGTTGAAACACGGGAATATGCACAAATTAAGAAATCGCTATTTTTGATGTGTAGGGCAAAAATGGGCGCTGCGGGAATTGAGGATGATTCTTTTGATAATGCCTTTGCAACCTTTCTTTCGGCATTTTTCTCCTGTGCGGCGATAGGCCTCGTGGTGCAATTGAAATTTTCCTGGTAGACCATAAATATTTTTATAATCTGACATTGAATCTCCCCCGAAATCTATTCCTTTCTTCAAAGTTTCTTTTATTGCTTTGAATATTAATTTCATTTCACTTTCGTTAATCTTTGAAACTTTTCTTTCTGGGTTTACACCTGCCCGCCACAATATTTCATCGGAATAAATATTACCGATGCCGGCAAGAATACTTTGATCCATCAAAACTGCTTTAATCCTACCGTTTTTTCTTTTATTCAGACTTTCTTTAAATTTCTCTAATGTGAATTTTTTATCTAACGGCTCAGGTCCGACATTGTTTAAATGCTTACTGTCATGGGCAATTTTGGTATCAAGCAAGGCAACTTTTCCAAATTTGCGGATATCTGATAGAACCAAATAATTTTTGTTAGATAAAGTAAAAATAACATGAGCGAATTTAATTTTTGAATTTTTACCATAAAAAAGATAACCCGTCATTTTTAGGTGCACAAGTATTGTTTTTCCTCCGGAGAGGTTAATTAAAATATTTTTCGCTCGTCTTTCTACCGAAATAATTTTTTTGTTTAAAACTCCTTTTTTAAAAATAGGGAAATAATTCGGATCAGCAATAGTGCCTTTTTTTCGTTTGTCTTTAGTAGATAGATCTGTCCAGACATCCTTAATAGTAAGGCCCAAAATGGTCTTTTGCAGGCCCTTTTTTGTTGTTTCTACCTCCGGGAGCTCAGGCATGTTATCATTATACTATGATGAAAAGATTTTTATTTACTCTATTTTTCTTCGTTTCTCTATTGGTTCCTTTTACCTTAACCCAGGCGGAGACGCCTATTAAGATTTTATTAGTGCCAGGCCATGACAATAATGTCTGGGGTGCTCAATATGGAAACTTGAAGGAAGCGGATATGAATCTAGCCCTAGCTACTCAGCTTTACGAACTTCTAAAAAAGGATAAACATTTTGAAGTATATATTACTCGTGACAGCAAAGGATACACAAAAGAGTTTGCCGATTATTTTTCTACTCAAAGAGAAAAGATCCTGGCCTTTAAGGAAAAAGCCAAAAAAGAAATACGAGATAAAATTGAGAACGGAGATTTTATTGAAAAGGAAAATGTTTTCCATAACCCAGTGACAGAAGATGTTTCAGTTATTCTTTATGGTATTAATAAGTGGGCGAATGAAAATAAAATGGACGCGGTTATTCATATTCATTTTAATGACTACCCACGCGCCAATAAATGGACAGTAGGGAAATATAAAGGTTTTGCCATTTACGTCCCGGACGCGCAGCTAGCTAATTCTAGAGAAAGTATTTTGCTTGGAGCGAATATTCACATGCAGCTAAACAAAAAGTATATCGTAAGCAACTACGAAAAAGAATTAGGGGGTCTAGTAGCAGATCAAAAATTAATTGCCCTGGGGTCAAATGAAACACTTACTCCTAGTGTTCGTTCGGTACTAATAGAGTACGGTTATATTTACAGATTTGGAAACAGTGCTACGCGCTATAAGCACTATACCAGTATGGCTAATTATACTTTTGCTGGAATAAAAAATTATTTTTTTTCTAAATAAACTATTCGTCTAGTGGCGAGCCCTGCCTGCTACTGGGATTTACCACCTAGAATTTTTAGCGCCTCCTTTATTTTTGTATTGGTATTTGCCTCCTGGGGCACCTTCTTTAATGCGCCACGAGCTTCATTTTGAGAATAGCCCAGAGACTTAAGTGCCTCCAGTACGTCCAACTCCTCTTGCAAGGAAGTTCCGCTTTCTATATTTTTTACCTTATCCGAAATTTTGTCGCGCAATTCTAATACAATTTTTTCTGCCGTTTTTCTACCGATACCTGATATTTTTGTCAGGTAGCTTGTGTCCCCAGTACCGATGGCCCTTTTTAATGTTTCGATAGGAGCAACTCCTAAAATTACTAAAGCCCCCTTCGGTCCAATACCAGAGACATTAATAAGCATTTCAAAAAATTCTAATTCTTGTCTGTCTAAAAATCCATATAAGTCAAAAGCATCTTCACGGATATGGCTGTGGATCCAAAGCAAAAGTTCTCCTTCAGCCTTTTTTGTTTTTGACAGAGTGTCAGGAGAAACATTTATTTTATATCCCACCCCACCTGTTTCAATAATTAAAAATTTTTCTGTTTTTAGGGTTATTTTTCCCTTAATACTTCCTATCATGGGTCTATTATAGCATATTGCTTTTTAAAGTTTTTTCTGTTAAATTACATTCATGCCAATAACACAATCAGCCAAAAAAGCGATAAGAGTTTCTTCCCGCAAGAAGGCCTTTAATGACCAGCGCAAGAAACTAATGAAGGAAATAATTAAAAAAATAGAAAAACTTGCCAGGACCGATAAGGCCGAAGCTAAAAAACTGCTCTCTGCTGCTTATAAGACCATAGACAAAAGCGCCCAAAAGGGAGTGATTAAAAAAAACAACGCTGCGCGAAAGAAGTCTCGCTTAACAAAACTAGTTAAATAAGTTTATGCCCCAAAATTAAAAAAGCCCACTAGGGGCTTTTTTAATTAGAGAATGTTATGCGCGTTGTACGTTCACTGCATTCAATCCTTTTGGTGACTCTTCGGTCTCAAAAGAAAGAGTATCTCCTTCTTTGAGTTCATCAAAGGTTACGCCAACGAGAGAGTTGCTGTGGAAGAATAAATCCTTCTCTAGCCCTTCTGCTGCGATGAAGCCGAAACCTTTATCAGTGAGTCTTTTGATAGTACCAGTCATTGATATTGTTGTTTAGTTGTTAAATTACAAATAGAATATTTAAGAAATCGACTCTTTCCGCACCTACTTTGTCTATCAAGTATAGCGTATTACACTCCATTTGTCAACCCCAGAGATTTCAGAAAGGTTTCTAATTCTTTCCCTATTATTTCTCTCAAGCCACCTGACTTTAAATTGCCCAATTTTATATTCATAATTCTCTCGCGCGCTAGATCAGCAACTTCTTGAAAGAGGGCAGAGCACATTCGGCGGATTTGGTGTTTTTTACCTTCTGTTAGGATAACCCGAAAAGTATTTTCATTTATGATTTTTACTTTACAAGGCCTTGTCACATATCCTTCAATGTTCACTCCGCCCTCCATTTTCTTTTTAAAACTAGAACGCAGTTTTTTGGAAGTTCGAACAACATACTCTTTTTCGTGAAAATATTTTGGATTTAAAAGCTGGTCGGTAATGCGTCCATCATTGGTGAGGATTAAAAGGCCATGGGAATTTTTATCTAATCGGCCGAGAGGAAATAAATCCTCTCGTGGAGAATTTGTTTCAACATTGATTGGTTTATGGTAAGCATAATATTTATATTCTTTCTTTTTGGCTCCTTTTACCTCAACCATGTCAGTTTCATTTACCTGACTCCCGAGCATGGCTAGTTTACCGTTGATAAACACCTTTTTATCTACCACTAGTTCGTCTGCCCCACGCCTCGTGGAAATTTTTTTGAATGCCAAATATTTATTAATTCTCATTGGAAATAACATAGCCTAAATATAACACAAAAAACACAGCATAATTTATGCTATGTTTTTTGGCTCAATTATTGTAATTAGTTTTTTAATGTGCTGGTGCGGGGCTAATTTCTTTTTCTTGCTTAGCAAAGAGATATTTGGCCAAAAGAGCCAAGACTAGAATAAAAATTATAAGCAAAAGCCAGCCAAAGAGATTTGTTGGGAAAAAGCCAGCCCAGAGAACACCTGCGCCTAAAACTTTTCCATCATCTGAATCGTCGCAAACCTGAGCAGTAATATTTGTGCTTACAGATTGAGAGAATCCTGCGGGGTCAAGGTAAGAAAGAGTGGCAGGAAAATTCAGATGGGCCCCAGCAGAGGCGTTGCTTCTTACTCGCACTCTTACAGTAACCGTGCCCTGGCCATTTGCTTTCAATGTCCCCAGGTTGAAAATTAACGTATTTCCAGAAATGTTCGGGTTGTTTGGATTAGAAAAAAGGTAGTCCACTTCATAGGGAAGATCTAACCTCAAAACAAGATTGGAGATAGAACCAGTTCCAACATTTTGATAATTAATTGCGTAATTAATTTCATCTCCTGGGCATGGCCTGGTGTTATCAAGAGTAGGGACAATTGGTTGATTGCGATCGATGGAAGAATTAACTAAAACCAATGAAGTAAGGGGAACAACTGGCTTCGGACTAGGGTTGTAAGTTGGTTGTAGTGTGTATACGGTAACAGAATCACTGGACGATCCGTAATTATTATTACAAGTAATGGTATATGTTCTGCTTGGAAGCGTTAAGTTTTTTGCATAATAAGAGCCAGAAGTATTTTTATCTCCGGGCCAGTTTCCAGTACCATTACTTGCATAGCAATAGTTTGCATTTTGCGAATTCCAAGTGATCGTGCTTGAGCCCTTGTATTTAGTGGTTGAGGGATTGGCATAAATATTTACCGTAGGTTTGTTCTGGTGCTGATATACGCAAGGCAATGAACCTCCGTAATTAATAGCGCTTAAATCTTGGCAAGTATTATTATTATTTTGATTTACGTACACTATCGCTGAATCGCTTGCTTGGGTTCCATTAGAACCATAACAAGTTGTTGTGTAAGTAGTGGTAACTGTTGGAACAACCAAACCAGAACCATTCGTTGCGGTGTTGGTTGTCCAATAAGAGGAACAATAATTTGCGTTGGTAGAAGTCCAAGTTAAAGTAGAATTTTGTCCAAGCTGAATACTTGTTGGGCTAGCATAAAGATTTACTGTTGGTTGGTTTTGGTTGTTGTATACACAAGGTAAAGAACCACCATAGTTCGTAGCATTCGGATCCTGACAAGTGGCTGCTTGATTTACAGTAACGGTGGCGGTGTCGGTCGCTGAAGTTCCACTAATATGATAGCAAGTTATTGAGTAAGTTGTGGTTGTGTATGGATAAACAGATTGTGTTCCGGAGGTTCCATGGCTAGAAGTCCAGGATGCAGAACAAGAGGTCGCGTTGTTGGATGTCCAAGAAAGAGTAGATGCTTGCCCTGACTGAATATTTGAAGGGTTGGCGATTAAATCAACTGTTGGATTAAAAATTGTATATACGCAAGGTAAAGAACCACCATAGTTCGTAGCATTTGGATCCTGGCAAGTGGCTGCTTGGACTACAGTAACAGTGGCGGTGTCGGTCGCTTGGGCGCCATTACTTCCAGAACAAGTGATAGAGTAAGTAGCGGTAGAAGTCGGAGAAACCGATCGATTTCCGTTAACAGATACACTTCCAAATTGTGAAATAGAACAAGATGTCGCATTTGTCGAAGTCCAAGTCAAAGTAGAATTTTGTCCTGATTGGATACTTGAAGGACTTGCTGTTAAATTAACGGTGGGGTTAGCCTGCGGATACACGCAAGGCAAAGAACCACCATAGTTTGTAGCATTCGGATCCTGACAAGTAGCAGGTGGCTGAGAGACTGTGATAACTGCGGTATCATAAAAAGCCTGATCCTCGCGATAGCAAGTAATATCATAAGTGGTTGTAGATGTTGGGTGAACTATTTGAGAACCAGAGGTTGCATGACTAGATGTCCAATTTGCTGAACAGGAATCTGCGGTTGTCGAAGTCCAACTCAAAGTAGAACTATTCCCAGCTTGAATACTAGAAGGATTAGCAGTCAAATTAACGGTTGGATTCGTCACCTGGCAAGACGGAGTAGTA